>NZ_JADYVW010000005.1:0-552102 GCF_020194135.1 Bradyrhizobium sp. BRP23 | reverse complement strand
GGACCAGCTCGGAGACCATGGTCATCAGGTGCTCCAGCGTATCCACGTTGACGCGGATCGACTGGTTGGCGATGCGGTCGCCCTCGCCCGCCATCTCGTCGGCCATCGACTTCTTCGGCGCGGCCTTCTCCTTGGCGGGCTTTGCGGCTTCCTTCGCCACGGGCGCTTCAGCAGCTGGCGCGGGCTCGGCCTTTGCCTCAGCCTGAGCAACGGGCACCGGCGCTTCGATCGCGGTCTCGCGGAAGGCGCGCTCGAGCTCGTCGAGCGAAACCTCGCCCGGACGCAAGGGGCGCTCCAGGGTCTGATCGACCAGCGTGCCCATGGTCATCTCCTTGGCGGGTGCGGACGCAGCGGCGGGCGCTTCCGGCACCAGCGGCGGTGCATCGGCAACGGGAGCAGCAGTGCCGGCAGTCGGCATCGGCTGCGCCGAGCCTGACATGGCGGCCATGCCCTGCTCGACCATCGCTTCCAGCTTGTCGATGAGATCGCGGTCGTTGCCTTCCGGCTCGGCCTCGGTCGCCTCCAAGCCGGCCAAAATCTCCTTGATGCGGTCGATCGAGGACAGGATCACCGTCACCGCCTCGGCAGTCACAGGCATGCCGTCACGGAATTTGCCCATCAGGGTCTCGCCGGCATGCGCCAGCGCTTCCAGCCGCGGCAGGCCGAGGAAGCCGCAGGTGCCCTTGATGGTGTGGACCAGGCGGAAGATGTTATCCAGGATCTTGGCGTTGTTCGGCTCCTGCTCGAACTTCACCAGCTGATTGTCCACGGTGTCCAGGCTCTCGCTGGTCTCCGTCAGAAACTCCCGCAACAGATCATCCATGAAAACAGGCCTTCATACAGGAAGGGCGCGCACGAGGCGTGATGCGCCATTTCGGAATGGGGCCAGCTTCACCGCAAAGCGTTTAATATTGGTTGAGTATGTGCAAAAGAACGGCACCAACAAAGAGATAAGGCGCTCCGAACAAGCCGAAGCGCCTCGTAAAGAATCGATTAAGAGGTCGGGCGCGACGCGCCGTTTACGAAGCGGTAACGATGATGGCTTCGCCTTCCGGCTTGAGCGTCACGGTGAGCCCGCAGGCCTGCGCGAGCAGCCGCGTATAATAAGGCTGGATCGCATGCGCATCGGCAGCCGGCCCGCGCTCGCCGCTCAGGAGCTCGGAGATGTTCTGCGGCAGGCGTGCATTGTGTCCGGTCGCGGTGATGCGAAAGCTCATCACCTCGCCCTCGCCGACCGGATCGACCGTCAGCATGCCGCCGCGCGGGATCGTGTGCTGGGCGACGACCAGCATGTTGAGCAGCAGCTTGACGCGGTTCTTCGGCAGCAGCAGCCGCGGCAGATTCCAGGTGATCGAGCACTTGCCGTCCTCGATATGGCCCTTCGCCATGGTGTGGGCATCGCCGAGATCGATCTGCGCGCCGGAGGAGCCGGCCGCGCCGAAGGCAAGGCGGCAGAACTGCAGCCGGGCGGAGGCCGTCTTGGCGCTTTTGCGAATCAGGTCGAGCGCGAACTCGCGGTCCTCGGGCTTGGGATCGTCGTCGAGCACTTCGAGCCCGTTGACGATGGCGCCGACGGGGCTGATGAGATCGTGGCAGACCCGCGAGCACAGCAGCGCGGCGAGTTCGAGCATATCGGGAGCGGCAGTGGTCGCGGGCGACGAAGCGTCAGACATATAATGGGGTCCTGGAGGGTTCCTGGAATTGCACGGCGCTGGACGCCGCGAATCACGCATGCTTGACGGATGCTGCGGGTTCTAACATTCGCAGCCCCGCGGCAGCTAGCTTGCGATCGGTTCGAGGCGGCCATAAGCCCAGGCGAATCGATCGGGGCGAATCAGTGGACGAGGAACGATATTGCCGACAGATGAGGCATGCAGGTGAAACGGATCATTGACGGAGCGGCCGCTGCCGGCCTGATGGAGCCGCTGACTGCGCTGGTGGTGAAGGCGGGCGAGGCGATCCTCGCCGTCAACCGCGCGGCCATGCGGATCGACGGCAAGCAGGATGGCTCGCCGGTGACCGAGGCCGACCTTGCCGCCGACCGCATCATCGCGGACGGACTCGCGCAGCTCGCGGGCGACGTTCCGACGCTGTCGGAGGAGCGGACCCAGCTCGCCTCCCCGCCGTTCCAGGGCAGCTTCTTCCTGATCGATCCGCTCGACGGGACCAAGGAGTTCGTCGCCGGCCGCGACGAGTTCACCGTCAATCTTGCCCTCGTGACGTCAGGCGTGCCGGTGCTCGGCATCGTGAGCGCGCCCGCACTCGGGCTGCTCTGGCGCGGCATCGTCGGCCGCGGTGCCGAGCGCGTGAGGTTCAACGGCGCGACGATCGCCGCCGCCGAGCCGATCCGCACCCGCAAGCTGCCGGCGCGCGGGGAGCCTTGGATCGCCGCAGTGAGCCGTTCGCACGGCGATGCCAGAAGCGAGGCGTTCATCGCCGACAGGCCCAATGCCGTCAGGATGACGTGCGGCTCGGCCGTGAAATTCGGCCGCATCGCGGAAGGCGGCGCCGACATCTATCCCCGTTTCGGGCCGACCTCGGAATGGGACGTCGGAGCCGGCTGCGCGGTCGTGACCGCGGCCGGCGGCAAGGTGACCGACGGCAAGGGCGGCGAGCTCCGATTTGGCCAGCGCAGCGATACCGGCTTCATCATCCCGGAATTCATCGCGTGGGGCGACCCGCAGGCGGTAGGCTGCGACTGACCAGGGCTCGTTACTGCCCGAGCTTCTCCTGCAGGGCCGGCCAGCGCTTGCCCGCCTCATAGAGGAAGCGCTCGGGATCGGCGACGAAGGCGTCGCGATTGTCTTCCCGGCTGAACAAATAGAGCCGCTGCGCCACGATCGCGAAGAAATGCGGATTGGCGGGGACGGTGACGCCGCGGGCGATATCGACCGGATCGTAGCCGCCGAATTGCGGTCCGTAGATTTCGGGATGGGCCTGGAAAGAGGCGCGGTTGCCCTCGTTCCGGAAGCGCCAGACGGCCCCCCAGAGGTTCGCCTCGAACTCCGCCGTCCCCTGCACGGCCGCGCCGGCGACGAAATAAGCGACGGGGTCGAAGCCCTCGATGGCGACGCCGCTGAAGCGGTTGACGACGATCCGCTCGGTGGTGGCGGCCCCTGTCGGTCCGCCGGCACCGAGGATCCAAATGCCCGCCAGCAGGCAGAGGCGGCGGGCGATCAAGGCAATTCCGGGGCGCAAAGGGCTATCTTCCTGCCGTTGTGCCGTCATAGTTGCTGCGGATAACATCCGAGTCGAGGGGACATCCGGCGCAACCTAGGGCCATGCCTGTTGGCGTGAGGTTAAGGAAGCGACCGGATTCGGTACCAGGGGTTCTTTTATGACTTTCGCATCACGCCTTGCTGCGCTCGCGCTTGCCGCGATGATCGGCTGGATCGTGCCGGCCTCCGCCCAGCAGGCGCCGCCGCCTGACCTGCCGCCGCCGCAGCGGACCCCGACGCCCAATACCTATGGGCCGGACGAGCTCGTCACCGCCGGCCATCGCTTCTTCGGCAACGTCTCGCGCGGGCTCGCCTCGATCATCGAGAAGGCGGTCAGCCAATGGGGCCTGCCGAACGGCTACATCCTGGGTGAGGAAGGCTCCGGCGCCTTCGTCGCCGGCCTGCGCTATGGCGAGGGCACGCTCTACACCAAGAACGCCGGCGATTTGCGCGTCTATTGGCAGGGCCCCTCGCTCGGCTTCGACTGGGGCGGCGACGGCGCCCGCACCATGACGCTGGTCTACAACCTGCCGGCCACCAACGCGATCTACCAGCGCTTCGCCGGCATCGACGGCTCGGCCTACATCATCGGCGGCTTCGGCATGACGGCGCTGACCTCCAACAACATCGTGCTGGTGCCGATCCGCTCCGGGCTCGGCCTGCGCCTCGGCGCCAATATCGGCTATCTCAAATACACCCCGCGGGCGACCTGGAACCCGTTCTAGGCCCACGTCCTCCCCACTGCCCACCGATCAAGGTTAACGACAGAGCGGGGCTGGCTTTCTGCCGGCCCGCCATGGCATTGTCGTTGGTGAATTTTTCCTTAAGCTTGGGAGTTCTGGCCCATGGTCGAACCGATCATGTACCTGGCGATCGGTTTCCTGCTCTCGATGCTGTGCGGGCTTGCGATCGTGCCGCTGGTGCATAACCGCGCGGTGCGCCTGACCACGCGCCGGCTCGAGGCCGCCACCCCGCTCTCGATGGCCGAGATCCAGGCCGACAAGGACCAGCTCCGCGCCGAATTCGCCATGTCCGCGCGGCGGCTCGAGATGAGCGTCGAGCAGCTCAAGAACAAGACCACGAGCCAGCTCGCCGAGCTCGGCAAGAAGAGCGACGCCATCAACCGCATGAAGATCGAGCTCGGCGAGAAGAACGCCACCATCTTCGCGCTGGAGGCGCGCGAGAAGGCGGTGAAGGAGCAGCTTCGCGCCACCGAGGAGGAATTCGCCGCCAAGACGGCGTCCTTGCGCGAAGCCGAGATCGCGTTGACGGACAAGCAGGCCGAGCTCGCCAAGATCAACTCCGAACTGTCCGACCGCTCGATGATGGCGGAGAGCCGCCAGGTCGAGCTGGTCGCAGTGCGCGCGCAGATCGAGGAATTGAAGCACCGGGTCGGGGATGCCGAGAAGGAATTTGCCGCCACGCAAGCGCGCCTCGCACAGGAGCGCACCGAATCCGAGGCCGCCTCGCGCGAGCTCGCCGAGGCGCGCGGCCGCGTCGAGAATCTGAGCCAGCGCGTCACCGAGCTCGACCGCCAGCTCATCGTGCAGGTCAAGGAGGCCGAGATGCTGTCGAGCCGCGTCGCCGATCTCGAAGGACGCCTTGCCACGCAGGGCAAGCTGCTCGCCGAGCGCGACTACGAGAACAACCAGCTGCGCCAGGCCAACGAGGCCAACGAGCGCACCATCAAGGAGCTGCGCGTCGAGATCGCGGGCCTCAGCGGCGGCAAGTCGTCGGCTGCGATGGAGCAGCTGCGCGCGGAAAAGGCCGCGCTGGAGGAGCAGCTGCGCAGCGCACGCGACGAACGCGCGAAACTCCAGCGCGACATCAACGCGATCCAGCAGCAGGCCGAGAGTTCCTGGGCGACCGAGCGCATGGAGAACGCGCTTCTGCGCGAGCGCATCAACGACATCGCGGCCGAGGTGGCAAAACTCGCGATGCAGCTCGAAGGCCCGAACTCGCCGATCGAGGCGCTGCTCGCGGCCGAGGCCGGCCAGCCGCCGAAGCCGGCGCCGCGCCCGGCCAACGATGCCGCGACCAACGGCGCCGCGACCAGCAGCGGTTCTGCGCCCCGCCTGCCCGAAGGCGGCGGAACGCTCGCCGAGCGCATCCGCGCGCTCCAGGCCCACGCCTCCCGCGCCCGCCAGCAGGGCGCGTAACCGGCCAAAAATCCGGCTTCCCCTGCGGAAGGCGCGACCTGACCAAGGTTTTCCGCCCCGGCGACGGCTTGAAAACTTGACACCTTGGGCCGGCACTTCTAAATCGCGGGCTCCGATGTGCCGGCCGGCCTAAGGTTGCGGCCGCCTGCATGATGGTCCCGGGCGCATAGCTCAGCGGGAGAGCGTTCCCTTCACACGGGAGAGGTCCAAGGTTCGATCCCTTGTGCGCCCACCACGCTTCGCCAAAAGGCTTCGCGTGGCGCAGCCACCCCCAATGGCAGCGAAGCGTGTTCGGCGTAGCTCGAAGAGCGTAGACGGACTGCGGGTCTTGCTTCCGCTCTGTCAAAAATTCGAAAACAACCCCATGCACAGTAGCCGACCTCAGTCGGATCAAAGGGTTACGACTTTTCCGAATTTTCCTTGCTCCGTCGGGCAAAACAGGGGCATGATGGCATCATCGGGAGGGGCGCACGCTTGATGAGCATGCTGCGCCTGAGGGCCCGCACGGCATCGCCGGCTTAGAGATTCAGGGATGAGCTGGATGACGCTCCCTCGCCCTCCTTCGAAACTCTGGATACGAATCGCGATCGCGGTGCTTGCTGTGGCCGGCATCGGAATCGCGGCCATGGTTGGTCTCATCTGGTTCGCACTCGAAGGATTTGCCAGCTGCCGCAACGTGGTCCTGAGCTCGACGCGGTCGCCCGACGGCACCAAGGCCGTGTTCGTCTTCAGGCAGGAATGCAACGCAACGGTTCCGGATTCCACATATGCGAGCATCGCACCGATGGACCGGACCTTTTCACCTGATCGCAACCACGCATTCCTCGGCTTCGCCGGTCACGCGGAGATACTACCCAGCTGGCGCGGGAGCAACGTCGTCGAAATTGCGATGATGCCAGGGGTCGAGGGAGGCTTCATCCGGCACGATGAGAAGGTCGGCTCGATCCGGATCGATTACAAATGATCTGCGGGCTCGACGAATGATCACCACTTCATGGAGACCGAACCGGCAATCTCTGCTCCGCAACCACGCGCACTGGCGGAAAAGAAACGCAATCCACGACGTCGAACAGCACGCTGATGCTGCCGCTGAATGACTGCGCGAAAGCGATCGCGTCATCGCGCTTTGCGTCGGCGATTTGTGTGCCGAGCGTGCAATGAGGTCGCCAGTTTTCCGGCCGATAATGCAGCCGACACAAGGCTGGATCGATTGCAGCGTTGATGGAAGCGTGCCACCAAACGAGCGTTTCATCGAACTCCGGCTCCGCCCAGAGCACGAGCGGCGGACCTGCGAACCAACAAATTCGCCTGAACGCGACCTGCAATGGCCCTTCGCCTCCAACTGCGCGGAGCATGGTCTCCCACGCGGTCTTCGCGGTAATCTCGGGCGCATCATAAATGGCGAATGTGAAATGCGGCCGATAACCGAGCCCCCTCATCGAAGGCTGGCTCTCAAACGCGGCAACTTCATCCCACAAGGCTTCGATGCGCTCTGCGGAGGAATGGTCGGACCGAATGTTGATAGCCAAAGCCATGCGCTTGGTTGCTCTGTAAAGCAATGGATTTTTGCCTCACCAATGGCGATAAAACCAGGCCTTTTGCGCGCTAGTGAGCCATAAGGACGGAGATATCCGCGTGCTCCATGATATAGCTGGTCGCTCCACCGAATATCATCTGCCGTAGCCGCGTGCGGGTGAAGGCTCCTTTGATCAATAGATCGCAACCGTGTGCCCTGGCGGCATCGAGGACCGCCTCACCAGTTTCGCGCCCGTCCAGCTCAACGCTGATCAAGCTGGCCGCAATGCCATTGTATTGGAGTTGCCGAGCGATCTGACCGGCAGACGGTCCTGGCACCGCTTGGCCGCCGACAACGGTTAGGATCGATACCCTTTCGGCCAGACGAAGCAACGGCATGGCAAATGCGTTTGCCCGAGCTTGCTCGGTACTCCCGTTCCAGTGGATCATAATGTTTGTTGCGACGCTTCTTGGTCCATTCGACGGCGCCAGTAGAACGGGCCTGCCGCTCTCAAACAGCGCGGACTCAATCGCGCGGCGGTGAGGGCCCACCGCATCAATGTCAGACCGCGCCATCACGATCAGATCGAAAGCGCGCCCATAACTTCCGACAAAGTCTTCGCCCTCAGGCGCGGTCTCCAGCCAGCCGAAGCATGGCGGGTTCGACCCTGCGGTGGCGCGGGGAACATCATGCTTCAGCATGAATGCTTCGAAAAAGTTGCGCATGTCGTTCAGTTCGGCTTCGCTCTTCACTTGATACGTGTCCAGGAGAATGCCGGTGGCCAATTCGGCGGCCGCATATTGAGGGATGCCGAACCGGAGTGGAAAGCCTTCGATATAGGCGCCGGAGCGACGCGCTAGGCCTACGGCCACAGCGAGCGTAGCTGTCATCATCGGAATATTCTGAAGCGGGACCAGGAGCGTCTTCATTTCGAATCTCGATTTTCTGACGAAGATTGACGGTGGATGCATGCTCTCAATTGGGGCGGCGTCTGCAACAGCTTCACTTTGCGAGCCGCTCTGGTTTGCCACCGTCAACGGTTGCAATCATGCGGCCTGCTCAAGCCTCGCATCGATCTCCTGGCGCAGCGCGGCGAAGTCGATTGGCTTGGTTAACAGGTCGGCGGCGCCCTTCTCCAGCGCCTTGCGCTTGGTCTCGGCATCACCGTAGGCCGTGATCATGATAACCGGTACATCGGGGCGGGCCGAGCGCACGATAGGCAGCATCTCCAGTCCGCTCATTCCGGGCATGTTGATGTCGGACAGGATCAGAATCAGGGTGGCATCCGCAATCTCGGCCGCGCGCTGCAATGCCAGGGGCGCCGAGGATACAAACTCCATCAGAAAACGACCGGCGCGCAGATCGCGCCGAAACTGCTGGCGGAACAGCGCCTCGACATCGGGCTCGTCGTCGACCACCATGATATAGACGCTCAATTTCTGCCTCCGCTCTACAATGGTGCCGCCCGCGTACGCGGCAGCGTAATAATGAACTCGGTATATTCGCCCGGCTCGGTATCGACCTCGATGCTGCCGCCGTGCTGCTTCACGATGATGTCGTGGCAGATCGAAAGCCCAAGGCCAGTTCCTTCGCCGGCCGGCTTGGTCGTGAAGAATGGATTGAATATCTTCTCTCTGACGTCGGCCGGGATGCCGGTGCCATTGTCGCGAATGCGAATTTCGACGGCGCCGCCGAGGTCTGTGGTCGTCGCACGCAGTCTTGGCTCGAAGCCGTCACCGACGACCTCCTTTTGTTTGCTGGCCGCGTAGAAACCGTTTGAAACCAGATTGAGGAACACCCGCGTGATTTCCTGCGGATACAGCTCGAGGGCTCCCGCAGACGGATCGAGTTTTCTTTCAAGCGTGATATTGAAGCCGGCTCTTTCAGCGCGGGCTCCGTGATAGGCCAGGTTGAGACTTTCTTCGAGGATGGCGTTGATCTCCGCCGCGCGGCGTTCGCCGGACCCCTCGCGGGAGTGCAGAAGCATATTCTTGACAATGGAATCGGCGCGCGTTCCGTGCTGCACGATCTTTTCCAGGTTACCTTGCAGCATGTGGATCAGCGCGTCGATGTCCTGCCTTTCCACCTCGCCGAGGCCGGCTGAGCGCAGCGCGTCGCCGAGCTCGTCGGTCAGTTCGGAGGACAGCGCAGCAAAATTGTTGACGAAATTGAGCGGGTTCTTGATCTCGTGCGCAATGCCGGCGGTGAGTTGCCCGAGCGAGGCAAGCTTCTCGGTCTGGACCAGCCGATCCTGCGTATTTCGCAATTCCTCGAGCGATTGCGACAATTCCATGGTGCGCTCGCGCAGTTCATTCAGCAGGCGTGCATTCTCGATCGCGATCACGCCCTGGTGTGCGAAGTTGGACACGAGCTCGATCTGCTTGTCTGTGAAGGGTTTCACTTCCTGGCGGAAGATCGTGATCGTGCCAATCAGCTCATCTTCCTTGAGCATGGGAACGATGACGAGGGTCCTTGCGCCGGCAAGGTCAGCGAGCGCGCGAACATTGGGGTTGCCTTCGATATAGGGCGGCTGCGTCCTGATGTCGTCGATATGAACGGTCTGATGACTCTTCTCGACGGTGCCGAGCCCGCTCGCGGGATGTGGGCGAATGTTCTGGTAGAGCCGGGTATCGACATAAGCTTGCGGCGCGTTGTGCAATGCGACCGTGCGAAAGCCGCCCTCCTCGTACAGATTCATGGTGCCAAAGCCGGCGCCGCAAATTCGCGTCGCATTCTCCAGCATCTTGTGGAAGACCGGAGCGAGCGCGCCCGATGAAGCGCTTATGATCTCCAGCACCTCCGACGTTGCCGTCTGCCGCGCCAGCGATTCATTCAATTGCTCGAACAGACGCACATTGCCGATGGCGATCACCGCCTGGTCGGCAAAGGTGGCGACGAGTTCGATCTGCTTTTCGGTGAAGGGCTGCACGCGCTTGCGGGCGACCACGATCGCGCCGATCGGCTCATTTTCGCGCAGAAGGGGAACACCGAGCGCCGTGCGCTGACCAGCGATCGTGATCGACGCCTCCAGGCCGTATTCGGGATCGGCAGCGACGTCGAGGATTTGCACCGGACGGCGTTCGAGGACGGCTCGACCCGTGACCGTGCCCCGGCCGGGAGCGATCGGATGAGCCCGCAGAAAGGCAATGTAGTCCTCGGAAAACCCGACCGCTGCTCCGGCCTGATATTCATCGCCCTCGCGGCGCATGATGAAGGCCATCTCCGCCTCGCACAGCCGTGCCGCCGAATCGACCAGCGTGTCGAGCACGGTTTGCAGGTCGAAGGTCGAGCGGCTGATCACCTTCAGCACGTCGGCGGTCGCAGTTTGCTGCTGGAGCGATTCGGCGAGATCGCGCGTCTTCGCCTGGACCTCATCGAACAGCCGCACATTCTCAATCGCGATCACGGCCTGATCAGCGAAAGTGGAGACCAGGTCGATCTGCTTGTCCGTGAACGAGTTCGCGGTCTTGCGGCCCAGGAATAGCACGCCGATCACTTCTCCGGACCGCAGCAGGGGTACGCCCAGAAGGGTGCGGTAACCGCCGGCCCTCTGTTGCTCGGGATAGGCATAGTCGGGATCGACCAGGACATCCGGAATCTGAACAGCCTTGCCGCACAGCAGGACGCGCCCAACGAGGCTACCGCGTCCAGCATTGAGCCGAACGCCCGCCGAGACCTTGGCCCACTCCGGCGAGAAATTGTACCGAGTTGCGTGATAGAAGGAGCCATCGGCGTCCTGCCGGAGGATTGCCGCCATGTCGGCCCCACACAGCGACGCCGCCGATTCCGTCAGCGTGTCGAGAACCGTTTGCAAATCGAACGCGGAGCGACTGATGACTTTCAACACATCGGCGGTCGCGGTCTGCTGCTGCAGCGATTCCCGCAAGTCGTCGGTACGCGCCTGCACCTCGTCGAACAGCCGCACGTTCTCTATGGCGATGACGGCCTGGTCGGCGAAGGTCTGCAGAAGCTGCACGTGATGCGGAGCGAAGGCCCCCGGCTCTGCCCGCGTGACGCTGATCATGCCGATCACCACGCCGCCAGTCGCGAGCGGAACGAACAACATGCTGCGAAAGCCGCGGGCGCGCGCGATGAATTTGATCTCGTTCGTCAACGCTTCCGTATCGGGGGTCGGCACCACCTTGCCCGCCTGTGTCCTCGCAAAACTCTCGAAATCGGTGATCGGACGCGGAAACATCTTCTTCAAAGCTTCATCGGCGGCAGAATTCGTCGGCGTGAACGCCGCCAAGTGGGCATTGCCGTCGATGAAGCGGAATACGGTCGTCGAAAAGCCGCCGAGCAAGGCATTTGCGCGCCTCGCGATTGCATCGAATACCGGCTTCACCTCCGATGGCGAGCTGGCAATGATCTTGAGAATGTCCGCGGTGGCGGTCTCGCGATCTTGTGCGGCGCGCAACTCGGCCAGGAGCCGCGCGTTCTCCTGCTGCAATTCCGCCACAACGCCCTGAGGAAGCGCGGCCATGATGACAATCCGTGTCGGCAGCCGGTTCGCGGCCGACGTCAAAATTTAATCAAGAAAGCGCCGGGAATTATTTCACCATCAGGTGCTTCCGACCAGACATACCGTGAGTTGATTTTCGATCGACTACGCGTCAATTCGTCCTCGTGATCGACCGAAGCGGCAAGTTTCACACAATGCCGCTGGAGGCCGATTTACCTCGGGTCCGCCTGGTGCTGGCGCCAGGGGGATCGCGGGACCCACGTGCCGCGAGCGCCGTAGATTGCGTCCCGAAACACCTAGGAGAGCCCCATGGCGACCATATTCATCACCGGCAGCACCGATGGCCTCGGCCGGGCGGCGGCCCAATCGCTGCTCGATCAGGGGCACCGCGTGGTGCTGCACGCGCGTTCAGCCGATCGTGCCACGGCTCTCGGCGGCCTCACTTCGCGTGCGAAGGGATTGGTGATCGGCGATCTCAGGAGCGCGGGGGAGACGCGGAGCATCGCGGACCATATCAACGCGATCGGGCGCATGGATGCGGTCATTCACAATGCCGGCGTCTACACGCGGCCGAGCCGCGGCGCGACGCCGGAAGGCCATGCCGAGACGCTGGCCATCAACACGCTTGCGCCGTTCACGCTGACGGCTCTGATCGCGCGGCCCGCTCGATTGATTTATCTCAGCAGCGGATTGCACCGCGGCGGAGAGGGCTCGCTCGACGACCTCGATTGGACCAAGCGGGCCTGGAACGCCGCCACGGCCTATGCCGAGAGCAAGCTGCACGTCGTCGCGCTCGCCTACGCGCTGGCGCGGCGGTGGCCCAACGTCCTCTGCAACGCCGTCGATCCCGGTTGGGTGCGCACGAAGATGGGAGGCGCGGGCGCCCCTGTCGATATCGACACCGGGCAACGGACCCAGACCTGGCTGGCAGTCAGCGAGGATCCTGCGGCCCTCGTGAGCGGCCGCTATTGGCATCATCTCGAGCAGCAAGAGCCGGCCCGTGAGGCGACCGATCCGAGGTTTCAGGACCGGCTCATCGGCAAATTGACCGAGCTGACGGGCGTCGAGCTGCCGGAGGAGTGACGCACAACGATTCGTTGTCATTGCAGACTCGCAATGACGAAGCAGGCTTCAGGCGGCCTTCGGCCGCCAGGCCGTGTAGAGACCGATCAGTGTCCCCATGGCGACCAGCGCGGCTGCCAGCAGCACCTGCAATTCGCCGTTGTCGGTGGGGCCGATGGACGACACCAGCCGGGATACGATGACGAACAGAATGCCCACTGCGGCCGCGGCACCCACGCAGAGATAAGCGAGCTCGCGCGTCAGGCTGCGGCCGAGCAGTCCGAGGGCCGTGAAATACATCGAACAGGCGTTGGGATGAACGAACAAGGCAATGCGCGCATAGCGGCCATAGGCGTCGAACAGGGACTCGCATCGGCGCAAGGCCGCCTTCGAGGCCACCCGCTGCAGAAACGGCCTGAAGAAACGCGCTTGTCCATAGCTGAGAACGGCGCCCAGGATGATGGCGAGCCACGCCGCGAGGAAGACGGAGCCATCCACGGCCTTCGGACTGAGCGCCACGGACATCAGGATGAGGGCGGTGCCGGGAAAATAGCCGAAATACGGGAAGACCGCTTCCACCAGCACGCAGGCGAACATGAAGGCTGGAAACCATGCCGACCCGGCCGCGCCATGGACGATGGCGTTCAGGTCGAACAGGCTCGTCCTGTAGAGAACGAGGTACATGCACATGGCGAGGCCCGCCAGCGCATAGAACGGCAAGGCTCCAGACAAAAACCGTCTCATCCAATCATCAACTTCGTTTGGCGGAGACGACGGCCTCGCGCTGTTCCGGATCTGCTTTAGGCGAATGGGATTGAGGCTGTCGATGGCGCTCTTTGCCACGCAACTCACCTCGGCTTGCGCACCCCTACGCAATCGACAGGATCTCGATCTCCTGCGCACCTGAACCGACGACGTCGCCGACCGCCTTGCCCATCAGCGACCTCGCGACGGGCGCGACGAACGAGATCGAGCCGGCCTTGGGATCGGCTTCGTCCTCGCCGACGATGCGGTAGGTCTGGACGCGGCCGTCAGCGCGGCTGAAGCTCACGGTGCTGCCGAACGCAACGATTTCGGTCGCGACAGGATCGGGCATCACCTGCGCCGTACGCAAGCGTTCCGTGAGATAGCGGAGATCGCGCAGGGGCACGGCGGACTGCCGTCGCTTCTCGTTGACGTCCTCGATGGCTTGCGCGGCTTCATAGGCCGCCCGCGCTTCGGCGAGCTGCGCCTGCAATGCGTTGAAGCCTGCTTCCGTCACGAGGTTCGGATGCGGCGAGATCGGGCGGTCCGGCAACAGCGTCTCGGACGCGGTTTCGGCGCTCTCTTCCTTGGTGAAGGCGACGCTCAATTGAAGATCCTGTCGAACTGTTTCGCTTGCGACGCCATGGCGCCGACGACCGAGATTATATCTCAAGTTCGACGAAACGGCGGAGCTTGAAGACGAGGTCCGGCACGGCCTGGCGGAACCGGGTTGCGTTCTGGAAACTGGTGGAGAACGGCGCGAAAGTGAGCATCGCGTTCCAGTGCCGGTAACCGTAGACCGTGACCGAGACGCCGGAACTCGGGAAGTTGTCCAGCTTGCGCAGCTCGCCGAGCACGAGATCGGCGATCGCCTCCGCCGGCAGCAGCCGCTTGCCGTCCCGCGTGGTTGCGATTTGCGCGGGCGGCTCGGCCGGCTCGGCGGCGGCCGCTGCGGCATCGGGCGCGCTCTCGGCTTCGGCCGCATCGGATCCGGACTCGGACTTGGACTCGGACCTGGACGTCGCGGCCGGCTCCACGGGATCCGCCGGCACGATCGGCGGGACCTCGGCGAGCGGAGGCGGTGCAACAGGGTCTGCGCGCTTGTTGCTTCCCAGGATGCTGCTGATCATGGCCACAAGGCCGGCATCCTTCACCTCGTCGCTCATCATTCCCCCCGGGCTTCGGCCTACTCTAGCACCGCTCGCGCAGACCGCCACCGGCGATGTGGCGCAATGGAGGGCCGGACGCCGCCGAATGATCGGCGGCACCACGTTCGATCACGTCGCGCCACGGTGCGATCCGTTACTGCTTAGCGAACGGAATGTATTGGTGGTACCGCTTGGGCACCGAGCTGCGATAGCGCGCCGGCACGGTGCCGGTGTCGACCGAATGATCGATCTCCTGCTGGCGGGTCATCTTCTTCTTCGCCGGCTTCTTCGACGCGCTCTTCTTGCCGTCAGTGGGCTGGCTGGACGTGTCGGTGGTCGCGCTTGGCACCGTGGTCGTCGCAGCCGGCGCAGTGCTTGTCGCGGCAGGCGCAGCGGTTCCGCCCGCGGCCGGCGCGCCCTGCGCCAGCGCGAGCGGCGATTGCATCATGAGCATCAGCGCTGCCGTCGCAGCCAGCAAATATGATTTCTGCATCAGAACCTCCAAAATACCTGATCCGAATGAGCCAGCGTAGGCCCCCGGCATCGACGCGTGCAAGTCCGCCCACGATAGGCCCGATCGCACGCCGGAACTGTGGTGGGGGTCACACTCCCGGCATGGTCTGCCTCACGACATCGCAGCGTGCGCAGGTGCGCAATGGCGCGCTCGGCTATGCGCGAGCTGCGCGGCCGGTCTCCTCCAGTCGCGAGGCGAACCAGCGTGACAGCGGCTCGTCGACGGCACCGCTGACATAGACCTCCGACATCGTCACATGTTGCCTGTCCAGCACCAGGAGCAGGCCGATCCAATAGGGAAACCAGACATGGACGTCGGTCAGCGCCCGCAGCTTGTGCTGGTCGTGATCGAGCGGCGTGTGGTTGCTCGCCTTGCGGATCTCCACGGCGAGCAGATTGTTCGGGATCTCGCGCTGATGCACGACGACATCGGGGTAGATCGACTTGCCGAGATGGTCGTCGGTCGAGATGATGGTGCCGTGCGGCAGATGCAGCGTGCGCTCGCCGAGCCGGTCGTAATTGCAGTCGACCGACCAGCCCGAGAACTGCTTTTCGAGATGCACCGCGAAACGGTGCGTGACCGCCCGCTCGCCGACGTCCTTCTCGAACAGGAAACCCTCGTGGGCGTAGAAGTCCCTGACAGCCGCGATCACCTTATTCAGCTCGGTCTGCATCGTGCCTCCGGGCCCATCACGTGCGCGCCAAGTTGGTAGCCCGGATGAAGCGTAGCGCAATCCGGGACTCTCGCAAAACACACCAGCCCCGGATTACGCTACGCTCCATCCGGGCTACATGAGACCGGAATTCGCGGCGCAATCGGTCCGGTCTACATCTGAACTTCGATCAGGCGCGGGCCGGGCTCGGCGACGGCCTCTGCCAGCGCCTTGTTGAACTCGTCGGCGTTGGTGACGGCGCGGCCGGGAACGCCCATGCCCTTGGCCAGCGCCACGAAGTCCAGGGTCGGGCGGTCGAGGCGGAGCATGTCGTTGGCGCGCTGGCCGGGCTCGCCGGCGCCGACATTGTCGAACTCGCCGCGCAGGATCTGGTAGATGCGGTTGGCGAACACGATGGTGACGATGTCGAGGTTCTCGCGTGCCTGGGTCCACAGGGACTGGATCGTGTACATCGCGCTGCCGTCGCCGACCATGGTGATCACCTTGCGGTCCGGGCAGGCGATCGCGGCACCGATCGACAGCGGCGTCGAGAAGCCGATCGAGCCGCCCATGTTCTGCAGCCAGTCGTGCGGGGCGGCCGCCGCCGTCGGCGGGAAGAAGCCGCGGCCGGTGGTGAGGGATTCGTCGACCATGATCGCGTTCTCGGGGATCGCACAGGCAATGGCCTGCGCGATCGAGGCGAAGGTGAGCGCGCCGGTCGGCTTGACCAGCTCAGCCAGAGCCTGCGGCTTGACGTCCCTGGTGCTGGCCTTCACGGCGCCGGCGAGTGCCTCGAGCGCGGCGACCGAATTCTCGCCCCAGGAGGTCATGCGATGCACCTCGCAGCCCTGCGGCTTGAGCATGCTCGGCTTGTTCGGATAGGCGAAGAACGCCACGGGGTCGTCGGACTCGACCAGCACGATGTGACGGAATTTCGCCAGCATCGGCAGGGCTTGATCGATGACGTAGTGGATGCGGTCGATCGAGAAACGGCCACGGCCGCGCGCCATCTTCGGACGGAAGGTCGGGCCCATCACGGTGCAGCCGGTCTTGCCGGCGATGCGCTCGGCCAGCGCCAGACCCTGCGCGCTCAGCGCGCTGCCGGTCATCAGGAGCAGCGTGCCTTCGCCGTCGCCATGCAGGATCTTTGCGGCCTGCTCGACCGCCTGCGGCGAATAGCTGGCGCGCTGCTGCTCGGCCGGAACCTCGGCGATTCCGTCGGCCTCGTTCCAGGCGGTGTCGGCGGGCAGGATCAGGGTCGCGATCTGCGGCGGCGCACTTTTCGCGGCGGCAATGGCGGCGGCGCCGTCCGCGGCGACCGATTTGGCATCCGGCGAGGTGCGGACCCAGGACGACATCGGCCGGGCCAGGCCTTCGATGTCGGAGGTCAGCGGCGCGTTGTAGCCGATGTGGTAGACGGCGTGCTGGCCGACGATGTTGACGATGCCGGAATTGGCCTTCTTGGCATTGTGCAGATTGGCAAGGCCGTTGGCGAGGCCGGGGCCGAGATGCAGCAGGGTCGAGGCCGGCGTGCCCTTCATGCGGAAATAGCCGTCGGCCGCGCCCGTCACCACGCCTTCGAACAGGCCGAGCACGCAGCGCATGCCGGGGACACGGTCGAGCGCCGCGACGAAATGCATCTCGGAGGTGCCGGGGTTGGTGAAGCAGACGTCCACCCCGCCCTTGACCATCGTCCGCACCAGGCTTTCCGCACCGTTCATTCTGTCTGCTCCCGCAACCTGCCAGTGATCCATTCGGTCAATCATTGTTCGCGCGGCGCGTCAAAGCAATAGCGGGCATTGCGGCCCTGCCCCGCGTGGTGAGACGCCGGTTTGGCTAACGCTTTCCAGCAAATTGGCGCAGTTGCGATTTGGTAACGTCAGTCGTTAACGATGCGACCCTCACGGGCCCGTGGCTTGCGAAACGCGCGCAAATATGGCCTCTGGGTCCGGTTGAATCGATTTTTTTTCTGGGGGAGATGATGATCCGGTTTTTTGCCGCACCGATGGCCGCAATGGCGCTGCTGCTGGCTGGCGCAGCCGACGCGTCCGCGACGGGGATGATAGACTTCACGGGCACCAGTTCCACCAGCTATATCGGCCGCGGCGGCGCGAGCCCGATCCCCCGCACCACCGTCATGTATAACGGCAGCTACGCCCCGGGCACCGTCGTGGTGAACACCGCCGAGCGGCGGCTCTATTTGGTGCTCGGGAATGGGCAGGCGCTGCGCTACGGCATCGGCGTCGGCCGCGACGGCTTCCGCTGGGCCGGGGTGCACAGGATCACCGCCAAGAGGGAATGGCCGGACTGGACGCCGCCCTCGCAGATGCTGGCGCGCCGGCCGGACCTGCCGCGCCACATGAAGGGCGGCATCGACAACCCGCTCGGCGCCCGCGCCATGTATCTGGGCTCGACGCTGTACCGCATCCACGGCTCCAACGAGCCGGAGACGATCGGTCAGGCCGTCTCCTCGGGCTGCTTCCGCATGACCAACGACGACGTCACCGACCTCTATAGCCGCGTCTCGATCGGCACCCCGGTGGTGGTGCTGAACAACTGACCAGGAACCCGCGCGGCGCGTGAATTTGCGCTCTTGTGCACGCGGGGCGAATGCGGCAGCGTCACAGCACGATGAGCGCATTCGTCCCGCCCTCGCCCGGCTTTCGCTTCGCCCTGCTGGCCCTCGCGACGCTCGCCTGCGCGCCTGACATCGCACCCATGGCTGCCGCCGCCGAGCTGCCCGCGGTGTCCTCGCGCCAGCGCGCCGAGAAGAAGAGCTTCACCGACGGCGAGATCATTGAAGGCTTCCTGAAGACGGCATTCGGCGCCGAATACCATCTTGCCGGCCGCGTCGACCGCATCCGCAAGTTCGACGGGCCGGTACGCGTCTACGCCGAGAGCGACCGCGAGGATCGCAAGACGCAGCTCGCCAAGGTCGTGGCCGACATCGGCAAGCGCGTGCAGCATCTCGACATCGCCATGATCGACACCAACGAAGCGGCGAATGTGCGCGTGAAGCTGGTGCGCGACCGCGATCTCTTCCGCACCATCTCGAGCTTCTACGGCGCCGAGAAGGCGCGCGAGATCCGCTCCTCGCTCGATCCGCAATGCCTGTCCGGCTTCCGCAAGAACGACAATTTCGAGATCGAGCATTCCGACGTCATCCTCACCGTCGACAACGGCGATTTCACCTTCCTCGATTGCGCCTATGAGGAGCTGCTGCAATCGCTCGGGCCGATCAACGACACCACGAGCGTGCCCTGGACCATGTTCAACGACAACGTCTCGATGGGCTATTTCGACGTCTACGACCAGTACATCCTCAACCTTCTGTACGATCCCCGCATCAAGGCGGGCATGACCGTGGCGGAGGTCAAGACCGTGCTTCCCGCCGTCCTCAAGGACGTGCGCGCCTGGGTGAAACGGGCGAATAATCTGAAGGAGTGAGGCGGTCTAAGGGAGCGATCTACTCGTCGGCGTCCTTCTTCCGCAGCAGATCCGTCGCCAGATCCGACAGCTTCGGCGGCGGCAGGGCCGCGAACGGCAGCGGCCGCGTCACATCGATCGCGGCCAATCCCAGCCGCGCGGTCAGCAGCCCGTTCAGCACGCCTTCACCCAGGCGCTGCGACAGCTTCGCCGCGATGCCGTGGCCGAGCATCTGCTGCACCAGGCTGTCGCTCGCGGCCATGCCGCCGGTGATGGCGAGATGGGCGATGACGTGGCGAAGCAGGCGGATCATGCCGAGCGCGCCGGGGCGGCCGCCATAGAGATAAGCGAGCTGGCGGATCAGGCGCAGTGCCGCTACGAACACGAACAGCACGTCGATGGCGGCGCGCGGGCTCACCGCCGTCACGATCGAGACCTTTTGCGCGGCCGACGACACCAGCCGCCGCGCCTCGGCGTCCAGCGGCGACATCAGCTCGCGCTCGGCGAGACGGATCATGTCGGCGCCGTCGATGATCTCGCCGGCATGGCTCTCCAGCGTGGCGCGGGCGCGCGCCAGCTGCGGGTTCTGGTGCGCGATCTTGAGCAGGTCCTGGACGATGACCCGGCTCTCCTTGCGATCGTCGCTGGCCAGCACGGAAGCTGCGCGCTGGTGCAGCTTCTCGATGGTCGCAAGACGCGCGAGACCGAACGCCTCGCGCCCGATCACCACCGCAAGCGCCAGCGCGGTGACGGCGGCGAAGGCAAGTCCAACGAAGCCGAGCGTCTGGCTGCGCGCGAACAGATCCTCGACCAGATGGACCACGCCGAGCCCGGTGCCGAGCAGCGTCAATCCGGCGAGCCCCGACCAGAACAGAGTGCCCCAGGGAAAGCCGCGCCGCGCCGGGACTGCGGCTTGCACCGGCACCGGCAGCATCGCCGGGTCGGGCTCCGGCGTGATCTGGATGGTGGCGCGACCGAGACGGCCGGTCTCGTCGGCCTCGGCGACGACGACGCCGGGATCGTCGAGCCGGAACGTCGCCGGCCGCCGTGGCTTGGATCGCTCGGTCATGACAGCTTGTCTCCGATCAGGAACTGCAAGGCACGGTCGAGGCGGATGTGTGGCAGCGTCGGCTCGTCGGCACCCTCGCGTTCGAGCTTCGGCGGGCGGAAGCGCAGGAAGCGGAAATCGCTGTTCCCGGCCGCCTCCGACGCGAGCCCGCGGAACGCATCCGTCCCATTGAACAGCGGTTCGGGATCGAGCGGAAGATCGCCCGGAAAGGTCGCAACCTCGGTGTTGCCGTCGAAGAACTCGCCGCCGGCGCTTTCGCCTGCGGCGGGTGTTCCCAGGATCGACGGCAGCTTGTCACGGCCATGCGCCACCTGCGCTTCGCGCGTGGCGCGCACGGCGGCGAGCGCGACGACGTCGATCGCCGCGCCGGTGTTTTCCGCGCGCGCGACCGCGCGCGAGACGGCGCGGCGCAGCACCGCCTCGAGCCGGTCGTGGCTGGAATGATGCAGATGATCCGCCTTGGTCGCGGCGAACAGGATGCGGTCGATGCGCGGCCGGAACAGGCTGGAGAGGATCGTGCTGCGGCCGGTGTTGAAGCAGTCGAGAATGCCGGCGAGCGCGGCTTCGAGATCGTGCAGCGCCTCGGGGCCGGAGTTGAACGCGGCGAGCGCATCAGCCAGCACAATCTGACGGTCGAGCCGCGCGAAATGATCGCGGAAGAACGGCCGCACCACGACGTCCTTGTAAGCTTCGAAGCGCCGCACCATCATCGCCCACAGCGATCCCTCACCCGCCTGCCCGCCCGCAGGCACGTCCAGCGGCGCAAAGGTCAGCGCCGGCGTATCGGCGAGATTGCCGGGCATCAGGAAGCGACCGGGCGGCAACAGGCTCATCGCAAACCGCTCGTCGCGGCAGGCGCGCAGATAATCGGTGAAGAGCTTTGCGGCCGTCAGCGTCGCCTGCTCGTCCTCGCGCGCTTCGGGCTTGAGCGTCGCGAGATGACTGTGCCACTCGGCCGCGAGATGCGCACGCGGCGCCTCGCGCGACAGCGCCAGGCTCTCCGCCGACCATTGCTCGTAGCTCTTGTGGAGCAGCGGCAGGTCCAGCAGCCATTCGCCGGGATAGTCGACGATGTCGAGCGTCAGCGTGCGGTCGGCGCCGTTCGGGCGCTGGTAGTCGATCACGAGCCTGAGCTCGCTGATGTCCATGGTCGAGCTCGGCCAGCGCCGTTCCTCGATCAGCGCGCGCAGATGGCTCTCATATGCAAAGCGCGGCACGGCATCGTCCGGCTGCGGCGCCAGGTGCGCCCGCGCGATCCGGCCCGAGGCGTAGGCCTCGAACACCGGAAACCTGCCGCCACGCGTCAGTCCATGGATCAGCGCGGTGATGAATACGGTCTTACCGGCGCGCGACAGACCGGTGACACCAAGCCGCACCGTCGGGTTGAAGAAGTGCTCGCCATAGTCGATCAGCGCCCGCGCCGACAGCCGCGCTTCCTCGACCATATCCTGGAAACTGAATGCCATATGAACGTGAGGGGATCTCGGGCGAGGGATACGCAAAACGGATTAGTCACAAAAGTGGCAATTGCCTGAAGAAATTCAAGCTTTCATACTTCCACCGCCTTTCTCGGCAAATCAGCCGTTTGAACGACCCGCCGGTCCTGAAACACCCATCTAGAGGGCATTGCCTCGAGCCTTTGCGGATTGCCATGACCGTCTTCCAGTTGAAGCAGCTTGCATCCTCTTCCGTCCACGCCGCAGCCGACGCGATCGGCTGGGACTACGATCGCGCCGAGCTGATCGCCGACGGCATCGTCCACGGGATCGGCGTGCTCGCGGGCATCATTGCCGCGACGGTGCTGGTGGTGCTGACGGCGGTCTATGCCGACGCCACCGACATCGTCGGCGTCTCCGTCTATGTCGCCGGCCTGCTCTCGATGCTGGTGCTGTCGGCGACCTATAATCTCTGGCCGGTCTCGCCGGCCAAATGGCTGCTGCGCCGCTTCGACCATTCCGCGATCTATCTCTTGATCGCCGCGACCTACACGCCGTTCATCCTGGAGCTGAAGGACAGCGTGTTCGCGTTGGTGCTGCTGGCCGGCGTCTGGTGCGTCGCAATCCTCGGCATCGTGCTGAAGCTGCTCTATCCCGGCCGGTTCGACCGCGTCTCGGTCGGCATCTATCTCGCGATGGGCTGGAGCGGCATGATGCTCTACGATGCCGTGGTCAGGGCGTTGCCCACGCTGGTGCTGGGCTTCATTCTTGCCGGCGGCCTGCTCTACAGCTTCGGCGTGATCTTCCACGCCTGGCGGCGGCTGCGCTTTCAGAATGCGATCTGGCACGGCTTTGTCTTGGCCGGCGCGGCATGTCATTATACCGCGGTGCTCGACCTCGTGTTGAGCTGAGAAGTTTCCGCGAAGCGGTATAAGAAGACGAGAGGAGACGTCGCATGCAGGTGACCGGCAAGGTCGTGGTCGTCACGGGCGGCGCAAACGGCATCGGCAAGGCGCTGTGCGAGGCCTTTCACAATGCGGGTGCGGCCAAGGTCGTGGTCGCGGACATGGACGCGGCCAATGCGCGAGCGGTCGCGGCCATGGTCGATGGCGCCGCGTTCAAATGCGACGTCGCGCAGGAAAAGGACATCGTCCACGTCATCGAGGAGACCGAGCGGCAGTTCGGCCCGATCGCGCTGTTCTGTTCCAACGCCGGCATCGGCGGCGGCTTCGATCCAATGTCGGAGAACGCCGGTGGCGCTTCCGACGAGCCTTGGCAGCGCAGCTGGGCGATCCACGTCATGGCGCATGTCTATGCGGCGCGGCATCTCGTCCCTCGGATGAGGGCGCGCGGCGGCGGCTATTTCCTCAACACCATCTCGGCCGCGGGCCTGCTGTCGCAGGTCGGCAGCCCGGCCTATTCGACGACGAAGCACGCGGCGGTCGGTTTTGCCGAGAATCTCGCGATCTCGCACAAGGCCCACAACATCAAGGTCTCGATCCTGTGTCCGCAGGGTGTCGACACCAACATGCTGCGCTCGATTCCCAAGGGCCCGCAATCCGGCGACGGCGACCTGACGCCCGAGCAAGTGGCGAAAGACGTGCTCGCCGGCCTCGAGCAGGAGACGTTCCTGATCCTGCCGCACCCGCAAGTGCTCGGCTACATGCGCAAGAAGACCGAGAATTACGACCGCTGGATCGGCGGCATGGCCAAGATCCAGGCGAAGATGCGGGAGGAGTTCGGGAAGTGACCGTTAGGTGCTCCCACGCTAGACGCTGTCATGCCCCGCGGAGGCGGGGGCATCCAGTATGCCGCCCCTGTCGGCTCAACCACAACCGTCTCAGAGTACTGGATCGCCCGCCTGCGCGGGCGATGACACCGAGCGTGTAGAAGCAGCTTCAGCAACCTCGCGCATCACACCACCGCCACCGTCTCCCCCACCCGGCTCGCGCGCAGCGCCTGCGCATAGAGCATCATGCCCTCGCACACCGTGCGCTGCTCGGCTTCCGTCAGCGCCGCCAGCGCGCCGCGCACCTGCTGCCGGCCGAACGCGTGGAGGGCCTCCAGCGTGCGCCGGCCCTTCGCCGTCAGCGACAGCAGCTTGCTGCGCGCATCCGCCTCGTCCGGCGTCTCCTTGAGCTCGCCGCAATCGATCAGCTTGCGCACCAGACGGCTGACGCTGGATTTCTCCAGCCGCAGGAAATCGCCGAGCTCGCCCGACGTCATGGGGCCACGAATGCCGATCTCCAGGATGGTGTGGACCGCCGAGGGCGGATAGCCCGAGGCCGCCACCGTGGCGTCCATGAAGCCGAGTTCGCGCACCATCAGGCGCGAGGCGGCGCGGATGTCGTCAATCAGCGAAAGCTCGGCCATGGCTTGACTCGCCCCATATCGTTGTATCATACAACTATATGGGCGCAGCGGCGCGCGCAAGTGTTTGGAGTGGACCATGAGCGAAGCCTTGCCGACCGGTCAGCGCATGAGCGGCAAGGTCTGCCTGATCACGGGCGGCGGCAGCGGCATCGGGCGCGCAACGGCGCTGAGGATGGCGGCCGAAGGGGCGGAAGCGATCGTCGTCGCCGGCCGGCGCGAGGCCGAGATCGAGGCCACCGCCGCCGCGTGCCGCGAGCTCGGCACGGAGGCGATCGCGCTTCAGACCGACATCACGAAGAAAGACGAGGTCGCGCGCCTCGTCGGCACAGCCGTCGGGCGCTGCGGCCGGCTCGACGTTGCCTTCAACAATGCCGGCTTCCAGGAGCGCCGCGCGCCCCTGGAGGAGCAGGGCACGGAGATCTACGACAGCGTGTTCGACACCAATGTCCGCGCGCTGTTCCTCTGCCTGCGCCATCAATTGCCGGCGATGCTGGCGCAGGGGCGCGGCAGCATCGTCGTCAACACCTCCGTCAGCGGGGTGCGCAATCCCAATCCAGGCTTTTCGCTCTACTCGGCCTCAAAGGCCGCCGCGATCTCGCTGACGCGCTCGGCGGCGATGGAGAACGCGCCGCGCGGCATTCGCATCAATGCGATCGCGCCCGGCCGCGTCGTCACAGACATGATGCTGCGCGCCGGCGTCGGCGATGTGGCGACGGTCAGCGCAGGCCTGCCGCTGCGGCGGATGGGCAGCCCGGAGGAGGTCGCCGAGGCCGTGGTGTGGCTGTCGTCGGATGCGTCGTCGTATGTCGTCGGGCATGTGCTCGCGGCCGACGGAGGTTTTTTGGCGTCGTGATGTCGTAGCCTGGATGGAGCGCAGCGCAATCCAGGGCCGACTCGCCTGTGGCAGGATTCCCGGATGACGCTGCGCTCCATCCGGGCTACGACACGGTCAATGCTTCTGCCCGTACAGCACAGGCACTGCGGAATCCACGACGACCTCAACGAGGCTCGTGCCCGCATACGCCATGCCGCGCTTCAGCGCTTCGCCCAGCTCCGCGGCCTTCGTCACCCGCACCGCATGACAGCCCATGCCTTCGGCAAGCCGCACGAAATCGATCCCCGGCAGCTCCAGCCCCGGTACGTTGCGCACCTGCATCACCTGGCTGAACGAGCGCATCGCGCCGTAGCCGGAATTGTTGATGACGACGATTGTGAGCGGCAGCTTGCGCTGCACGGCGGTCCAGAGCGCCTGGATCGAATACATCGCCGAGCCGTCGCCGATCAGGCACACCGTGCGCTGCTTCGGCTTGCCGAGCGCCATACCGACGGCGGCGGGTAGAGAATAGCCGAGGCCGCCGCTCGACATGGTGTAGAAACTGTCTTGGCCGCGCATCGGCAGGAATTTTTGCATCGCCGGCCGGTGCGAGGGCACTTCCTCGACAAGTGATGCGTCATCCGGCATCGCCCGCGACAGCGAATGCAGCAGGAATTCGACCGGCAGCGGATCGGCGGGCTGCGGCGCCGGCGGCAGCGTGCGGCCTTTTGGCGCCGCGCGCTTGCTCTCCGGCAGCAGGTCGAGCAGCAGGCCGAGCGCTGGCTTCATCGTCGCGATGATGCTGGTGCCCGATGGCGTCACTGCGGCGGCATCCGCGTCATCCGTGATCTGGAAGATGGTCGCGCCGCGGTCGAAGATCGCGGCATGGCCCTCGACATGGAAGGTGAACACCGGCGCGCCGATGACGACGACGACATCGTGCTCGCGCAGTGCATCGGACAACTGCGCCGGCGAGGCGTGCAGAAAGCCTGCGAATTGCGGATGCCTCTCGGGGAACGAGCAGCGTGCCGAGAACGGGCTAACCCAGACGCTCGCCTTGGCCTTCTCGGCAACGCGCACCATCAGATCCACCGCGCCGGCGCGATCGACGCCCGGGCCGACGACGAGCGCAGGCTGTTTGCTTGAGGCGAGCGCCGCAACCAGCGCCTTCATCGGCTCCAGCTCAGGGCCGATCTCGCGGCTCACTTTCCGCGCCTCGACCGGCGCGCAGGGATGGGCCCAGTCGTCGATCGGGATCGACACGAAGGTCGGCCCGCACGGCGGCTGCATCGCGGTGTAATAGGCCCGCGCGATCGCGGCGGGCACGTCCTCCGGCCTTGCCGGCTCGACGCTGTATTTCACATAAGGTCGCGGAAACTCGGAGGCGCGCTCGGCATAGAGGAACGCCTGCAAGGGCAGGATCGAGCGCGCCTGTTGGCCTGCGGTGATCACTAGCGGGGTCTGGTTGCGATGCGCGGTGTAGATGTTGCCGAGCGCGTTGCCGACGCCGGCCGCCGAATGCAGGTTGACGAACCCGGCATTGCGCGTCGCCTGCGCATAACCATCGGCCATGCCGACGGCGGAAGCCTCCTGCAGCGCCAGCACGTAGTCGATATCGTCGGGCCAGTCGCTCAGGAACGGCAGTTCGGTCGAACCAGGGTTGCCGAACACCCTGTCGATGCCGAAGGCGCGCAGAAGGTTGAGCGTCGCCTGCTTCACGGTGACGGGCTTGCTGCCGGTCTTGCCGTTCCTGGCCATGGTTTCCGTCCCCGTGTTGTTGATTGAGGGTAGCAGCCTCACCCCGTCATTGCGAGGAGCGAAGCGACGAAGCAATCCAGATTATCTCCGCGGAGGGATTCTGGATTGCTTCGCTACGCTCGCAATGACGGGAAGAAACAGTGGTGGCTCACCACACCGCCGTGCCCTTCATCGTCGGCTGCCCCTCCGCGTTCGCGGTCCACAGCTCCATGCCCGCCTCAGTCTCGTTGGCGTTGACCGAGAACTCCGTGCCTTCGAATAGCGGCTGCACGCCGCGATACGAAAACTTCTTCGGCGCCTTGCCGCCACGAAGCTTGGCCGCCATCTCGACGATCAGCGCTGCCTGTAGTGGACCGTGGAAGATCAGGCCCGGATAGCCCTCGACCTCAGTGACGTAGTCGCGGTCGTAATGGATGCGGTGGCCGTTGAAGGTCAGCGCGGAGTAGCGGAACAGCAGCACGGGATCGGACACATGCGTTTCGCGATGCTGCGCCTGCGGCGGCGGAGGCGACGCCTTGCCGCCAGCCGGCGCGCCGCCGGTCATCTCGCGATAGACGATGTCCTGCCGCTCGCGGATCGCCGTGCCCCTCGGCGAGGAGATGCTATGCTCGACCGAGACGAAGCACAGCGTGCCGGTCGATCCTGATTTCACCTGCACGTCGGCAATGCGCGAAGTCCGCGTCGATTCATCGCCGACGCGCAAGGGCTGCAAGAACTCGATCTCGCCGCCGGCCCACATCCGGCGCGGCAGCGGCACCGGCGGCAGGAAGCCGCCGCGGGTCGGGTGGCCGTCGGGCCCGAGCATCGACATCGGGAACACCGGCTGCGCCAGGCACCAATGCACCGTGAACGGCGCAGCATCGCCCGTCTTGGGCTCGCCGACCTCCTGGAACAATGTCGCGCGCAGGCCCTTCACAAGCTGCGCGGTGACGATGTCGGTGGCCTCCTGGCTGCGGCCGATCCATTGCCTGAGATGATCGATGTCGAGCTTCTCGGTCATGACGCCTCGCTCTCTTTATTTGGACTGGGGACGCTCGCCGATCGCGGGCACGGCGCCGTAGCTGCGCGTCTCGCCGACGATGATCGGCGCCGGCGCGGGATAGCTGACGCGGCCGTTCGGCGTGTCGACCTCGATACGACGCAGATGCGGATGGTTGGCGAGGTCGGCCATGGTGTTGACCTCGGCGAATGCGATGTCCGCGTCCGACAGCCGCTTCAACAGCTCGTCGCGCGTCATCCTGCCGAAGATGTCGGCCACCGTCGCGTCGGTGAAGTCGCGGTTGCGCACGCGCTCGACCATGTTGGCGACGCGGGGATCGGCCGGCAGGTCCGGCTGATCCAGCACCTTCGCGCACAGCGTCTTCCACTCGCGTTCGCTCTGGATCGAGATCAGGATGTCCTTGCCGTCCTTGGAGGTGAACACGCCGTAAGGCGCGATCGAGGGATGGCGCAGGCCCATGCGCTTGGGCGGATTGCCGGCTTCGGCGTTGAGCAGCGGCACGGTGCACCAGTCCGCCATCACGTCGAACATGGAGATGCGGATGTCGGCGCCCTTGCCGGTGCGCCCGCGCGCGATCAGTGCCTCCAGGATTGCGGCATGCGCGGTGGCGCCGGTCGCGACGTCCACGATCGACATGCCGACGCGCGAGGCGCCGTCGGGATTGCCGGTGATCGAGGCGAGGCCGCTCTCGGCCTGGATCAGCAGATCATAGGCCTTGCGATGAGCATAGGGACCTTCGTCACCATAGCCGGTGATGGTGCACGAGATCAGCTTGGGATAGTCCTTCAAGAGCCGCTCGCGCGAGAAGCCGAGCTTGTCCATCGAGCCGGGTTTCAGGTTCTGGATCAGCACGTCGGCACTCGCGATCAGCTTCTCCAGCTCGGCGCGGCCTTCCTTCGTGGTGAGATCGACCACCGCCGATTGCTTGCCGCGATTGAGCCAGACGAAATAGCTGCTCTGGCCCTTGGCCGCCGCGTCATAGCCGCGGGCGAAATCGCCCTCGGGCCGCTCGATCTTGATCACCTCCGCGCCGGCATCCGCCAGGCGCGAGGAGCAGAACGGCGCCGCCACCGCCTGCTCGACCGCAATCACCCTGATCCCGTCCAATGCTCCCATGGCCGCAACCTCAGTACGAGCGCGGCATGCCGAGCACGTGCTCGGCGACGAAGGACAGCACGAGGTTGGTCGAGATCGGCGCCACCTGGTAGAGCCGCGTCTCGCGGAACTTGCGCTCGACGTCGTATTCCTCGGCAAAGCCGAACCCGCCATGGGTCTGGATGCAGGCATTCGCCGCTTCCCAGGACGCATCCGCCGCCAGCATCTTGGCCATGTTGGCCTCCGCGCCGCAATCGAGCCCGGCCTCGTATTTGCGCGTGGCTTCCTTCACCATCAGTTCGGCCGCGCGCATCGAGGCGTAGGCCTTGGCGATCGGAAACTGGATGCCTTGATTCTGGCCGATCGGCCGGCCGAACACGGCGCGCTCCTTGGCGTAGTTCGTCGCCTTCGCGATGAACCACTTTGCGTCGCCGACGCATTCGGCCGCGATCAGGATGCGCTCGGCATTCATGCCGGAGAGGATGTAGCGAAAGCCCTTGCCTTCCTCGCCGATCAGGTTCTCCGCCGGCACCCTCATGTCGGTGAAGAACACTTCGGTGGTGGCGTGGTTCATCATGGTGCGGATCGGGCGGATCTCGAGGCCGTTGTTCTTGGCCTCGCGCATGTCGACGATGAACACCGACAGGCCGTCGGTGCGCTTCTTGACCTGGTCCTTCGGGGTGGTGCGCGCCAGCAGCACCATCAGATCGGAATGCTCGGCGCGGCTGGTCCAGATCTTCTGGCCGTTGACGATGTAGCTGTCGTTGCCGTCCTTGCGCGCGAACGTCTTCAGCGAGGAGGTGTCGGTGCCGCTGGTCGGCTCGGTGACGCCGAACGCCTGCAGGCGCAACTCGCCGCTCGCGATTTTCGGCAGGTATTTTGCCTTCTGCTCGGCATTGCCGTGCCTGAGCACCGTGCCCATCGTGTACATCTGGGCATGGCAGCCGCCGCCGTTGCAGCCCGCGCGCTGGATCTCTTCCAGGATCGCCGCGGCCGCCGACAGCTTCAGGCCCGCGCCGCCATATTCCTCGGGGATCAGCACCGAGAGATAGCCGGCCTCGGTCAGCGCATCGACGAACGCCTTGGGGTAGGCCATCTCGCGGTCTAGCTTGCGCCAATATTCGCCGGGGAACTGCGCGCAGAGCTTGGCTACGGCCTCGCGGATGTCGGCGTAATCTTCGGCGTGGTGTTCTTGACTCATGGCGTTTCCAATTCTCAGCGGCAGTTAAAGATAACGCCGGCCAACCCACGGGCGTTGTGAAAACAATGCCCGCCCCCTATGCTCATTTGTTATAGCGTATGGAGTAGCCTTCCAGGATTGGCAAGCATGGATTTCCGGCAGCTCAGGACCTTCAGTTGCGTGGCGGAGCTCGGCAGCCTGTCCAAGGCCTCCGACACCTTGCGCGTGGCGCAGCCGGCGCTCTCCAGGCAGATCAAGCTCCTGGAACACGAGCTGCGCACCGAACTCTTCACGCGCAACGGCCGCGGCATGGTGCTGACCGAGGCCGGCCGCCTGCTGCTCGCACGCACCTCCGGCATCGTGCGGCAGATCGACCAGATCCGCGACGACATCCAGTCGGCCAAGGGGCCGCCGTCCGGCCAGGTCGTGCTCGGCCTGGTTCCGACCGTGAGCTGCGTGCTGTCGGCGCGCTTTGCACGGCGCTGTGTCGAAAAATTTCCCGGCATCTCGCTGCGCATCGTCGAGAGCTACAGCGGGCATCTGGTCGAATGGCTGCATCGCGGCGAGATGGATCTCGCCATCCTCTACGGCCGCTCGGCCGACCTGCATCTCAACGTGCAGAGCCTGGGGCGCGACAACATCGTCGCGGTCGGTCCGCGCGGCTGCGGCTTGGCGCGCAAGAAGAGCGTCGACATCGGCTGGCTGCTGCGGCAACGGCTGGTGCTGCCCTCTCATTCCCACGGCCTTCGGGCGCTGATCGAGCACGCTGCGGCCCAGCGCAAGATCAAGCTCGACGTCCAGCTGGAAGCGGACTCCTTCCGCGTGCTGACGAGCCTGGTCGAGGAGGGCCTCGGCTTCGCGCTGCTGCCGCCGTCCTCTGTCCACGGCGAGGTCGCGGACGGGCGGCTGGAAACCGCACCGGTATCCAAGCCGATGACGCGCGAGCTCATTTTTGCCTCTCCAATCGACCGCCCGGCCTCGACGGCCTCGCTCGCCATCACCGCGCTGCTGCGCGAGGAGGTCGCCGCCTGCCGCAAGGACGGCGTGTGGGACATCAAGCTGAGTTAGATGGCGTGTGGTAGAACAGCCGCGCGCGGTCGTGCCTTCGCATCTGGCGCGAGCTGTCATGCCGGAATTTTATAGCTGGGGAGTGCCGTGCCTGCCGGTGCGGGCGTGACGAGCAGGTGTGTCCAGGACCCCGTCATTGCGAGCGCAGCGAAGCAATCCAGAAATCCCTCCGCGGTGACAGTCTGGATTGCTTCGTCGCTTCGCTCCTCGCAATGACGGTAGGAGAGAGCTCAGCCCGGAATCCGCACCGGCAGCGTCTCATATCCCTTGATGAAGCTCGAATAGATCCGCTTGGGCTCGCCGACCACCTCGATGCGGTCGAAGCGCTTCAGCATCTCCTCCCAGACGATCTTGAGCTGCAGCTCGGCGAGGCGCATGCCGACGCAGCGGTGGATGCCGAAGCCGAAGGAGAGGTGCGTGCGCGGGCGGGGGCGGTCGATGATGAACTCGTTCGGCTTGTCGAACATCTCCTCGTCGCGATTGCCGGAGACGTACCACATCACGACCCGGTCGCCCTTCCTGATGTGCTTGCCGCCGATCTCGGTATCGGCAAGCGCGGTGCGACGCATATGCGCCAGCGGCGTCTGCCAGCGGATCACCTCCGGCACCATGGAATCGATCAGCTCCGGATTGGCGCGCAGCTTGCCGTATTGCTCCGGGTTCTCGTTCAGCGCCAGCACCGAGCCGGTCATGGTGTTGCGCGTGGTGTCGTTGCCGCCGACGATGAGCAGGATGATGTTGCCCATGAGGTTGTCGGGGTCCATGTGGCGCGTGGCCTCGTTGTGGGCCATCAGCGACAACAGGTCGTTGCGCGGCGCGGAGTTGACACGCTCGTTCCAGAGCTTGGACATGTAGGCGTAGCACTCGTCCATCTCGCGGCGGCGCTCTTCGGCGCTGGCGACGATGCCGCTCTTGGGCAGCGCGGTGGAAACGTCGGACCAGCGCGTCAACTTGCGCCGCTCCTCCCAGGGGAAGTCGAACAGGGTCGCCAGCATCTGCGTGGTCAGCTCGATGGAGACGCGCTCGACGAAGTTGAACGTCTCGTTGCGCGGCAGATTGTCCAGCACGGTCTGCGAGCGCTGGCGGATCAGCTTTGCCAGCTCGTCCAGGTGTGTCGGCGTGAACATCGGCGACACCGTCTTGCGCTGCGCCGAATGCCGGGGCTGGTCCATCGCGATGAAGCTCGGATAGTCGTAGCCTTCCGGCACGTCGCGGATCGAGATGCCGCCGAGCTTGGAATCCGAGGAGAAGATGCCGTGATTGGTGTCGACATGCATGATGTCGTTGTACTTCACCACCGACCAATACGGCTCGATCGGCGCATTGGTGCAGTAATGCACCGGCTCTTCCTTACGCAGCCGCTCGAACCAGGGCCACAGCGTGTCGTCCTGGAACAGCCGGGGCGCGCCGGGGTGGAATTGCGACAACGGCGTCGCATAGGCCTCCTCGCGCGCCTTCCGCATGCGTTCGGCCTTGTCCACTTTAACCGGCGCTTGGATGTTCATGATCGTGGCTCCGTTGCGTTCGACTCACGCAGCAATCTTCACCGGCAGCGTTTCGATACCCTTTACAAAACTCGAATAGACCCGAGTGGGTTCGCCGACCACATCAATATGGTCGAACCGCTTGAGAATTTCCTCCCAAATAATCTTGAGCTGGAGCTCGGCGAGCCGCAGGCCGACGCAGCGATGGATGCCGAAGCCGAAGGACAGGTGCGTGCGCGGGCGGGCGCGATCAATGATGAACTCGTAGGGCCTGTCGATCGCCTCCTCATCGCGGTTGCCCGAGACGTACCACATCACGACCTTGTCACCCTTCTTGATCTGCTTGCCGCGGAACTCGAAGTCGGACAGCGCCGTGCGGCGCATATGCGCGAGCGGCGTCTGCCAGCGGATCACCTCCGGCACGAAACTGTCGAGCAGGTCAGGGTTCTCGCGCAGCTTGCGATATTGCTCCGGATGCTGGCTCAGCGCGAGAAGCGAGCCCGACATGGTGTTGCGCGTGGTGTCGTTGCCGCCGACGATCAGGAGGATAAGATTGCCGAGGAAGTTCTTCGCATCCATGTCGCGCGTAGCAGTGCCATGCGCCATCATCGACAATAGGTCGCTCTTCGGCGGCTGTTCGATGCGCTGCTTCCACAGCTTCGAGAAATAGGCCGCACATTCCGTCAGCTCGGCCTGCCGCTCGTCCTCGGTCGCGACCAGGCCGTCAGGCCCGGGAATCGTGGTGGCGACGTCGGACCAGCGCGTCAGCTTGCGGCGATCCTCCCAGGGGAAATCGAACAGCACCGCAAGCATCTGCGTGGTGAGCTCGATCGAGACGCGGTCGACCCAGTCGAACACCTCGCCGCGGGGAAGGTTGTCCAGGCACTCGGCCGAGCGCTTGCGGATGTTGATGGCGAGATTGTCCAGATGCGTCGGCGTGAACATCGGCGCCACGGTCTTGCGCTGGGCGGCATGGCGCGGCGGGTCCATCGAAATGAAGCTCTCACGGCGTAGATCCGGATCGATGTCGCGGATGGTGATGCCGCCGAGCGCGGAGGCCGAGGAGAACACCGCATGGTTGGTCTCGATCTCCATGATGTCATTGTAGCGCGTCACCGACCAGTACGGCCCGAACATCGAGTCCTTGCAGTAATGCACGGGATCCTCGCGGCGCAGCCGGTCGAAATAGGGCCAGAACGTATCGGTCCTGAACAATTCGGGGTCGCCGGGATCGAACTGCTCCAGCGGCAGCGACATCGCGCGCTCGCGCAAGGCGTCGAGCTTGGCCGCGCTTTCGATGGTCCCATGCATGACCGTTCTCCCTGAATATGAACCGCGCGTCGTTGAATTCTGCGCTGCGGTATTTGATTTGCAATTACAGCCGGTTGTCTGCGCCGGGGCAAGGGAGAGTTTTGCCTCATCCAGCCTTCACGAGCGCGTTGCACGATCGTCACGGCGCCACGAGAACGTGACCTCCCGCACGCCGAACGACAGAGAATCGTGCGAGAAACCCGCTGGAATCGAGCTAAATCGAACCCGCTCATCTTGGGGATCGACTAATCTCTGATCTATAGTTTGGCCGGAACAGATCCGCATCCCGAGGTTGCCGCCGTGAACGACATGCAATGGACCCCGATCGGGTCCGAACCCTTGCCCCCGCCGCTGCCGGCGACGCGGGTCGATTTCTCCGGCAGCCGCTCCGAGTTCCGCAAAATGGTCACCAAGGGTGCCATGCTCGAGCTCGTGACCTTCGGCTTCTACCGGTTCTGGCTCGTCACCGACATCCGCCGTCATCTGTGGACGCACACCGCGATCGATGGCGATGCGGCCGAATACACCGGACGGGCCAAGGAGCTCCTGGTCGGCTTCCTGTTCGCGCTCGCGATCCTGGTGCCGATCTATCTCGCCTATTTTCTCATTGGCATCGAGTTCGAGCGCTGGCAGGCCTTTGCCTCGACGCCGCTATTCATCGCCTTCTACGCCTTCGGCCAGTTCGCGATTTTTCGCGCGCGGCGCTACCGCCTGACCCGCACGGTCTGGCGCGGCGTCCGCTTCTGGATGGACGGCTCCGGCTGGGCTTACGCGTTTCGCGCCATGCTATGGGGCTTGCTGGTGCTCCTGACGCTCGGTCTCGCGCTGCCCTGGCGCGCGGCGGCGCTCGAACGCTACAAGATGCGGCACACCCATTACGGCGATCTCCGCGGCGATTTCGACGCCGACGGCTGGACCTTCTTCAAGCGCGGCTGGTGGCTCTGGCTGCTCAGCCCGATCGCGCTGATCATCTTCCCGCTCGCACCGTTCTTCTATGCCGAGTTCAAGGCGCGCGAATGGCGCTGGTGGCTCGATGGCATCCGCATCGGTGGCGTCAGCCTGTCCTCGGAATTGCCTCATGATGCCTTCTACGGCCTGTATTGGAAAGTGATCGGCTGGTGGATGCTGCTCACGGTCGCGTTCGCAGCCTATATGGGCGGCAGCGCCTTCCTGGTCGTCTCGCTCACAGGCGTTTCCGCCGAGGAGATCTTCGCCGGCGACAATGCGACGAAGAGCATCCCGATGGTGGCGATGATGGTGATCGGCTATTTCGCGCTCGCTCTTGCCATCAACATCGTCATGCGGGTCTATCTTCAACGCGATCTTTGGGCCAAGGTGCTGGAGACCGTCGAGGTGCACAACATCTGGGCCGCGGCGGACGTGCGCGGCAGCGGTCAGCTTGCCGGCGCGCTCGGCGAAGGCTTTGCCGACGGGCTCGATGTCGCGGGATTCTGAGCTGTGAGTGACGTGTTTGCCGAGACCCCGGCGCAGTCGGAGAGTCCGACCATCTTCTTCGACGGCGTGTCGAGCCGCAGACGGCAGGTGACGCTGACGCTCAGTGATGCGCTCGAGATCGCCGAGGACGGCGCAACGCCTGTTCGCTGGGCCTATGCCGACGTTCGCCGCGCCGACAGTCCCCCCGGAATCCTGCGCCTGGCTGCGACGTCTGCACCGCCTCTGGCGCGGCTGGAGATCCGCGATGCCGTGCTCGCCGCGGACGTAGCCGCGCGCTGCACGCGCCTCGACGAGCACCGGACGACGCGCAGCGGCGTCGCGAAAATCGTGGGCTGGTCGGTTGCCGCCGCCGTCTCCATCGTCTGCGTCGTCCTGTTCGGCGTGCCGCTCGCCGCCGACCGGCTCGCGCCGCTGGTGCCGAAGCCCGTGGAACGGCGCATCGGCGACGCCGCCGAAGTGCAGATGAAAACCATCTTCGGCCGCGGCGTGTGCGAAGACCCCGCGGGCAAGGCCGCGTTCACGAAGCTCGTCAACCGCCTGCGCGATGCGGCCGGCCTCGACGACTCAATGACGGCCGGCGTGCTGCCGAGCTCGATACCGAATGCCTTCGCGCTGCCCGGCGGCAAGGTGTTCGTGCTGAAGGGCCTGCTCGACAAGGCCGAAAGTCCCGACGAGCTCGCCGGCATCCTCGCCCACGAGCTCGGCCATCTCAAGCATTACGACAACATGCGCGGCCTGATCTACAACGGCGGCACCTCGTTCCTGATCGGCCTCTTGTTCGGCGACATCACCGGCTCCTCGGCCGTGATCTTCGCCTCGCGCAGCCTGGTCGAAGCGTCCTATTCGCGCGAAGCCGAGACCGGCGCCGACACTTTCGCGATCGAGATCATGCATGCGCTCGGCCGGTCGCCGAAGCCCGCGGCCCAGCTGATGTTCCGCATCACCGGCAAAGAGGGCGGCTCCGGCCTGACGAATATCCTCGCCAGCCATCCGCTGACCGAGGACCGCCTCGCGCGCATGACGAAGGAGGACCGGCCCGCCAGCGGCCCGCCGCTGCTGACCGACAAGGAGTGGCAGGCACTGAAGGGCATTTGCGGCAGCGGGAAGGTGTGACGGCCCGCTCCTAGCGCATCACTTCGCCGGCGCAGCAGGTGGATTCGATCCGGTGGTGACGTTCGGCGCCGTGTTCGGATTCGAGGTCGTGGTCTGGGGACCGAACTCGCGACCATTGTAGAAGAAGACGGCCGCGACCACGGCGATCACGAAGATCGCGCCGACCGCCCAGCCGACCGGGCTGTTGCGGCGCGCTCTGTCGGCCCTGCGGTCGTCATTCTGATAGGTCATCGTTGCTCTCCATCGCAAAGCAGGAGAACCTCGCGCGGTGGAAGCTGTTCCTAAAACGCGCCCAGCACTTACCGCGTTCCGTAGGCGCGGTCGCCGGCATCGCCGAGGCCAGGCAGGATGAACCCGTTGTCGTCGAGCCCTTCATCCACGGCGGCCGTCCAGATCGGCACGTCCGGATGCAATCCGCGCAGCCGTTCGAGCCCCTCCGGGGCGGCGATCAGGCAGGCGAGGCGGATGTCCCTGGCGCCGCGCTCCTTCAGCCGGTCGATGGCGGCGACGGCGGTGTTGGCGGTGGCGACCACCGGCGTCACCACGATGGCGAGGCGCTCGCTGAGGTCAGACGGCGATTTGAAGAAATACTCCACCGCGGCAAAGCTGTGCGGCTCGCGGTAGAGCCCGATATGGGCGACGCGCGCGGTCGGCACCAGATCCATCATGCCGTCGACGAAGGTGGTGCCGGCGCGCAGCATCGGCACGAATACCAGCTTCTTGCCGGCGATCTTGGCCGAGTGCATCGTCGCCAGCGGCGTCTCGATCACGGTGTCGGTGAGCGGCAGGTCGCGCGTCACCTCGTAGCACAGCAGCATGCCGATCTCCTTGATCAGCTCGCGGAACGACTTGGTCGAGATGGACTTGTCCCGCACCAGCGTCAGCTTGTGCTGCACCAGCGGATGATCGACGATCGTGACGCCTTCCATGATGAGATGCTCTTGCTTTTCCCTTCTCCCCTTGTGGGAGAAGGTGGCGCGAAGCGCCGGATGAGGGGTATCTCTCCGCGAACTCCAACTGAGAGATGTGCCCGCGGCGACAACCCCTCACCCGGCCTCGCTTCGCGAAGCCACCCTCTCCCACTAGGGGAGAGGGTTTAAAACACCGTGCCGTCGCTGATCACCTTGAGCGGCGGCGATCCATCGGGACGGCGTGCAAATGCGATGGCGCGGCCCGCCGCCCACGTGCCGCCTTCGAGGATGCTCGCAAGCGGCAAGGTCCGAGGGGTGCGGCCGAGCTTGGCGCGAATGCGCTCCGCCAACCTGTCGAGCAATGCAATTGTCAGCGCGCGCCACTCCACGACGAGCAGCGAATCCACTTCATGCGCACGCGCGGCATCGGCGGCATCGCGCAGGCGCAGCACGTCATGATCGACGAACAGACCGCCGTTGCGGTATTCGGCGAGCCCGGTCAGGCCATCGATGTCGGTCACCTCAAAGCCGGCGCGCTGCAGCGGCTCGATCAGCGAATAGCTCAGCCATTGCGACAGCTTGTGCAGCGGCACGAGGCCTGCCGTGCCGTCGTCCGCCTTGATCGCCGGATGTCGCCAGCAATCGCCGAGCGGCACGCCCGCAAGCTCAAGTCGCGACGGCCAGATCGGCCCGAGCCGGTTCAGCACCGCGGACAGGATCGCGGGCGCAGCGACGGCGCCGCCGATCGCATGCGCTGCGATATGATCGAACAGCCCGCCCGGCCGCGGCGTATCGTGCAAGCCGAACACGTCCGCACGCTCCGAGACCTGCCTGCCCAGACGCCGCAGCAGGTCGGTGCGTCCCTCCAGGCCGAGCAGCGGATTGGCCTCGGTCACCTGAAAGGCGGAGGTGAGTGAGCCAAGAGGCAGTCTTTCAAGCACCTCCGCATCGGCCCTGAACGGCGCACGCGCATCGCGCGAAAACAGCCCGCTCGCGAACATGTCGAGGCTCGCGATCGCGAGCCCTTCCGATCGCCCTACGTCTGCTCCCGTCACGCTGTCGCGATAGCGCCAAGCTGCGCCGGCGCCGGCATCGAGCAGCACGCTGACGATGGCGAGGTCGAACTCGGCGCGCGCTTGCGCCGCGCGATCCGGCCAGGACGCAGCATCGGCAAGCCGGGCCCAGCGGTCGACGCCGCCGAGCACGAAGTGCCGCCAGCGCGCATGGAAGGGAATGTCAAGCGTCGGATAGGCTTTACGGGTCACCGCGAGCACGGCATCGGCAACGCCATCGATGCGGTCGAGATCGACCGTGAAATGGGTGAGCCCGCCGGCAAGGCCGAGCTCGAGCATCTGCCCGGCGCGCGCGCGCACCGCCTTTGCGGTGAGCAGCGCGCGTGCCTGCGATTCCAAAGCGTCCGCCATCGCGATCAGTATTTTTCCAGCGAACGCCCGACCACGCCGTTCACGTCCTTTTCCGGTGCGATGTCGGTCGAGTAGTAGCCCGCGGCCTTCTTGGCGGCGATCTCGACATGGGCGTCGGCGGGAATCAGCTCCAGCGGGATCGGCACACGCTCGACGATGTCGATGCCTTGCGAGGTCAACGCGTCGTATTTCATGTCGCTCATCGACAGGAAGCGGTCGATGCGCTTGAGGCCGAGCCAATGGATCGTATCCGGCATCAATTGCTGGAAGCGCGCGTCCTGGACGCCAGCCACGCACTCGGTGCGCTCGAAATAAGCGGCGGCCGCATCGCCGTCCTCCTGCCGCTTGCGCGCATTGTAGACCAGGAATTTGGTGACCTCGCCGAGCGCGCGGCCTTCTTTGCGGTTGTAGACGACGAGCCCGAGCCCGCCCTCCTGCGCGCCGCGCGCGGATTCCTCGATGCCGTGGATCAGATAGGGCCGGCAGGTGCAGATGTCGGAGCCGAACACATCGGATCCGTTGCACTCGTCATGCACGCGGCAGGTGATCCTGGTGCGATGGTCCGGCAGTTTCGTCACGTCGCCGAACAGGTAGACCGTGGTGCCGCCGATCGGCGGCAGGAACACCTTCATGTCCGGGCGCGTCACCAGCTCCGGGAACATGCCGGCGGTCTGCTCGAACAGCGTGCGCCGCAGCTCGGTCTCGCCGGTGCCGAAGCGCGCCGCAAGGCCCGGCAGGTACCACACCGGATCGATCGCGATCTTCACCACCGATACGCTGCCACTGGCGTGCACGACCTCGCCATCGGCGCGCAGCCGCTTTGCGGCGAGCGCATCGCGAATCTCCGGCAGGTCGAGCCGCGCCCGCGTCACCGCGATGCTCGGGCGGATGTCCGCGCCCTCGGCGATCTCCTGGCGAAAATTCTCGGCGACCAGGTGCCCCCAGGGATCGAGCGCGACGATTTTTGTGGGATCGGTCCATTGCTCGAACGGACCGATGGTGGCGGCCGGAAAGGTATTGGTGAGGTCAGGACGCCTGATCGGGTCCAGCGCCCCGGCGGAGACCGCGAGCGCGCGGTACATCGCGTAGGACCCGCCATGGCTGCCGATCACGTTGCGATCCCCGGCGCGCGACACCGTACCGATGATCGGCCCGCGCGCGCGCGCATCAGCGGCGCCCCAATGGATGGGAAAGGCGGCCTTCCGGCCCGGCTCCGGATGGGAGGTCAGGCGGATGTGGTCGGTACGGTTGGCACGGCTCATGTCCAGGCTCCCAAAAAGCCAACGGCCCGCCGCTCGGACGGGCCTGCTCACTTGCGACGCCGAACCGGCGGCGCAAGCTCAATCCAACATATTGTAGCGGCCGGCGACGACAGACAAGTTAATCGTGGCAGGGCGCAGGGGCCGTTCGGGGCCAAATTCCCGTCATCGAGAGGGCCGTCGGGCCGTCGCATCCGATGCCAGCGCGCCCATCGCGCTTGCCACTCGGCCTGCGAGGCCAGTTTAAGGAATTGAAATAGTTCCATTTTTCGTGTTTTCAAGGTGTTGCTTCGTTTCGTGCGGTGGGCTTCAAGTTCGGCGCACCGCGCTGCCCTGCCTTGGAGACTGCTATGCCTGCCGCCAGCTACATCGATCCCCGCAACGGAAAGCTCTATCCCTTGGACCAGCCGCGCTGGTGCTCGGACGAGCGCACGCCGCTGCTGGTGACGCCGGGGGCGGGCATCTCACGCGAGGACATCGATGGCCGAACGCGCTCGCTGTGGCGCTATCGGGCGGCGCTGCCGGTCGAGATCGAGAACCCGATCACGCTCGGCGAGGGCTGCACGCCGCTGGCCCAGCAGGACTGGGGCGCGCTGCGCCCGCTGTTCAAGCTCGAATGGTTCAACCCGACCGGCAGCTTCAAGGACCGCGGCTCGGCGGTGATGCTGTCGTTCCTGCGACAGATCGGCGTCGACGCCATTCTGGAGGATTCCTCCGGCAACGGCGGCTCGTCGATGGCGGGGCTGGGGGCGGCCGGCGGCATGCGCGTCAAGATTCTGGCGCCGGCCTCGACGTCGCCGGCCAAGATCGCGCAGGTGCGCGCCTACGGCGCGAGCGTGCAGCTCGTCGAGGGCCCGCGCGAGGAATCCGAAGCCGACGCCATCCGCCAGTCGAGCCAGACCTTCTACGCCAGCCACAATTGGCAGCCGTTCTTCCTCGAAGGCACCAAGTCGCTGGCCTACGAGATCTGGGAAGATCTCGGCTTCCGCGCGCCCGACAACGTCATCATTCCCGTCGGCGCCGGCAGCAGTCTGCTGGGTTGCGCCTTCGGCTTCCGCGAGCTGTTGAAGGCCGGGCAGATCTCGAAACTGCCGCGCCTGTTCGCGGCGCAGCCGCTCAATTGCTCGCCGATCGATGCAAGCTTCAAGGCCGGTGTCGATACGCCCGTCGCGCGCAGGGTGAGCAAGACCGTTGCCGAGGGCACCGCGATCAAGACTCCCCTCCGCCTGCGTGAGATCATCGCCGCCCTGCGCGAGAGCGGCGGCGGCACCATCGCGCTCACCGAGGACGAGATCGTCGCCGCCCTGCGCCGCCTCGCGCGCCAGGGCCTGTTTGCCGAGCCGACCAGCGCCAGCGCGGCTGCGGCGCTCGACAAGCTCGCCGCAACCGGCGCCATCAATGCGAACGAGACCACGGTGGCCGTTCTCACCGGCACCGGCCTCAAGGCCGCAACCACCGTCGCCGATCTCGTGCAGTAGGCTCGCGCTTACCCTCCCGCTCCAGGCTCCTGGAGAGGCTTGGAGAGAGAACGCGAGCGCCCGCCGGCGTCCGCCAGCACCTTCCACTGGAACAGCGGCGAGTCCTTTGGCGGCGAGAGCTGCGGGGTCCAGCCGGTGAGCTTTTCGATCATATAGGTGTCCGTCACGACGCCGCGCCAGCGGCGTTCGACCGTGGCGAGTTGCTCGCGCTGCGCCGGAATGTGCTCCCACAGTGATGCGCGGTTGTCCGGCTCGCGCCCGACATAGATGCCGGCATGGCCCTTGATCCTGTCCATGCCGGGATCGCGGAAGTCCTGGAAGCGGCCGCGCTCGTTGAGCTCGATCACGGGCACGCGGCCCCGGAACAGCCAGCGCATCATGGCGTAGGTGCGGTAGTCCGTGGTTGCGATCCAGGTCGCGCCTGTTGCGTCGAGGGCGGCTTGGGCCTGCGCGGCGATCTGGTCGTAGCCGGCCTCGGCGCCGATCGGGTCGATCTTGCCGAGCAGATTCCAGGGCGCGGCAACGTAGTAGAGGAACACGATGATGACGAAGGCGATGCCTGAGACGATCGCTGTCCTGGCCCAGAACAGCGAGGACCTCAGCATCCGGGCGGACCATCCCTCTTTCCTCATCGTGACGAGATTGACCGCGGTGGCGGCAAAACCGACTGGCCACATGAACATCGGCCAGGTGTCGCCGACGCGCAGCGTCAGCGACTTGAAGAGGAAGTAGGCGAACGGCACCAGCACCGCCGTCGACAAAAGGATCGCGACCGGCTCGCGCGTGCGATAGCCGCGCCACGCCGTCAGCACCAGGCCCGTCAGCACCACCGGCAGCAAGACGAAGCCGACCAGGCCGAATTGCAGGCCGATGTAATCGCCGATCGTACGCAGCGAGACGCCGTAATTGGCGGTGGCGCGCACGCCCTGGAAACGGAACGAGGCCCAGTCGTGCTGCACGTTCCAGATCAGCACCGGCGAGAACACCGCTATCGCGACCAGGACGGCGAGATAGGGGTACGGACTGCGCAGCCAGCGCCAGCGCCAATCCGGCACCAGCAGAAAGGCGGCAACGGCCGGCGCGAACATGATCACAGTAAATTTCGACAGCATCGCCAGGCCCGCGAACAGACCGGCCGCCAGCCACCAGCGGCCGTCGCCGCTTTGCGCCAGCCGCACCAGCGACCACATCATCGCGACCGCGAACGGGATCATCGCGACGTCGGGCGCGACCTTTGCCATCAACAGGCCGTAATAAAGCGCGGCCTCCGGCATCAGCACCGCGAACACGATCGCGCGCGCATCATGGGTGAGGCGGCGGACGATGTCGGCGAGCAGCAGCTGCGTCACCAGCATCGCGACGATGCCGCCGAAGCGGACGCCGAGATTGGTGTCGCCGAAGATCGCGGTTCCGAAGCGGATCAGCCAGGCGATGCCGGGCGGATGATCGAGGAAGCTGAGCGCAGCCTCCTTCGACCAGGTCCAGTAATAGGCTTCATCGGTACGCAGCTCGATGGCCGAGGCATAGACGATGCGGAGCAGCGTCATCGCGGCGATGATCGCTGCGGCCATGAGGATCAGACGCCGTTCGGCGCCGGCTGGCTTCGCAGAGATGTCGGGAGCGATCGTCACGGCGGCGCTTTTCCCCGACTTGGAAGGGGGAGTCAATGTGGGGCCGTCGTCCCTGTGATCCTGCTGGCTGTCCATATCGGAAATTAAAGGTTACGCTGGCTGGTCTCCTCCAGGACCTGACACAACCGAATCATGGCCACCGCTCCCACACAGATGTCAGTCGTCCGCGCCGCCGGGGTGCGGCAGGTGCGACTCGTTTGCGGCATCATCCTGTTCGCCTTTGTGGTCAGTCATTTCCTCAACCACGCGCTCGGCAACATCTCGGTCGATGCCATGGAGACCGGGGTCTACTACCACACGCTGTTCTGGCAGTTCCTCCCGGTCGCGATCGTGTTCTACACGGCCGCCCTCACCCATATGGGCCTCGGCGTCTACGCGCTGTATCAGCGCCGCCAGTTCCGCTGGCGAACGATCGAGCCGCTCCAGCTCGTGCTCGGCTTGAGCATCCCCGTCCTCGTCATGGGCCATGTCATCGGCGTGCGGCTCGCGCAGACGCTGTACGGACACGAGAAGCTGTATCCGCAGGAGCTCTATTTGTTCTTCGTCGCGGCGCCGGGCCTGCTCTGGCAGATGACGATCCTGCTTCTCATCGCCTGGGTGCACGGCTGCATCGGCGTCTATTTCTGGCTTCGGCTGAAGCCGTTCTTCACACGCGCGGCGCCCTATCTGCTCGCGGCCGCCGTGCTGATCCCGACGCTATCGCTGCTCGGCATCTACCAGGGCGGCCGCAGCGTCGCCGCCGACAGTGACGACGGCGAATGGCGTAAGCAGCATCTCACCCGCAGCAAGGTCGGCACGGTTGCGGAAGGCAACACGCTCGAGCGCATCGCGGGCGGTCTCACCATGGGCTATTTCGGTCTGTTGGGACTGGTGCTGGCGGCGCGCGGCGTGCGCGCCCTGCGCGAACGGCGCGGCGGCATGATCGCGCTGTCCTACGGCAACGGCAAGACGGTGCGGGTCCCCAAGGGCCTGTCGGTGCTGGAGGCGAGCCTGCGCCACAACGTGCCGCACGCCAGCGTCTGCGGCGGCCGCGCCCGCTGCTCGACCTGCCGCATCCGTATCATCGGCGATCATGATGCCCTGCCCACTCCGTCGCAGCGCGAGGCTTTCGTGCTCACCCGCGTCGGCACCGCCGATCCCTCGATCAGATTGGCCTGTCAGCTGCGTCCGACCTCCGATCTCTCGTTCTTCCAGCTCTTCGCAGCTCACACGCATGCAACGGACGGAGCCTCGACATCGGCCAGTATCGGCCAGGAGCGCTATCTCGTCAGCCTGTTCGTGGACATGCGCGGCTCGACGCAGCTGGCCGAGAAGCGCCTGCCTTTCGACACGGTCTTCATCGTCAACCGCTTCCTCGGCGCGGTGTCGCAAGCGGTGATCGAGAACGGCGGCCAGCCGAACCAGTTCGTCGGCGACGGCATGCTGGCGCTGTTTGGCCTCGCGGCCGACCCGCAAACCGCCTGCCGGCAGGCGATGAAGGCCGCCGCGGGAATCGCTGCGCATATCGATGAGCTCAACGATCTCCTGAGCCACGATCTGCGCCAGCCGATCCGCTTCGGCATCGGCATCCACGGCGGCGAGGTCATCATCGGCGACATCGGCTATCGCGATCACATCGTCTTCACCGCGCTCGGCGATGCCGTCAACGTCGCCGCCCGCCTGCAGGACATGACCAAGACGCTGGCCTGCGAGGCCGTCGTCTCGGACGAAGTCCGCCGTACCGCTGATATTGCCGACGATGCGCTGCCGCAGCAGGAGGTCGCCATCCGCGGCCGCGACCAGCCGCTCGCAGTGCGCGTGGTGGCGAATGCGAGGGAGCTGGCGGCGCTGGTCGATCGCAGCAAGCGCGTGGCGGCGTGATTCTTTACCTCTCCCCGTAAGAACGGGGCGAGGGAGCGCACCGTCGTCGCGGCCTACTGCTCGTCAATCTCGTTACGAGCACAACACCGGCCTGCTGCAACGCAGCGGCATGGGCTTGCTGCGAAAGCGCGAATTGACTTCACGCAAATGGTTGCGACAGATGAGCGCAGGATCGTGCTGATGACCGCCGATCCAACGAGAAGCTCCGGGAGGAGAAAGAATGTTCGATCGACGCGACCTGCTCAAGGGAGCAGGCCTTGCCGCCATGGCGGCCACACTGAATTCCACCAAGGCGCTGGCCCTCGACACGGTGACCCTGCCCTTCGCCAATGGCGAACGGCCGCTGGTGAAATATCCGCAGAAGCGGCCGATGATCGGCCTGACCAGCCGGCCGCCGCAGCTCGAGACCCCGTTTGCGGTGTTCAACGACGGCCCGATCACGCCGAACAACGCGTTCTTCGTGCGCTACCACCTCTCCGACCTACCCTACGATCTCAACCCCGACAAGTTCACGCTGGAGGTCAAGGGCAACGTCGACAAGCCGCTGAAATTGTCGCTGAAGGACATCCGCAAGATGAAGGCGACGGAGATCGTCGCCGTCAACCAGTGCTCCGGCAACAGCCGCGGCTTCTTCGAGCCGCGCGTCGCCGGCGGTCAGCTCGCCAACGGCGCGATGGGTTGCGCGCGCTGGCGCGGCGTGCCGCTGAAGAACGTGCTGGAGATGGCCGGCGTGCACAGCGGCGCCAGGCAGGTCACCTTCAACGGCATGGACGGACCGGTCAACGACAAGACGCCGGATTTCATCAAGGCACTCGACATCGATCACGCCACCGACGGCGAGGTGATGCTGGCCTATGGCATGAACGGCGAGGACCTGCCGTTCCTCAACGGCTTTCCGCTGCGCCTGATCGTGCCCGGCTATTTCGGCACCTACTGGGTCAAGCACCTCAACGAGATCACCGTCATCGACGACGTTTATGACGGCTTCTGGATGAAGTCGGCCTACCGCATCCCCGACACGCCGAACAATGCGGTCGAGCCGGGCACCGCGCCAAAGGCGACGATCCCGATCAACCGCTTCACCATCCGCTCCTTCATCACCAGCGTCCCCGATGGCGCCAAGCTGAAGGCGGGAGCCGTGACCCTGCGCGGCATCGCGTTCGATGGCGGCAAGGGCATCAAGCAGGTCGAGGTCTCCACCGACGGCGGCAAGACCTGGGTCGGCGCCAAGCTCGGCAAGGACCTCGGCAAGTACGCCTTCCGCGAATGGAAGCTGCCGGTGAAGCTCGCGGCCGGCAGCCACGAGCTCAAGGTCCGCGCCACCGGCAATGGCGGCGAGACCCAGCCGGACATGCCGCGCTGGAACCCGGCGGGTTACTTGCGCAACGTCGTCGAAACCATTCGCGTCAGCGTGGCCTGAAGGAGACTGATCATGCAGCGCATCGTTCTCCTCGCCATCACGCTCGCCGTCACCGCATTGATGGGCTCGTCACTTGCAGCGCCCGTCAATTACAAGACCCCCGACGAGGTCGCCGCCTTCAAGCCCGGTCCCAATCTCGAGGTCGTGCAGGGCAATTGCAGCGCCTGCCATTCGTCCGACTACGTCGCCACGCAGCCGCCGATGAAGGACAAGAGGGCGTTCTGGCAAGCCGAGGTGACCAAGATGATCAAGGTCTATGGCGCACCGATCGACGATGCCGATGTCGGCAAGATCGTCGATTATCTGACCGCGACCTACTGAGGGATGGCATCACGCGCTCCTGCCATTTGACCGCGAAACGGGCAGAACCGGCAAAAACGCCGCGAAGTTGAGCGGAATTCGGCGAAATGGCGATGTGGTTTGAGCTACCAAGCCTGCCACATTCCGCGTATCCTGTTAGGACCGAACCGGCCGGTTGGCGGGGACTGGCGGTTCGAGATCTCGGAGGAAGACCCGCGGAGAAGTCGTGATGGCTAAAGGTACGGTCAAGTGGTTCAACCCGACGAAGGGTTATGGATTTATCCAGCCTGCGTCGGGTGGCAAGGATGTGTTCGTGCATATCTCGGCAGTGCAGAAGGCCGGTCTGTCGACCCTCAACGAGGGACAGACGGTGGAATACGAAGAGATCGCAAACCGGGGCAAGACCTCCGCGGAAAACCTCAAAGTATAAGCCCGCGCCAGCCTTTGCTGCCTCCCGGATTTGTCCGGGAGCGGGCCAAGAAAATTTAAGAAGACGGCCGGTGCATTCGACGACAGGCGTTGCGATTGCACAAGGATAGCTATTTTTTCCTTGCGAAGACCGCTCATCGAACCACAGCAATGACAATCGCGACTGCACTTCGCTAACCCACCGGCAGCGGTGCGTCGCGCTTGATCTCCTCCATCACCGCATAAGTTCGCGTCTCGCGCACGCCCGGCATCGACAGCAGGGTCTCGCCGAGAAAGCGTCGATAGGCGGTCATGTCTGCAAGCCGCGCCTTCACAAGATAGTCGAAGCCGCCGGCAACCATGTGACACTCCAGCACTTCAGGGGCGAGCCTCACGGCTCGGGCGAACCGCTCGAAATTGTCGGGCGTGGTCTTGTCGAGCAGCACCTCGACGAACACCAGGAGCCCAAGGCCGAGCCGGTGCGGGTTGAGCCGCGCGCCATAGCCTTCGACAAAGCCCTCGCGCTGCAGGCGCTTCAACCGCTCGCCGATCGAGGTCGGCGACAGCCCGATGCGCTCGGCGAGCTCGACATTGGCGATGCGCCCATCCTCCTGCAGGATCGAGAGGATTTTCCGGTCTGTTCGATCGAGTTCCATATCTTATCCGGCCAAATGGCTAATCCTCTTCATTTTCTAAGGCAAACTGGCTAAATTGTCTATCGAACTACGGTCACGCGGGCCTTATCCTGGATTTCAGCCACAGGACACGCCATGCCGAACATCCCGCCCCCCTTCTCCGCGCCTTACGCCCCCGATGATTCCGAGATCGCCGCAAAGGTTCTGCCGGCCTCGCATCTCATCCCGGCACGGGAGGCCCGGATCGACCGCCTCGCGACGCGGCTGATCGAGGCGATCCGCAAGCGCGACGACCGGCTCGGCGGGGTCGAGGACATGCTGCGGGAGTTCGCGCTCTCGACCAAGGAGGGGCTGGCGCTGATGGTGCTGGCCGAGGCGCTGCTGCGCGTGCCCGATGCGCGCACGGCCGACCAGTTCATCGAGGACAAGCTCGGCGAGGGCGATTTCATCCATCACGAGACCAAGTCCACCGCGTTCCTGGTCAACGCCTCGGCCTGGGCGCTCGGCCTGTCGGCGCGGGTGATCCAGCCCGGCGAGACGCCCGACGGCACCATCGGCCGGCTGGTGAAGCGGCTCGGCGCACCGGCGGTGCGCACCGCGACGCGCCAGGCGATGCGGTTGATGGGCAACCATTTCGTGTTAGGGGAGACCATCGAGCAGGCGCTGGAGCGGGCTCGGCCGCGCTCGGGCCAGAAGCCGCGCTATTCCTTCGACATGCTCGGCGAAGGCGCGCGCACGGCCGCCGATGCCAAGCGCTATTTCGACGCCTATGCCAGCGCGATTGACACGATCGGCAAGGCTTCGGGCAACCATCCCCTGCCCGACCGGCCCGGCATCTCGGTCAAGCTTTCGGCGCTGCATCCGCGTTTCGAGGCGATCAGCCGCGGCCGCGTGATGGCCGAGCTGGTGCCGCTATTGCTGGACCTTGCGCAGCGCGCCAAGACGCATGACCTCAACTTCACCGTCGATGCCGAGGAAGCCGACCGGCTGGAGCTGTCGCTCGACGTGATCGCGGCGACGCTCGCCGATCCCTCGCTTTCCGGCTGGGACGGATTTGGCCTCGCGATCCAGGCCTATCAGAAGCGCGCCAGCGCGGTGATCGACTATGTCGATGAACTCGCCCGCGCGTATGACCGCAAGCTGATGGTGCGCCTGGTCAAGGGCGCCTATTGGGACACCGAGATCAAGCGCGCCCAGGAGCGCGGGCTCGACGGCTATCCCGTGTTCACGCGCAAGGCGATGACCGATCTGAACTTCGTCGCCTGCGCGACGAAGCTTCTCGCCTTGCGGCCGCGCATCTTCCCGCAATTCGCCACCCACAACGCGCTGACGGTCGCGACCGTGCTGGAGCTCGCAGCAGATGGCGGCGGCTTCGAGTTCCAGCGCCTGCATGGCATGGGCGAAGCGCTCTACGAGCAACTCGCAAAGGATCATCCTGACATCGCCTATCGCACCTATGCGCCGGTCGGCAGCCATCGCGACCTGCTCGCCTATCTGGTGCGGCGCCTGTTGGAGAACGGCGCCAACTCGTCCTTCGTGGCGCAGGCGGCCGATTATCGCGTGCCGGTTTCGGCGCTGCTGCAGCGCCCGGCGGATGCCATCGGCCGGGCGCAACAGGCACCTCATGCCAAGATTCCGTTGCCGGCAGATCTGTTCGCGCCGGATCGGCGCAATTCGCGCGGCGTCGAATTCGGTGAGCGTGCCGCACTCGACGGGCTCCTGACGGACGTGAAGGCCGCGGCGGCCGAGCTTAAGCCTGTCGCTGACGCAACACCGGATCAGGCCAACGCGGCGGTGACGGCTGCGCGCGCCGGCTTTGGCAGCTGGAGCCGGACGCCTGCAGGCACGCGCGCGGCGGCGCTGGAGCAGGCCGCGCATCTTCTGGAAACCCGCGGCGCCCGTTTCATCGCGCTGCTGCAAGCCGAGGGCGGCAAGACGCTCGACGACGCTCTGTCCGAGCTGCGCGAAGCCGCCGACTTCTGCCGCTACTATGCCGCGCAGGGCCGCAAGCTGTTCGGAAACGATGCCGCCATGCCCGGCCCGACCGGCGAGAGCAATGTGCTTAGCCTGCGCGGCCGCGGCGTGTTCGTCGCGATCTCGCCGTGGAACTTTCCGCTCGCAATCTTCCTTGGCCAGGTGACCGCGGCGTTGATGGCCGGCAATAGCGTGGTGGCGAAACCCGCCGAGCAGACGCCGCGCATCGCGCGCGAGGCCGTTGCCCTGCTGCACGAGGCCGGCATCCCCAGAAGCGCGCTGCATCTCGTCACCGGCGACGGCCGCATCGGCGGCGTCCTCACCGCGCATCCTGATGTCGCCGGAGTAGTCTTCACCGGCTCGACCGAGGTCGCGCGCCAGATCAACCGGACGCTGGCGGCCAAGGACGGGCCGATCGTGCCGCTGATCGCGGAGACCGGCGGCATCAATGCCATGATCGCGGATGCGACCGCACTGCCCGAGCAGGTCGCCGACGACGTCGTGACCTCTGCGTTCCGCTCCGCAGGCCAGCGCTGCTCGGCCTTGCGGCTCCTGTTCGCGCAGGAGGATGTCGCCGACCGCATGGTCGAGATGATCGCGGGCGCCGCGCGCGAACTGAAGATCGGCGATCCCGCGGATGTCGCGACCCATGTCGGTCCGGTGATCGATGAGGAGGCCAAGCAGCGCCTCGATGCGCATATCGCGCGGATGAAGCGCGAGGCGCGGCTGCATTTTGCGGGCACCGCGCCGGATGGCTGCTTCGTCGCGCCGCATATCTTCGAGATCAAGGAGGCCGGTCAGCTCACCGAAGAGGTGTTCGGCCCGATCCTGCATGTCGTGCGCTATCGCGCGGAGAACCTCGAACGTGTATTGCAATCGATTGCGCGCACCGGCTACGGGCTCACCCTCGGCATCCATTCGCGCATCGACGACACCATCGAGGCTATCGTCGACCGCGTCCAGGTCGGCAACATCTACGTCAACCGCAACATGATCGGCGCCGTGGTCGGCGTGCAGCCGTTCGGGGGCAGCGGCCTGTCCGGAACCGGCCCCAAGGCCGGCGGCCCGCACTACCTCGCGCGCTTTGCCACCGAGCAGACGGTGACGATCAACACGGCTGCGGCCGGCGGCAATGCCGCATTGCTTGCGGGGGAGGAGTGAGGCCCTGCGCCACGCGCCGTTGCATCCCGGCAAAACATCGGTCTAATGCTCTCATCACGCGCCCGCGCCAATTCCAGCGCGCGGGAAACGATTGAAGCGAGGGAGCGACGCCGCGATGGAGAAGGGCATTTTTGCAGGCCTGAAGGTTCTGGACTGCGCGAGCTTCATCGCAGCGCCCGCGGCCGCGACCGTGCTGTCGGATTTCGGCGCAGACGTTATCAAGATCGAGCCGCCCGGCACTGGCGACCCCTATCGCAACCTGCCGAACCTGCCGGGCTATCCCTCAGGCGAGCACAATTTCGCCTGGCTGCTGGAGGCGCGCAACAAGAAGAGCATCGCGCTCGACTTGTCGAAGCCGGAGGCGCAAGCCGTGCTCTACAAGCTCGTGGCGGAGGCCGACGTCTTCATCACCAACATGCCGCCGCCGGTGCGCGCCAAGCTCGGCATCACCTATGATCATCTCGCCCATCTCAACGACCGGCTGATCTACGCCTCCTTCACCGGCTATGGCGAGAAGGGCGAGGAAGCCAACAAACCCGGCTTCGACAGCAACGCCTATTGGGCGCGGTCCGGCCTGATGGATCTCGTCCGCGCCGACACCGACACCACGCCGGCGCGCTCGGTCGCGGGCATGGGCGACCATCCCTGCGCCATGGCGTTCTACGGCGCGATCGTCACCGCACTGTATCAGCGCGAGAAGACCGGCAAGGGCTCGCACGTCGCTTCCAACCTGATGGCGAACGGGGTGTGGGCCGCGAGCGTGCTGGCGCAGGCCAAGCTCTGCGGCGCCAAGTTCGGCGAGCGGCGCCCGCGCGAGCGCGCGCTTAACGCGGTGGCCAATCATTACCAGTGCAAGGACGGCCGCTGGCTGATCCTGTCGCTGCTGAATGAGGAGAAGCAGTTTCCGACGCTGGCCAAATGCCTGGGCCGTGAGGATCTGATCAACGACCCTCGCTTCGTCACCAAGGCCGACCGTCACGCCCGCTCGGTCGAGCTGATCAGGATTTTGGACGAGACCTTCGCCACCAGGGATCTCGCCGAATGGCGGAGAATCCTCGACGGTAACGGCCTCGTGTTCGGCGTCGTCGCCATCCTGGACGACATCCCCAACGACAAGCAGATGCTCGACAACGAGGTGCTGGTGCCGTTCGAGAACGACACCATGCTGACCATCAACAGCCCGATCTGGATCGACGGCGCCAAGAAGGTGCAGCCGCGCAAGCCGCCAGCCGTCGGCGAGCACAGTGACGAGATTTTGCGCGGGGCGGGATTTGACGAGGCGGCGATCAAGGCGCTGCGGGGGTCGGGAGCTGTGGGGTAAGGCCGAGTCGGTTGCTCCGAACACCGTCATTGCGAGGAGCCCTTGCGACGAAGCAATCCAGACTGTCTCCGCGGAAAGATTCTGGATTGCTTCGCTGCGCTCGCAATGACGATGCCGGACTATCTCGCTATAACAATCGGCAACACACAGTGCCGCGAGGTCCCATGCCCAGCTACCGCCTGCACTACTTCCCCGAATCCGGCAACAGCTACAAGCTGGCGCTGATGCTGACGCTCTGCGGCGAGACGTTTGAGCCGGTCTGGACCGATTTTGCCGGCGGCGTCACGCGCACGGCGGAGTGGCGCAAGGCCGTCAACGAGATGGGCGAGATTCCCGTGCTCGAGATCGACGGCGTGAAGATGACGCAGACCGCGCCGCTGCTGCTGAAGCTGGCCGAGCAATACGGGCGCTTCGGCGCCGAGACGGAGGACGAGAAGTTCGAGCTCTTGCGCTGGCTATTCTGGGACAACCACAAGCTCACCGGCTACATGGCGACCTACCGCTTCATGCGCGCCTTCACCGAGAAAAACGATCCGCAGGTGCTGAAGCATTTTCGCCGGCGGCTCGAAGACTTTCTCGGTATCCTCGACGGCCATCTCCAGCACAATGCATTCGCGATCGGCGCAAGGCCGACGGTCGCGGACATCTCGATGATGGCCTATCTGCATTATCCCAGCGACGAGCATGGCTTCGATTTCGCATCGAGCCATCCCGCCATCCACGCCTGGCTCGGCCGCATGGCCGCGCTGCGGGGCTGGAAGCAGGCCTACGAGCTGCTGCCGGGAAAACGGATGACGAACTACGCGACGTGAGGACTCTCTCTTCTCTCTCTTCTCCCTCTCCCCGTTCTTACGGGGAGAGGGTTGGGTGAGGGGCTTCTCTCCACACCTGAGATTATCGTGAGACCTGTACCCCCTCACCCGAATTCGATCTGCGATCGAATTCGACCTCTCCCCGCAAGCGGGGAGAGGTAAGCAAGCTCACCTCAACGACAGCCAGCCGAGCGTGAACAGAATGCCGCCGACGATGACGGCCACCGCAACGGCCCAGATGCTGACGCGGGCGCTGCCGGTGACCTGCTTGACTTCCTCGTTCCGCGCGATCTCGCGATTGCGCGCCTTGTTGGCGTTGCCGGTATCCGTCATGGGTCATCCAAATCGCTTGAGACTTTATCTTGCGCGTGATCCTTCGGAAAACCGCTCCACACTTTTCCTGGATCACGCGCTAACGCGTCTTGATGAAGCACATGCCGATGCGGCGCGAGGCCGCGGCGGCCTGGCAGGTCAGACCGCTAGCACAGCTCCATGACGTAAAACTCCTGTCCGGCGTTCCCGATCCCGGATCTTGCAGGGAACAATGCGCGCCCCAGCCGTCCTGATATTCGCTGCCGGCGAGCTCGCGACTGCCGCGGGTCTGCGGCCGACTGGCAAATCCGCGTGAGAAATCAGGGATCTTTCCGGCCGCGAACGCGGTCAGGATGTCGCGGCGGCGGAGCTGGTCGCCGAAGAAGTGTGGCGAGGCCGCCACGATGGCGGCATTCGACGGTCTGTCCGCAAGCCAATCGACGCCCGGGAAATGGAAGCCGCCGATGCCACGGGTTTGGTGACAGCCGGTGCAGGTGACGTCGTTGAGACGGCGCTGGAAGCCTGCGACCGAACGGACGTTCTGCATGTCGAGGCCGCGTGCCGCCGCCTGCTTCAGCGCGCCGACCACGTCATTGTCGGTGAAGACGGGATCGCCTTTGCCCTCCCCCTGCATCATGCCGAACTCCGGCTGCAACGCCGAGGCGTCGAGGCCGGCGGGGGTCGGCACGATTGCGGCCCTGGCCAGGAATTTCTCCGGGATCAACACGGTGCCGCGATCGAACGCGCGTAAGTTCTCCGGCGCGAGCAGCCAGGCCTTGAAGTCGCGCCGCAGCGCATCGTCAGCAAGAATGCGATCGCGGTCGATCTGGTTCTCCAGCGTCGATTCCACGAATGTCCTGGTGGCGGCATTGTACTTGAACACCTTGAGAAGATAGTCGGAGCGGAAATCATGCAGCGCCGATTTCGGCGCGACCGAGACCTGGATATTGGTCTCGATGCTGTCGAGCATGGCGTCGTCAGGCGGAGCGCGACCGCCGATCAAGCCCTGCCAGTCGCCATTGTCGAGCCAGCGCCGCGCGATCTCGGCGCAGCTGATCGGCTTGCCGTTCGCATCCGTCTGGCGCCCATCGCGCGCCTTCATCACGAGGTTGAATGTCATCGGCAGGCGCGTTGCGGTCTTGCCGCCATCCGGCCCGCTGTCGAAGCGCGCCAGACGATAGATCAGCCGGATCTCGCCACAGGACTCTTCCGAGACATAGGCACGATCCATGCGATTGACGATGCCGGCCAGCACGAAGCGCGCCTCGCGCGATTTCAGATTGGCCCGATCGAACAATTGTACGTCGAAACCCTCGCCGACGCCGATGGTCTCGCCCGGATAGGTCGCCCTGAACCATGCGATATAGCGGTCGAATTCCGCATCGATCGCGGGCAGAATGTCTTTCAGCTGCGGCAGCGAGGCGAACATCGGCTCGGTCGTGAGCGGGACGTCCGAATTCCGCTCCGGCGACAAAAGACGCGAGATCGTCAGCGTGTTGTTCTGGTCGAGCTTGCGCAGGAGATCGGGATCGGTAATCGCGGTGCCGCGCGTCAGCGCGGCATTCTCCGCTGCGAACAGCGAAACCACACCGCCCAGCAATGCGGCGGCAGCAACGAGAATTCGCAAGGCGCGGCCCATGCCTGAGGTAACACCGCGCAAGGACACCTATTCAAGCAAAAAGGCGCCTCACATCGCAGTGAAGCGCCTCTTCGAAAGTCGGATATCGGACGCTCAGCGTCCGGTGATCAGCCCCCTCGAGGTGACGACCACCCAGCGGCCATCCTGGCGGCGGATCGCATCGACACGGCCGACGCCGGGGATGGGGTCGCCGGGATAGACCTCGTAGAGGCCGTCGCGGCCCTCGATCAGCGCGCCGCCATTGCCGGCGCTGCGCAGCCGCCAGCCTTCGATCGTCGGCAGACGCCCAACTTCGGTCTTGGGAGCTGCGGGCGCCGGGACCGGTGCGGCCGCCGCGGTCGCGACCTGCGTCGGCGCGATCGAGCCGGTGGTCTCCTTGGGCACCGCTGCAGCGGCCTGCGCAGGCGCGGCGGGCGGCGTGGCGCGGAGCTTGTCGACGGCCTCGGACAGCTTTGCGATCCTGGCCAGCGGCTCGGCCTGCGCCTTTTCGAGCTTGTCCAGGCGGTCGTTGGCCCGGTTGAACTGGGTGAGGCCGGTCTTCGAGCTCTGCTCGACATTGGCCTTCAGGGCGACGAGGTCGGCGTCGATCCGCGCCACGGACGCATCCAGCGCGCTGGTATCGGCGACCTGGACCGGACCCGGGGCGGGTGCGGCGAAACGCATCATGCCGGCGGTCGCAAGCGCGCCGCTGATCGCGCCGACGCTGGCGGCAATCGCCACCACCGCGGCCATCGCCGACAGCCGGCGCTTGCTGCCGGACTCGCGCGGCTCGTCGGCCTTCCCATGCGGGGCGAACTCCTCGCGCTCCCAGGCGCGGTCGGCGGGCGGCATGACGATGAGCTTGCCGTGCTTCGGCTCGGGCTTGGCCTCAGCTTTGGCGTCAGTCTTGGCGTCAGTCTTGGCCTCAAACTTCGGCACTTCGATCCGCGGCGGCTCAATCTTCGGGGCGTCCGCCTTGACCGGATCGGGCTTGGGCGGCGCTTCGTGGTCGGGGGCGATCGAGGGGGCCTCGATACCCGCGGCAGCCTCGATGGCCTGCGGCGCTGCCGCGTCGATGGCAGCGGAATCCTGGGCAGCCTGCTCGGGCATTGGTTCGCTCACGGCTCAAATACTCCAGTCTCGGTTGACCTTTTGGTAACTTTCATTGCTTGCGAAATCCTTACCTCGGGACCCGCTTACCGAAATTTTAGGAATTCATCCGGGGCCGAATTGGGCCGGGAAAGTGGAACCGGTGTGGCGGGCGTGAAACAGTTCGTAATCGGGGGAAGATGAACGGGGGCGGAATGGCCCCCATGGCGTCATTGCGAGCGCAACTCCGCGGAGGCAGTCTGGATTGCTTCGTCGCAAGGGCTCCTCGCAATGACGGAGCGCGCCGCGCGCGCTCCGATCAAATCACTATCCGTCACATCACGACGGGAGCATCCGGCAGCTCGTTCGCATGCGGCCCTTGCTTAGGAAAATGCTTTGCCATTTCGCGCGAGACGGCCTCGATGCCACTGATCACGCCGCGTTCGAACCGGCCCGATCTGAACTCGGCCTCTATCGCGCGGCAGATCGTCTCCCAACCCTCCGCGCCGACCTTCGCGTCGATGCCGCGATCGGCGATGATCTCGACGTCGCGGTCCGCGAGCAGGAGATAGATCAGAACGCCATTGTTGTGGGCGGTGTCCCAGACACGCAGATGCGAGAACACGTCGAGCGCGCGCTCGCGGGCCGGCTGGTTGCGGAACAGCGGGCCGCCGTCGAGCGCCCCTTCGACGACGAAGCGGACCTGGCCGGAATGGGTGGCTTCGCCGCGCTTGATCGCCTGCTCGATGCGGTCGAGCACCGCTTGCGGAAAGATCTGCTTCGCCCGCCAGTGATGCTGCACGAGATGTCGGGCAATGCGCTTGATGCTCATGATCGCTACCAGCTCCCCGAGGCGCCGCCGCCGCCAAAACTGCCGCCGCCGCCGCTGAAGCCGCCGCTACTCGACGATCCGCTACTCCATCCGCCGGAGGAGCCGCTCGACCACGAGCCGCCGCGCGAGCGGCCCGTGCCCGGCGTGATCGCCGAAAACAGATCGGCGATGAATCCGACGATGAAGCCGAGGATGCCGACAGCCGCCGCGAGCGCCGCGGAGCCGAGAATGAGCCAGGTTACCGCTGCGATGATGCCCCCGGTCACCAATGATCCGAGCAGCCGCCCCAGGATGGCGCGGAAGAACCCGCCGACGCCGATCGAGGCAAACAGCGCCACCGCAAACACCGGCGCCAGATCATCCAGACTATTGTGGGCGAAGTTGACGCTGCGCGAGGGTGACGGCAGCGGCTCGCCGTCGATCACCCGCAACATGCGGTCCACGCCTGCGCTGATGCCCGCGGCGAAATCGCCACTCCTGAACTTGGGGGTGATCGCCTCGTCGATGATGCGCCGAGAGGTGACGTCGGTGAGCACGCCTTCGAGACCGTAGCCGACCTCGATGCGCAAATGCCGGTCGTTCTTGGCGACGACGAGAATCGCGCCGTCGTCGACCTTCTTGCGACCGATCTTCCAGGCCTCCGCGACGCGAATCGAGAATTGCTCGATCGTCTCCGGCTGCGTGGTCGCGACGATCAGGACAGCGATCTGGCTGCCCTTGCGGTTTTCGAAGTCGCGCAGCTTTTGCGTGAGCGTGGCGATGTCGCTGCTGGAGAGCGTGCCGGTCTGATCGACGACACGGCCGGTGAGCTGGGGGACGGCGACGTCGGCATGGGAGGGGAAGGCAAAGGTGAGGAGGAGGGCGATGGCGAACACAAAAGAGGCGATCGCTCGATGCGCCCACCAAATCCTCGCTGTCATCGCCCGGCTTGACCGGGCGATCCAGTATTCCAGAGACGCCCGTGGGATGCGGAGAGGCTGCGGCGTACTGGATTCCCCGCCTTCGCGGGGAATGACAGCGGAGTGTGGGGCGCGCATTCGAAACGACGCGCTTACTTCGACGGCGCCGGCGCCGCGTTAAAGTCCACCTTCGGCGCGATCGAGATCGCCTTCTCGTTCTCGACAGAGAAGTTCGGCTTCTCCTTGTAGCCGAACGCCATCGCGGTGAGATTGGTCGGGAACGAGCGGACGGTGACGTTATAATCCTGCACCGCCTTGATGTAGCGGTTGCGCGCCACCGTGATGCGGTTCTCGGTGCCCTCGAGCTGCGACATCAAATCCTTGAACAGGGCATCGGACTTCAGCTGCGGATAGTTCTCGGTGACGACCAGGAGGCGCGACAGCGCGCTGGAGAGCTCGCTCTGCGCGGCCTGGAATTTCTGGAACGCGGCGGGATCGTTCAGCACCTCCGGCGTCGCCTGAATGCTGCCGACCTTGGCGCGTGCATTGGTCACGCCGAGCAGCACGTCCTTCTCCTGCTGGGCAAAGCCCTTCACCGAGTTGACGAGATTGGGCACGAGATCGGCGCGGCGCTGATACTGGTTCACGACCTCGGACCAATTGCCCTTGATCTGCTCGTCCTCGCTCTGGATCGCGTTGTAGCCGCAATTGGTCAGGCTCAGCGAGGCCAGGGCGGCCAGCACGGTCAGGATCTTGCGCATTAAATTTCTCCCGGTGGAATCCGGCGCAAACTATCAGATTGCGCGCCTGAGAAAAGCAGCAGGCTGACGCAAGCCTCTTGCCTCGCACCGGCCGACATAGTCAACTCCGGGAAAACAAGAGCGGAAACACCAGGGGGAACGCGATGTCCTCGTTCGAGACCATCCTCGTGGAACGGCCTGAGCCGGCGATCGTCCGTGTCGTGATGAACCGGCCCGAGGCGCGCAACGCGCAGAACCTGCAAATGACCTACGACCTCAACGCCGCCTTCGACGCGGCGGTGCAGGACGATGCGGTCAAGGTGATCATTCTCGCCGGGAACGGCCCGCACTTCTCCTCCGGCCACGACCTGCGCCCCGGAGACAAGAATACCGCAGGGGTCGATTTCCCGCCGATTGGAAATTGGGGTGGTTTCGCCGAGCCGAACGCCCATGGCCGGTTCGCCCGCGAGCAGGAGATTTATCTCCAGATCACCCGGCGCTGGCGCAATCTGGCAAAGCCCACCATTGCCGAGGTGCATGGCAAGTGCATCGCCGGCGGCTTGATGCTGGCCTGGGCCTGCGACCTCATCGTCGCCAGCGACGATGCGCAGTTCTGCGATCCCGTCGTCACCATGGGCGTGTGCGGAGTCGAATGGTTCGTGCATCCCTGGGAGCTGGGGCCTCGCAAGGCCAAGGAGTTCCTGTTCACCGCCGACAGCTGGAGCGCGCAGGAGGCGCACCAGCTCGGCATGGTCAACCAAATCGTGCCGCGCGCCGAGCTGTCGTCGCGCGTGCTGGAGCTGGCGCGAAGGATCGCGACAAAACCGTCCTTCGCGCTGAAGCTGACCAAGGAGGCGGTCAACCGCTCGGTCGACGTCATGGGCCAGCCGGCCGCGATCGACCAGGCCTTCGCGCTGCATCAGCTCTGCCACGCGCACAATCTCCAGGAGTTCGGCATGATCGTCGATCCATCCGGCCTGCATCCCTCCGTGCGCAAGCCGCCGGCCGCCGCGGAGTAGACGCGATGGATCTCAATCTCAGTGACGAGCAAAAGTTGCTGCGCGAGAGCGCGGAACGATTCGTGGCCGAAAGCTACGATGCCGACCACCGCCGCAGAATCGCGAATGATCCGCTCGGCTTCAGCCCGGCCGTTTGGAAGCAGTTCGCCGAGCTTGGCTGGCTGGCGCTGCCGCTTCCGGAAGAGTTCGGCGGGCTCGGCGGCGGCGCGGTCGACATCGGCATCTTGATGGAGGCCTTCGGCCGGGGCCTGGTTTCTGAACCTTATGTCGCAACAATCGTGCTCGGGGCCGCGCTGATCGCCAGATGCGGCACCAGCGAGCAGAAGCAGGCGAGCCTGCCCAAGGTGGCGGACGGATCACTGAAGCTTGCGCTGGCGCATTCGGAGCGCGCCGCCCGGTTCGATCTTGCCAAGGTCACGACCAGCGCCAACAAGACCGGGCAAGGCTGGCGCCTTTCCGGCAGCAAGATCGCCGTGCTCGACGGACATGCCGCCGACGAGATCATCGTCTCCGCGCATATCCACGATCATCGGGGCCCCTCGGGCCGGATCGGCCTGTTCCTCGTGCAGGCGACGACGTCAGGCCTCGTCATCAGTGATTATCCCCGTCTCGGCGGCGGACGCGCCTGCAACATCGAGCTGTTCGACGCGCATCTGCCGGAAGACGCCCTGCTCGGCGACGGCAGCGACGCCGTGCCCGCGATCGAATGGGCGATCGATCGCGCCATGGCCGCGCTCGGTGCGGAAGCTGTCGGCATCATGCAGACGCTGCTCGACACCACGCTCGACTACACCAAGATCCGAAAACAATTCGGCCGGCCGCTCTCCGCCAACCAGGTGATCCGCCACCGCCTCGCCGACATGGCGATGCAGGTGGACGAGGCCCGCTCGATGGCGCTGCGCGCGGCGTTGAAGGCCGATAGCGCGCCGATCGAGCGTGCCCGGGCAGCCTCGGGCGCGAAGGCGAAGATCGGCAAATGCGCGCGCTTCGTCGGCGAGCAGTCGATCCAGCTCCATGGCGGCATGGGCGTCACCGAGGAGCTTGAGGTCGGCGCCTATTTCAAGCGCCTCGTCGCGTTCGACACGCTGTTCGGCGGCAGCGCGCATCACTATGCCCGCCACGCCGAGCTGAGCCGCAGGGCCATCTCTGCTTAACAAGGAGCGCATCATGGACCTGTCGTTCAATGCCGAGGAGCGCGCCTTCCAGAGCGAGGTGCGCGGCTTCATCGCCAAGAATCTCACCGAGGAAATGAAGCGCGCGACCGCGCTGACGCCATCGGTGTTCTCCGATCCCGACATCGGCATGGCCTGGCAGCGCGCGCTGCACGCCCAAGGCTGGGGCGCGCCGGGCTGGCCGGTCGAATATGGCGGCCCCGACTGGACGCCGGCGCAGCGCTGGATCTTCGAGACTGAATGCGCCCGCGCCGGCGTGCCCAACGTCAACGTGATGGGCGTGAAGATGGTCGGGCCCGTCATCATCGGCTTCGGCAGCCCCGAGCAGAAGAATTTCTACCTGCCGCGGATTCTCTCCGGCGAGGATTATTGGTGCCAGGGCTATTCCGAGCCGGGCTCCGGCTCAGATCTGTCGTCCCTCAAGACGCGCGCGGTGCGCGACGGCGACGACTACATCATCAACGGCACCAAGATCTGGACCACGCACGCCCATCACGCCAACCGCATGTTCGCGCTGGTGCGCACCAGCGATGGGCCGCGGCAGCAGGACGGCATCAGCTTCATCCTGATCGACATGAAGACGCCGGGCATCACCATCCGTCCCATCCTCACCATCGGCGGCGACCACGAGGTCAACCAGGTGTTCTTCGACGACGTCCGCGTGCCCGTCGCCAACCGCGTCGGCGAGGAAGGCAAGGGCTGGACCTACGGCAAATATCTGCTCGAGTTCGAGCGCGGCGCGGGCATCGCCTCGGCCAAGCTGCGCGAAGGATTGAAGGCGGTTGCCGATCTTGCCGAGTCCGACCTCACGGGCCGCGCCATCGACAGCCCCGACATCGCGACGCGGATTGCCGAGGTCGAGGTCGACATCGACGCGCTCGAGATGACGGAGCTGCGCGTGCTCTCGGCACTCCAGACCGGCCAGAATCCCGGCGCGGTGTCGTCGATCCTGAAGCTGCGCAACAGCGAGATCCGCCAGGCCGTGACGCGGTTAGGGGCCGACGTGATCGGCCATGACGCCCTCGCCGTCGAGCCGATGCGCCCGCTCTACAGGCTCAACCACGAGCCGGCGACGCCTGAGGAGATGCTGACGGTGATGCCGGAATATCTCAACGGCCGCGCCTACACCATCTTTGGCGGCACCTCGGAAATCCAGCGGGATATTATCGCGAAGATGATGCTGGGGATTTAGGGCATGTAGCCCGGATGGAGCGCAGCGAAATCCGGGATATGGCGAGCGCCTGTGCTCCGATCTCCGCTGTCGTCCCCGCGAAGGCGGGGACCCATAACCCCAGGGAGAGGTTATGGGGCGAGCTGGTCACTCCGAGTCTTCGCCAAACCACTCCCTGTGGTTATGGGTCCCGGGCTCGCGCCTTGCGCGCCCCGGGACGACGAGCTGAGTTTGGTGCAATAGCCTGCGCAACAGCTAGCGCACTTACCCCGCCGCCTTCGCGTCCCGGATCGCCTGCCAGATCTTCTGCGGCGTCAGGGGCGTGTTCAGCTGGGTGATGCCGAGCTCGGCGAGCGCGTCCATCACGCCGTTGGTGACGCAGGGCGGGCCGCCGATGGCGCCGGATTCGCCGCAGCCCTTGGCGCCGAGCGGATTGGTGCGGCAGGGCGCGGAATCATCCAGCGTCACCACGATCGGCGGCACGTCATCGGCGCGCGGGATGCAGTAATCCTGGTAGCTCGCGGTCAGCAGCTGGCCGTCGGCATCATACGACACGCCTTCATACAGCGCCTGGCCGATGCCTTGCGCGACGCCGCCATGGATCTGGCCGGTGACCAGCATCGGGTTCACGGCGACGCCGACGTCGTCGACCGTGGTGTAGCGCACGACCTTGGAGACGCCGGTCTCGGGGTCGATCTCGACCTCGCAGATATGCGTGCCGTTCGGCCAGCTGGGACCGTCGACCTCGCCTTCGGAATCGACGCTGAGCCTGGCGCCGCTCTCCTTCTCGGCGAGATCGAACAGGCTGATGCGGCGGTCGGTGCCGACCACGGTGAGCATGCCGCCCTGATATTCGATATCCTCGACCGAAGTCTCCAGCACGTTCGCGGCCTTCTCGCGCGCCTTCTGGATCAAGTCATTCGAGGAGACCGCAACCGCGGTGCCGCCGACGAACAGCGACCGCGAGCCGACGCTGCCGAAGCCCATGGCAAGATCGGTGTCGCCCTGCACCACGTCGATCTTGTCCATGGCAATGCCGAGCGTGTCGGAGATCATCTGGGTGTAGGTGGTCTGCAGCCCCTGCCCCATCGCCATGGTGCCGGAATGCAGCACAACGCGGCCTTGCGAGGTCGCTTGCAGCGTGACCTTCTCGGCGTGGGCGCGGCCGCCGGTCCACTCGATGTAGGAGGTGAGTCCGCGGCCGTAGAGCAGACCCTTCTTCTTCGCGGCCTTCTTGCGCGCGGCAAAGCCGTCCCAGTCAGCGAGCTTCACGGCGCGGTCGAGCATGTGCGCGAAGGCGCCGGAATCGTAGACCTGGCCGGCCGCATTGGTGTAGGGCAGCTGCGCCGGCTTGATGTAGTTGGCCTTGCGGATCGCGCGCGGATCCATGCCGATTTTTCGCGCAGCGGCGTCGAACAGGCGCTCGACGATGAACACCGCCTCAGGGCGGCCGGCGCCACGATAGGCCCCGACCGGCGCGGTGTGGGTCATCACCGACTGCACCTCGAAGTGCACCAGCGGCAGGTGGTAGACACCGGTCTGTACGAACGGCCCGAGCACCAGCGGGATGATGTTGGCCGCGCCCGAGGAATAGGCCCCGGTGCAGCCGATCGACTTGACGCGATAGGCCAGCACCTTGCCCTTGTCATCCAGCGCGAAGGACGCCGTGGACGTGAGATCACGGCCGTGGGTACCGCCGACGAACTCGTCGGTGCGGTCGCCGCGCCAGCGGATCTTCTTGTTCAGCTTGGTCGCGGCATAGGCGACGATGCCGTCCTCGGGATAGAGATTGGTCTTCTGGCCGAAGCCGCCGCCGATGTCGCCGACCAGCACGCGGACACTCTCCTTGGGACGCTTCAGCACGGCTTCCGCCAGCACGTCGCGGGTCGAGGCCGGCGTCTGCGACTGCACGTGCAGCAGGAGACGGCCGGACTTCTCGTCGATCTCGGCAATGGTCGAGCGCGGCTCCATCGCGGACGGAACGAGACGCTGGCTGACGATATCGAGCTCGACGGTGTGCGCCGCCTTGGCAAAGGCCTCGTCGACCTTGGCGGCATCGCCGTAGCTCATGGCGCCGACGATGTTGTCGGGCGCCTCCGGCCACACCACGGGCGCGCCTGATTTCACCGCCTCGACGGGATCGACCACCGCGGGCTGCACATCGTATTCGACCGCGATCGCCTCGGCCGCGCTCTGCGCCTCCACGCGCGAGGAGGCCACCACTGCGGCTACGGCTTCGCCGGCGTAGCGGACGACCTCATGGGCGAGCAGCCGGCGCGGCGGCACCGTCATCGGCTTGCCGTCCGGGCGCTTGAAGATGTTGAGCGTCGGGATCGTACCGATGTCGTCCTTGACGAGGTCCGCGCCGGTGTAGATCGCGGCAACGCCCGGCATCGAAGCCGCGGCGCTGGTGTCGATCGAGACGATCTTGGCGTGGGCGTGCGGCGAGCGCAGCACGTGCAACCACAGCGCGCCGTCCTCCGGCTTGTCGTCGATGAACTGTCCCTTCCCGGTGAGCAGCCTCTGGTCTTCCAAACGCTTGACGGGCTGCCCCGCTCCGAAACGCAAATTGCCAGGAAGAATGTTCATTCCGCTGTATCCTCGAGATCGGGAAAAACGACGGCGGCGGTTTTAACCGATTTTGCGCGCCAGACAACCGAGCCCCGGCGCATCTGCAATGCGCGTCAGGGCCCCTTGCAGGCGCGGATTGGGCGGCTAGGACCTGTCGATATCGACAATGCTCACATTCACGTCACGGGTGTCCGAGCCGCGCTTGACCGTGAGCCGAACGGTCTTTCCGGCCCCGGCCTGCTCGAGCGCATCGGTCAGGTCGGCAAGGCGCCGCACCGGCTTGCCTTCCACCGCGGTGATGATGTCTCCGACCGCTCCCGTGGAAAAGTTGACACCGCGAATCCCCGCCCGCTCGGCAGGACTGCCGGGGGCCGTCCGCACCACGATCACCCCTTCGACAGCAAGCCGGGTCGACACATCCTCGCCGGCGGCCACGATGCCGATGCCCGGCGTCGGCACGCGGCCGTTGCGGATCAGCTCAGGGACGATCCGGTTCACGACGTCGACCGGGACCGCGAAGCCGATGCCGGCGTTCGATCCGGACGGCGAGATGATCGCTGTGGTGACGCCGATCAGCCGGCCGGCGGAATCCAGCAGCGGCCCGCCCGAATTGCCGGGGTTGATCGCGGCATCGGTCTGGATGACGTTCGCGATCTCCCGGCCGCCATGGGTCGGGAGCCGGCGCTTGAGCGCGCTGATGATGCCAGAGGTCATCGACTGATCCAGCCCGAAGGGATTGCCGATCGCGAAGGCGGATTGTCCGACTTTCAGGTCATTCGAACTGCCCAGCGCAATCGGAGCTGGAAGCTGGCGCACGCTGCGGATGCGCAACACCGCGAGATCGTAATTGGGCGCCGTGCCGACCAGGTCGACCTGGGCCACCTCACCCGAGGCAAAGCGCACGGCGATCTCGCCGCCATTGGCGACAACATGATTGTTCGTTACCAGGTGGCCGTCGCGATCCCAGACAAATCCCGTGCCGGAAGCACCGCCGCCGGCCTGGCTCTCCTCGCCCATGAGGGGACTTGCCGCCGACTTGGCCGCAACCTGAACGACCGACGGCGATACGCGCTCGAAGATGTCGATGGTTGCCTTCTCGCCGTCCCACAGCGGCCCGCGCTGCTCGACGGCACGTGCGGAGGGCGCGGCCCATGGGACATACGAGACGGGGACATGCAGGATCTTCGCGGCCGTGACCGCGACCAGCAGGGCGGCGAAGGCTGCCGCGGCAATCGCATAGCGACGATTCATTGGGTGATCACCGTGTCTTGTGCTGAATGCGGGCTGTGAGATGCACATGCATGAAGTGGCAGGATCTCGCTTACGCAGCAACGTCGCAAACGCGCGGAAGTTTCTCGGTCAGGTATGGACCATTTTGCGCCCGGCACGGATGCCGGGGCATATTGCCGCGTGGCGAGCTATTCCAGCTCGCGCAGCGCCGTTTCCACGATTTTGCGCGCATCCGCCGTCAGTGGCGCCTGCGGCGGGACGGGGCCGCCGACGTCATAGCCCTGGATCGCAAGGCCGGCCTTGATGCACGCCGCGAGATTGAAACGGGCGAAGGCTTCGTTGATCCGCCACAGCCGCCGCTGCAGCGCCATGGCCTCGTCCCAGCGGCCGGCCGTGCATAGATCGTAGAGCATCACGCTCTGGCGCGGGATGATGCAGGCAGGTCCCGCCATCCAGCCGCGGCCGCCGATCAGCATCACCGCCGCCGGAATGTGGGCGGAGGCGGAGAACACGCGCAAGGAGTCCCCGCAGCGGTTCATGATCGAGAGCAGCCGACCGGTGTTGGTCGAGGCATCCTTGATGTAGCCGATGCGCGGATGCTCGGCGAGGCGCGCGATTACGTCGAGCGTGAGATCGGAGCGCTGGAATTGCGGATTGGTGTAGATGACGACGGGAATGTCGACGGCATCGGCAATGGCGCGGAAATAGGATTCGACCTGCGCATCGGCCAGCGGGAAATACGCCTCCAAAATCGCAAGGATGCCGTCGGCCCCACACTTCTGGCAGGCTTTCGCCTGCGCCACCGCATCCGCCGTCGCGGTCGAGGCGACGCCGGCGATAACAGGCACGCGGCCCTGCGCGGCCTCAATCGCGATCTGCACGACCGCCGTACGTTGCGCGGCGTTTAGGTAAGCGAATTCGCCGGTCGAGCCCAACGGCGTCAGCCCGTGCACGCCGGCGCCGATCAGGTCGTCGCAGAGTTTTGCCAGCACGTTGGTTCGCACCGTGCCGTCGGCATCGATGGGCGAGACGAGATACGGAAAGACACCGTGGAATTCGGACATGCGGCGCGGATCCCGGTCGATTGGTTTGCGGCTGACGGCTATTACCAATGCCGGCGCCGGCGATCAAACCCTGAGCAGACGCACCCGCGTGCCCCAGGGATCGATCGCCTCCACCCCGTCCGCAAGCGCCGTGACCTTCACACCGCCTTTGCGCAGCCGTTCTTCCTGCGCGGCGAGCAGCTCCGGCTTCGCCATCACCAGCGAGAACCAGGCAAGACCGGTCGTGGACTCGTCGCGCTGGCCGGCGCCCTGGCTCTGCCAGACATTCATGCCGAGGTGATGGTGATAGCGGCCCGACGCCAGGAACGCGGCGCCGCTGCGGCGACGAGTCGGGTCGAGGCCGACCGTGCCGTGATAGAAGCTCTCGGCCTGGGCGAGATCGCCGACGCGCAGATGCATATGGCCGATGCGCATTCCGTCCGGCGCCTTGGCATAATCGGGAACGCGCGTATTGGTGAGCGACAACAGGTCGGGAATGTTGAGCTCGTCGGTCGCCATCTTCACGCTGCCCTCGCTCCATTGCCATTGCGAGGGGTCGCGGTCGGCATAGACCTCGATGCCGTTGCCTTCGGGGTCGTCGAGATAGACGGATTCGGAGACGAGATGATCGGCAAAGCCCGACAACGGCACGCGGTGCGAGGCGGCATGAACCAGCCAGCGCGCCAGATCCTTGCGGGTCGGCATCAGGAAGGCGGTGTGGTAGAGGCCTGCGGCGCTGCGCGATTCAATCGCGGCTTCGGGACGGGCCTCCAGCACCAGCAGCGTGAGGCCTGATGTGCCGAGCTTGGCTGTGGCCGCCGAGCGCTCCATCACGGTGAGCCCGATCACATCGCGGTAATAATCTGCGACTTTGTCGAGGCTCTTCACCCGCAGCGTCACCATGCCGACCCGCATCGGCGTACGGCTGGCAAAGGTGGGGCCGCCGCCCTGCGCTGTGCCCTCGGCACGGGCCGCGGCTGCGGCGGCCATGGCGAGCGAGGTGGCGCCGGCGAGCTGCAGCAGGGTGCGGCGGGTCAAGTCGATGGTCATCGGTCGGGCTCGCTGGAAATCCTCGAGGCCAAATGGCCCAATTTTGGGATTGCTACACGTTCCCGTGAGGCGCTCCCAATCACATGTTCGTCGGTCGCGGTCTTGCGGAGGCCGTCCTTGTCCTGGCCACCCGGCCAGTTTCGCAATCGCCCGCGGCATCCCAGATTGAGGACAACTTACGGGAGCCCGCCATGACTGATCTTAGTCCCCTGTCCTCACTGTCCTCCGCGCTCGCGGACATTGTGGCGCGCACCGCGCCGTCCGTCGTCTCCGTGCATTCGCATCGCTCTCGCGCGACCGGCTTTGCCTGGAAGCCCGGCCTGATCGTCACCGCCGACGAGGCGCTGGCCGACGAGGGCGGGGTCGAGATCGGCCTCGCCGACGGTCGTCGGGTCGCTGCCACGATCGCCGGCCGCGACCACACCACCGACATCGCGCTGCTGCGCACTGAGGCCGCGGTCGCGCCGGTCAAGCTCGCCGCAACCGTCCCGCCGCTGGGCGCATTGTCGGTCGTGGTCGCGACCAACCGGGAGACACCAAGCGCGGCGCTCGGGATGGTGTCGGCGTCCGGAAAGAGCTGGCGTTCCTTGCGCGGCGGCGACATCGATGCGCGGATCGAGCTCGACGTCCGCCTACGCGGCAGCCAGCAGGGCGGGCTCGCGCTCGATGCATCGGGCGAAGCCTTCGGCATGGCCGTGCTCGGGCCGCGGCGCGTGCTGGTGATCCCGACCGCGACGATCGAGCGTGTCGCGCCCCAGCTCGAGGCGCGCGGCCGCATCGCGCGTGGCTATCTCGGCCTCGGGCTGCAGCCGGTGCAGCTCGACGACGGCATCGGCGCCATGGTCATGAATGTCGACAAGGCTGGGCCTTCGGCCGCGGCCGGCATTCGCCAGGGCGACGTGATCGTGGCGGTCAACGGCCAGAAGCTCTCGGGCGTGCGCGCACTGTCGCGAACGCTGGGACCTGCGAGCGTCGGCGCGGTGGTCGACGTCGCCGTGCACCGTGGCGGCGAGCCGGTCAGCTTCAAGGTCACGGTCGGCGAAAGGCCGGAGGCGTGAGCGAGGACAAGACGGCCGAGATCGTATTGTCGCTGGAGATCGACGACCCCACACTCGCCGATCGCCTCGCGGCCCTGCTCGGCAATGTCGCCGGGCTTCGCCTCGCCGCGCCCGGCGAGCAGGCCGCCGCGACAATCATAGCCCGCGATCCGCGCATCAGCCCTGCGGACATCGCGCTGACGCAGCGCGAGCTCGACGTGCTGGCGCTGATGGCCGAAGGCGCCTCCAACAAGATGATCGCCCGGCAGCTCGGCATCTCCGTGCACACCGTGAAATTCCATGTCGGCTCGTTGCTCGACAAGCTCGACGCCACCGGCCGCACCGATGCGGTGGCGCATGCGGCGCGCCGCGGCGTGATCGAGCTTTGACAGCCCTAACGGCGCCGCTCAGCCGCTACACCCGCTTGCCGTTGTTCTTCTCCGCCGCGCGGCGCAGCGCTTCGGCGAGCGCGCCGCCGCCCGAAGATTCCTGCTTGCGCGGCGCAGACGACGTCATGCGGCTTGCGTTGCGCTGATTGTTGTCGCGCTGCATGCCGGGGGCGTCCTTCCTAGGCCCGACCTCGTCGTCGAGGCGTAGCGTCAGCGAGATGCGCTTGCGGGCCACCTCGAAGTCCAGCACCTTCACCTTGACGATGTCGCCGGGCTTCACCACCTCGCGCGGGTCCTTGATGTAGGTCTTCGACATCGCCGAGATGTGCACGAGGCCATCCTGGTGCACGCCGATGTCGACGAAGGCGCCGAAGGCGGCGACGTTTGTCACGGTGCCCTCGAGGATCATGCCCTTCTTGAGATCCTTGATCTCCTCGACGCCTTCCTTGAACACCGCCGCCTTGAACGCAGGGCGCGGGTCGCGACCGGGCTTTTCCAACTCGCGAAGGATGTCGGTGACGGTCGGCAGACCGAAGGTCTCGTCGACGAAATCCTTCGGCTTCAGCGTGCGCACGACGTCGCTGTTGCCGATCAGCGCCTTGATGTCGCTCCTGGTCGCTTCGAGAATCCGGCGCACCACGGGATAGGCTTCGGGATGCACGCCGGAGGCATCGAGCGGATCCTCGCCGCCGAGGATGCGCAAGAAGCCCGCGCACTGCTCGAACGCCTTCGGCCCGAGCCGCGGCACGTCCTTGAGCGCCTTGCGCGACTTGAACGGACCATTGGCGTCGCGATGCGCCACGATGCTCTGGGCGAGGCCGGAGCCGACGCCCGAGACGCGCGCCAGCAGCGGCGCGGAGGCGGTGTTGACGTCGACGCCGACCGCGTTCACGCAATCCTCGACCACGGCGTCGAGCGATTTGGCGAGCTTGGCCTGGCCGAGGTCGTGCTGATACTGGCCGACGCCGATCGCCTTCGGCTCGATCTTGACCAGCTCGGCGAGCGGGTCCTGCAGGCGCCGCGCGATCGACACCGCGCCGCGCAGGGTGACGTCGAGGCCGGGCAGCTCCTCCGAGGCGAAGGCTGAGGCCGAATAGACGGACGCGCCGGCTTCCGACACCACGATCTTGTTCATCTTCAGCTCGGGCAGGCCCTTGACCAGCTCGGTCGCGAGCTTGTCGGTCTCGCGCGAGGCGGTGCCGTTGCCGATCGCGATCAGCTCGACGCGGTGCTTGATCGCGAGCCGGCCGAGGGTCGCCAGCGATTCATTCCATTGCCGCTGCGGCTCATGCGGATAGATCGCGGTGGTGTCGACCACCTTGCCGGTGGCATCGACCACGGCAACCTTCACCCCGGTGCGGTAGCCGGGATCGAGCCCCATGGTGACGCGGGTGCCCGCGGGCGCGGCCAGCAGGAGGTCGCGCAGGTTCGATGCGAACACGCGCACGGCCTCGGTCTCGGCCGAATTCCACAGCCGCATGCGCAGATCGATATTGAGATGCACCTGGATCTTGGTGCGCCAGGCCCAGCGCACGGTATCGATCAGCCAGCGGTCGCCGGGACGCTTGAGATCGGCAATGCCGAACCGCTTCATGATCTTCAATTCATAGGCGCTCGGCACGCCCGGCGGCGGCGCCTCGGCCTCGGGCTGAATTTGCAGGTCGAGAATTTCTTCTTTCTCGCCGCGGAACATCGCGAGGATGCGGTGCGAGGGCAGTTTTGTCAGCGGCTCGGAGAAATCGAAATAGTCGGCGAATTTTTCGCCCTCGGTCTTCTTGCCGTCGCGCACCTTGGAGGCCATGCGCGCATTGGTCCACATCTCTTCGCGCAAGGCGCCGATCAGATCGGCATCCTCGTCGAAGCGCTCGACCAGGATGGCGCGGGCGCCGTCGAGCGCGGCAGCGGCGTCAGCGACGCCCTTCTCGGCGTTGATGAAGCCTTCCGCCACGACCTTCGGATCATTGCCGGGCTCAGCCATAAGCTGGTTGGCGAGCGGCTCGAGGCCGGCTTCCTTGGCTATCTCCGCCTTGGTGCGGCGCTTCGGCTTGAACGGCAGATAGATGTCCTCGAGGCGAGCCTTGCTGTCAGCGGCCATGATCGAGGCCTCGAGGGCCGCATCGAGCTTGCCCTGCTCGCGGACCGATTCGAGAATGGCCTTGCGGCGATCCTCGAGCTCGCGCAGGTAAACCAGGCGCTCCTCCAGAGTGCGCAATTGCGCGTCGTCGAGCGCACCGGTCGCTTCCTTGCGGTAGCGGGCGATGAAGGGAACCGTGGCGCCGCCGTCGAGCAGCGTCACCGCCGCCTCGACCTGCTCGGCGCGAACCCCAAGCTCCTGCGCAATTTTCTGGTTGATGTTGGCCACGCGAGATTCCCTCTAATCCAAGCACGCGGGCGCAGGGGCGAACCACCGGCCGCGGGACGCCGCTTATGGACCAACCAAGGTTGATTCATCAAGGTGCGGTAAGCAACCGTCGACAGAGGATTTTTTGCCCGACCGATGCGATCTCGCCACATTCGTGGGGGCGCGGCGACTTGACATCGGCCCCGCGTTCCGCGCCTGCTTGTTCCCGCCGGGCCAATGAACTCTCCGCACGAGGACCAATCATGCGTACCACATCGGTCGGCGTCTTCAGGATCGCCACCACGGGACCCGGCGACGTCTCCGGCCTGATGGACTTGATCGTTTCAGGCGCGATCGATCCCAACTCGATCCTTGCCGTTCTCGGCAAGACCCAGGGCAATGGCGGCGTCAACGATTTTACCCGGGAATACGCGGTGGCCGCGCTATGTACGGCGCTGGCACCCAAGCTTGGCCTGTCGGCGGAGGCAGTCGAGCAGCGTATCGCCTTCGTGATGTCCGGCGGCACCGAGGGCGTGCTGAGCCCGCACATCACGGTGTTCACGCGCAGTGAGGCCGAGCGCCCGGCAGGCCTTTCCGGCAAACGCCTCGGCATCGGCATGGCGCACACGCGGGACTTGCTGCCCGAGGAGCTCGGCCGCTCCGCGCAGATCACCGAGACGGCCAAGGCCGTGCAAACCGCGATGGCGGATGCCGGCATCAACGATCCCGCGGACGTCCATTTCGTGCAGATCAAGTGCCCGCTGCTGACCAGCGAGCGCGTTGCCGCGGCAAACGCGCGAGGCAACAAGACGGCGACGACAAACGCTTACGGCTCGATGGCCTATTCGCGCGGTGCGTCCGCGTTGGGCGTTGCGGTCGCGCTCGACGAGATCAGTTCCAACGTCGGCGACGAGGACGTGCTGCGGCGCTATGATCTGTTCTCCAAGGTGGCCTCGACCTCGTCGGGGATCGAGCTGATGCATAACGTCGTCATCGTGCTCGGCAACTCGGCATCTTCAGCGAGTGAGTTCGAGATCGGCCATGCCGTGATGGAGGATGCCATCGACGCCGCGGCGGTGGTATCGGCGTTGAACAGCGTCGGGCTCGGCGCGGCGCCGCAAACCACCGCCGGCCGCGCGCTCATCAACATCTTCGCCAAGGCGGAGGCCTCGCCTAACGGCACAGTGCGCGGCTTCCGCCACACCATGCTTGAAGACACCGACATCAGCGCGACACGCCACGCCCGCGCAGCGGTCGGCGGCCTGATCGCGGGCCTTGCCGGCACCGGCGCAATCTACGTGTCCGGCGGCGCCGAGCATCAGGGGCCGGCCGGCGGCGGCCCGGTTGCAGCGATCGCACGACTGTCGGATTGATAGCCGGCAGCCCGACCTCTCCGCCGGGCGCAACCCTGCCCCTCGTGGCGCCTCGGTTGATTCACGCGGGCCGTTGCGAAAAAGGTGACGCCGCGGCCTTAAGGGGATTTGACTTCATGACTTTGCCGATGAGCTGGAATGAATGGGCACAGCACGATGGCGTCGCGCTGGCGGGGCGCGTTCGCAAGGGCGAGCTGACGGCGAAGGAGCTGGCGCGCCAGGCCGCCGCGGGCGTTGCCAAGGTCAATCCAGCGCTGTCCGGCGTGGTCGAGCTGTTCGAGGACGTGATCGCCGATCCCGCCAAGGACGGCGCCAATCTCGCAGGTCCGTTCGCCGGCCTGCCCTTCCTGATGAAGGACCTCGGACCGACCATGAAGGGCCGGCTGCAGGAGATGGGATCGCTGCTGATGCGCGGCAATCGCGCGAGCGCCGATACGTTCCTCACCGGCAAATTCCGCCAGGCGGGGCTCAACCTGATCGGTCGCACCACGACGCCAGAATTCGGCGTGTGCTCGTCGGCCGACAATCCTGCCGTCTACGTCACGCGCAATCCCTGGAATACCGACTACACCACCTGTGGCTCATCGGCAGGCAGCGCGGCGATGGTGGCCGCGGGCGTGGTGCCGATCGCGCATGCGACCGACGGCGGCGGCTCGATCCGCATTCCCGCCGGCGTCAACGGCAATATCGGCCTGAAGGTCTCGCGCGGCGTGTTCTCGCTCGCGCCGCACATGTCGGACCTGACCGGCCTCGTCTCGATCCAGGGCTGCCAGTCGCGCTCGGTGCGCGACACTGCCGCCTTCGTCGATCATGCGCGCGGGCCTGCGCCCGGCGAGTTCATGCCGTTCTGGACCACGGCGCAGCCTTATTGCGAGATGATCAAGCGCGATCCCGCCAAGCTTCGCATCGCGCTGTCGCACACATGGGGCAATTACACCGCGACGCCCGAGCTCGCTGCCGAGCTGGAGAAGGCCGGACGCTTCCTCGAAGGCCTCGGCCATCACGTCGACTATGCGCTGCCGGAGATCGACCTCCCGGCCGCCTTCGAGGCGCAGACCACCTGCTACATCTCGAACTTCGCGGTGGTGATCTCCAACATGCTCGCTGCGCGCGGACTGGAAAAGCCGCCGGAGGATCTGATCGAGCCGATGAACATCCGCATCTGGGAAGCCGGGCGCCACACCAGCTTTGCCGAGCGGGCGAAGATGCAGGCCGTGTTCAACACGACCTCGCGCGGCTTCGGCAGCTTCTTCGAGCAATGGGACGTGATCCTGACGCCGATCACGGCGCTGCCGACGCCGAAGGTCGGCACCAGGGAATATCTCACCATCTCCGACAACCCTGATGTGCGCGACTGGTTCGACAATCTGTGGCGCTTCTTCGCCTTCACGCCGCTCGCCAATCTCTGCGGCATGCCGGCGATCTCGATGCCGATGGCGGCGCAAGACCACGGCCTGCCGCTCGGCATCCAGGCGATCGCCAAGCAGGCCAATGACGGCCTCCTGCTGCAGCTCGCCGCCCAGATCGAGCGCGCGCTCGACGGCAAGTGGAACGGCGGCAAGAAACCGAAGGTGCATGTAGGCTAACTAGAGCGTGATGAGATCAGTTCGATCGCTACGGCGGAGGTGCACTCCCTCTCCCGCTTGCGGGAGAGGGCTGGGGAGAGGGTGTTTCCGCGATGGGACAATCCCCTAGAGGAGAAAGCCCTCACCCGCGCCTTCGGCGCAACCTCTCCCGCAAGCGGGAGAGGTTGCAGCGAGCCCGTGGCATGGATCTCGCTTTAGCAAGTGTGCGATCGCATCGATACGCGATCGCAACAGCCTCAGTTCTTCACCGCCGGTATCTCCTCCGCCACCGGCTGCTTCTGACCCTGCTGATACATCGCGAGCGCCTTTTCGAGGGCTTCGCGCAGTGCCAGTGCTGCGGCGACACTGCAACGCAGATGCGCGGTCTGGACCACGTCGACCCTGACGGCGGCGCCGACCGGCATCAACAGGTTTGCGGCAAGCTCGATCTGGATCGCGCCGTTGTGGTGACCGAAGCAGGATGCGCCGTCGAAATAGATGATCGGCGCCCGCTCGGCGCTGGAGGTGGAAATGGTGACGGGCCCCTGGGCGGTCGAGGGCGTTTCGGGGTCGGCCATGGGCGCTCCTTGCAGTTCATCGACGAACGAAGCGCCCACCATCGACGCTTCGGCGCGCCCTGTCGAGACCAAACCGTCCCATGCGGGGCTCATTCGGGATTTTGCGCGAGGCCCGACACTGGTCTAGAAGGTCCCCATGAGCACCACGCCGACCACGCTTGCCTTCGAGGAACTCGCCGAGGCCATCAAGGGCCGCCGCTCCGATTACGGCCATATCAGCGGGCTCCAGCTCGACCGGTTCGCACCTGGCGAGGCTTGGTCCAGCCTGCCCTATCGACCGGTCTTCGTCGGCGACACCGCGACCGCAGTGCTGCATGGCGGCGTCGTCACCGCGATGCTGGACGAGAGCTGCGGCATGGCGGTGCAACTTGCGCTCGACGGCACCCGCGCGATCGCGACCCTGGATCTGCGCATCGACTACCAGAAGCCGGCAACGCCCGGCCTCGACATCAAAGCGCATTCGGTCTGCTACCGCACCACGCGCTCGATCGCCTTCGTGCGCTCCACCGCCTATCAGGAGTCCGAGGACGATCCGGTCGCGACCGCGACCGCCTGCTTCATGATCGGCGCCAACCGCACCAACATGCTCGCCGACCACCGGATGGATGCGCGCAGCATCCCGACGCTGGAGGCGCCGGAGGATCCGGACGGGCCCTTTGCGCGCAGCCCGTTCGCGCGCGCGCTCGGCATCCGCGTCAACGATGACGGCACGCTGACGATGCCGTTCTCGCCGCAGATCATCGGCAATCCGATCCTGCCGGCGATCCATGGCGGCATGACGGGCGCCTTCCTCGAGACCACCGCCATCATCGGCGTGGCGCGGGAGCTCGGCGCTAGCGCACCGCCCAAGCCGATCGGCCTCACCGTCAACTACTTGCGCTCCGGACGCGCGCTCGACACGTTTGCCGACGTCTCGATCGTGAAGCAGGGCCGACGTATCGTCGCCTTCGAGGCGCGGGCCTGGCAGGACGATGCGACGAGGCCGATCGCCACCGCTTTCGGTCACTTCATGCTGCGCCCGACGCCTGGAAGTGACGAGGAATAAGCCCATTTTGACTTGACGGCCGCAGCTCCGGCCCCAACGATAGCGCGCCTTTCGCCAGAGGAATTGGATTGCGGCATCCGCTCGACATCGTTGCCATGTTCGCCGCACTCTGGCTGCTGGCATCGATGGTGCTCGACACGCTGACGCCGAAGGAGCTGACCGCGATCATGATCGGCATCGCGATCGGCCCGGCCATCGTCATCACCGCCGTGTTCTATTACCTGCGGTGCCCGCGAACGGATTTTGCGGTGATGTTCGCAGCGCTGTGGCTGATCTCCGATATCGCCATCGCCCTCATCTCGCCGAAGCAGCTGCCGCATTTCCTGATCGCGCTCGGCTTTCTGCCGGCGATGCTGATCGGCATCGTGCTGCACTGGCAGACGTTCACCTCTCCTCGGCGGGGAGAGGTGAACCACCGCGCCGGCTGATATCACCGCGGCAACAGGTTCGTCTTCGCGAGGTCGAGCACCTCGTCACCGCGTCCGTTCATCACCGCACGCAACACCCAGAGGCTGAAGCCCTTCACCTGCTCGGCCGTGATGGTCGGGGGCATCGACAGCTCCTGCTTGGCGGTGACAACATCGAGCAGCGCCGGCCCATTGTGCGCCAGCATCTCTTTCATCGCGCCCGGAAGCTCGCCGGGATCCTCGACGCGCTTGGCAAAGATGCCCATCGCGCGCGCCATCGCGGCGAAATCCGGGTTCTCCAGGTCGACATTTGTGTCGACGAAGCCGGCCGCCTTCATCTCCAGCGCGACGAAGCCGAGCACGCCGTTGTTGAAGACCACCACCTTCACCGGCAGCTTCTCCTGCGTCAGCGTGATCAGGTCGCCCATCAGCATGGTGAAGCCGCCGTCGCCGGAGAGCGAGATGACCTGGCGCCCGGGCTGCGCAGCCTGCGCCCCGATCGCCTGCGGCATGGCATTGGCCATCGAGCCGTGCACGAAGGAGCCGATCAGCCGGCGGCGGCCGTTCATGTCGAGATAGCGTGCCGCCCACACCGTCGGGGTGCCGACATCGGCGGTGAAGACGGCATCGTCGGAGGCATGGTCGCTGATGACCTTGGCGAGATATTGCGGATGGATCGGCTTGGCTCCGGGCGTGCCCTTGGCTAGCGAATCGAGGCCCTCGCGGGCTCTCTTGTAATGCGCGACGGCGTCGTCGAGATGCTTGCGCTGCGTCTTGGCCGTGAGCAGCGGCAGCAGCGCCTCGATGGTGAGCTTGACGTCGCCGACGAGGCCGAGATCGATCCTGCAGCGCCGCCCCAGATTCTCCGGGCGGATATCGATCTGCGCGACCTTCGCATCATCAGGGAAGAACTGCTTGTAGGGGAAGTCGGTGCCGAGCATCACCAGCGCATCGCAGGCGTGCATCGCGGCGTAGCCCGAGGAGAAGCCGATGAAGCCGGTCATGCCGACGTCATAGGGGTTGTCGTATTCGACATGCTCCTTGCCGCCGAGCGCGTGCACGATCGGGCTCTTCAGCGCTTCAGCGAGTTGCATCAAAGGCGCATGCGCGCCGGCGCAGCCGCGGCCGCAGAACAGCGTGATGCGCTCGGCGCCGTTGAGGAGATCCGCGAGCGCCTGCAGCTCATCCGCTTGCGGCACGACCTTCGGCGGAGCCAGCGCAAGGCCGCGCGTCGTCGACAGCGCGCGCTTCGGAGGACTGCGGAAGGCGACATCGCCGGGCATGGCGACGACGGCGACGCCGCGCAAGCCGACCGCCGCGCGAATTGCATTCTCCAGCACGTAAGGCAGCTGGCTCGGGTCCGACACCAGCTCGCAATAATGGCTGCATTCGCGGAACAGGTTTTGCGGATGCGTCTCCTGGAAATAGCCGCCGCCGATCTCGGCGGTCGGGATCTGCGCCGCGATCGCCAGCACGGGAACGCGGCTGCGATGCGCATCGAACAGGCCGTTGATCAGATGCAGATTGCCGGGGCCGCAGGAGCCCGCGCAGACCGCGAGGCTCCCGGTCATCTCGGCTTCGCCGGCCGCCGCGAAGGCCGCGACCTCCTCGTGCCGGACATGAATCCATTCGATCGTGCCGCGGCGGCGCAGCGCCTCGGTGAGCGCGTTCAGGCTGTCGCCGACGATGCCGTAGATGCGCTTGACCCCGGCCTGTTCGAGCGTTGCCACGAACAGATCGGCCACGTTGTTGATCGCCATGTCGGTCTCCTGATTCAGCCAGTCGCATAACACGATGCGCGCATGTCGGCATCGCGCCACCATATGGCAGAATAGACCAAGTCAGGATTACGGCTAGTTTATTGTCGGCTCAATCTTTCTCAATTGCCCGATCGTAAGCGGCAATTGTCACCTCTGCGCGGGCTGCGACATCTGTTGCCGTCATGCCTGGCTTGTAGAGGCTGGAGCCGAGCCCGAAGGCGGTCACCCCGCCCTTGATGTACTCGACAAAATTCTGGTCGGAGACGCCGCCGACGGCGGCGATCATCACGCCTGCCGGCAGCACGGCACGGATCGCGGCGATGCCGGCAGCGCCGAGCACGCTCGCCGGAAAGAATTTCAGGCTCGACGCGCCCGCGCGCGCCGCCAGCAGCGCCTCGGTCGGCGAGAACACGCCGGGCATGGTCACCATGCGATGCTGATGCGCGCGCGCCAGCACTTCGGTGTCGACATTGGGCGAGACCATCAGCCTGCCGCCGACATCGTTGAGACGATCGACATCTGCCGTCGTCAGCACCGTGCCGGCGCCGATCAACACGCCTGGTGGCGCCTGCTTCGCGGCAAGCGCGATCGAGCGGAATGGATCGGGTGAATTGAGGGGGATCTCGATCGCGGTCATGCCGGCCTCGACCAAGATGCCGACGATCGCTTCGGTCTCCTCAGGCTTGATACCGCGCAGGATTGCGACCAGCGGCCGCTGCATCGGCGGAAAGGGAACGCTCATCTCTCGCAGTCCTTCTACTTCGTCCAGATCGCGGCTGCCGCCATCGACAGGCCGCGGCGGACGGCTTCATCAGCATCGACCGGCTTTGCGGTTACCGAGAGCGCCTCGAATGCCAGCCGATACAGTGCTGCAAGCCGCCCCGCGGCAATCAGCTGGACGCCCGCTTGCGGCACGGTGCCGGAGAGCCCTGCCGCGAGCTCCACACCGATCAACGTGCCCGACAGCGTCTCACGTGCCGCGGCCGGCGTGCCGCCGAACAAGAGCTGTCGCGACCTTGCAGTGAACAGCAGGTTGGCGGCGAAGGCCGGAGCATCGAATGCGGCCTTTACAGCTGCCTTGAAGCTCGCGATATCTTCGGCGTCATCAGCACCTGCGACTGCGAGCGACAGGATCGTCTCGCGCGAGACAGCGCTGAACAGCTCGCCGGTCATGAAGGTGGAGAAGCGCTCGACCGTGCCGTCTTTCACCCGCACCCATTTCGAATGCGTGCCGGGCATGCAGACCAGCGCCTCGCCCGCGGCATCGAGGCCGAGCGCGCCGAGCAACTGCGTCTCCTCGCCGCGCATGACGTCCGGCGCCTTGGCATCGCGCTGGGCGATACCCGGCAGGATGCGGATGTCGCACGCTTCGCCAGGGACACGCACGGCCTGTTGCAGGACGGCGGAGAGCCGTGCCGGCGTGTCGACATAGCCGGCCTCGACCCAGCCGGTCTTGGCACCGGCCATGCCGCAGACCAGAACCGGCAGATGCGCGGGCGCTTCGACCGCGGCCAGATGCGCTTGCAGCACCGCGGGAAAGCCGGTCTTCGCCGCCGCCAGCATGCCTTCGCCGCTGCGGCGCTCGGCCAGCACCTGACCGGCGCGATCGACCAGCCAGAGCCGGAAGCTGCTGGTGCCCCAGTCCACCGCGACATAGGCGGGTTCGGTCATTTCAAGTCTCGTCCTCGTCTCATGGCCAAGACGCCGTCTCGCGACATATGAGACGATGTCCGGCAGGCTCCCGTCGAGATACCGGCTATTGCGCGGGCAAACCAGCCCTTTCTCTTGAATTTGAGGCTTCGCCGCGCTGGCACACCGCTTGCTGACACTTCGTCACTCAACTCCGTCAACGCGCGACAAGACGCGTCAACATCAGATGAGGAAACCCATGGAGATCGGCTATTTCACGATGCCCTCGCATCCGCCGGAGTGCGGCCTCAAGGAAGGCAACGACTGGGACCTGCAGGTCATGCGCTGGCTCGACGAGCTTGGCTACCAGGAGGCCTGGGTCGGCGAGCACCACACCGCGCCTTGGGAACCCAATCCCACGCCGGACCTCTTGATCGCGCAGGCCTTGATGCAAACCAAGAAGCTTCGCATCGGACCGGGCGGCTTCCTGTTGCCCTATCACCACCCGGCCGAGCTCGCCAACCGCGTCGCCATGCTCGACCATCTCTCCGAAGGCCGGCTCAATTTCGGCGTGGCGGCGAGCGGGCTGCCGAGCGACTGGGCGATGTTCAACGTCGACGGCATGAGCGGACAGAACCGCGACATGACGCGCGAGGCGCTCGAGATCATCCTGAAACTGTGGACCGAGCCGGCGCCCTTCACCCACAAGGGCAAGTACTGGACGGTGACCAAGCCGGACACGATGTTCGACTTCCTCAAGCCCCATATCAAGCCGCTGCAGGCGCCGCATCCGCCGATCGGCGTTGCGGGCCTTTCCAAGAACTCGGATACGCTGAAGCTTGCCGGCGAGCGCGGCTTCATCCCGATGAGCCTCAACCTCAACCCGGCCTATGTCTCGAGCCATTGGGACTCGGTCGAGATCGGGGCCGCCAAGACCGGCCGCAAGCCGAACCGGCAGGACTGGCGTCTGGTGCGCGAGGTGTTCGTCGCCGACACCGACGAGGAAGCGTGGAAGCTCTCGACTGGCGACATGATGGGCCGGATGATGAGCGAGTACTTCCTGCCGCTGCTCGGCCATTTCGGCTTCAAGGATTATCTGAAGCACGCCCCTGACGTGCCCGACAGCGACGTCACGGTCGAATATTGCGCCAAGCGGAACTGGATCGTCGGCTCGCCCGCGACGGTCGCCGAGAAGATCGAGAAGATCTACGACGAGGTCGGCGGCTTCGGCGTGCTGCTCGTGTTCGGCTTCGACTACAAGCACAAGGCCGAGGCCTGGCACCACTCGCTCGCGCTGCTGAAGAACGAGGTGATGCCGCGCCTTGGGCATCTCGGCTCCGCGAAGAAGGCGGCTTGACGCAAGCATGATCCGGAAAAGTGCATAGCGGTTTTCCGAAGAGATCATGCTAGACTCTTGGCGCCGGGTGCGGCGCGATCGTGCCGCACCCGCTTCTATTCTGGGAGATTTCCGCGTGACGGTGGACGCGAAGGACTTCAAGCAGGCGATGCGCCAATGTGCCGGTGCGGTAGCGCTGGTCACGGTGGGCGCCGAGCACGGCAAGCGCACGGGGCTGACGGTGACCTCGGCCTGCTCGTTGTCGGACAAGCCGCCCTCGCTGATCGTCTGCGTCAACCGCAACGCCAGCGCCCATGCCCGCATCCGGGAGGAAGGTGCCTTCGCCATCAACTTCCTGCACGAGGATCACGCGCTGCTCGCCCTCACCTTCAGCGGCCAGAAGGGCGTCGACGGCGACGATCGCTTCGCCTTCGGGCAATGGACGCGTGGCGTGACCGGCGCACCGGTGCTGGCGGACGCGGTGGCCGCGTTCGACTGCGTGCTGGCGCAGGAGTTCGAGACGACGACGCATTCGATCTTCGTCGGCGAGGTCCGCAGCGCTTCGCATTCCGCTGCGGCCACGCCGCTGGTGTACCTGCGCAGCAATTTCCACACGCCACGAGAACTCCGCGAGAACGTGACGATCGGCGATCTCGACGCACGACATCTGAGCTGGACGGATTTTTCGTAGGACGAGTGCTCGCTTTCTTCCTTCTCCCCTTGTGGGAGAAGGTGGCGCGAAGCGCCGGATGAGGGGTATCTCTCTGCAAACTCACCAGAGTCATACGCGGAGAGAGACCCCTCACCCGTCTCGCCGCGGCGCGGCGAGCCACCCTCTCCCACCAGGGGAGAGGGGAAGAAAGAGCTACTGCGTCGTCTCGATCTTCAGCTGCTTGATCTTGCGATAGAGCGTCGCGCGGCTGAGCTTCAGCGCGCGCGCGGCTTCCGTCACGCGGCCACCATGCTGACGTAGCGCCGCGACGATCGTCGCGCGCTCGGCTGCTTCGAGATCAGGCTCGGTCCGTCCACCAAACGGTGGCAGATCGAGGTCGGCATCGGTGATGATGCCATCTTCCGCCGTGCACCCGGCGAGCCGCAGCACGTGGCGGAGCTGGCGCATGTTGCCGGGGAACGGGTAGGCCGCGAGCTGCGACCATGCCTCCTCCGAGAGCCGGCAGCTCGGCGCCTCCTCGCGCGCGATCTGGCGAATGATGTCGGCGCGGTCGGCGCGCTCACGCAAGGCCGGCAAGTGCACCTCGATGCCGCGCAGGCGAAAATAGAGGTCGGCGCGGAAGGCTCCCGCTTCCGCCATGCGGCCGAGATCGCGATGCGTGGCGCTGATCAGGCGAATATCGACGGCGACCGGCTTGAGCGCGCCGAGCGGCCAGACCTCGCGGTTTTCGAGAACGCGCAACAGGCGCGTCTGCAAGCCGATCGGCATGTCGCCGATCTCGTCGAGGAACAGCGTGCCGCCGTCGGCCTGCACGATCAGGCCCTTCGAGCCCTCGCGCCGCGCGCCGGTGAAGGCACCGGCCTCGTAGCCGAACAGCTCGGCGTCGATCAGGCTCTCGGGCATCGCCGCGCAATTGAGCGCGACATAATTGTTGCGCGCGCGGTTGCTCGCACCGTGAACAGCCCGCGCGAACACGTCCTTGCCGACGCCGGTCTCGCCATGCAGCAGCACCGGCAGATTGTGGTCGCCGATGCTTCGGAGCCGCTTGACGCTCCGGATCAGGCCGGGGTCGCGGCCGGCAAGCCGATGTAAGGCGTCGAAGCGATCGACCGGCGCATCGCGGCGCGGCGCCTGCGACCTCGCGCGCAGGGGCGGAGCAACATGCCCCTGCCCCAACGGACGGCCGTCGCCATGGCGCAGCTCGACGATCTCGTCGGTGCCACGCGCAGCGTGATGATCGAACTTGAGATAGCGCGACAGGTCGATGCCGGAGGCGATCATGCCGTCGGTGAGGCCGAGCAGCGCACGCGCCGAACGGCAGGCACCGACGATGCGGCGGTCGTCGTCATAGGCGATGAGGCCACGGCCGCCATCACCGGGCACGGTGGCGATCCAGGCATTGCGGAAATGCCCGCGGAAGATCGCACCCTCCATCCGCCGCGTCGCCTCCATTGTCACCGCGAGCGCAAGCTGATGCGCGGCGCGCTCCAGATCCTCGCGGCAGGAGGTGATGTTGACGGCACCGGCGAGCCGGCCGGCCTGGTCGAACAGCGGCGCCACCGCGCAGGAGAACATGTGCCATTGCGCGCGAAAATGCTCGTCGCGATGCACCAGGATCGGCTTCTGCTCGGCCAGCGCGGTGCCGAGCCCATTGGTGCCCTCGCAAGCCTCGGCGAAGTTCGAGCCGGTGTAGATCTTCCAATCCAGAAACATCCTTGCATCGGCTTCGCCCGGCAGACGGCTGAACAGCATGGTCGCGTTGACATCGGCGAGATTGACGCAGTAGCCGGCGTCGCGCAGCACACGGGCGAGATCGTCGAGCTCGGGCGTGACGAGCCGGATCGTCTCCTCCATCGGCTCGGCGACATGGCGGATTTCGGCTTCGGTGAGCGTCTGCGGTGGGCCCTGGCGGGCGGGATCGAGCTTGTGGTTGACGAGGCAGCGCCGCCAGGAACTCGCAATCCGCGAAGAGGCATCGACGTCGGCCACATGATTGGCGACGGACAAGACACGGGCGACATGGTTCGAGGCCGAGAGGCTGGCCATCGCGGACGTCTCCACCCTGTATTATTATGCAAAGTCTGGCAGCACAGGCGGGGATGTCAATCGGGAACCGGGAAAGCAGCTAATGCTGCACCGCCCTCACCACGTGTCGATGCACGGCCGCTTCTTCGCCGTCCTCGGCTCGGGCTTCGGCACCGTGCGCAAGCCCGCCATGATCCAGCGCCGCGTCTCGGCCGGGTCGATGACGTTGTCGATCTCGAACACGGAGGCGATCGAGACCGCCTTGCCGTTGGCATAGAGCTCGGCGACCTTGTTGCGGTAATAGGTCTCGCGCTCCTCGGGATCGGCGATCGCCTCCATCTCCTTGCGGAAGCCGAGGCGGACGTAGCCCTCCAGGCCCATGCCGCCGAACTCCCCGGTCGGCCAGGCCGCGGTGAAGAACGAGGCGTGGAAGCCGCCGCCGATCATCGATTGTGCGCCGAGACCATAGCCCTTGCGCAGCACGATGCCGAACAGCGGCACGGTGAGGCTGGCGCCGGTCACGAACATGCGTGAGACGTGGCGCACGATCGCGGTCTTCTCCGCCTCGGGGCCGACCATGAAGCCGGGCGTGTCGCACAGCGAGACAACAGGCAGATCGAAGGCGTCGCAGAGCTGGAGGAAACGCGCAGCCTTGTCGCCGGCATCGGCATCGATTGCGCCGCCGAGATGGCGCGGATTGTTGGCAATCAGGCCGAACGGCTTGCCTTCGATTCGGATCAGTGCGGTGATCATGCCGACGCCGTAGTCGCGGCGCAGCTCCAGCACGGAATCCTTGTCAGCGACGAGGTCGATCACGCTGCGGATGTCATAGACGCGCAGGCGGTTCTCGGGGATGGCGCGGCGGAGCAGGCGCTGGTCAGCAGCCTCCCAATCCGCCACCGCACCCTGGAAATAGGACAGATATTTTTGCGCGACGCGGGTCGCTTCCTCCTCGTCCTCGACCAGGATGTCGATGACGCCGTTCGGCGACTGGAATGATACAGGGCCGACCTCAGCCGGATGATAGACGCCGAGGCCGCCGCCCTCGATCATGGCAGGACCGCCCATGCCGATCGAAGCGTTCTTGGTGGCGATGATGACATCGCAGCAACCGAGCATCGCGGCGTTGCCGGCGAAGCAATAGCCGGAAACAACGCCGACGACAGGCACAAGGCCCGAGAGCCGCGCGAACTGCACGAAGGACGGCCCGTCGAGGCCGGTCATGCCGAGCCGGTCGGTGTCGCCGGGCCGGCCGCCGCCGCCTTCGGCATAGAACACCAGCGGCACGCGCCAGTCTTCCGCCAGCGTCAGCATGCGATCGATCTTCTTGTGGTTCATGTGGCCCTGCGTGCCCGCGAGCACGGTGTAGTCGTAGGCCACGACGATGCAGCGCGCGCCTTCTGGCCCGAACTTCTCGGCATTGACAGTGGCGACGCCCATGACGAGGCCGTCCGCCGGCGTGTTCTTGATGAGATCGTCGAGCTTGCGCCGGCGGCGCTGCGCCGCGATCGCAAGGCTGCCGTACTCCATGAACGAGCCGTCGTCGACGAGCTGGGCGACGTTCTCGCGAGCGGTGCGCTGGTTGGTGTTGCGGCGGCGCTCGACCGCAGCGGGGCGGTTCTCGTCAAGCGTGTTGGCCTGGCGGGCGATCAGCTCGGCAAGATCGGGACGGATATGGTCGAGATCGATGTCGGCTTCCGCCGCCGCGCTGTCGGCGGCGACGTCGAGCGGCTCGAGATAGAGGATCGGCTCGCCATGCAGCAGCGTGACGCCGTCACCTGCGACGAGTTTTGTCACCCGCCCGCCCTGCTCGGCCATGACGAGGTGCTCCATCTTCATGGACTCGATCACGGCGAGTTGCTGGCCGGGGCGGACGATCTCGCCTTTCTTCACCTGGATGGCGACGATGGTTCCCTGCAAGGGCGCCGCGACCATCACCGTGCCTTCGGGTACGGCTGGCGCGACATGCACCTCCGCGCTGTGACCGGCGCCACGCTCGGCCGCGGCGAAGTAAAGCGGCTTGGCGGCACCATCCGATGCTTCCACGAGCCTGGCAATGTTGCGGTCGATGAAATCAGTCGCGATGCGGTTGGTCCTGAAATCGGGATGTGCGAGCACCGCCTGAAGAAACGCGATGTTGGTGACGACACCATCGATCCGGAACTCGCGTAGCGCACGCGAGGCTTTCGCGACGACGTCATGCCAGGCCTCGCTCGGCGTGTGCACGATCACCTTGGCAAGCAGCGAATCGAAGGCCGCGCTGGTCTTGTAGCCGGCATAGCCGAAACTATCGACGCGCACGCCGGGGCCCGACGGCGGCTCGAATACCGCGAGCACACCGCCGGTCGGATGGGTGGCGCCTGACACGTCCAGCGTCTCCATGTTGACGCGCAGCTGCATGGCATGGCCGCGCGGCTTCGGGATCGATGCCTGCGCAAGACCGAGCGAGCTCAATGTGCTGCCTGCGGCGACCGCGAGCTGGGCGCGGACGAGATCGACGCCGAGCACCTCTTCGGTCACGGTGTGTTCGACCTGGAGACGCGGGTTGGCCTCGATGAAGGCGAAGCTGTCCTCGGCGGTTCCGTCGACCAGAAACTCGAACGTGCCGAGATTGTCGTAAGACGCGGCGCCCGCCAGCTGCTTTGCCGCTTCGATGATGCGGCCGCGCAGGGCATCGCTCAATGACGGGCTCGGCGCCACCTCGATCAGCTTCTGGTGCCGGCGCTGGATGGTGCATTCGCGTTCCCAGAGATGGGAGATCGCACCATGGCGGTCGCCGATGATCTGGACCTCGATGTGGCGCGCCTGCCGGATCAGCCGCTCGGCATAGACGCCCTCGAAGCCGAACGCCGCCTTGGCCTCGGATTGGCAGCGCGCATAGGCTTCCGAAAGATCGGACGCGTTCTCCACCACGCGCATGCCGCGGCCGCCACCGCCCGCCATCGCTTTGATCACGATCGCAGCATTGCTGCCGAGCGAGGTGAAGAATGCCGTGATCTCCTCGAGGCTGGACGGCCCGCTGGTGCCGGCAATGATCGGCACGCCGCAGCGTTTGGCCAGCTGACGTGCCGCAACCTTGTCGCCGAACAGCTCGAGCGCAGCCGGTTTCGGCCCGACGAAGGTGATTCCGGCGTCGGCGCAGGCTTTCGCGAAAGCCGCGTTCTCGCTGAGGAAGCCGTAGCCGGGATGCACGGCATCGCAAGCTGCGCTCTTGGCCGCCTTCACCACGGCCTCGATTTCGAGATAGGCCCGTGCGCCGCGACCGGGGATCTCGATCGCCTCGTCCGCAACGCGCCCGTGCAGCGACAACGCATCGTCGGCAGGATGGATCGCGACCGTTGCAATGCCGGCATCGGCCGCCGCGCGTGCGATGCGGATGGCGATCTCGCCGCGATTGGCGATCAGGAGCTTCTTGAACGACATCGTCTCTCTCACTGGACGGCAGGAGGATTTGGATTGAGGTCCTGCTTCCTGACCTTGCCCGTTGCCGTCAGCGGCAGCGCATCGATAAGGCGGACTTCCGGAACCTTGTAGACGGCCATGCGCTCGGCGCACCAGGCGCGCAGTTCCTGTTCTGAGACCGTGCCGATCGCTTCCGGCTTGAGCTGGATGTAAGCGACCGGCACCTGGCCCTTGTCCGGATCATCACGGCCGACCACGCCCGAGCCCAGCACCTTCGGATGCTGCCCCAGCAACGCCTCGATCTCCGGCGGAAACACGCTCATGCCCTTGACCTTCAGCATCTCCTTGCGCCGGCCGAGGAAGTGCAGAAAGCCGTCCTTGTCGATGGTGCCGATATCGCCGGTGCGCAACCAGCCGTCGACGAGCGATTCCGCCGTCGCCTCGGGCTTGTTCCAGTAGCCCTTGAGCAGCGACGGCGTACGCACGCGGATCTCGCCTTCGGCTCCCAGCGGCAACAGCGCACCGGTCTCGAAATCGGTGATCTTGAACTCGGCGCCGGGGACCGGCAGGCCGACGAAGATCGGCTGGCTGTTGAGGTCGAAATCCCCGTCCTGAAAGCCAGCGGTGAAAGTATTGGAGGTGTGGGTCTCGGTCATGCCCCAGGCCGCCTCCATCAGGATCGTGCCGGTGAGATCCTTCCAGCGCCTGCGATAGCCGGCGTTGAGCTTCTTGACGAAGGAGACCACGCGCACCTGTTGCAGCGACGACAGGTCGAACTCGCTCCAGCGCGGATGGTCCATCATCTCGACCGCGCTGTCGACCGGCATCGCCGTCATCGTGACCTTGTACTTGTCGATCGCCGCCATCGCGCCGACAGCGTCCCAGCGCGCGAGCAGAACCAGCGTGCCGCCCGAGAACAGCGGGAAAATCAAACCGGAATTCTCGCCCGCAATCCAGAACTCCGGAAAGAACGACAGGAACACGCTGCTCTCATCCGAGGGAAACGAGATGCCGTAATTGGCGGCGGCCGTGTAGACCATATCGCGATGGGTATGGACGCAACCCTTGGGCATGCCGGTGGTGCCGCCGGTGTAATTGAGCGCGGCGACATCATCGAGGTGAGGCGGCGGCAGCGAGGTCGGTGCGGGCAGTGCCGCGAGCGCCGGCAGGAGATCAGTTGCGCCGGAGACCGCAACGCGCGGCGTGCGGATCGAGTCCGGTGCCGGAAAGGCAGGCGACGCCGGCACGACGTCGGCGAAGCTGGTGACGATGATCTCGCGCAGTTGCACCTCGCCGCGGACCTGATCAACGATAGGCATGAGCTGGTCGAGCGCGACGATCACATCGGCCTGGGTGTCGTTGAGCTGGTAGGACAATTCGAATGCGCGCGACAGCGGGCTGATGGGGACGTGGATCGCGCCGAGCTTCAGGATACCGAAGAACACGACGTGGAATTGCGGGCAGTTCGGCAGGAAGACGGCGACGCGATCGCCCTTGCGCACGCCCTTTGCCTGCAACAGCGCCGCAAAGCGATCGCTCTTCTGATCGAGATCGGCATAGGTGGTCACATGCCCGTAGAAGATCACCGCGGGCCGCTCCGGACTCCGCTTCGCCCAGGCGCGCAGATATTCCGTCAGGGGAACTTCGCCATGCAGATAGTTCGGCGAGCGCGGCAGGCCGGTCGGCCAGGCTTTGTCCCACAGGCCGCGCAAGGTGGCGAGGTAGTCATTCTCGTCAAGGCCCGTGTTCATGACGTCCTTCCCGTGTTGCTTTTCCTTTCGCGAGGGACGCAAGGCAGCATCGCTCGACCTCGGTACACGTCGAGCACCGCAGAGTTGATGTCAAGGAAAACAGTTTGCCGCGACACGGCCGATGCCGCGGCGCGGAAAAACAGGGGGCTACGCCGCGACGAGACGAATGATCCGTCGCACGGCAGATGGAATCGGGGCGATGATTGGCGCCGCGAACATCGGCTGAAGCTCGCGCGCCGCTTCACCCAGCGGCCCACCGCCGATGATGACTGCTTCCGCTCTGTCTCGCACAATGCAGGCCTCAACCGCGCCGGCGAGCGCTGCGCGCAGCTGCGCTGGATCGCGCATCAGCTGTTGCGGATCACCATCGGCGAAGCGCGTGCCGGTGTAGCTCGCGCGCAAGCCCAGCGTATCAGGCAATGCATCGATATTCGCTTTCAGCAACGGCGTCGTGGTCGCCACGCCGAACCGGCGACCGTTCCCGGCGGCTTCCAGCATCGCGGACTCGCCGATGCCGACGGCGGGCAGCTTCATCGTCGCCTTGATCCCGGTGAGACCGGGATCACCGAATGCCGACACGATGACGCCGTCGCACTCGCCGCCACGGAGACGCGCGATCTCCTCGACCTCCAGCGCAGCCACCTCCAGCGCGTCCGCCGAGACGATCATCGTGGGCGCACGCGTTGCCGTGGCGCCGACGATATCGAAACCGTCGGCGGCAGCAGACCTGGCAATCGCCACCATCATCGTGGTGGTCGCCTCATTGCTGTTCGGATTGATCAGGAGGATGCGCGCGCGTCGATCGGAGTTTTGGCCCATCCTCCCGCTATACTAGGCCGCCCGCACGCCCGCAACGAAGGCGCTGACCTCGTCCTGCAGCGATTGCAGCTTGTGCGTCAGCCGGCCGCTCGATTGCAGCACGAGGCCGGCGGCCTGTCCGGTCTCGGCGGTCGCATCGGTGACACCGGAGATGTTGTGCGAGACCTGATCGGTACCGGAGGCCGCCTCCTGCACGCTGTGCGCGATCGCCTTCGTCGCGGCGCCCTGCTCCTCGACCGCGGCGGCGATCGACGAGGAGATCTCGTTGACCTCCATGATGGTGGCGCGGATGCTCTCGATGTTGCCGACGACCTGATTGGTCTCGGCCTGGATCGCGGTGATCTGCGCGCCGATCTCGTCGGTCGCCTTCGCGGTCTGGCTCGCCAGCGACTTCACTTCGCTCGCGACCACCGCAAAGCCCTTGCCGGCCTCGCCCGCGCGCGCCGCCTCGATGGTGGCGTTGAGCGCGAGCAGATTGGTCTGCGAGGCGATCTGGTTGATGAGGTCGATGACCTCGCCGATCTTGTGCGCGGCGGCGGCAAGGCCCTGCACGGTGTCGTTGGTGCGCTGGCCGTCGGCGGCGGCCTTGTCGGCCACTGTCGCGGCCTGCGCGACGCGCTGGCTGATCTCGGCGATCGAGGCCGACAATTCGCCCGCGGCCGAGGCCACCGTCTGCACGTTGCTCGAGGCCTGTTGACACGCGGTGGCGACGAAGCTCGCACGGTCACTCGCCTTGTTCGCGGTTTCCGACATGCCCTGCGCGGCCTGCTGCATCGCGCGGGCCTCGTCGAAGACGTCGCGAACGAAGGCCTGGACGCTCGCCTCGAACTTGCCGGCGAGATCGGTCATGGTCTTGCGCTTCTCCTCGTCGGCCTTCTGCTTCAGCTCCTGCTGCTCGGCATGCATCCGGCTCACCGCCGATGCATTGTCCTTGAACACGGCGAGCGCCTTGGCGAGGCCGCCGACCTCGTCGCGGCGGTCGGTGTAGGGCACGTCGAAGGCGCTGTCGCCGGCGGCAAGGCGCTCGGTCAGCGCGGTGATCCGGGCCAGCGGCCGGGTGACGCTGCGGCCGATCAGGAAGGAGGCGCCGAGCACCACGACCAGCACAGCGAGACAAATATAGGCGAAGGTCATCGCGTTCTGGCGGAAGGCGGCATCGACATCGTCCAGATAGATGCCGGTGCCGATGATCCAGCCCCAGGGCGCAAAGCCCTTCACATAGGAGATTTTCCCGACCGGCTGGTCGAAGCCGGGCTTCGGCCAGAGGTAGCCGTAGAAGCCCGCACCCTGCTTGTTGACGACGTCAACGAAGCCCATGAACAGCGCATTTCCGGCGGGATCCTTCATCCCGGAGAGATCCTTGCCGTCAAGCTCGGGCCTGATCGGATGCATGACCATCTTGGGGGTCATGTCGTTGATCCAGAAATACTCGACCTTGTCGTAGCGCAGACTCTTGATCTCGGCCATCGCGCCGGCCTGCGCCTGCTCGCGCGAGAGCTTTCCTTCGCTCTCGAGCTTCTGGTAGTGCGCCAGGATGCCGTAGCCAACATCGACCATCTGCTGCGTCTTGGCCTGACGGTCGGCGACCATCTGCGTGCGCAGGGTCGAGAGGGCGACCGGCGCCAACGCGATCATGCCGAGGAGGCTGATGCCGACAATCAGGACCAGCTTGAAACTGATGCGGGAGAAAATCATCGGTGCTCACAGGAATTGGAAGGGCTGATATGCCAGATTATCCCGCGTCTCTTAGCAAAGCTTTAAGCATTCGGGTTCCCGACACTCCGAAATTTTGCGGGTTACCGGCACGCTCGTATGGCCACGAGACAAGCAAGACCGACCTCACCCGAGATACGAATTCTTCCAATCTAGAACACCTCGACATCGCCTCTCCGCGCGTTGACTTGGAGAGCTCTCTGGCAGAACGATCGGCGCAGATCATCCGCGCCAGCACTGGCGTGAGCGCAGCCGGAGGCCAGAAGCACAATGCATCGATCGACATACACCAGGCCCGTCGATCTTCCCGCGCTGAGCGCAGCGGAGCGTCTCTTCATCTGGGGATTTCGGGCGAAGGCGCGTAGCGGAAGCGCCGTCCCGACGGCGGCCGATATCCAGCAGGTGTACGACCATTTTCGCGTCGGCGATGCCGTGCTGTCGCTGGATTCCATCATCGAGATCTTTGCCTGCACCGCGCATACCGCGATCGAAGTGCACTGCCCCACCTGTCCGCGCATGTCCGACAGTGAGCGCGGAATCTTGCGCGCGATTGCCGCGGCCCAGCAGGACCGCGTCGATGTCGCGCGCGAGCAGTTCGAGCGTTGGTTGCCGCCGATCGGCGCCGATTGGGCGCTCGCGCCGGTCCTGGGGCTTGCGACGATCTTCCGCATGGCCGGCCTCGTCCTGCCCGACCGGCACGTGCAGCCTATCGAGCATGACGGGATGTTGGCGATGAAGAGCTGGTTCGTGGGCAGCGCGACGTTGCATTGACGAGATCGTTCACGATGCGGGCCAGTTGCGATTCTGCGCCGACGTCGGACGCTGGTGAGCCGCTGCTCTGTCCACTCCAGGCCGCGCTTGCGACCCGGCCGGACATCGACAGCTATGATGATTTTTCCCGCCTCGCGCTGGCGCTGCTCCGCTTCATCGGAGCGGCCTATGCGACCGGCGCATCGGATTGCTGGGAAGCGGCCTATCGCTTTGCCGAGGAAGCGCCCGGCATTGCCGACAGCCCGCTGCTGGTCGCGCGCGCGGCCGCGCTCGTCAGGATCCTGCGCAGGGAGCGGCCCTGCGAGCTGTGCTTCATGCCGCCATCCTGCAGGCGCCTTTCCAAGGACGAGGCGGAATTGATGCGACTGCTGGCGGTCGCGCGCCGCAAGCCGCCGGGCGAGCTCGAATCCACCGTTGGCCAGCTCGTTGGCTCCGGCAAGGAGGATGCTGCGACACGCGCGGTCAACGCGCTCGCGCTGTGCTGACACCTATCCGCCATTCCTGCCGAGCACGAGATCGATCGTGTGCGCGGCGATCTTGCGCAATTGGGGCTCGTCCCCGAAGGCACGCTCGAGCACGGCGAGGCCGCGCGTCACGGTGACGATGTGCAGCGCCGCAGCCGCGGGATTGCCGTCGAACTCGCCCCGCGCCGCGCCAGCGGCCAATGTGTCCTGAAGCAGTGCAGTGATGCGCGAGATCAGGTTCGCAAAAACCTGGCGCGCGTTGTCGTCGAGCCCCTCGCCTTCGGCGCCGCCGAGCTCCATCAGCCCGCGCGTCGTCGGACAGCCGCGCGGCGGTGTGCCCGAGCGGAAATTGGTGATGGTCAGATCGAAGAACGCGGTGAGGCGCTTGCGCAAGGAACCTGCCCCGAGCGCCTTTTGCAGCTTGGCGAGATAATCCCCCGCGTAGCGTTCATAGGCCTGCAGGAATAGCGCCTCCTTGCTGCCGAAGGCATTGTAGAGACTCCCGCGCTGGACCGCCGCATCGCGCGCAATGTCGGACAGCGAGGTGCCGCGCACGCCCTTGCGCCAGAACTGGTCGAACGCGATGCGCAGAACCTCGTCATGATCGAACTCGCGCGGTCTCAAGCTTGGCTCCGCAAAGTATTTGACATGCCGTCAAGAACATGCTTTCTCGACATCGTGTCAAAAACTGATCGAGATTGATAGTCCGTTTTTCTCAATTGGCCGAGCCGGCGGCGTTCACATCGCCGTGTCGGCCGGGACCGCATGCAAAGGGCCGCGTGATGCCTCTCCTCCACATTTCGATGCGCGCCGGTAAGCCGCAAAGCTACCGGCAGGCGATTCTGGACGGACTTTACCGCGCGATGCGCGAGGCCCTGAACGTGCCCGAAGGCGATGCGTTCATGGCCATCACCGAGCATGAGCCGGCCAACTTCCGCTGCGGCAATGCTTACGGCGTCGAGCGCAGCGAAGACGCCCTGCTGATCCAGATCACCGTGTTCGCCTCGCGCACGGCCGAGCAGAAGAAAGCGCTGTATCGCCGGATCGCCGACCTGCTCGGCGAGAACCCGGGGATCAGGCCCGAGGACGTGTTCGTCAACGTGCTCGACGCGCCCAAGGAGAACTGGTCCGTCGGTCACGGCATCGCGCAGTTCGCGTGAGGTGCACGGCGACGGATTGCCGGTCGAAGACTGAGATTCAGCTTCCCGCATGCGCACCGTGGTGACGGTGATACGCGCTCGGGGTAGGCCAGGTCCAGCCTTTCAGGGCCGTTCGATCCGGCTCGAAGATTTCGATCTTGAGCGGATGGCATGCCGCGGCATCGCTGGAATGGGTTGCGCTGCAGTCTCCACCCGGACAGGCCGACAGCGCGCCGAGCAGGTCGATCTCCGTGAAGAGCTCGATGAAGTCGCCGGGGCGGACCGGACTTGCCTTCATGAAATATTGGTGCGTGTCCCTGGTGAAGCCGGTGCACATGAAGACGTTGAGCACGTCGTGGACATGATGCTCCACTGCGGCCGGATCCGCCTTCAATTCGATGGCGAGGGCGCGGGACAGGTTGGAGTGGCAGCAAAAATCGTAGGCCGTGCCGTTCAGCAGGAGATTTGTATAGGGATCGCAGCGCGTGCCAATCACATCGTGAATGCCGGCGCCGTCGGCGTCGAAGCCGTACCAGCCGAGCGTATCGTGGCTGATGGTCGCCATCGGCCGAAGATAGGGCATATTGCTCCAGAGCCGGTCACCGATGCCGACATGCGTGCCATGGAGCGCCCGCGTCTTGCCGCTGAAGAAGCGCTCGGAGAGATCGTCCGCGTTCCAGATATTGAGGTCGCCGACCTGAGGGCCTTCGATGCTGACGATGCGGAAGAACTGGCCGCGCGCCACGCGAAAGGCACGTGCATCGCGCGGCGGCACGACAAGCTCGTGCGTCTTGACCGCAGCACGGCGGGCTGCTTCGAGCGTAGCCATATCCGGCCCGGGCATCGTCCCGGCCGGATAGACGATGGCCGGCTTGGCAGCGCGGCGCGAGGGGGCATCAGCGGGGGCGAGTGGCATATTTGGCGGCATAGTTCGGCCTCGGATCGACTCGGCAAGAGGAGAGGTGGTGGCTAATGGCGGAAGCGGTTGACCCTACCCCCTCACCTCAGCCGCCGGCAACGCACGCCTCCATGACTTCATCGAGCTCCGCCTTCGAGAGCATGCCAAGCTCGGCAATGAAGACGATGCGCGTCCGCGCCGCGCCCGGTGTCGGCGCATCGCCAGGCGCCAGGGTCGCGCGGCCGGCGGCGAACTGAAACACCATCGTGCGGCCGGGCTGCTCGATGGTTTCGAACAGGCCCTTGGCGCGCGCCAGCTTCGGCGCAAGGCGGCTGATGGCCTGCTGCAGGCGCGGCAGCGAGACCGGCTTATCCGAGGTCCAGCTGAGTGCCTCGAAGCGCTCCTCCGCCGGCCGTTTCGGTCCCACCTCGCGCGGCGCCGGAGCGCGGTCGGCACCGGCGGGAAACAGCAGCGCGGGCGGAATCTCGCCGTGCTGTGCCTCGACCACCACCGCGGGCACGCGCTGGGCGCGGATGGCGTCACGCATCCGCACCCCCGCGCCCGCGCCCGCCAGATCCAGCTTGCTCAATGCCACGATATCGGCGACGCGCAGCTGCGACCGCATCAGCGCGTCGTCCAGAGCCGAAGGCGGTGTCCCTGCGTCCAACACGCAAAGCACCGTCTCCAGCTGCGCCTCGCGCAGGATCACGGGGTCCATTAGGTTGCGCACGATGTCGGCGGGATCGGCAACGCCACTGGTCTCGATGACGATACAATCGGGCTTGGGATCACGCCGCAGCAGCGTCGAAAGCGTGCGGAGCAGATCGCCCTCGAGCGAGCAGCAGATGCAGCCATTGGCAAGGCTGACCACGCCGTCGCTCGCGCCCGCGATCAGCTCCGCATCGATGTTGATGGCGCCGAAATCGTTGACGACGGCAGCGATCCGCCGCCCCTCCGCATGCGCCAGCAGATGGTTGACGACCGTGGTCTTGCCGGCCCCCAAGAAGCCCGTCACCAGGAGAATGGGGACCGCCATGGATCAGCCCTCGACGATTGGGCGGCGCACGGGCCTGCCCGGCCGCGCGGTCACATCGAGCATGCCGTCGCTGATCAGCACCTGGCCGCTGACGACCAGATGCCGGACGCCCTCAGAGGGCCGGTTCATCGCGGTGAAGGTCGCACGGTCCGAGAGCTTCTCGTAGTCGAACACGACGATGTCGGCATCCGCGTCCTTGGCGAGCCGGCCCTTGCTGCGCATCGCCGGCGTGCTCTGCGAGAGGATCTCCGCCGGGATCAGCGCGCATTTGCGCACGCCTTCCAGCAGCGACACGGCCTTGCGCTCGCGCACCCATTCACGGATGAACTTCGTGAAGCAGCCGGCCGAACGCGGATGCGAGGTGGCGTCATCCGGCAGCGGCCAGGCATCGCCGGTGTAGGTTGAGCCGTCCGACAGCGTCCAAGGCATCGCGTCGGAGGCGATCGCGCCGCCGGGATACAGCACCGACATATCGAGCAGGTCGCGGTGGTGCGCATTGTTCTCGGTGTCGAGAATGTGCCAGAGCACCAGCGAGGACGGCTCCTCGGCCTGCGCCTTCAAGAGCTCCTCGCGGTCGTGGAAGCGGTAGCCGTCGGTGACGCGCTGCACGGAATCGTAACCGGTGCCGTTGCGCTCGACGAACTGGGGATCACTGAAGAAGGCCGCGGCCAGTACGGTCGAGCCGGTGCCGTAAGGATAGGCCTCGACCGTGATCGGCAGGCCCAGTCCTTGCGCCTTCTCGATCAGCACGCGGCAACGCTCGACGTCGGTCTTGCTCGACGAGTTGAAATGGCAGATGTGCATGTGCGCGCCGGTGGCGCCGGCATAGCCGATCAGGCGAATATAGGCTTCCACTGCGCTCTCGGGATCGATGCGCGACATGAAGGCGACATGGGTGAAGGTGGGGACGTCCTGCTTCGCGGCCAGCTGGCACACTGCGGTCAGCTCCTGCACGCCGGCGCCGGGCGCATAGGCGTTGAGGATGCCGATGCCGATACCGCCTTCGTTGAGGCCGCGGGCCAGACGCTCGAGAATGCCCGACACCTCCGCATCGGTTGCGACGTTGTCCATCCAGCGACGGTCGCGCATGGCGTTGCCGAATGCTTCCAGCGAGCTCTCCGCGTTGGAGCCCGTCATCGCGCCGATGCGGGCAAAGGCCCAGTTAGTGGCCGCGCCATAATTCAGCACGCGGCCCTTTCGCGCTTGGCGCTCATACCAGGACCCGACCGGCAGCACGCCGGCCTCGAGATCGAGGGTGGTCGTGACGCCGTCGAACGCCTGCATGCGATCGGCCGGGATCGACTGGCCATGGGCATGCAGATCGATGAAGCCGGGCGCCACCACGAGGCCGGTGGCGTCGATCACCCGCTCGGCGCCGCCGAGGCCCGTGCCGACCGCGGCGATCTTGCCGTCCACGACCGCCACATCCCCAACGGCGTCCATCCCGCTCGCGGGATCCACCACCCGGCCGCCAGAGACCACCAAACCGCTCATCTCGTCACTCCGAAAGCTATTGCAAAACCTCCAAAAGGCCCGGCAGCTCCGGAGGCATCGGCGGGCATAGTGCAGATTCCGGAGCGAACGGCCACCACCACCGACGCCTATGCGGCATGCTTGCTTGGGAGGCCGGTGTTTGCTGGGAGTGGATCAGGGCCGAAGCGCGGGACCACTGCGTCATTTCGTAGGTCCAATCGGCACGCGCTCGCGTCCTCGCGGCAGGATCTACCCGAGCCATGCTCCGCTTCACACCCCTCGAAAGCAAGGACGCAGGGAAGACTGCGCGCCAGCTGGCACCCATAAGACCCCTGCGCTGAATGCACACGCAGTGCACAGGGGAGACACAGGGTAGCCGAAACCAGGCCTTCCCTGCGCGATGGTTTGACGGCCTATGCCGCGCTCTCCCGGGAGCCGAGTTCCTTCTGGCCTCCCTCGCCTTTCGCGAAAGTCACGCCGCTCACGCCGGTTGACGCGAATGACGCCTTCGCCAAGGCTTGACCGTAGCAACGACGGCCAGGACCACACGGTTTCGCCGTACGCAGGGGCGCCGTTCGCCTTCGCGGCTCACGCATGCTCACGAGGTTCATCTCGCCCTGCACGCTACCGACCGCCTTGAACGCCCGCGTCCACCGCCACCCAGCCCGCGTTCGAAACGACGTACGACCGCCCCTCTAGTGGGCTGGGATGCGCGACAGATGCGATAGATCCGAATTTCGGTAAAGCGGAACATTTTCGCGAGGAGGGGCTGACAAAGACCTGTGTTGCTTGCCCGACGGAGAATGACGCGACGAACCGGGCATTGCGCGACTGGTGCAAGCTCCACTCGATCGTTATCGACTGATCCGGCAATCGACCGGGTCCAGCACTGAACCGGCCGCGACACCACTCTGCCGTCTTCTCGCCCCCATTGTCCTTCAGGGAGCCGGGCGGGGCGGCGTTACGGTGGGCAAAGTTCCCTGAGGTTCCGTGTGATCGTCCAACGTTTTCTGCAACAAAGCTCGCATTCCGTTTCGCGCCGCACTTTTCTTGGCGGGCTCCTGTCGGCAGGCAGCGCGCTCGCGCTCGGCGGATGCGCTGGCCTCGGTGCGACCGGCGCGCGCTACGACGCCTCCTCGCTCTCGGTCGACCCGACATTGCTTGTCGTCACCACGCGCAAGCCCGTGAACGGTGCTCGCGCGAAACCCTGGTTCGGGCCGGAGCGTGCCGCAAGCATGACGGTCGCGCGGGCGAAGCTGACGGCGCCGGACGAGAGCCGACTTTCCCTCGCCTCGGTCGGACTCGAGAACTGGCGTCTCGACCGGATCGAGCCGGTCCCGGCCGACGCCGGCGATCTCGCTGCGCAGGCCGGCGGCGGGGACGTGCTGATCTATGTGCACGGTTTCAAGCAGACATTCGAGACGGCGGTGCTGGATGCAGCCCACCTTTCCGATGGGATCAAGTTCCGCGGCCGGACCATGGCGTTCTCCTGGCCTTCCAAGGCAGGACTGTTCGACTACGCCTATGACCGCGACAGCGCGATGTGGTCGCGCGATAATTTCGAGCGCGTGCTCTCTGCGCTGGTGTCGGCGCCGGGGGCGGGGCGCGTGCACATCGTCGCCCACAGCATGGGAACCATGCTGACCCTCGAAAGCCTGCGCCAGCTCCATGGGAGATACGGCGACACGGTGACGAGCAAGATTGGCGCGGTGGTGTTTGCCGCGCCCGACATCGACATGGACGTGTTCTCGTCGGCGATCCAGCGCATCGGCCCTCTCGCCGGCAAGATCACGGTGATCGCCTCGACCAACGATCGTGCACTGGCGCTGTCGGGGCAGCTCGCCGGCGGCATGACCCGCGTCGGCGCGGCCGAGAAGGCCGCCATCGCAGGGCTCGGTGTGCGCGTGGTCGATGCCTCCCAGGAAGGCTGGGGCATCATCAACCACGATTTGTTCCTGTCTAATACGGAAGTGCAGCGGGTGATCCGCCGCTCGATCGACGGCACGACGGCGTAGGAGAGCGCCGAGCCACGCGAAAAGCCTGCTCCTGCCCACACCCGTTGCGGCTCCGAGGGGAATTGCATTGCAGCTTGCGGATGGAAGACCTATGTTGGGTAGCTAGTCAGGCAGCCGCCCATCGAATGGCGAGAGTCTGCAGGATCGCCTCACGGTGGATGGTTTCCATTCCGCATCGGAGGTGATGCCATGGCCATTGCTCCCACCCTCCAGAAATACCTCGCCGCTGAGAACATCCAGTACGAGGTGATCCCGCACGAACTCAGCATGACGTCCGCCCGAACGGCGCAGGCATGCCATATCTCCGGCGATCGCCTCGCCAAGGGCATCGTGTTGCGGCGCGACGGCGGATACATGCTGGCCGTCTTGCCCGCATCGCATCACCTCCGCCTGTCGGACCTGAGGACAAGCCTCGGCGACAATGTCCACATGGCCAATGAAACCGAGATCAATCGGCTGTTCAGCGACTGTGCACACGGTGCAGTTCCTGCCGTCGGCAAATGCTACGGATTGGATATCATCGTCGACGACAGCCTCGAGGCACAGCCGGACATCTATATGGAAGCCGGCGATCATGAGACGCTGCTTCACATGGGTCACGCGCAGTTTGCGCGCCTGACGGCCAACGCACCACACGGCCGCTTCAGCGCGCATGACTGAGGACCTGTGCGCCGCCCATTGTCCTTGCGGCCCTGGGCGGGAACTCTAGCCGCAAGTTCGCCGTCATACCGTTCCGCAGGGTGGCGGCGAAAGTGTCTGCGCTTTGTCTGGTCGGAGTTCGGAAGATGGGGGTGCCGCTGCATTGCATCAACGCACTTGAAACCCACGAACGGAGGCTCGCCATGAAAGTCAAAGACGTGATGCACAAGGGTGTCGACTGGGTCAGCCCCGACACCCCAATCACCGAGATTGCCAAACTGATGCGGGCACATGACATCGGCTGCATTCCGATTGGCGAGGATGACAAGCTGGTCGGAATGGTGACCGACCGCGACATCGTCTGCAAAGGACTCGCGAGCCACAGCTTCGATGCCGGCCGCGCGACGGCACGTGACGTGATGACCGAGGGCATCCATTGCTGCCGCGAGGACGATGACCTCGCCAAGGCGATGCATCATATGGAGAAGCTGCAGGTCCGCAGGCTGCCGGTGATCAACAAGAGCAAGCGGATGGTCGGCATCATCAGCCTGGGTGACGTCAGCCATTCCTCATCGGGTGACATGCTCACCGAGACCGTCAGAAGCGTTTCGGCGCATCACTGAAGTTACCGCCAAAACGTATGGCCACGGCTCCTCTCGCGATCCCCCCGAATAGGGTTGAGTGGGAGCCCGAGTCATGCGCTCGTGGTGCAACTATCGCGCGGCGCAGAAGCGACGACGCGATGCGGCTCATTTTGCGCCGGAGTGAATGCAAGTTGCGCCGGAATGGATGCAAGGCCCGTTCACTCGATCACGTCATCATCGATGACGCTGCGACGCGCAACCTACCAAGATGTGTTTCTTTCGAATGCGGACGTGCAGCGGGCGATCCTCCGCTCGATCGACTGCACTACCGCGTGAAAGAGCGCCTGCGCGGCGTCGGGCTACGCGATCAAGCGCTGCACCAATGCCGACTCGCTCGAATACGTCAGGAGCGCCTCGTGAGTTGCCCGGGTCACCCCGACATAGGTCAGCCGGACACATTCCTCGACGGTCTCGCCGTAGCGGCCGAGCAGGCCCAAGCCGGCGATGGCGACGCAGGGAAACTCCAGCCCTTTCGCGCTGTGCATGCTCAGGAATCGCACGGCGACCCGCTTGACCGAAACCCGGTTGCGATTGTCCTTGGCGATGTCGATCGGCGCACCATGCCCGGCGAGAATCTGCGCAACCCGTCCGCCGATCCAGTGCTCCGGGTAGAGACACGCCATCTGCGACCACTCGTAGCCGGCTTTCTTACGGTCGAGAAACCACTCGGCAACGCAGTGAGCTTCCGCCTCGATGCTCACGCACCGCCGCACATCCGGCTCCAGTCCCTGCCGACCCGCATCTTCGGGCAGCAGGATGGCGTGCTCGTCGTCGGCCGTGATGCCGGGAGCGCCGATGACGTCCGCGGCGAAGCGTCTCGCGAAGGCAACGATTTGGGCGGTGTTGCGATAGTTCACCTTCAGTACGGTCGTTCTGCCCTTTGCTTCAATGCCGAGCTGGCTCCAGACCGGCCGTTCACGCCCCTTATAGATAGCCTGGATATCGTCGTAGACGACCATCAGCGCCTTGGTGCGCGGGTTCACCATCTTGGCCGCAAGCGCGAGCCATTGCGGTTCGAAGTCGTGCGCCTCGTCGATCAGGACCGCGTCGTACTGCTCCGCCGGGATATGGCCGTGATCGACCGCCTTCACGACCTCTGAAACGCTCGCAGCCAGGCGCTCCGCGTAGTCCGGATAGTCTCGCTCGGATGGGGCGGTAATCCCGTACGTCCGCAGCATCCGGTAGCACCACGAGTGGAAGGTGAGAACCTGAACGCGGTCCTCGACACCCCTGCTCTGCATGGCATCTTCAAGCCGGCCGGCGATGCCGTTGGCGTAACACAGGATCAGCACCGGCTTTGCCGCCGCACGTGCCAGATACTCGGCGCGAAAAGCGAGGATCAGGGTCTTGCCCGATCCGGCGACGCCGCGAATGATGCGATGCCCCTCGCCCAGGCTGCGCGCGAACTGCTCCTGATGAAGGTCCATGACCGCGAGCGTCCGATCCGAAGAATCGGCGCGAGGCGCATCGTCCAAAGGCAGGGCAATCTGTCGTATCCGAACCTCCGGAACAGCAGCGCGCGCAGGCGGTCGAATTGCGGCATGGACAGCGGCTCTTCGAGACGCGGATGAACCATGCGCCACAATTTCGACCGGAATTCCTCGGGGTCCGCGCCCTCGGTCATCTCGTCCTTGAACAGGCAGAGATGCCCGGAGAACACCTCCTTGAGATCGGTCTGATCGAACTGCTTGCGGGTGATGTTAGTGAACACGGACCCGAAGCCGAACGGAACGATGGACCGGCCCGCGAGGCGATGTCCCGGCGGAAACAACAATTGCCCGTCGCGCTCAAGCGTGCGCACGACCTCGAATGTATATTTGCGAGCCTGCTCCAGCGGATTGCTTTCCCGCACCACACCACGACTTGTCAGCAGTTCGACCTTCGTCTTGTCGGCCGACACGATCGTCTCCAGGCGCCAATCCTTCACCTCGAGCACGAGCAGGCCGTTCGCGGGATGAATGATGATGAAGTCCGGATGCCGGTTGCGAGGCCCGACAGGCAGGTTGTGCCAAACGACGGCGTTCTCCTCGAGGAAGTCCTTCAATCGTTCCGCCAGTCGTAGCTCACCACGGCTGTCGAAGCGCGCGAAGCCGAGACTCGGGATCAGGATAGCCATGTCACGACCGCGAGCACCATTTGCGGACCACCTTGTGAGGCAAAGTGCAACAGGGCGGTCTCTCCAGGCTGACATGGTCGCCTAGAGTGTGCAGGTTTTCAATGGCTTAGGATCAGCTGGCGCTCCCTAGGGGAATCGAACCCCTGTTTCAGCCTTGAGAGGGCCGCGTCCTAACCGCTAGACGAAGGGAGCGTGAGGGCTAGCCAATAGCCTCGAAATTTGTCCGCCGCAAGGACCCCGAGGGGCGTTTTACGGCTCATTGGCGAATTTCAGCCGTCCGGCCGACTTCAGGGTATGGGCATCGAAGGTGCGGATCTCGATGATTCCGCCGAGATCCAGCGTCACTACGAGGCGGTCGCCGGCGACCCCGGTCGAGACGATTCTGGCGCCCTTGGGCAGGGTGGCAGTGACATCGCTTGCCGCTTCGACCGCCCTTCCCTCAGACTTGAAAAGGCGGTAGCCCACCGCGATCAGCACGGCGCAGAACGCCAGCGCCGTGGTCAACCCCGCGATCAGCATCATCCGCCGCACCCGCGCGAACAGCGCGGCCTGCTCGGGGGTCGGTTCGGGAACAGCGGTATCAGACGTCGTCATGGAAAGCCCTGGGTCAGCGCAAAGGTTGGAGGTTGTGGTCGAAGGCTCCGAGGGCTCGGCCCGGCTCGACCGCGTGCTGGCGGCGCGCCTGCCGGAGCTGTCGCGATCGAGGCTGAAAGCCCTGATCCTGGCGGGCGCAGTGCACCTGAAGGCCTCCGCGGTCCGCGACCCCGCTTATCACGTCGCATCCGGCGATACGATCATAATCGACGTGCCGGAAGCGGCGCCCGCCGAGCCCAAGGGGGAGGACATCGCCGTCGATATCGTGTTCGAGGACGACGACATCGTCGTCCTCAACAAGCCCAAGGGCCTCGTCGTGCACCCCGCGGCCGGCCACGAGACCGGCACCTTGGTGAATGCGCTGATCGCCCATTGCGGCGCCTCGCTCTCCGGCATCGGCGGAGTGCGCCGGCCCGGGATCGTGCACCGGCTCGACAAGGACACGACGGGGCTGATGGTGGTTGCCAAGAACGATCTCGCCCACGCTTCATTGACGGCGCAATTCGCCGATCACGGCCGCACCGGCGCGATGCGGCGCGGCTACATGGCATTCGCCTGGGGCGTGCCGAACCGGCACCGCGGCACCGTCGATGCGCCGATCGACCGGCATCCGCATGCACGCGAGAAGATGGCCGTACGCCAGGGTGGCCGCGAGGCGGTGACGCATTGGGAAATCCTGGAGAGCTTTCATGGACGCGACGGCAAGGGCGTCGCCGCCCTGCTCGCCTGCGAGCTCGAGACCGGCCGCACCCATCAGATCCGCGTCCATCTCGCCCATATCGGCCACCCGCTGATGGGCGATGCCGTCTATGGCCCGCATTTCAAGACCAAGGCCAACCAGCTCGGCCCCGAGTCGCAGGCAGCTTTGGCGGCGCTGGGGCGGCAGGCCTTACATGCTTACCTGCTGGTATTGGAGCACCCGAGGACGGGAGAATTACTGCACTGGGAGGCGCCTTTGCCGGAGGATTTGCTTCTCCTGGAACGTGCGCTCAAGGCGGCGCTATGACGCAGGCCGCTTCAGAAAGCCTTTACATTACAAAAAGTTATAGCTGCCACACGGGGACGTGACGTCAGCAATCCTTCCCTTTTTGACCCCCGATGGGGTATATTGCGTCTGCGTTGAAATGACCAACGCGGAACATCGCAGCTACGGCCGGCTTTAACACAGCGGTCGTCTGCCTGGCCCGCCGCTATCGGGGGCCTGAACCTTTTGGAGGGCGCACTATGGCCCGTACCGCTGCTTTGCCGGTCCTCAATGGAGAATCCGGCCTTTCTCGCTACCTCGCCGAGATCCGCAAATTCCCGATGCTGGAACCGCAGGAGGAGTACATGCTCGCCAAGCGTTGGCGTGAGCATGACGATCGCGACGCGGCACACCAACTCGTCACCAGCCATCTCCGCCTCGTGGCCAAGATCGCCATGGGCTATCGCGGCTACGGCCTGCCGATCTCCGAGGTCGTCTCGGAAGGCAATGTCGGCCTGATGCAGGCGGTGAAGCGATTCGAACCCGAGAAGGGATTCCGTCTCGCCACCTACGCCATGTGGTGGATCAAGGCGTCGATTCAAGAGTACATCCTCCGTTCGTGGTCGCTCGTGAAGATGGGCACCACCGCGAACCAGAAGAAGCTGTTCTTCAACCTGCGCAAGGCGAAGAGCAAGATCAACGCACTGGACGAAGGCGATCTCCGCCCCGACCAAGTCAAGTTGATCGCCAAGCGCCTCGGCGTCACCGATCAGGACGTGATCGACATGAACCGCCGCCTCGGCGGCGACGCGTCGCTCAACGCACCGATCCGCGACGACGGCGAAGCCGGCGAATGGCAGGACTGGCTGGTCGACAACACGCCCAACCAGGAAGCCATGATGGCGGAGCACGAGGAGTATGATCACCGCCGTGACGCGCTGAACGGCGCCATGGGCGTGCTCAACCCGCGCGAACGCCGCATCTTCGAGGCCCGCCGCCTCGCCGATGAGCCGATGACGCTGGAAGACCTTGCTGCCGAGTTCGGCGTGTCGCGCGAGCGCGTCCGCCAGATCGAGGTCCGCGCCTTCGAGAAGGTGCAGTCCGCGGTCAAGGGCACGATCGCAAAGGCCGAACAGGCCGCGCTGGAAGCCGCGCATTAAGCGCGGCGGCTCAGCGCCAGAGATTGGCGGATCGAAAGAGACGAAAAGCCGGCGGCAACGCCGGCTTTTTTGTTGGTGTGATGCGAACTGCGCCCGATAGCGGTGCGTGTGGGCACACCGCCTACTCCCCCCATTGCCTTGCCATCGTCGCGAGCGTGCAGCCTTCGCAATAGCGGGCGTCCTTGTAGTCGATCCAGTTGTGCGCGTAGACCCGCTCGAGCGGGATGTCGTAGCGCGCGCGCAGCACTTTCACGAGGATCCTCCACGCCGCGACCTGTGCCTCGGTCGGCCCCGCCGTCACGTCGGGATAATTGCCGGCGAACTCGACGCCGATCGAATTGTCGCGCACCACCTGGCGGTAGGTCGGACGGTTGTCGATGTACTTGTTGTCGTTGCGGTTGGCGCCGTCGCTGTGGGTCGGCACGAGGTTCTCGGCGACCGCCCAATAGACCGTGCCGTCGGTCTCGACCCAGACCGTGACGCCGCGCCGCGTCGGGTTCTTCGCCTGGGCCTGCGCGCCGCCGCGGGCAGAGCCCGCCGGTCCCTCGGTCTGGTGCACGATGATGTTGCGCCAGGATCTTGCGCTAGCGAGGTCGCCCCACGGCGCCAGCCAGACGATCTTCAAGCCGGGGATGTCGGGCGTGCCGGAGGCGCGCGCGAGCCTGGCGAGCTCGGCATCCGCAGCAGCGGCGGGGAAGATCGGAAGGAGAGCGGCCAACACGGCCGCGAGCAGGCGAAATATCATCATGCAGGGTCCAATGCGACCCAAGCCTAACAGGCTTTACGCGAATGTCCTCACCGTCCCGACAGACTCGGGCGATAACGGCGGGGTGGGGTCATAGACCGCAAAATCGTTCTTGCCGTTCTTCTTGGCCGCATAGAGGGCATGGTCGGCATTGGCCATCAGGCGGTCCGGGAATTCCCCGATGCCGCGATCCCACTCCGCAACCCCGATCGAGATCGCGATCGGAATGTCGCGGCCGCTGCAGCTGACGGCATCCTGCCGGCAGACCTCAAGCACGCGGCGGGCGATCGCGGCAGCCTCGCGCAGCGACGAGGACGGCAGCACGATGCAGAACTCGTCGCCACCGGTGCGGGCGAGCATGTCGCCGGGCCGCAGGCGCGTCTGCGCCATCAGAGTGAAGTGCTTGAGGCAGGCATCGCCGGCGGCATGGCCATGGGTGTCGTTGATGGTCTTGAAGCCGTCGAGGTCGATCAGCAGCAGCGAGAACGGCTCACCGCTGCGCCCCGAACGGGCGCATTCCTCGGTCAGGCGCTGCAAGAGATGCCGCCGGTTGGCAACGCCGGTGAGATCGTCGAGCAACGCGAGGTCGGCAACCTCGCCCCGCAACCGGTCCATCGCCATCAGCAGGAAACCGAAATTGAGCGTCATCGACAGGAACAGCAGCCCGAGCACCATGATCGCATGGGCCTGGCCGCCGGCGCGCGCCGAGAGATCGTAGCCGAGCAGATTGCCCACGGTGCGCACGAGCAGGATCGCGATGATGCTGAGGATGACGATGCCGGACAGCTTGGCGCCCGGACTGACGCGGCCTTCCGGCGACAACAACAGACGCAGCGCCAGCATCAGCGGCAGGGCCTGACCGAACGTGTAGCTGAGCATGCGCAGCTGCATGTGCTCGAATCCGACCATGAAGAGCACGACGCCGACAAGGCTCAAGCACCCCGTCGCGGTCATCAGGCGCCACGAGACCGGCCGGTCGTAGAAGCGCTGAATTCCCATGGCGGCAAGGCAGCTCGCAGCGATGACACCGCCGGCGCCGAGCAGCAGCGGCAGGGGAGAGGCGACGAACAGACGGATCAAGGCCGTCATCGCGCCGGCGGCACCGACGAAGGCCGATGCCATCCAGAACCGCGCAGCCGCGAAATTCGGATAGGAACGCGTCACGTAGGCCCAGATCACGCCGAGCGCCAGGAAGTTGACGACGAAGACCGTCCACAATGTCGGTACGTTCAGCATGACGCGTACAGCACGCGCAGCGTCCCGCCCCCCGATCCCGGCAGCCGTCCGTCCATGACCCATCCCCGTTTTCTTGCGGAAGACAATGCGATGGTTGCGCTTAATGGATTCTCACTGCGGCTCGCGAAAACGCGCCCTTGGTTTTGGATTCATGAACGGCACGCGGCTATTGCCGGATCGTTAAGGCTGCCGCGGCCGATGGCCGTGCTGACGCGTAGAGCGGATTCGCGCCAAAAATCACCCGAAAGTGCATCTGAGCTGTGGATAACAGGATGACACGGATGTGACGACGCGGGGCAGCCGGCTCCGAATCTGCTGAGTTTGTCGTCGAGGATGTTGCGAGGCTGGCCCTCCGCCGAGCACCCTCGTGTCGCGTTCCACCATTAACCCTTGAGAGGATACTATGGCTAAGAAAGCGAAGAAGGCGGCGAAGAAGAAGGCGAAAAAGGCCAAGAAGGCGAAGAAGAAGTAACGAGGCTTCTGTTTCTTTGCCCGGGTGGAGTGAGCTCCGCCCGGGCGTCGGGTCGATCGAAGGTGGCGGGCGCAAGGCCCGCTTTTTTATTGTGCGAGAGTTCGAAGTGTACCCGCTCTAACAGCGTCATGGCCGGGCTTGTCCCGGCCATCCACGCCTTGCCGCACAGTCCGAAGAGCGTGGATGCCCGGGACAAGCCCCGGCATGACGAGACCTTTCGAGAGGTGACGAAGACCTACCTTTCCGACAACGCCAGCTTGGCGCCGAGCGCGGCGAAGCCGGCGGCAAAGGAGCGGCGCAGCCAGGCCATGACGGCCGGGCGGGAGATGACGCGCTCGCGCACCGCGGCGGCGCAGAGGCCGTAGAGGACGAACACCGCGAACGTCATCGCCATGAAGGCGCCGCTCAATTCCAGCATGCGCGCCAGCACATGGGCCTCGTCCGCCGCGATGAATTGCGGCAGGAAGGCGAGAAAGAAGATCGACAGTTTTGGATTGAGGATGTTGATCAGGAAGCCGGTGACGATGACACGGCTGCTCGATCTTTCCCTGATCTCGCCGCCAACCGCCAGCGCCCCAGTCTCGCGCAGCGCCTGCCAGGACATGTAGAGCAGATAGGCGACGCCGCACCATTTCAGCGCGGCGAAGGCGAGCGCGCTGGTGTGGAGCACGGCGGCAAGACCGAGCATCGCCGCCGCCATGTGCGGCACGATGCCGAGCGTGCAGCCGAAGGCGGCCGCCACGCTGGCGCGCGAACCGCGGGTCAGCGCCGCGGCCAGCGTGTAGAGCACGCCGGTGCCGGGGGAAGCGACGACGATGAGCGAGGTGAGCAGGAAGGACCAGGTCATGGTCCGACCTTATCACCGCAGGGCGCTGCGAGAAAGCGGGCGCGTCAGGACAGCTGAGCGATCTCGGCCTCGCGCAGCACGTCGAGCGGCGCCCAGGGCTTGGCCCAGAACTTGGCGCCGTCGGGCAAGGCCTGCTTCAAGGGCCGGCCCGAGGTGACGACGACGTCGAGCTTCGGATTGCGGTCCTTGGCGACATGCGCGAGCTCGACACCGTTCATGCGGCCGGCCAGCTGGACGTCGGTCAGCATCAGACAGAGCGCGCCGGCGTTCTTGTCGAGCACGCGCTCGGCGGCCTCGGCGCTTTCGCACTGGATGACCTGGTAGCCGCTCTCCTCCAGGAGGACGCAAAGCATCTCCCGCTGCATGGCGTCGTCTTCAACGATCAGCGCTGTCGCGCGTAATGGCGTCGCTTGTCCCATCGGCGGCTCCCAATGCATGCCCTCATAACGGATGTTAAAAACCCAGGCGGACGTGGGTTCGGTTTCATTTCAAAAAAAAGTAATTCATAGTTCCATCATCGGGGACTTGACGGGGGAACTCATGACGACGATTCGGGGCGCCGCCGCCATCACGGGAGCCGCGAGCGGCATCGGCCGGGCGCTGGCGATCGAGCTCGCGCAACGCGGCTGCGACCTCGCACTGGCCGATCGCGACGAGGGTGGATTGAAGGCGCTCGCGGCGGAGATCGGAACAACGCGCAAGGTCAGCCTGCACCGCGTCGACGTCGGCGAGGCCGGCGACATCGCGCAGTTCGCGAGCGAGGCCATCGCCGCGCATCCTTCCCTCGGCATCGTCGTCAACAATGCCGGCGTTGCGCTGATGGGCACATTCGAGGAGATCGACCAGGCCCAGATGGACTGGCTGTTCGACATCAATTTCTGGGGCGTGGTGCACGGCACACGCGCCTTCCTGCCGCACCTGAAGACGATGAGCGAGGCCCACATCGTCAACCTCTCCTCGATCTTCGGCATCATCGCCCCGCCGGGCCAATCGGCCTATGCCGCGGCGAAGTTCGCAGTGCGCGGCTTCTCGGAGAGCGTGCGGCACGAGCTCAGCGTCGCGGGCAGCTCGGTGAAGCTGTCGGTCGTGCATCCCGGCGGCATCGCCACCGCGATCGCGCGCAACGCCCGCACCGGCGTCGGCGTCACCGACAATGCCCGCCGCGCGCAATCGATCGAACGGTTCGAGAACGCGGCGAAGACCTCGCCGAAGGACGCGGCACTGCGCATCATCAGGGGCATCGAGCGCAACGAGCCGCGCATCCTGATCGGCAACGACGCTCGCTTCATGGACCTGCTGCAGCGCTTCCGCCCGGGCACGTATTGGGCGCCGCTGCAGCGGCGGCTGGAGAAGATGGCGAAGGGGATAGAAAAGTAGCCAGGAGCGCAACGGCCTCCACACCCACCGCTGTCATTCCCCGCGAAGGCGGGGAATCCAGTACGCCGTGGCTTCTCGGCTCTAGCCGCGCCGCTCTGGAATACTGGATCACCCGCCTTCGCGGGTGATGACACCGATGATGTGGTCACTGCCCCATCAGCCGATCGGCGAAATAGCCGATGGTCTTGCGGTACACCACCGCCCTGTTCCACTCGCGCATCGCCTCGAAGTTCGGCGTTCCCTCGCCATAGGGCTGGCCCATCTTGAAGCCGCTCGTGTGCAGGAGGTTCGCGGTCGAGGCGAGCACGTCGGGGATGCTGTGGCGGAGATCGACATGGCCGTCGCCGTCGAAATCGACGCCGTACTTGATGTAGGACGATGGCAGGAACTGGGTCTGGCCGATCTCGCCGGCATAGGCGCCGATCATGTCGCGCAGCTGCAGGTCACCGCGCTGCACGATCTTGAGCGCCGCGAGCAGCTCGCCCTGGAACAGATCGGTGCGGCGGCAATCATGCGCGAGCGTCGCCAGCGTGCGGACCACCGGCAGCTTGCCGGTGTCGCCCTTGCCGAAATCGCTCTCCAGCCCCCAGATCGCGACCAGGATATAGCGGGGCACGCCGAACTTCTGCTCGATGCGCGACAGCAGCGCGGCATGCCGCTGCAGCATCGCGCGCCCGCCATTGACGCGGCCGGGGCCGACCCGGGTCGAGACGTACTGCTCGAAGGTCTTGTTGAAGGTGTAGCGCTGGCGCCGGTCGAAGGCGAGAACCGCAGGGTCGGGCGTCACGCCGCCGAGCGCCGCATTGGTCACGCCAGCCGAGACGCCGGCGGCCTGAGCCTCCTGCGCCATGCTGGCGACAAAACTGTTGAAGTCGCCGCCGCAGCGGGCGGCCTGCGCCGACCCGCCGGCCAGAGACACGACAAAGGCGGCAGCGAGAAGCAGTCTCAGCATGTGGAGCAATCCCCAAGAATCCCAGCGCGAAGCAGCGCTGAGGATCATGCCCGGGAACGCCACGAGCGTCAAAGCGCAAGGCTCGAAGGACAAGGCTCGAAGCAAGGCTTGATCCGCATCAAACCGTCTCACGCCATGCTTTCTAGACTGGACCGAGCAGGAGAACCGCACATGACCGGAATTACCTTGACCGCCGAGCAGATCCGCAATGCGCCCGCCCCGGTGCGGCAATGGATCGAGCAGGAGGTGATCGCCGCGCTCGGCCTTGCGCCACGGACGCCGGCGGCCGCGCCGCCGCAAGTCCCCCACCTCGTCGCCTGCAGCGTGGAAGACATGGCCGGCGTGCTCGAGCACATCCGCGGCGTGCTTCCGGCCGTGAACGTGCTGTTCGAGCTCGGCCGCCCCGGCATCAGCTTCGGCCGCCCCGCGGTGATGACGTTCCGCCTGATGGACCTCCTGCATCACACGCGCCTCTCGGACGTCAGCGAGGTCATGACGTGCCTCGAGATGATCAACCAGGCGCTGACCGAGGTGAAGAAGGACGCTTCCGTGCGGTTCTGCGGCTTCGACAATGAGGGCCATTGCCTGATCGCGCCGCAGACGCAACAGAGCATCGCGACGTTGTGGCAGACCATGATGGAGCGACAGCAGGCCGCGCGCGCCGCGCCGGCGGCGTGAGGGGAACGTCATCGCCATGCCCAATCGCCAGCAGCCTCCATCAACCCGCTCGCTCCTCCGCATCCCGCTATTTCGCCTGCTCGCCATCAATCTTGCGATCGGCGCCTGCGCCGCAATGCTATTGGTCGGCGGCCTGCTCTGGCTCAATCCCGGGCATCTGCGGGAGCTGATCTTCGCCGACCGCGCACCTGCCATTGCGCTCGTGCTGCTGCTCGCTTCCTTCCTCATCACCTTCGGCTCGGCCGCGATGGGCAGCGCGATCATGGCGCAGGGACGCAAGGAGCGTAGCAACAAAGGCGGCGGACGGGGATCGCGGCTCGCCGTGCAGGAGGTGGTGCACCGCCGGCGAGATTGAGGCGCGCAGCGCGAAGCGTGCGCGGCGGCGCCGAAACAAAACCGCAAAAACAACCCCATGCACAGTAGAAGTCTTGATGTGATCTTTGCGATTTTTCCGAATCGACGTTGACCGTCGGGCAAAACAGTGGTATGGTGCCAACATCGCAAGACTCCAGACGCTGACGCCCGCGCGCTCTCGTTGCCTTCCGAGAGCGCAGCAAGATGAACAAAGTACTTCGAGGATCCAAAGCATCTGATTTTCGAAATTGTGGGAAATCGCGATATCCATCAGCTGCATATCTGATGCGCCTGCTGCGACATCGTCGCGCGACGATTTACCTTGCCATCGCGGCGCGCCTTCTATAGCCTTCTATTTTAGGTTGTCGCCCTGCCAGCCCCGGGCGACGCTGAAAAGATAAACGGCGGGCTTCGGCCCGCCGTTTATTGAAGGGCGTGGCGACGATCGCGAAGGTCACAATCCCGAAAGTCATTTGACTGCGGCGTCCTGATCGAGGACAAGCCGCCATGGCCAAAAAACCCGGAACCAACCCCAAAGGCGAATTCGCCTTCTTCAACGTCGTCTACGAAGACGATTCCCAACGCTCCAACCGCCGCGTCCCTTCCGAACTGCTCGGCGGCCTCGACGGCGACGAACCCGCCCGCAACTTCATCATGGAACAGGACCGCGAGATCGCGGAAAAGAGCGGCCGCCCGGCGCTGGAGATCAAGCGGATCGAGCGGGTGGGAGCGAAGAAGAAGTAGGCGGGCACAGCGGGGCGTTCACCAGCGCCCGCTCCATTTATTCCAGGCAAATAGCAGATCGGCAAACCGGTCATAGGCAAACCGCGTGATCGGCAGCGCCACGCGATTGCCGAACAGCACCGCAAGCCACCCCTGCCCCGGCGTCAACCGCCACAGCGCAATCGCGACATCAGCGCCGACGACGAGCCGCCCGGCCTCATCCGTCGCGTGTAGGCGCCGCCTGATGTCGTCGAGCGAAGCGCCAAAGTGCGCCAGTGCATCAGGCTGCTCGTTGATGTCCCTGAACTCGACGGTGCCCGCGCGCACCAGCGCCAGCAGCTTGTTGCGCTGCCAGTCAATGCCGGCGTCGCAGACGGGGCAGCGGGTGTTGTAGTAGACGGTGAGGTGGGGTGGCATCAATGAGCCTTTCTCGTCGGAATTATAGTCCGAGAGAAAGCCAGATAAACGCCTTCGGCTGAAGCTGCCGATACAAAGGCACAAAGAAGGACGACCCGACCTCGGCCCGCCGAATTGCGCGGCAGCCTCGACGGCGGCGAGCCGCGCGCAACCTCATTGGGAGCAGGATCGAGAGTCGCGTAAAAGAGTGGGAGGTCGGCGCTGGAGATCGAGCGGATTGAAAGGAGGCGAAGAAGAAGCAGGGTTCGGCCCTATCCCCGTCATTGCGAGCGCAGCGAAGCAATCCAGAGATGCGTCTGTGGGGATGGGCGGCAGAGCAGACCTGATTTGCTCAACTTGAGTTCTTCGCATTGTGCCCCCGAAGCGGACATGATGCAGCGAATGACAACTCGACTATCGAGCCCTCCATTGCTCGCGGAATTGCCCGGGCGTCACGCCTGCAACCCGGCGGAATGCACGGGTAAAATGGGCGGGATCTGCGTAGCCCGAAGCAAACGCAATCTCGATGATCTTGGAATCCGTATCTCGCAAAAGCTTTCTGGCATTTTCAAACCTCACGGTATCCAACAGCCGCGAATATGTCATCCCGGCGCGAGATAGCTTGCGTTGAAGGCTGCGTGCGCTGACCCCCGCCATCTCCGCGACTTCCGCCAGCGCCGGAGGCCGCTCGTCCATGTAGGATGGCAGCATCAGCTTAAGTGCGTGGATAAAGTCAAAGTTCGAATGTTCGACAAAGTCGCTCTTCGGATGAGAAGGAGCTTGCTTCAATCTGTTAGGAAGGCCCAGCAATGAAACAGGTACGTCGATCCACGAAGCTTCTTGACCAGACAGGAATTGAGACGTCGGCCAGAAAGACCGACATGCCGGACCCGGCGTGTACCGCGCCTCAAAGGCGATAGTTGCCGGAGCCCAGTCCGGTCCGGCGAATTGGCGGACGATGTAAATCGGGAAAACGTTCTGAAGCCATTGTGAATGCTCGAGATGCTGAAGTCCGGCAGTGCCGGCTAGCTTGCTGCAATAGCGAACATGGTCGCCGTGGCGCTCGACCCAGTTGCTCAAGTTTGAATCTTCGAGCGAAGCTAATCTACAGGCCTGGTGCAGCGCGACGAGCAAAGTCGGAGAATGACTGATTAGATACCTGGTCTTCTCACTAAGGTGTCCGAAATTGAGCGACTTAGCAGCGTGGAATCCAAAATCTTCAATACCTTGCGACCGGCTGGCAAACTCCGCAAATTCGATAGCAGGCAAAATCGGGACGTAATGATCGGCTTTTTCCTCCAGAGAAGCGGGCAGCAGATACTTTTCCAGTAAAGAAGCGGTTGGCGCGCCGAGATTATCCAGAATGTCAGCGAAGGGACTGAGGTGCTGACAACGCGTCAAATGAATCTTTGGCATTGGTGCGTCTCGATCACTTAATTCAGCGCACGAGCGGCGTCGCAGGACGACAACTCCCTAAACAGGGAGCGCCGACGCCTGTCACACGCTTAGATTATCAGGACTGCAAGGCTCTTTGCGTGCTTTTTGTCGCCTGGCTATGCCTCCAGAGGATCGCAGTCTCAGCTCATTCCATTCGACGAACATTTTGGCGCCCAATGGCCAGATGCGCCTCTCAGCTTCCCTAATCCTATGAATCGATTTTCCGCTGTAGGAGCATAGGCTTCAGGCCTGACGTCAAACGATGAGAGCCGTCCGCTTGCCTTCATCCACGGCGGTCCGCACCGTCATCGTTGCATCGCTGCGGCACGGTGACGCAACCCTCGATAGCACAGCGCATGCGCTCAGAATTAGCGGGCGCACATTACAGCGTCATCTAGAACGCATGGGCACAAGCCACAGCAAGATCCTCGACGAAGTCCGATTGGAGATTGCGTGCCGCCTGCTGGCCGATACGAGTAAGCGCTTGTCGGATATTGCAGAATTTCTAGGATACACGAACGCCAGCAGCTTCAGCCGCGCTTTCGTGCGTTTGATGAAAATTCAACCCATCGTTTATCGGCGGCAGCAACGCGGCCGCAAGCATGATCGGTCGCTCGTCCGCCGACGTTCTCACCCCACCAACCCGTTGAATGATTCCTGACGATTGGCGCGAAATGGCAAGACGCGCCGCGTGATTTGGCGCGAAATGCAGAGATGCCGCCGCCACTAGCGACGCTCTTGTCGCTTCCGAATTGCTCACGTGCTGTTCGAGGAAGAACGACCAGCCTGCAAAGGAGAGGATCATCATGACAATCCGCGTTGCCTTGATTGCGGTCTGCGCCGCTGGCTTAGTTGCAATTCCGCACAAGCTTCTTGCTCAATCTCAGGCCGAACCCAAGCCGCACATTCCGCTTGAGAAATCGATTGGTCAGGCCAAGCCGGAAGTGGTCCCATCGCTTTTTGTACTCAACTCACGCGGGGTGAGCCTGAAGGAGGGTAAGCTGGTGCTGAGTGCAATTTCTCCGAATGCGATCGTGTTTGCCGACCGGCCGGTTCGTGCCGCCGGGCATGATCTGACCTCCCGGATTATCGAGGACTGGGGCAATGGCAGCGACAACTTCGCTAAAGACCCGCCCAACGCCACGGTGTCAGGATTCAAGAAAGACGGATCGTCGGTGTTGGATGCCGTCGTCGTGTTGAAATCCCCCAAGCTTGAGGGTGATAAGCTGACGTTCGACGTCGATCTCCTCGAAGGTGATCTCGCCGGGGCGGACGGGCCGGCATCTGTCTTTATCGATATCATTGGCCGTCCGTTGACGCCGTTGTCTTTCGCCGGCGTCGCTCGCCGCACCGCCTGGCGCGGAGCGTTCTACCGCGGCGCTGCCGTGGCAGGAGCCGCTGCTGTGGCCGGGGCTGCGGCGTATCCCTATTACTCACCGCGCTGCGGCTACTACCCCTATCCGCCCTGCTATTGAACCGTTCGCCCGAGTGGCTCCGTTACAAAGGCGTGAACTGCGAATCCACGTGACTGGTTTTCTATAGGAAGGAGATTAGCGATGAACATCACCCGTCGATCCCTTGCATTTGGCGGAATGGGGCTGCTCGCGGGAGCCGCCGCCACACGACCGGCTCTTGCCCAGGATTCATTTTTCGGAGTGGGACAAGGCCTGGAGGATTTCTGGCTGGCCAGCGACGCCTACATCTTTGGCTACCCGCTGGTGACGATGGAGATGACCCGGCGGATCATCACGAATGTCGCCGAGCCCGTCGGCACGCGCGGTCCGATGGGACACATCATCAAGCTGCGCCAGTATCCCGATGCCTCCTTCAGGGATGTGACGGCACCGAATGCCGACACCTTGTACACGACATCCTTCTTCGACGTCGGAAAGGAGCCGTGGATACTCAGCATTCCGGACATGAAGGGCCGCTATTTCCTGATGCCGATGCTGGACGGCTGGACCACCGTGTTTCACGTGCCAGGTAAGCGCACCACCGGCACCGGGGCGCAGACCTACGCGATCACGGGGCCGGGTTGGAAGGGCACGCTGCCGGCGGGTGTCAAGGAGTACAAGTCTGCCACCAATATCGTGTGGCTGCTCGGCCGCATCTATTGCACCGGCACGGCGGACGATTACGCTGCGGTGCACAAGTTGCAAGACGAATGCAAGCTCGTTCCGCTCAGCGCTTATGGCAAAGCCTACACGCCCGCCCCCGGGAAGGTGGATCCAACAATCGATATGAAGGCGGCGGTCCGCGAGCAGGTCAATCGCATGGACGCGGTCTCATACTTCAAGCTGCTTTGCGAGTTGATGAAGACTAATCCGCCATACGCCGCGGACGCGCCTCAACTTGCGAAGTTTGCCCGCATCGGCATCGTCCCAGGGCAGGATTTTGATGAGAGTAAGCTGAAGGCAGACTTTCTGAGGCGCCTGCCGGAGGTGTCGTTCGACCGGATCATGCTGCAGTTCAAAATCAACAAGGCCATCAAAGACGAGAATGGGTTCGCGTTCACGACCAAGACCGGCATCTACGGCACCGACTATTTGATGCGGGCTTTGGTAACCGCGATCGGGCTTGGTGCCAACCGGCCGCAGGATGCCGTCTATCCGACCTCGCAAAAAGACGCCGACGGTCACAAGTACAGCGGCGCGAACAAGTACGTGATGCGATTTCCGAAAGGTCACTTGCCTCCAGCGGAGGGATTCTGGTCGCTTACGATGTACGACAGCGGCTATTTCTTCGTGAAGAACCCGCTCAACAGGTACTCCGTCAGCGCTCGGGAAGACTTGAAGGAGAATCCGGACGGATCAACTGATCTGTACATCCAGAAGGACTCTCCCGGCAAAGAGAAGGAGTCGAACTGGCTACCTGCGCCTGAGGGAGATTTCATCCTCATGTTGCGTATGTACTGGCCCCAGGAGACGGACCCCTCGATCATCAACGGCACATGGACGGTCCCGGCCGCCAGAAAAGTCGGAGCCTAGAGCAGGCAATCATGCCGGCGCGCATGCGCCGGCATGATTGCTAGGCCGCTCCCAGATGCCCCACAGCACGCTGTACTCGCTTTGGGTTTTCTGGGGCGAATGACACGGTATTCGCGATGCAGGAGGCCATGATGTCGGCACTTCACCTTGGAAAAGGAAAACAGCGCGTTGGAAGGAGCGCGACAAAGCCGTCTCTCTCTTCTGCGTTCAGGAATGCAGCCATTGCCTGGGCAGTCATGACGCTGTCGGTGCCTGCTGCCACGGCTTACGCCGACGAAGGTGGCGTTTCCTACTGGCTCCCTGGCCGCTTCAGCAGCCTTGCCGCCACCCCTCAAGCCCCCGGCTGGTCAATGGCAGCGGTCTACTACCACACCAGCGTAAGTGCATTCGGCACCGCGGCTGCCGCAAGGGAAATTCACGTCGGCAGAATCCCCGCAACAGTAAACGTCGATCTGAACTTGCGTCTGAATGGGCGGGGGGATCTCGTCCTGCTCAATCCTACATACACGTTCGCAACCCCCGTGCTGGGCGGGCAACTGGCCATCGGAGTGACAGGACTGTTCGGACGATCGAGCGCTGATCTAGCAGGAACGCTCACCGCAACTGTCGGCCCCCTGGCCGTGACGCGCACGGGCAGGTTCGGCGACTCGATCACGTCAGTCGGGGATCTCTACCCGCAGGCGACGCTCAAGTGGAATGCAGGCGTCCATAACTTCATGACCTACGTAACCGGAGATGTTCCCGTCGGCGCTTACAGTTCGTCCCGTCTCGCCAATCTCGGCATCGGGCATGGCGCCATCGACGGCGGCGCCGGCTACACCTACTTCAATCCGCAAACTGGCCACGAGTTTTCCGCGGTGGCGGGCCTCACCTACAATTTCAAGAATCCGGATACGCAGTACCAGAACGGCATCGATCTTCACGTTGACTGGGGAGCCTCGCAGTTTCTGTCAAAGCAAACTTTCGTCGGCCTCGTTGGTTATGCCTATCAGCAGATAACTGATGACGTTGGCCAGCATCCCGCCCTAGGCGGCTTTCGGTCCCGAGTCTTCGCAGTTGGTCCGCAGATTGGCTTTCTATTTCCGGTAGGCGATATGCAGGGGTATTTGAATCTGAAGGGATATGGCGAGTTCGCTGCGGAGAATCGGCCGGCTGGCTGGAACACTTGGCTGACGTTCTCAATATCGCCGATAGCGCCGACCAGAACTGTCGCATCAACCCGGCGGATCACAAAATAGCAGCGTGGCCGCTTAGCCGATCTCGCCGACACACCATGGGTCGGTCGAACGTCTCACGTGAACATATCGAACTGAGCTGGTTATCTGCGTAGCCTCGAACCTTCCACCTGCTGAACAAAGCTGGCGTGAAGGTAGTCGAGAAGATCTACCTGCATCGAAATCCCGCACTTTGAAGAAGGAAAGTCGCCCCCCGGACCCGCACTTCCGCTTTCGGCCCATCTCGGAAGTCGGGCACCGTCCGCACTTTTGTTGCTGTTGGAATGGAATCGGACATGGGTAGGGCAATCGCCTGGTGGATTGCTTCGTCGCAAGCGCTCCTCGCAATGACGGGGCGAGAGCCGAGTCAAAGAAAAACGGCGGGCTGTTGGCCCGCCGTTTTCGTTCTGATTGAAATCGGATCAATTATCCAAAAAGCTCCGCAGCTTCCGGCTCCTTGACGGATGCTTCAGCTTCCGCAGCGCCTTCGCTTCGATCTGGCGGATACGCTCGCGCGTCACCGAGAACTGCTGACCCACCTCTTCCAGCGTGTGATCGGTGTTCATGCCGATGCCGAAGCGCATGCGCAGCACGCGCTCTTCGCGCGGGGTGAGAGAGGCGAGGACGCGCGTGGTGGTCTCGCGCAGGTTGGACTGGATCGCGGCGTCGATGGGGAGGATCGCGTTCTTGTCCTCGATGAAATCGCCGAGATGCGAATCCTCCTCGTCACCGACCGGCGTCTCAAGCGAGAGCGGCTCCTTGGCGATCTTGAGGACCTTGCGGACCTTCTCCAAGGGCATGCCGAGCTTTTCGGCGAGCTCCTCCGGGGTCGGCTCGCGGCCGATCTCGTTGAGCATCTGGCGGGAGGTGCGCACGATCTTGTTGATCGTCTCGATCATGTGCACGGGGATGCGGATGGTGCGGGCCTGGTCGGCGATCGAGCGGGTGATCGCCTGCCGGATCCACCAGGTGGCGTAGGTCGAGAACTTGTAGCCGCGGCGGTACTCGAACTTGTCGACCGCCTTCATCAGGCCGATGTTGCCTTCCTGGATCAGGTCGAGGAACTGCAGGCCGCGGTTGGTGTACTTCTTGGCGATCGAGATCACGAGGCGGAGGTTGGCTTCCACCATCTCCTTCTTGGCCTGGCGTGCCTCGCGCTCGCCCTTCTGCACGGAGTGCACGATCTTGCGGAACTCGACGATCTCGAGGCCGGTCAGCGCGGCGAGCTGATGGACCTCGTGGCGGAGGTCCTTGATGCGGTCCTTCTCGTGGTGGACGAAGTTCTTCCAGCCCTTGGCCGACAGCTTCGAGACGCGGTTGAGCCAGCGCGGATCGAGCTCCGAGCCGGTGTAGTTGCGCAGAAAATCCTCGCGGGCGACACCGTGGCTGTCGGCAAGGCGCATCAGGCGGCCCTCATGCGAGACGAGGCGCTTGTTGATGTCGTAGAGCTGCTCGACGAGGCTATCGATGCGCGCCTGGTTGAGGCGCAGCGACTTCACCTCGACGATGATCTCGTCCTTCAGCTTCTTGTACTTGCGCTCCTGATGCGGCGAGAGCGACTCGTTCTGGAGCTGGTTCTGGATGTCCTGCTCCTGAAGCTTGCGCAGCTTCTTGTAGCTGTCGGCGATGCGATCGAAGATCTCGACCACCTTCGGCTTGAGCTCGGCCTCGATCGCCGCGAGCGACATCTGGTTCTCGAACTCGTCGTCGTCCATGTCGGACTCGGCGGCGGCCTCGCCCGGATCCTTCTCCTCGCCCTCGGGGGCGGCCGCAGGCGCGGCGCGGAACGGCGTCGGCGACGGGGGCGCGGCAGGCGGCGCGACATGCGCGGGCGCAGCGGCGGACGCGGTGGCTTCGCCGCCCTCGGCCGAGGCTTCGCCGCCCTCGCCATTGGGTCCTGCGATCATCGCGGCGTTCATGCCGCCCTTGGCATCCGGGCCGGCATAGGTGGCTTCGAGATCGATGATGTCGCGGAGGAAGATCTTGCCCTCGTTGAGCTCGTCGCGCCAGATGATGATGGCCTGGAAGGTCAGCGGGCTTTCGCAGAGGCCCGCGATCATCGCCTCGCGGCCGGCCTCGATGCGCTTCGCAATCGCGATTTCGCCCTCGCGCGAGAGCAGCTCGACCGTGCCCATCTCGCGCAGATACATGCGCACGGGATCGTCGGTGCGCTCGCCCGGCTCGCTCTTCTTGACCTCGGTGACGGCCTTCTGAGTGACCTCGACGAGCTCGTTATCCGTCTCGTCGTCGCCCTCGTCCTTCTCTTCCTCGCCTTCGGTGTCGTCGGCTTCGGTGACGTTGATGCCCATGTCCGAGAGCATCGACATGATGTCCTCGATCTGTTCGGGCGAGGTCTGGTCGGACGGCAAGACTTCGTTGAGCTGATCGAAGGTCACGAAGCCGCGCTTCTTGGCCTGCTTGATCATCTTCTTCACGGCGGCGTCGGACAGGTCGAGCAAGGGCGAGGGCGCGTCCTGGGAATCCTTCTCCGGCGCATCCGCTGCCTTGTCGTCTTTTTCCTTGTCCTTCGCCTGCAGCGTCTTTGCCTTGGTGGCCATCCATTGCTCCTAAACGCGCTTCATGCGAGACGCGCCGCGCCTTCGCGTGAATTCACATGAACCTGTTGCTCGACGCTCTCGCTTCGGCAGCTCTCGACACGGAAAGGGCGGCGCACAAACCTCTCGCCACCCCCAACTCTCTCTCGCCGGAATTGCCTAACGCTTCGTCAGCCTCTTTGTCGCGGCGGATGCAGGTGTAGTGCCAACAGCGATTGCGCGGATTCATTCCTGACGCGTCTGTTATGCCTGCGGCCGCCTCTGGGCCAAAGTGCTACAAGACCGTTAAGCCTCGATTAACCCTGTTTTTGCCGCCAAACCTAGGATTTGGCGAGTCTTTTAGCGGTTCCAGCCGTGGCCGTCCGCATGTTTCTTTCATCACATGCTCTTCTGGAGCCGGCCCGACAGCTCGCCAAAACCCTCGATCAGGGCCTCGGTACCGTCGACTTCACCTATCCGAGCCTTGACGTCACGCAGCCACGCCAAATTGGCCTCGCTGGGATCCTCCCCCAAGGCCAGCTCGGCGTCTTTCAGCTCTCTAAGTAGTGAATGCCATTGCCGATGCAAGGCAACCAGCTGGTGCCAGGTGGCAAGAACGTCGTCCCTCGCCGCGCCCTCGCGGGCGGCCCACACCGCCTGGGTCGTGATGACATTCTCAACCCTTTGAAGAGTTTGAGAAAATCCGCCCTTTGCGAGGTCGCCGCGCATCTTTTCTGCCTGCTCGCCGGGGTCCGGCGAGTGGTGATGGTCGTTGGCGAAGGCGGCGATGATGCCGGCCCTGAGCTTGTGGGCCTCGGGATGGGCCAGCTCCAGGGCGGCGACCTCCTCCAGATGCTCGTGCAGCAGCCAGGGGTGGTTGATCAGGCATTGCAGGATCAGCGCCTCCCGGCGGGAGATGGCGCTGCGCTGGCCTCGCAGGATCGGGCTTGCCGCCAGCTGCGGGCTCGCCGCCTGGTAGGGGCCGGACGGCAGCGGGGTCGGACCCGGAGCGCCGCGGCGACCGCCGCCGAAGCCTTGTCCACCGAATCGATTCGCCCCGCCTCGCGGCTGGAACGGGCGGCCGCCACCGGGGCGGAAATTGCCCCGGCCGCCAAAGCCGCGGCCGCCTTCGGGCGCGAAGGCGCGCTGCAGCCGCTCGACGAATTCGTCGCGATAATAGCGCCGCACCACCTCATCGCGGATGCCGTTCGTGAGCTCCCTGATGCGCGCCTCCAGCGCGGCGCGCCGCTCGGGCGTGGCGAAATTGCCGCCCTCGAGCTCGCGCGACCAGATCATGTCGGCGAGCGGACGGGCGGCGGCGATGACCTCCTCGATCGCGCCGTGCCCGCCCGAGCGCACGAGATCATCGGGGTCCTGCCCTTCCGGCAGCAGCGCAAAGCGAAGACTCTTGCCGGGCGCGAGGAACGGCAAGGCAAGGTCCGCAGCACGATAGGCCGCCTTCTGTCCGGCGCGGTCGCCGTCGAAGCAGAGGATCGGCTCGTCCGCCATCTTCCAGAGCAGCGCGAGCTGGCTTTCGGTGAGCGCGGTGCCGAGCGGCGCGACGCTGCCGGCAAAGCCCGCGGTGACCATGGCGATGACGTCGACATAGCCTTCGACCACGATCAGTGGGCTGCCGTCATGGGTGGCTTTGCGCGCGGTCTGGTGGTTGTAGAGATTGTCGCCCTTGTGGAAGAGCGGCGTCTCCGGCGAATTCAGGTATTTGGCCGGAACGTCCTTCTCCAGCGCGCGCCCGCCGAAGGCGATGACGCGGCCGCGCAGATCGGCGATCGGAAACATCACGCGATCGCGGAAGCGATCGTAGGGAACGGGGATGTCGTCGCCGCCGATCAACAGACCGGTCTCGACCATGTCCTCGACGGAGACGCCGAGCTTGCCGAGATGCTCCTTCAGTGCGAATCTTTCGCCCGGCGCATAGCCGAGGCGGAACTGCAATTGCGTCGCCGGCGAAATGGCGCGATCGGCGAGATAGCCGCGCGCTTTCGCGCCCACGCGCGAGGCCAGCGTCTCGGCGAAGAATTTCGCCGCGAGATCCATCACGTCATGCAGCGAGCGCCGCCGCTGCTCCTCGCGCGCGGCGTTGGGCGTCACCGCCGGCAGCGGCAGGCCCGCCATATTTGCAAGCCGCTCCACCGCTTCCGCGAACGGCAGGCCGTCGGTCTCCATCACGAAGTTGATGATGTCGCCGTGCTTGCCCGAGGAGAAGTCGTGATAAAAACCCTTCTGGTCGTTGACGTAGAAGGACGGCGTCTTCTCCTGCTGGAACGGCGACAGCCCCTTCCACTCGCGCCCGGCCTTCTTCAGCTTGACGCGCTTGCCCACGACCTCGGAGACCGAAAGCCGGGCACGAAGCTCGTCGAGGAACTGGGGCGTGAAGCGCATGGGGCGAGTTTAGCCGAGCGTTTGAGTCGGGCGAAGGATCAGGGATATAGGGACGGCCCGGTCAAAGGCCAGGTTTGTCGGGCTTATCCGCGCTGTTCACAGCCCTCCGTCATTCCGGGGCGCCCCGAAGGGGCGAGCCCGGAATCCATCGAGCCACTGGAATGCTGGGAGAAATGGATTCCGGGCTCGCGCTGCGCGCGCCCCGGAATGACGAGCCACTTGAACCGCGCCCCGTTCCACGCTTCCATACCGCCATGTTCAGGACCTTTCGGGGCGGCCAGACCGGGGGTTGGCGGGTGACCTCGCTCTCGCCTGTGACGGGCGAGTCCCTGCCCTTCGTGCCGGCGCTGTCGGTGACCGACAGCGAGGCCGTCTCGTTGCCGCTGGTGCCCTCGCGCAATGCCTGGCGGCTGGTCGGCGTCGCCAGCAGCCTGCGCTACACCGAGCGGGCCGAGAAGCAGCAGCTCGTCGCCGTGCAGGCCGGCCTCGGCCGGCTGGAGGCCACCAGCGCGGCGCTGATCCCGATCCGCAAGTCGCAGGCCTGGTGGGAGCTGACCCAGGAAGAGCGCCGCAAGATCTTCGAGGACAAGTCGCACCACATCGCGAGCAGTCTTCGTTTCCTGCCCGCGATCGCGCGCCAGCTCTATCATTGCCGCGATCTCGGCGGCCCCTTCGATTTCCTGACCTGGTTCGAATTCGCGCCCGCGAACGCCTCGCTGTTCGAGGAGCTGGTGGCGATGCTGCGGCGGACCGAGGAGTGGACCTATGTCGAGCGCGAGGTCGACGTGCGCGTGGTCAAGGAAGTGCTGTCGGCTTAGCGATCGAGGAAGTGCCCGGACTCGATGATCGGCAGATCGGTGACGGGCCAATTGTAGACGTAGGTCCACACGTTTTCGCTGGCGCCGTCGGGCAACGTCACCTCCACCATCTGCCGCAGATATTCGGTCGGCTCCGGAAAGCCCTCGCCGCAGGCCTCGTACATGTCGAGCTCGCGCAAGAGTTCGTCCGGCACGCGCAGCTGAAACAACTCGCCATGGACGATGTCCGACGGCGCCTCGGAGAGCAGCAATCCCGGATAGTGCTTCACCAGAACGAGCCGGCCGCGGCAGGTGGCTTCACTGATGAATTCCGCATGGCCGGCGAGCAGCCGCGCCATCGGGTGGTCGAAGCCGCGCATCAGGGTGCCGTAAACGAAAAGTCGATCCGAGCTCATGCCGTTCCAACGTTGCGGCATCGGTGCGATACCGCTACTCCGTTTACACAGTTTGTCATTCCATAGGCAAATCAGGATGGCTTTGGATATAGCCGACGCAACCGACCAGCTGCTCGGCGAGGGCGACATTCCGCCCGTGCATGAGGTGAATGCGGCGGGGACATCGCCGTTCCTGCTCACCGCGGACCATTACGGACGGGTGCTGCCGCGCGCGCTCGGCGATCTCGGCGTCGCGGATACCGATCTTGTCAGGCACATCGCCTGGGACATCGGCATCGCCGGTGTCGCCGAGCGGCTCGCCGCGATGCTCGATGCGCATCTGATCGCGCAGCGTTATTCGCGGCTGGTGATCGACTGCAACCGCCCGCCCGGCGTCGCAAGCTCGATTCCCGTGATCTCCGAGGCGACCGCCATCCCCGGCAATGAGGATCTGTCGGCCGCGGCCAAGGAGATGCGCCGGCGCGAGATCTTCGATCCCTATCACCGCCGGATTAGCGCTGCGATCGATGCGCGCATCAGGGCGGGCAGGCCGACGGTGCTGGTGGCGCTGCACAGCTTCACGCCGGTCTTTTACGGCGAGCCGCGGCCCTGGCACATCGGCACGCTCTATCACCGCGACACCGTGCTGCCGCTTCTGATGCTGCAGCATTTGCGGGCCGAGAGCGCGCTCGTCGTGGGCGACAACCAGCCTTATGCGGTGAGCGACATCACCGACTACACGATTCCAATCCACGGCGAGGCGCGCGGCCTCGTCAACACCGGCATCGAGATCCGCCAGGACCTGATCGCCGACGAGGGCGGCCAGCAGCAATGGGCCGAGCGGCTGGCGCGGATCCTGCGCGAGATCGAGGCCGCGCTACGCGAGCAGGGAATGAGTTAAGCGGTCACTTCGCCCGCGTCAGTGCCAGCCAGATGCCGCCGCCGATCATGAAGCCGCCCGAGATGCGCGACACCATCCGCGTGCGCCGCGCCGAGAAGAATTTTCGGGCGCGCCCGGCGGCAATCGCGTAGAGCGCATCGGTCATCACCGCCGTCACCATGAAGGTGGCACCCAGCAGCGCGACCTGCGGGAAATGCGGCTGGCTCATGTCCATGAATTGCGGGATGAAAGCGCCGAAGAACACCAGCACCTTGGGGTTCGACAGCAGCACCAGGAATCCCTGCAGGAAGAAGCCGCCGCGCGGCGGCGGAGGCGGCGCGTCGACATCGACACCTTCGACCGGCTCCCAGATCAGCTTGATGCCGAGCCAGATCAGATATGCGGCGCCGGCAAAGCGCACCCAGTCGAACCAATAGCCCATGGTCGCCATCAGCGAGGTCAGGCCGATCGCAACGATGCCGATGACGATGGCAAGCCCGGCCTGCGCGCCGGCCACGTTGATGAGCGCCGCACGCGTGCCGTGGCGCAGGCCATTGGCGACGACGAGGGTGACGATCGGCCCCGGCAGCAGCGCCAGCGCAATGCAGGCGGCGACGAAGGCGAGGTAGGCTTGCATGGACATCATGGGAGGGACTCGCTGAAGGCGGTTTCGCCGCATTAATGCATGGCGAGCGCTGGAACGGAAGACGCGTCAGTCGCTCCAAGCCGATCCCTTGACATGCAACCATTTAGTTGCCTATTATCGCCGCCATGGATGAGGTCTTCAAGGCGCTCGCGGATAGCTCGCGACGTTCGCTGCTCGACAGGCTTCACGCCAGAAACGGCCAGACACTGAACGAGCTCTGCGAGGGGCTTGCGATGACGCGACAGGCCGTCACCAAGCACCTTGCCATCCTGGAGGAAGCGAACCTCATCACCACCATCAGGCATGGACGCGAGAAGCTGCACTACCTCAACCCGGTGCCGATCCATCAGATCGGCGAACGCTGGATCAGGAAGTTCGAGCGCAGCAAGCTCGCCGCGCTCAACGAGCTGAAACGTCAGTTGGAGAACGGCGACGAGTGAGTCCGCTCAACGAAGGATTTGATGCACGATGAACCTCGATCAATTCAAGCCGCTGACCGTCTACACCATCTACATCGCCTCGACGCCCGAGAAGGTGTGGGAGGCGCTGACGTCCGCCGAGTTCAGCCGGAAATATTTTTCCGGCTTTGCGGTGGAGATGGAGCCGAAGCTCGGCGGCAGTTTCGTCGTGCACGCGCCCGACGGCTCCGAGCACATCCGCGGCGAAGTGTTCGAATACGATCCGCCGAGGAGGCTCACGGTGAGCTGGAACGTCAATTGGCCGGACCTCGTGGAAAAGCTCGGCACCACCATTGTCACCTACGAGATCGAGCAGGCCGGCGAAGCCGTGCGCCTCACCCTGAGCCAACGCCACGACCGCGAGCTCAGCGACGACATCCTTTCCGGCGGCCGCACCGGCTGGCCCGCGATCCTCTCCGGATTGAAGAGCCTGCTGGAGACCGGCAAGGCGCCGCATATCGAGATGTCCCCGCCGGTGCGGTTGCTGGAGGCGCTGAAGGCGATGGGGATCAAGGTGCCGTAATTGAAGAAGGACAAGCGTAGGTCGCTTCTTCCCCTCTCCCCTTGTGGGAGAGGGTGGCTCGCCGCGAAAGCGGCGAGACGGGTGAGGGGTCTCTCTCCGCGCACACTTCTCTCAATGAGTCCGCGGAGAGAGACCCCTCATCCGGCGCTTCGCGCCACCTTCTCCCACAAGGGGAGAAGGAAGAGCGCCGACACTAAGCCACCGGCGCCACCAACCGGCGGTACAGATGCCAGGTCGCATGCCCGAGCACCGGCAGCGTGACCACCAGCCCGAGAAAATAGGGCAGCGCCGAGACGATCAGCAGCATCACGATCAATGCGGCCCAACCGATCATCGGCAGCGGGCTCGTCACCACCGCGCGCACGCTCGTCACCATGGCCGTGACGAAATCGACCTCGCGATCGAGCAGCAGCGGGAACGACACCACGGTCAGCGAGAACAGGATCAGCGACAGCACGGCCCCGACCGCATTGCCGATGGCCAGGAACAGCAGGCCCTCGCTGGTCGTCAGCACCACCGTCATGAATTCCTGCAAGCTCGAGAACGAGGCGTTGAGGCCGAGCAGCAGCGCGATCAGGAGCCGCACCTGGTACATCCAGACCACGAACACGAACAACGTCACGAAGGCCATCCAGCCGATCTCGCTGCGCGAGCGGATCGCGGACCAGATCGCAGCGAACGAGACCGGCTCGCCGCGCTCGCGGCGCCGGCTGACTTCGTAGAGGCCGATCGCAACGAACGGTCCGATCAGCGCGAAGCCGGCAGCGAGGGGATAGACCAGGTAGACCATGCCGAAGGCGGTGAGACAGAGCATGATGACGATGCCGCCGGCGGCATAGAGCGCGCCGAAGCAGAGACCGTAGAGCGGCAGCGCCTGGAAATCGCGCAGGCCCTCGATTAGCGCCTCGGCGATGTCGACCGCCGCCACGGGACGCACCACCGGATCGACCTTGCCCGAGATGGACATCAGCTTCCTCCGCACATCGGCGCGATCTTCGTCGCGCGCATGCCGCGATATTAGCGCCGCCGCGCGGCGGCGCAACTTGATGCCGGCCGGCGCGAAGGGTAGCAGCGAAACGACGATGCTCGCACGGCGAAATCGTTAGCCTTTCGCGCGATTTTTGCACCGACCGCTATGGACGGGGCAGATGATCGTGCCGCAAATTGCACCTCCGAATACCGTCGCCCGAGAGCCGATCGCCCACCGATGAGCCTGCGTACCCGGTTACTTATCCTCGTCATCGCGGCCATGCTCGTGCCGGCGGTTCTGGTCGGGCTGCGCTTCGTGCAGAACCGGACGAGCGAGATCGACGCGGCGCTGGCCAATCTCGCCGCATCCGCCGACGACATCGCCAGCGATCTCGGCGAGAAGATCCAGGGGACTGCCCAGCTTCATTACGGGCTCGCCCGCGCCCGCGACCTCGACACGCGCGACAAGGCGGCATGCTCGGCGTTTCTGTCCGATGTCCGCGAGGAATATCCGCAGTTCACGGGTATCCTGACCATCGATCCCGACGGCAGGCTGTTCTGCGACTCGCTGCGGACCAACCGCACGCTCGACCTGAACGACCGCGGCTATTTCAAAGAGGTCCAGACTCTTCACGGCCTCGTCGCGGTGGAACCGGTGTTCGGCCGCCTCACCGGACTGTCGGTGCTGCAGATCGCCTATCCGGTGCGATCGGATACTGGCGCGCTGAAATTCGTGCTGCTGGCGTCCTTCAACCTGAACAAATTCGCGGAGTTTCACGACAAGCGGCTGCTCGCCGAGAAGGACATCCTGCTCGTCGACGCCAAGGGCACGGTCCTGGCCGCCCCCAAGCGCGGCGGCTGGAGCGTACCCATCGGCGGCTCCATTGCGGGCTCCGACCTGTTCCGCTTCGCGGCAGATCCCGACGGCGAACCATTCCGGGAGATCGCCGATCGCGACGGCCGCACGCAGATCTGGGGCGTTGCCCGCTCGCCCGCGATCCGCAAGGCCGGACTCTATATCTTGGTGGGGCGGTCCAAGGACGGACTGATCGCGGCAGCGAACCGCCGGCTTTACGAGGACATGGCGATCCTGGCGGTGGCCTCGCTGCTGCTCCTCGCCGGCCTCTGGATCCTCACGACGGTGAGCATCGGACGGCAGGTCGGGCGGCTCGCTGCCATGGCGAAGAGCCTGGGGCACGGCGATCTCAGCGCGCGCATTCCGGAGCCCCATCCGGGGGGCGAGCTCGGCGGGTTGATGACGCTGCTCAACAGCACGGCCGAATCGCTCGAGCAGCAGCGCGCCGCCATCGCCGATCTCAGCCACAAGCTCAGCCAGTCGCAGAAGATGGAAGCCATGGGCCAGCTCACGGGCGGCGTGGCGCACGATTTCAACAATCTCCTGACCGTCATTCTCGGCAATTCCGAGCACCTCGCCGACAGGCTTGCAGGTAACAAGGAATTGCACCGGATCGCCGACGACATTGCGACCGCCGCCGAGCGGGGATCCGACCTGACGCGGAGCCTGCTCGCCTTCGCGCGCAAGCAGCCGCTGCGGCCGCGCGAGATCGACATCGCCGAGCAGGTGACCGGCATGAAGCAGCTTCTGCAGCGGACCCTGGGCGAGCACATCGAATCCAGCTTCACGTTCGCGCCGGATCTCTGGCTCGCCAGCGTCGATCCCGGCCAATTGGCGACGGCCGTGCTCAACCTCGTGCTCAACGCGCGCGACGCGATGCCTGACGGCGGCAAGCTGATGGTCGAGGTGCGGAATGCATCGCTCGGTGAATCCGACCTCGACGTCAACGGCGAGCCGCGGCCCGGCGACTACGTCATGCTGGCCGTGAAGGATACCGGGTCCGGCATGAGCAGCGAGGTGTTGCAGCGCGCGTTCGAGCCGTTCTTCACCACCAAGGAGGTCGGCAAGGGCACCGGCCTTGGCCTCAGCATGGTCTACGGATTTGCGCAGCAATCCGGCGGACTCGTGCAGATGCAGTCCGAACCGGGTCAAGGCAGCGTGGTCAGGCTGTTCTTTCCTCGCCTGCCGACGTCGTCGAGCGAGGAGCCGTCACCGGCAGCGCGTGTCGCCGCACCCGAGGGATACGAAACGATCCTCGTCGTCGAGGACGACGACATGGTGCGCGCCTATGTCGAGAACGAGCTGAAGGCGCTCGGCTACCGCGTCATCACGACGGCAAACGGACCCGCGGCGCTGGACGTGCTGCGCCAGTCCGCGGACATCCAACTGCTGTTCACCGACGTCGTGATGCCCGGCGGCATGTTCGGGCCGGAGCTGGCGAGGCAGGCCGTTCAACTGCGGCCTGGCCTCAAGGTGCTCTTCACGTCCGGCTACAGCCAGGATCCGGTCAAGACGCCCGACGGGATCGACGCGCGCATTCTGACCAAGCCGTTCCGGCGCAAGGAGCTCGCCGCAATGCTGCGCGCAGCCCTCTCGGAGCCGCCGCGCTAGATCAGGACGCGATGGTGAGCTGCAGTGCCACTGCGAGATTGGCGGCGAACAGAGCCGCATCGATCACGAAGATCCGGAGCATCGGGCCCTTCAACACCGGCCAATAGGCCACCCCGACGCGGCCGCCGCGCATCAGCACCGGGACGTTATAGGCGAACTGGCTGAAATGGCAGGCGGCAAAGAACAGGAACAGCGCGAGCTGCGCTTCGACCGGCTGGAAGAAGGACGGACGGGCGGCCAGAAGATAGAGCGACAAGAGCCCGATCGGCAGATTCATGCCGCCGAGGAACGCAACGCTCGCCGCAAGGGTCGGCGCGATCGGATTGCTGCGCTCCTCCCGCGGGAGCAGGATCTTCAACGTGTTGGTTTGCGCGATGCTGAACTGGATGAACGCGCCCACGAACCAGAGCGTGTTGAGAAGCAGGACGATATCCGAAAATCGCATGGTCATTTCCCGTAGAAGGCTTCGCTGCGCACCACACGGCCCGCATCGTCGAAATCCATGAACTCGCTGGCGCGCGTATCGCCCAACTGCCACCACACCGTCAGTCGCGCGATCGCCTCGTCCCAGCTCCAGTCCAGGATCTTCAGGTCGGCACTTTCGATGTGGCCATAGGCTTTCCGCCAGTAGGCGCGAATGTTCTCGGCGCCGGTGACGGTCGGAGACCCCGTCAGGGTGAGCGCGAGAGGACTGCGCATCTGCGCATCGTCGGCGAAATGGGCGACGACCGCGTCGATGTCCACTTTGCGCCAGTTCGCGCACCATGCCGCGACGAAGCTTGCAGCGGCCGCGCGGTCCATTGCCTGTCCGCTCACGACACGGATCCTCCCTTCGGCTTGTGGCCCGGAAGGTGGCAAAGCGCGTGCCTCATGTCAACTATGTTGACTTGAGATTTCGGTCAGTTGTTGTCGGCGATCGCCTCCATCACGCCGATCCATCCGGCCGCACCGCTCGCCCCGGCGCGCGCGAACGCTTCGCGCAGGACCTGGCGCTCGTGGTCCGAGGCCCGCTGCTCGATGCGCCGCCCCGCTTCCGTCAGGCGCAGCAATTTCGAGCGGTGCTGCTCCGGCGCCCGCTTCGAGGTCAGGAGCTTGCGCTCCAGCAGCAGATTGAGCGGCCGGTTGAGGGCCTGCTTGGAAATGCCGAGGATCTCGATCAGCGCGCCGATGGCGATGTCGGGCCGGCGCGCCACAACGTAGAGGATGCGATGGTGCGGACGCGACAGGCCCTGCTTGGCCAGATATGCGTCGGCCTCAAGCGTCATGCCGCGCCAGCCGTAATACATGAGCTCCAGCGCCGTATCGAGCTCGTGCAGCTTTGCAAGCGAGGCGCGGTGAAGCCCCGCGGCTTGAGACGTCTTTGCCATGGTCGGAAGCTAGCCCTTGTAAGAAGTCAGCCTTTGGCCCGCAGCTCGCGGCGCAGCACCTTGCCTGTTGCCGTCATCGGCAGCGTCTCCGTGAACTCGACGAAGCGCGGATATTCGTGCGCGGCGAGCTGCACCTTGACGAAGTCCTGAATCTCGCGCGCGAGCGTGTCGCTGCCGGCAAAGCCCGGACGCAGCACGATCCAGGCCTTGATCGATTCGGTGCGGATCGGATCGGGAATGCCGACCACCGCAGCCATGGCCACCGACGGATGTTTCATCAGCGTGTGCTCGATCTCGGAGGGGCCGACGCGATAGCCGGCGGTGGTGATGACGTCGTCCTCGCGGCTGACGTACCAGAAATAGCCGTCCTCGTCCTGCACTCCGAGATCGCCGGTGAGCAGGAAGTCGCCGGCATATTTCTTCGCGGTCGCCTCCGGATTGCGCCAATATTCGAGCATGGTGACGGGGCACGGCTGGCGCACGCCGATGATGCCGCGCTGCCCCCGCGGCAATTCCTGGCCCTTGTCGTTGACGATGCGGACATCGAAGCCCGGCGTCGCCTTGCCCATCGAACCCGGGCGGATCGGAAACAGGTTCGCGTTGCTGCCGATCACGAGGTTGCACTCGGTCTGGCCGAACACCTCATGCGCGTCGACACCAAACGTCTCGCGCACCCAGCCGAGCAATTCACCCCCGAGCGATTCGCCGCCGGTGAAGATGCTGCGCAGCTTGACGCCGGAATGCTTGACGCCGGCCTGCCGCATCAGCTTCAGCGCCGTCGGCGGCAGGAAGACGTTGCGAACGGCAAGATCGGCCATCATCTGCATCGCCGCTTGCGGCTCGAATTTCCGCGCGCGATGGCCGACCAGGGGAATGCCGTGGTACCAGAACGCGAGCAGACCGTTGATGAGCCCGCCGATCCAGGCCCAATCCGCCGGCGTCCACATGAGATCGCCGGGCTTGGGCAAGAAGTTGTGGCACATCTCCACGTTCGGCAGATGGCCGAGCACGACACGATGCGCATGCAGCGCGCCCTTCGGGTTACCCGTCGTGCCCGAGGTGTAGATGATCAGGGCGGGATCGTCGGCCGAGGTGTCCGCGCGCGTAAAGTCGGGCGAAGCGGCCTTCACCGCATCCCAGAACGATGTCGTGCCGGCGGGCACTCGCGCGCCGGCGATGTAGACGTTCCTCAGCTCCGGCAGGCGGTCGCGGATCTTGGACAGCTTTTCCCAGCCGGCTTCGTCGGTGACGATCGCCTTGGCCTCGGAGTTCGACAGACGGAATTCCAGCGCGTCCTCGCCGAACAGGGCGAACAGCGGGATCGAGATCAGGGCCGAGCGAAACGCCGCCATGCGCACGATCGGCAATTCCAGCGACTGCGACAGGAACACCGCGACGCGGTCGCCCCGCACAAGCCCGTCCGCCCACAGCACATTGGCGAAGCGGCGCGACATCTCCGCGATCTCGTCGAAGGTGGTGCGGCTGGTGGCGCCGGTGTCGTCGACATAGATCAGCGCAAGCCGGCCGGTGCCGTCGGCATGGCGATCGCAGCACGCCTCCGCGATGTTGAAGCGCGCGGGGATATCCCAACGGAAGTTGCGGACGAGTTCGTCGTAGCTTGCGGCTTCGGTCAGCATGGGCTTGGTCGTCTTCCCGGTGTCTTGTTGTTATCGTTCAGTCTAGGGCCGCGGGCGCACGGGACAAGTCCCTCGCCGTCATTCCGGGGCGCCCGAAGGGCGAGCCCGGAATCCATCGGGCCACAGGAAATGCCGCTTGATGGATTCCGGGTTCGACGCTGACGCGTCGCCCCGGAATGACGGCGGAGACTCACCGCACGGTCGCAAAAAACTTCCGGACATCGCGCACGAACAGCTCCGGCTGCTCGAAGGCGGCGAAGTGACCGCCCTTCTCCATCTCGCTCCAATGCGTGATGTCATGGAAGTTCGGCTCCATCCAGCGCCGCACCGGCGTGACGATCTCCTTGGGGAACACCGCGACACCCGTCGGCACCTTCACCACCGGCGTGGTGCGGCGCTTGCCAAAGCTCTCCCAATAGAGCCGCGCCGACGAGGTCGCCGTCTGCGTCGCCCAATAGAGCATGACGTTGTCGAGCAGCTCGTCCTTGCTGAAGATGTTTTCGGGGTGGCCATTGCAATCGGTCCAGGCCCAGAATTTTTCCAGGATCCAGGCCGCCTGGCCGCTCGGCGAATCCGTCAGGCCATAGCCGAGCGTCTGCGGCCGCGTCGACTGCTGCTTGGAATAGCCGGAGTCGAGATCGGCGTAGTGCTTGAGGCCGGCCAGCGCCCGCTTCTCCTCTGGCGTCGGCTCGCCCTCGACCTTCGGTGCCGCGTTGAAGGCGAGCGTGATGTGGATGCCGGCGCAATGAGTGGGGTCCTGCGCTCCGAGCGAGGTCGTCACCGCCGAGCCCCAGTCGCCGCCTTGCGCGCCATAACGCGCGTAGCCCAGGCGGTCCATCAGCTTGGCCCAGGTCGCGGCAATGCGATCGACGCCCCAGCCGGTGGTCCCCGGCTTGCCCGAGAAGCCGAAGCCAGGCAGCGAGGGGCAGATCACGTGAAAGGCATCGGCGGGATTGCCGCCATGCGCGGCGGGATCGGTGAGCGGCGCGATCACCTTCTGGAACTCGACGATGGAGCCGGGCCAGCCGTGGGTGATGATCAACGGAAGCGCCGACGGCTCCTTCGCGCGCGCATGAATGAAGTGGATGTCGAGGCCGTCGATCTCCGTGGTGAACTGCGCAAAGCGATTGAGCTTTGCCTCGCGCGAGCGCCAGTCATACGCGTTGGCCCAATAGGTGCAGATCTCCTGGATCCATTTCAGCGGCGCGCCCTGGCTCCAGTCGTCGACTAGCTCGGCCTCCGGCCAGCGTGTGCGGGCAAGGCGTGACTTCAGGTCGGCGAGGATGTCGTCGCCGATGGCGATGCGAAATGGATTGATGGCGGTCATCGGTTGCTCCCGATTTGTTTCTGCCGGGAGAGTAGACCGAACCTATGCGGCATCAAAGGTGCCCCTTCTCCCCTTGTGGGAGAAGGTGGCGCGAAGCGCCGGATGAGGGGTCTCTATCCGCGTGAACTACTGGGAGAGGATCGCTCGCGGAGAAAGACCCCTCACCCGTCTCGCCGCTACGCGGCGAGCCACCCTCTCCCACAAGGGGAGAGGGGAAGAAGCTAGCCCGACAGCGCTGCCTTCACGAGACCAGACGCCTTGCCGAAATCCATTTGCCCTGCGTACTTCGCGCGCAGCACGGCGATCACCTTGCCCATGTCCTTCATGCCGGCAGCGCGGGTCTCGGCAATCGCATCCGCGATCGCCTTCTTCACGTCGTCATCGGGCATCTGCTTCGGCAGATACGCCGAGATCACCGCGATCTCCTCGCGCTCCTGTGCGGCAAGCTCGGCGCGGCCGCCCTTGTCATAGAGCTCGACCGCCTCCTGACGCTGCTTGATCATCTTCTGCAGCACTGCCAGGATGTCGGCGTCCGACAGCGGCGGCTTGCCGCTGCCGCGCGCGTCGATGTCGGCGTTCTTGATGGTCGAGTTGACCATGCGCAGCGTGGACAGCTTGCGCTCGTCCTTGGCCTTCATGGCCTCCTTGACCGCATTGTTGATGTCGTCGCGCAGCATGATCGTGATCCCTTCGAATATCCAACGCTTGATCTAGGCCGTTCGTGGCCTTCAGACAACCTCGGTTCGGAGCCATTCGGTCAGCGCTTGAACGGTCGCTTCCGGCCGCTCGGCTTGCGGCAGGTGCCCACAGCGATCGAGGATCACGAGCCTGGCGCCGGCGATCCCCTCGGCCATCTCCTTGGAGAAGGCGTTGGGGATGGTGTTGTCGGCATCGCCCGTCAGCACCAGCGTCGGGCATTTGATTGTCGCTAAGGTCGGCCGCGAATCCGCCCGCGCGATGATCGCGGCCTGCTGCCGCAGATAGCCCTCGACGCCGACGTCCTCGTCCTGCGCATGCACGAGCCTGAGAATCTCGGCATCGTCGCGCCGCGACGGATGCACGAGCTCCGGAAAACTCTCCTCGCGCACGGCACGGAGCTCACCGCGTCTGGCGCGCTCCATCTGGGCACGGCGGCGCGCGGTGGCCTCCGGCGAGTCGGGCCGCGCCTGCGTGTTGATCAGCGCGAGTTTTGTCACGCGCTCGCTGGCCTGGCGCATGATCTCGAAGGCGATGTAGCCACCCATGGAATGGCCGGCGAGGGCAAAGCGCGGCGGCGCCTCGGCGAGGATGCGGCGGGCGATCGCAACCATGCTGTCGTCGCGGATGTGGTTGGCGACCGTCACCGGCCCGAAACGCCAGAGCGCGGGGATCACGGGCGCATAGATCCGGGCCGAGGACGCCAGCCCCGGAACCAGCACAATGGGGGTGGTCTGGTCCATTATTGCCTCGCAAGCCCAGGAAATTGCCGGAAATTGTGCGTCCGAGCTTAAGGGTGGGAGGAGGCCTGTCAAATATGCAAAAACGCATGTGAATCGGCGCTCTCTCGCTTTGACGTGCACACGCGGGGGGCTTATGAAGCGGGCTCATGACACAACATGACAACGATCCCGCCTGGCCGGACCACAAACCGACCGCGCTCCTCGTGCTTGCCGACGGCACGGTGCTGGAGGGCTTTGGTCTCGGCGCCGAGGGCCACGCCGTCGGCGAGGTCTGCTTCAACACCGCAATGACCGGCTATGAGGAGATCCTGACCGATCCCTCCTATGCCGGCCAGCTCATCACCTTCACCTTCCCGCATATCGGCAATGTCGGCACCAACGACGAGGATATCGAGACGGTGAACATGGCCGCGACGCCCGGCGCGCGCGGCGTGATCCTGCGCACCGCGATCACCAATCCCTCGAACTACCGCGCCACCAAGCATCTCGATGCCTGGCTCAAGGCCCGCGGCATCATCGGCCTCTCCGGCATCGACACCCGCGCGCTGACCGCGCTGATCCGCTCCAAGGGCATGCCGAACGCCGTGATCGCGCACTCGAAGTCTGGCGAGTTCGATTTGCACGGCCTCAAGGAAGAGGCGCGCGAATGGCCGGGGCTCGAAGGCATGGACCTCGTGCCGATGGTGACGAGCGGCCAGCGCTTCACCTGGGACGAGATGCCCTGGGCCTGGGACAAGGGCTTCGGCCGCCAGGACAAGCCCGAGTTCAACGTCGTCGCCATCGACTACGGCATCAAGCGCAACATCCTGCGCCTGCTCGCCGGTGTCGGCTGCAAGGTGACGGTGGTGCCGGCGACGACCCCCGCCGAAGACATCCTGGCGTTGAAGCCGGACGGCGTGTTCCTGTCCAACGGTCCGGGCGATCCGGCCGCGACCGGCAAATATGCCGTGCCCGTGATCCGCGACGTGATCAAGTCGGGCACGCCGACCTTCGGCATCTGCCTTGGCCACCAGATGCTGGGCCTTGCCGTCGGCGCCAAGACCAAGAAGATGCATCAGGGCCATCACGGGGCCAATCACCCGGTGAAGGACGAGACCACCGGCAAGGTCGAGATCACCTCGATGAACCACGGCTTTGCCGTGGACGAGACGACGCTGCCGAAGGGCGCGACGCAGACCCACATTTCCTTGTTTGATGGATCCAACTGCGGCATCCAGCTCGACGGCAAGCCGGTATTCTCCGTGCAATATCATCCCGAGGCCTCACCCGGCCCGCGCGACTCGCATTACCTGTTCCAGCGCTTCGCCGACCTGATGCGGCAGAGGAAGAGGGCGTAAGGCGCGTTCTCCACGGATACTTCACGACAAAAGCCCGGGCTCGCCCCGGGCTTTTCGTCATTCCGGGGCGCGCGTAGCGCGAGCCCGGAATCCATCTGACAACAGACTTTGCAGTGTCATGGATTCTCTGATGCGCAATTGCGCATCATAGCTCGACGCTGCGCGTCGCCCCGGAATGACGGTGGAACGAGGAACGTCGCCGCACGCGTTTGGTTGATCCCTGCTATTCTTGCGCAGGAGCACAGCCATGTCCGTCGTCCGCGACAAGGCCGAGCCGCTCGCCATTGTTTTCGAGGATGACGGGCTCGTGCCGAACAACATCCTTCCGTTCCTGGTCTACCAGGGCGCGGTGAAGCTCGACCCAAAGCGCCCGGAAGAGACCATCGAGAATCTGTTCGAAGCGAACGGCTGGGGCGGGACGTGGCGCAACGGCGTCTACGATTATCTGCATTATCATGCGACGGTGCATGAGGTGCTCGGCGTCGCGCGCGGCAGCGCCCGCGTGCGTTTCGGCGGCGATCACGGCCAGGAGCTTCAGATCAAGGCCGGCGACGTTGCGATCCTGCCCGCCGGCACCGGACATCAATGCATCAAGGCGAGCGATGATTTTTGCGTGATCGGCGCCTATCCGCCAGGCGCAAAAATGGAGATCACGCGCGCAACGCCGGAGAACCATGCGAAAGCGCTGAAGACGATTCCGCAAGTGGCGCTGCCGCCGGCTGATCCCGTGACGGGGAAGGACGGCGCGCTGATGCGGTTGTGGCGGTAGCCACACGCGTGGTGCAGTAGGGTGGGTTAGCCAAAGGCGTAACCCACCTCTTCTGTTTCCGCGGACAGAGACAGTGGTGGGTTACGCCTTGCAGATGCGCTTCGCGCTTCTGCGAGGCTAACCCACCCTACGCATCCCGTTACGGCTCGTTGCCGCCCTCCTGCCTCGTCGCTTCAAACAGGAACCAGGTCCGCCGCTCGGTCTCGTCGATGAAGTTCTCCAAAATGCTGGCGCTGGCGACGTCGCCGGCCTCGTCGCAGACGTCGTGCGCCTTGCGCATCGCGGCTGCGACGTGCTTGTTGTCCTGCATCAGCTCGCGCAGCATCTCGCGCGGCGGGACGTAGTCCTCGTTGTTGTCCTTGATGGTCTGGAGCTTTGCGACCTGGCCGATCGACCTCAGCGTGGTGCCGCCGATCTTGCGGACGCGCTCGGCGAGCTGGTCGGTGGTGGCGAAGATCTGGTCGGACTGCTCGTCGAGCAGCAGGTGGTAATCGCGGAAGTGGCGCCCGCTGATGTGCCAGTGAAAATTCTTGGTCTTCAGATAAAGCGCGAACGCGTCGGCCAGAAGCACGTTGAGCGCCTCAGAGACTTTCTTGACCCCGTCGGGCGACAGATCCGTGGGGGTATCGAGTTCGGGCGAGACCTTGTTGTTGGTTTTGCTCACGGGAGACCTTCCTGTTAGGACGCGGACATTGACGGCGCGCCGCCGCACCCCTAACGCAAGGTGGGCAGCGCGGTTCCTAGATAGGAACCCCTGGGCGGGATACCAATGGACGATTGGATCGATTATTACGACTCGACGCATACGATCTATGTCAGCAAGCTGCATCGCGACTTGCACTTCCAGATCATTGCGCGGGACATCATCGGCTACATCCCCTCGCCCGATGCGACGGTGCTGGACTATGCCTGCGGCGAAGCGCTGTCGGCGAGCCAGGTGGCGGCCGCCTGCGGCATGCTGATCCTGGCCGAGCCCGCGCCGGGCGTGCGCGGCCGGCTGATCGCGCGGTTTGCCCCAAACACCAAGATCCGCGTCCGCTCGCTCGAGGACGTCCGCAAGATGCAGGATCAGTCGATCGATCTCGTCGTGATGAACTCGGTCGCACAATACATGACGCCGGACGAGCTCGATGCGGCGCTATTGAACATCCGCCGCATCCTGAAACCCTCCGGCAAGCTGGTGCTGGGCGACATCCTACAGCCCAATGTCGGCATGGTCAGGGATGTGATGGCGCTGCTCGGGTTCGGCCTGCGTCACGGATTTCTGAAGGACGCGCTGATCGGGCTGATCAGCACCGCGCTGTCGGATTATCGCCAGCTGCGCTCGAAGATCGGACTGCAGCGCTACAGCGAGGACGAGATCACGGCCAAGCTGAAGGCGGCGGGCTTCGCGGTCCAGCGCGCCCACAGCAATATCGGGCACAACCGCTGGCGCATGACCTTCATCGCGAGGCCGCCTCTGGTCCGTTAAGCATAACGATCAGCTGAGGTGGCCTGGCGCACGCCGATCGGGAATAATCCTGATGGCCCGGTGGCGGAAATGTCTACGCGGGGGCGGTGCATCGCTCTTCATCCTGGTTCAAATCCAGGCCGGGTCTCCACGCTTCGCCCCTGCGGGGCTACGCGTGGCGCAGCCACGCAAGACCCGAAGGGGCGAAGCGTGTCCGGCGTAGCTGGAGCATAGCGGAAGCGGAGACGGACTGCCCGCCCGCCCCGACGATGCCGGCAACGCACCGTCAAACCCCTGAAAATTGGCGGTTGATGGGCGTTTTTCGGGGTTTCGCCGCTCCAAAAACTGGTTTAAGACCCACCCGCGCGCGAGGGAGACCCCGCGCTCTCGCCAAATGGGGACGCGCGGCAAGCGCGCCCTTTTTTTGTGCCCAGATCCCAGCCCGTGAGCGGTGATGCCCAAACGAACCGACATCTCGACCATCCTGATCATCGGCGCCGGTCCCATCGTGATCGGCCAGGCCTGCGAGTTCGACTATTCGGGCACGCAGGCGGTGAAGACGCTGAAGGAAGAGGGCTATCGCATCGTCCTCGTCAATTCCAACCCGGCCACCATCATGACCGACCCGGAATTGGCGGATGCGACCTATATCGAGCCGATCACGCCCGAGATCGTCGCCAAGATCATCGAGAAGGAACGTCACGTCGTCCCCGGCGGCTTCGCGCTGCTGCCGACCATGGGCGGCCAGACCGCGCTGAACTGCGCGCTGTCGCTGCGCCGCCAGGGCACGCTGGAGAAGTTCGACGTCGAGATGATCGGCGCCACCGCCGATGCCATCGACAAGGCGGAAGACCGCCAGCTCTTCCGCGAGGCCATGACCAAGATCGGGCTCGAGACGCCGAAGTCTCGGCTCGCCAACGCCTCCGAGCTGAAGAAGTCGTTCCGCGAGAAGTACCAGGCCGAACGCGAGAAGCTGTCGGGCGCCGCGCTCGAAGAGCTCGACCGGCAGTGGACGCTCGGCGAGAGCGAGCGTCGCAAGCGCTACCAGGAATACGCCTTCGGCCAGGCCATGATGGCGCTGTCCGAGATCGGCCTGCCCGCGATCATCCGCCCCTCCTTCACGATGGGTGGCACCGGCGGCGGCATCGCCTACAACAAGGAAGAGTTCCTCGACATCATCGAGCGCGGCCTTGACGCGTCTCCCACCAACGAAGTGCTGATCGAGGAGTCCGTGCTCGGCTGGAAAGAGTACGAGATGGAGGTGGTGCGCGACAAGAAAGACAATTGCATCATCGTCTGCTCGATCGAGAACCTCGATCCGATGGGCGTGCACACCGGCGATTCCATCACGGTGGCGCCGGCGCTGACGCTGACCGACAAGGAATACCAGATCATGCGCGACGCCTCGCTGGCGGTGCTGCGCGAGATCGGGGTCGAGACCGGCGGCTCCAACGTTCAGTTCGGCGTCAATCCCGAAGACGGCCGCATGGTCGTCATCGAGATGAATCCGCGCGTGTCGCGCTCCTCCGCGCTGGCCTCGAAAGCCACCGGTTTTCCGATCGCCAAGGTCGCCGCCAAGCTCGCGGTCGGCTACACGCTCGACGAGATCGCCAACGACATCACCGGCGGCGCGACGCCGGCCTCGTTCGAGCCGACCATCGACTACGTTGTCACCAAGGTGCCGCGTTTTGCCTTCGAGAAATTCCCGGGCGCCTCGACCACGCTGACCACCTCGATGAAATCGGTCGGCGAGGTCATGGCGATCGGCCGCACCTTCCAGGAAAGCCTGCAAAAGGCGCTGCGCGGGCTCGAGACGGGATTGACCGGCCTCGACGAGATCGAGATCGAGGGCCTCGGCCGCGACGACGACAAGAACGCGATCCGCGCCGCGCTCGGCACTCCGACGCCGAACCGCATCCTCCAGGTCGCCCAGGCCATGCGGCTCGGCTGGTCGAACGAGGACATCTTCAACTCCTGCAAGATCGATCCGTGGTTCCTCGCCGAGATGCGCGGCATCGTCGAGATGGAGGAGAAGGTCAGGAAGAACGGCCTGCCTGGCAACGCCTTCGGCATGCGCACGCTGAAGGCCATGGGCTTCTCCGACGCGCGGCTCGCCGTGCTGGCCGAGACGACGGAGGCCGAAGTCAAGGCGAAGCGCCATGCGCTCGGCGTCCACCCGGTGTACAAGCGCATCGACACCTGCGCGGCCGAGTTCGCCTCGCCCACCGCCTACATGTACTCGACCTATGAGGCGCCGTTCGCCGGCCTGCCCGCGGACGAGAGCGCGCCGTCCGACAAGAAGAAGGTCATCATTCTCGGCGGCGGTCCCAACCGGATCGGCCAGGGCATCGAGTTCGACTATTGCTGCTGTCACGCCTGCTTCGCGCTGCACGACGCCGGCTACGAATCCATCATGGTCAACTGCAATCCGGAGACGGTGTCGACCGACTACGACACTGCCGACCGGCTCTATTTCGAGCCGCTCACCGCCGAGGACGTGCTGGAGATCATCGCCAAGGAGCGCAGCAACGGCACCCTGCACGGCGTGATCGTGCAGTTCGGCGGCCAGACCCCGCTGAAGCTGGCGCGTGCGCTGGAAGCCGCCGAAGTGCCGATTCTCGGCACCTCACCCGACGCCATCGACCTCGCCGAGGACCGCGACCGCTTCAAGCGCGTGCTCGACAAGCTGCGCCTCAAGCAACCGAAGAACGGCATCGCCTACTCGGTCGAGCAGGCCCGCCTCGTCTCCGCCGATCTCGGCCTGCCGCTGGTGGTGCGCCCGTCCTACGTGCTCGGCGGCCGTGCGATGCAGATCATCCGCGAGGAGAACCAGCTCAATGATTATCTGCTCGGCACGCTGCCGGAGCTGGTGCCGGCCGATGTCAAGGCGCGCTATCCGAACGACAAGACCGGGCAGATCAACACCGTGCTCGGCAAGAACCCGCTGCTGTTCGACCGCTATCTGTCGGATGCCACGGAAATCGACGTCGACTGCCTGTGCGACGGCAAGGACACCTTCATCGTCGGCATCATGGAGCACATCGAGGAAGCCGGCATCCATTCCGGCGACAGCGCCTGCTCGCTGCCGCCGCACTCGCTCGATGCGGAAATGATCGAGGAGCTGGAGCGGCAGACCCGCGAGCTCGCGCTCGGCCTCGACGTCATTGGCCTGATGAACGTGCAATACGCCATCAAGGACGGCGAGATCTACGTGCTCGAGGTCAATCCGCGTGCCTCGCGCACCGTGCCGTTCGTCGCCAAGGTGATCGGCACGCCGGTCGCCAAGATCGCCGCGCGCATCATGGCCGGCGAGAAGCTTGCCGATTTCAAGCTGAAGAAGGCGGCACTCAAGCACGTCGGCGTCAAGGAATCGGTCTTCCCGTTCGCACGCTTCCCCGGCGTCGACACTGTGCTCGGCCCCGAGATGCGCTCGACCGGCGAGGTCATGGGAATCGACCGCTCGTTTGCGGTCGCCTTCGCCAAGAGTCAGCTCGGCGGCGGCACGCGGGTGCCGCGTAAGGGCACCGTGTTCGTCTCGGTGCGCGAAAGCGACAAGACGCGCATCGCGGATGCCGTGCGCGAATTGCATTCGCTCGGCTTCAAGGTGCTGGCGACCTCGGGCACGGCGCGCTTCCTGACCGACCAGGGCATCCCGACCGAGAAGGTGAACAAGGTGCTGGAAGGGCGGCCGCACATCGTCGATGCCATCACCAATGGCGACGTCCAGCTCGTCTTCAACACCACCGAAGGCCCGCAGGCGCTGGCCGACAGCCGCTCGCTGCGGCGCGCGGCCCTCTTGCATAAAGTGCCATATTACACCACTCTTTCCGGGGCCGTGGCGGCCGCGCAGGGCATCCGCGCCTATCTGGGCGGGGACCTTGAGGTTCGTACCCTGCAGAGCTACTTTTCGGAAACCTGATCGCTAGCGGCAGCGAAGCTTCCGCTAAGTGATTGGCAATGAAGCCACAATGGCCGGAGGAACCGATCCGGCCAGGTGGCAGTTCTGTTCCGGCGCTAAAGCCCATATCTGTCAAGGTCCGGCAGCCCCTCTTTGGGCTCTGGAGGACTGACGAATCAAGGTTGCGGCGCCCATCCGCATTCTGGGGCGCACGATCGAAGGACGAGAGAGACGATGGAAAAGGTTCCGATGACCCAGGCCGGCTTTGTCGCGCTCGGGGAAGAATTGAAGCAGCGCCAGTCCGTGGACCGTCCGCGGATCATCGAGCATATCGCGGAGGCGCGCTCGCACGGAGACCTGTCGGAGAACGCGGAATATCATGCCGCGAAGGAAGAGCAGTCGCACAATGAGGGTCGCATCGCCGAGCTCGAGGACAAGCTCGCGCGCGCCGACATCATCGACATCTCCAAGCTCTCCGGCGACACCATCAAGTTCGGCGCCACCGTGACGCTGGTCGATGAGGACACCGAGAAGAAGACGGTGTGGCAGATCGTCGGCGAGGTCGAGGCGGACGCCAAGAAGGGCCGGATCTCGATCACCTCGCCGCTCGCACGCGCATTGATCGGCAAGAAGAAGGGCGCCACGGTCGAGGTCAACACGCCGGGCGGCGCCAAGGCGTACGAGATCACCAAGGTGGAGTGGCGGTAAGGACTTGCCGCTGCGTCTGCTGACGTTTCAAAAAGGCCGCGCAGTGCGCGGCCTTTTTGGCGTGTTGCTGGAGTTGTGGCGGACACACGTTCTCACCACACGTCATTGCGAGCGGAGCGAAGCAATCCAGACTGCCTCTGCGGAAAGACACTGGATTGCTTCGCTCCGCTCGCAATGACGGAGAGGACCGTGGACTGGTCTTCACCTCTCCCCGTAAGAACGGGAAGAGGGAGAAGACCCTAACGTCGTCCCTTCACCTCGAGCGGCACGGCCGCCTCGTACTTCGAATTGTGCAGCACCAATGACGTGCGCACGTTGCGGACATGCGGTGCCGCCGTCAGATGCGTGACGAAATCCTGGAAGGTCGCCATGTCGGGTGCGACGCATTTCAGGATGAAATCGACCTCGCCGGACAGCATCCAGCATTCCCGCACCAGGGGCTCGGCGCGGACGAACTCCTCGAACGCGCGCAAATCCGCTTCGGCCTGGCTGGACAGGTGCACGGCGGCGAAAACGGTCACGTCGAAGCCCAGCTTGCGTGCGTCCAGGAGGCCGCGATAGCCGTGGATGTAACCCTCCTCCTCCAGCGCCCGGACGCGGCGCAGACAGGGGGGCGGCGAGATGCCGACGCGCTTGGCCAGTTCGACATTGGTGATTCGACCGTCGGCCTGAATCTCGGTGAGAATTTTCAGGTCGATCTCGTCTAGGTTCCGCGACACGTGATTGGAACTCCTGGCCTTTGCGGCGGTATTGGGTGATTTGTCGAAATCCTCATAGCCCAATACGCACCGGCGGCGCAATTTTATTGCGCGTGCAGCGCAATCGACTTTTGTTCCCTGTTGGAAAAATCCGCCGATAGGGAATGCAATTCTTGCATGGCTCGCCAGATTGCTTAGATTAGCTCTGATATTTCAGCGCCTCCGCTAGGCCTCCCGGCACATTCCGCGCCCGCGCTGCAAATCCCCCGTGAAAGGCGTCCATCGAAATGTCCGCTCCTGTTCATGCAAAGGTCGTCATCATCGGCTCCGGCCCGGCTGGCTACACCGCCGCGATCTACGCCGCGCGCGCGATGCTTGAGCCGATCCTGATCCAGGGCATCCAACCCGGCGGCCAGCTCACCATCACGACCGACGTCGAGAACTATCCAGGCTTCGCCGACGTGATCCAGGGCCCTTGGCTGATGGAGCAGATGGAGAAGCAGGCGGTCCATGTCGGCACCAAGATCGTCTCCGACCTGGTGACCAAGCTGGAGACGGCGCAGCGGCCGTTCCGCCTCACCTGCGACTCTGGCGACGTCTATCTCGCCGAGACCGTGATCCTGGCCACCGGCGCGCAGGCGCGCTGGCTCGGGCTGCCGTCGGAAGCCAAGTTCCAGGGCGGCGGCGTGTCGGCCTGCGCCACCTGCGACGGCTTCTTCTACCGTGGCAAGGAGGTGATCGTGGTCGGCGGCGGCAACACCGCAGTCGAGGAAGCCCTGTACCTCACCAACCATGCCTCGCAGGTCACGATCGTGCATCGTCGCGATCATTTCCGGGCCGAGCGCATCCTGCAGGAGCGCCTGTTCAAGCATCCGAAGATCAAGGTGATCTGGGACGCCGCGGTCGACGAGATCTGCGGCACCGAGAACCCCAACAAGGTCACCCATGTCCGGCTCAAGAACGTCAAGACCGGCGCGCTCACGGACGTCAAGGCCGACGGCATCTTCATCGCCATCGGGCATGCGCCCGCGACCGAGCTGGTCAAGGATCAGGTCAAGCTGAAACCCTCCGGCTATATCGAGGTCGCCCCGAACTCGACCGCGACCTCGATGCCCGGCCTGTTCGCCGCCGGCGACGTCGCCGACGAAACCTATCGCCAGGCCGTGACGGCCGCCGGCCTCGGCTGCATGGCCGCACTCGAAGCCGAACGTTTCTTGGCCCTTCGCGCCAGCGAGCGCGCGGCAGCGGAATAGAATCATGCCCCGAACACGCGACGGATTTACGGATATGGACTGGGACAAGCTGAAGGTGTTTCACGCCGCGGCGGAAGCGGGCAGCTTCACGCATGCGGGCGAGCAGCTCGGCCTGTCGCAATCGGCGGTGTCGCGCCAGGTCTCGGCGCTGGAGCAGGAGCTCTCGGTCTCGCTGTTCCACCGCCACGCCCGCGGCCTGATCCTTACCGAGCAGGGCGACCTGTTGTTCCGCACGGCGCATGACGTGTTCATGCAGCTGCAGGCGGCGCGCGCCAAGCTGACCGACAGCCGCGAACGGCCGAGCGGCGATCTCAAGATCACCACCACGCCCGGCGTCGGCATCAACTGGCTGATCCCGCGGCTCGGCGAATTCACCGCGCTCTATCCGGAGATCCGCATCTCGCTGATCGTCACCGACGAGGAGCTCGATCTGTCGATGCGCGAGGCTGACGTCGCGATCCGCACCCGCAAGCCGACGCAGCCGGATCTGATCCAGCGCAAGCTGTTCGCGATGGGCTTCCACGCCTATTGCTCGCCGGAATACATCAAGCGCTTCGGCACGCCGCGCACGCTGGAGGAGCTCGACTCCCACCGCATCATCACGCTCTCGGACGGCAATTTCGCGCCGCACCTGCAAAACCGCAACTGGCTGATCGAAGCCGGGCGCAACGGCTCGGGTCCGCGCGAAGCCTATTTCAAGGTCAACAACATCCTCGGTCTCGTGCGCGCCTGCGCGCAGGGCCTCGGCATCGCCGCCCTGCCCGATTACCTGGTCGAGGAGCAGAGCAAGCTCGTGCAGCTGTTCGGCGAGTCGGACTCGATCCAGCTCGACACCTACTTCGTCTATCCCGAGGAGTTGAAGACGGTCGCGCGCGTGCAGGTGTTCCGTGACTTCGTGGTGAGCAAGGCGCAACGCTGGCCGTCCTGATTTCCGCATGACTGACATGCGGCCTCGGCTGTTGCTGCAAGGCACTCGGCAAGCCCATAATGTTTGCACGCTGAGCCTTCGCGTTGCGCATTTGTCCCCCTCCTCCAGTGGCGCGGGAGTTCAGTAATCCCTCTTGGAAGGTGATTGTGTCGGCCTCACGTGGCCAATACCTAAGCCGGGCCCTCGGGTCCGGCTTTTTTTCGTCAAAATGTGCTTCGCTCTCCGCGTGTGTTGACAGTTCCGCGCATACCCCGCATCATTCGCCCATGATCACGAAGTCGTGCGCAATCGTTTCGAAAAAAGGCCCCCATCCCGGGGCCTCGGAATATTGCGCGCGCTAAGCTGACTTCGTCATCGCGAGCCAATCCCGAAAACCCCGCCGCCTGGACGGGGTTTTTTCATGTGCCCTCCGTCTCAGGCATTTTTCCCGAGAAGGAGATGGAAACATGACCGGACTACGAGACCAATTGCACGGGCTGTGGTTGCCGCTGGTGACGCCGTTCCAGGACGGCGCGCTGGACGAGAGGTCGCTGCGGCGGCTGACCCGGCACTATTGCGCGCACGGCATCGACGGCTTCATCCTGGGCGCGACCTCCGGTGAAGGCATGACACTGCGCGCGGCCGAGCTCGAACGTCTCGTCGCCGTGGTGCGCGAGGAGATGGCGACCGCCGGCCGCAACTTGCCGATCTGCCTCGGACTGTCCGGTGCGGACACCTCGCGTCTGCAAGAGCGCCTCGACGAGACCGCGGACTGGCCGATCGACGGTTACCTGATCGCCAGTCCCTATTATGTGCGGCCGTCGCAGCGCGGCCTGCTGGCGCATTTCGAGACGCTCGCCGACCACGCTGCATGGCCGATCGCGCTCTACAACATTCCCTATCGCTGCGCCGTCAACATCACCAACCAGACCATGCTGCGCCTTGCCGAGCACAAGAACATCGTCGGCCTGAAGGATTGCGGCGCGAGCCGGGAGCAATCGATCGCGCTCTTGCGCGACCGGCCGAAGGGCTTTCGCGTGCTCACCGGCGAGGACGCCAATTTCTTCGAGGCACTCAGTGACGGCGCCGACGGCGGCATCGTGCTCTCAGCCCATGTCGAGACCGCAACGTTTGCGGCAATCTATAGCGAGCACAAGCGCGGCAACCACGATGCGGCGCTGGCGCGCTGGCACGAGGTCGGCGAGCTGACGCGGCTGTTGTTCGCCGAGCCGAGCCCCGCGCCGGCGAAGTACTGGCTGTGGCGATCCGGCCTGATCGACAGCCCGGAGGTGCGCCTGCCGATGGTGGAAGTGAGCAGCGAGCTCGCGGCAACGATCGATCGCGAGATCGAGCGACGGGTGACGATCGCGGCGTAGTTTTCTCTCCGTGCACGCTGCTCTTCCTTCTCCCCTTGTGGGAGAAGGTGGCGCGAAGCGCCGGATGAGGGGTTTTCTCCAAGCGCAAAAGACTGTTTGTGTGGAGACAGACCCCTCACCCGTCTCGCCGCTCCGCGGCGAGCCACCCTCTCCCACAAGGGGAGAGGGTGAAGCGTGCCCGTTTGGTTAACCGCGCCCCAACGGCCTTCGCAGCTGCCGCAATCCGTATCCACGGCTCGTTTACGCAATCGCGCCTATCGTTCTGTCCAGAGTTACCGAAGGGGAAATGACCATGGGGTATCGCACCCGGCCTACCGCCGCGAGCCAGTTCGCGCCCGCCGATCTCTTGAAGGGAATTCTCGTCGTCTCGTCGTTCGGGTTCTGGGCCGTGATGCTCGGCCTGATGCCGGTGCTGCTGTTTCGCGTCTGGCTGGTCGGCTGAAGCTGCGCGCGCGGGATGGTTAATCCGTGGTAGCACCTGTGTTCAAAATGCACGGGCAGATGCGATCCGGATCTTAAAACATCGCTGCTATCACTGACGTCCATAAGCGAAGAAATCGCGGGGGCGTTTGTGAATAGTCAGAATGAAATGGCGTCGCATTTCGACGCCGAACAGCAGGGCTTCAGCACCGAGGACATTCTCTGGGCCGTCGGCATCTGGTCGGTAATCCTGACCCTGTCGCCGGTCATCGTGTTCTACATGCTGATGGTGGCGTGAGCGAAATCAGAAACGCAAAACGCGCGGACTTCCCGCGCGTTTTTCGCCGTTCGACATGATCAATGAAAATTAAGCTGCCTGCTTGTGCATTGCGCCGGAGGCCGATGCGGTGCCGCGGATAGCCTTGACCGAACGCTCGATCGCCGCCCACAGTCTTGCGATTTCCTGAGCCGCACGGCTCTCGGCCTGATATTCGCGCGCGCCTTCGCCGTGGCTGAGCGCCATCAACAAATCCGAACGATTGGTGATCTGGCCGCCCCACACCGGAGCGCGGAATTTCGCCAGTGCTTCGCGGGCGATGGTGACGATCGGGCTTTCGGCTTCGTCGCGCTTGGCCGGGGCACCGTTGAGCACGACCGCATAGGGCTTGCGCGCGGCGCGGCACATCTGGATGGTTTCCTGCACGGCGTTGACGTCGAACACGCCGGGACGCGCCGGGATGACCACCATGGTGGCGTTCTTGATCGCGTCGTCGACGACGGCCGACAGGTTCGGCGGCGTGTCGATCAACACCCATTCATAACCGTCGCGCTTGGCCGCGGAGACGATGCCGCTGACGGAGTTGACGGCAGCCTTGATCGGGGGCTCGTTGGTGCCGCGGAGCTTGTGCCACAGCGTCAGGGAGCCCTGCGGATCGGCGTCAACCAGCATGACCTGCTTGCTCGCCTTGATCTGCGCGGCGAGATGCGCGGCGAGGGTACTCTTGCCCGAACCGCCTTTACGTGATGCAAAAACAATGACGTTCATACCTTCCGCCTCCAGATTGACCCCAGGCCGCGAAAATGAATCAGCGCGCTGATTCGTGAAAGAAAAATTTGTCGGGAGCTGCGCGACAGCCACGAAATAACAAGACGTGTTGGCTTTTGAGTCACACTGCTTCGCAGGAGGCGGACACGGGCCGCATCGAAATGCCGCCCGTGCGGGGCGTCTGTGCGTTTTTTGAGCAATGCGCGGGACAAAAGCGGAATGCAACCTTGCCGCGCAAACCTGCCGCGCGCTTTCTTTTCAGGGGCGCACGCCCGTCAATCGATGCAAGCCTTCCGGCGTCGTGCGAACAAAACGAGTCCGCAATCTGTCGCGAAGCCGATGTCAGGGCCGGAACGAGGAAAGCGCGCGATTGCGCGCCTTCGGCGGAGTTTCAAACCGGAACGCGCTGCTGGGCGCTCAGCCTTGGTCGCTGGGCGCTCAGCCTTGGTCGCTGGGCGCTCAGCCTTGGTCGCTGGGCACTCAGCCTTGGCCGCTGGGCGCTCAGCCTTGGCTGGATTTCTTCTTCGGCGCCGGCTTGGCGGTCTTCTTCGCAGCCTTGGGCGCGATCTGGGTCGGCTTGCCGGCGCGCTGCTCGCGCGGCGCCGGTCCGCGGCGGAAGAACACCGCGCATTGCGGCGAGAGCTGCGCCTTCTTCTTGATCATGCAGGCGGTGATGGCATCGACGTTCGGGACGAACTCGCCGCACAGCCGCATCGCGTCCGGCGTGCAGGCCTGCTGCTCCTCCTGGGTGTAGGCGAAGCCGGCGCGCGGCAGCGCCAGGATGGCCAGGGCAAGCGCGAGGCTTGCAACGGCCAAGGGCTTTGCAAAGGACTTGAAGCGAAACGCCGGCATCGATCCCCCCACATCACGAGTCAGCGCGAATAGTGGGTGAACGGCTGTTCGTTGGCAACCGAGGGCAAGTGCGAAAGCCGGCACGTGTGCGCTCTCGGCAACAGGTCAGGGGCCTCGGCAGTTCCGGGAAAGGAAACGAAGGCGCCGCTGTCGGCCCCAAAACACAAAAGTGAGAAAACAACCCCATGCACAGTAGCCAAGTCATTGCAAACGCTCACGTCGCCGAATTTTAGGATTTTTCGAAGCCAAATTTGACTTGTCGGGCAAAACAGGGGCATCATGTCACCCTCAAAAAGATGCGCGTGGGGTGGCCGGCCTGTCTCCTGCGCTGGTCGGAAAAGCGCACACGAGGAGGACAATCACATGACGGGAAATGAAGCGGAGCTGCCGCTGTCGGGAGTGACGGTGGTTTCGCTGGAGCAGGCGATCGCGGCGCCGCTGGCGAGCCGGCACCTGGCGGATTGGGGCGCGCGGGTGATCAAGATCGAGCGGCCGGGCAGCGGCGATTTCTGCCGTGACTACGATCACGTCATGAACGGCATGTCGAGCCAGTTCGTCTGGACCAACCGCTCCAAGGAGAGCCTTGCCATCGACATCAAGAGTCCCGAGGGCCGCAAGGTGCTCGACGCCCTGCTGCCGCGCACCGATGTGTTCATCCAGAACCTCGCGCCCGGCGCGGCGGAGCGGCTCGGCCTCGATGCCGCATCGCTACTGCGCAAATATCCGCGCCTGATCGCCTGCGACGTCTCCGGCTATGGCACTGATGGCCCCTACAGCGACAAGAAGGCCTATGATCTCCTGGTGCAGTGCGAGGCCGGCGTGCTCGCCATCAACGGCACCGAGGCGGAGCCGGCCAAGGTGGGGCTATCCGTCGTCGATATCGCCACTGGCATGTACATTCTGAACGGGGTGCTGATGGCACTGTATCGCCGCGAACGCACCGGCAAGGGCACGGCGTTCCAGGCCTCGCTGTTCGATTCCATCACGGACTGGATGAGCTATCCCGCGTTCTACACGATGAGTACCGGCCGGCCGCTGCCGCGCACCGGTGCCAAGCATGCGACGATCGCGCCTTACGGCCCGTTCCGCGTCGGCGACGGCAACACGATCTTTTTCGGCATCCAGAACGATCGGGAATGGCGCTCGCTGTGCCGCATCGTGCTTGATGATGCCGACTTCGCCGACGACCCGCGCTTCCGCACCAATCCGCTGCGCATGCAGAACCGTGACGAGCTGCAATCGCATATCGAGCAGCGCTTTGCATCGATGACCAGCGAGGAGGTGCTGCGGCTGCTGGACGAAGCCGCGATCGCAAATGCGCATCTGAACTCGGTCGAGGCTTTCTTAGCTCATGAGCAGCTTCATGCCCGTGCGCGGGTGCAAAGCGTGGGATCGCCGTGCGGGCCGGTGATGAGCTTCCTGCCCGCGCTCACCATTCCCGGCGTGACGCCGCGGATGGATCCGGTGCCTGATGTCGGCGAGCACAACGAGAAGATCCTCGGCGAACTTGGCCTCGTTAAGGGAACGTGAGAATGGCCTCGCAGCGCCCGACGCGGGCTTATCTCGCCGTTCCCGCGCATCGCGCCCGTGTCGTCGCCAAGGCGGCGGCATCATCGGCGGACGCGGTGTTCATGGACCTCGAAGACGCCGTGCCGCCCGCGGAGAAGGGCGTTGCGCTGGCGGAAGCCGTCCGCGCGCTGTCCTCGCTGGACTGGAGCAACAAGCACGTCGCCATCAGGCTCAATGCGGTCGACAGCCCGTTCATCGCGGAGGAGATCCGCGCACTGGCGGCCCTGCCCCGGCTCGATGCTTTGATCGTGCCAAAAGCGGAGCGGGTGAGCGACATCGTCGCTATCGCCGATCGTTTCCGCGCAGCCGCGCCGGATCGCGCCGCGCCTGTTACGCTCGAGCTGCTGATCGAGACCGCGCTCGGCCTCGTCAATGTCGACGCGCTCGCCGCGTGCCACGACAGCGTGGCCGCGCTGCATCTCGGCGTCGGCGACCTCGCAGCCTCGCTCGGCGCCCGCACCTCCGACATCGGCATTTCGCCGGATGGTTACCGTCATGTCGGATCGGCGCAGAGCGGCTACGCCGCCGCGCCGCTCGACCTGTTCGCCTATCCCATGATGCGCCTCTTGGTCGCCGCGCGCGCGTGCGGCCTGCGCGCGATCGATGGCCCCTGCGGCGCATTTCGCGATGCTGGACTGACCGAGGCCAGCGCGCAAAAGGCCGCGGCGATGGGCTTTGACGGCAAGCAGGTGATCCATCCCGACCAGATCGAGCCGACGCTGCGCGCGTTCACGCCCTCGGCCGAGGAGCTGGCCCAGGCGCGGCGGATCGTCGAAGCCATGGAGCAGGCCGAGGCGCTGGGACAGGGCGCGGTGACGCTGGACGGCAAGATGATCGACTATGCCAATGTGCGCATGGCGCGGAGGATCATTGGGCTGGGGTCGTAGGGACCGAAACGCGCGCTCAGGCGGTGTCGCTGTACAGCCAGCTAACGGGCCTGGATCGCGCCACGCTGAGCAATCGCAGCACGATTGCAATCACTTTGCCTTTGCACGCAAAGGTCGCTAGGCTGCCCCGATACACATTGCAGGGAGGGGGCACATGGCGAACCGCGAAGACATGCTTGCATTGATCAGGGCCGGCTACGCCGCGCGCGATGGCGGTGACACCGATAGCCTGGTGACGGCCTTTCATCCCGAGGGCGCATTCACCCTGATGGGCGACAAGGGTGCGCTCGAATTGACAGGACGCATACAGGGCCACCCGACCCTGCGCGAAGCTTTCCATCAATTCACCGAAGGCTTCGGCTTCGAAGGCCGCGAGATCCTCGCCGAGCTGGTCGACGGCGATCGCGTCGCCGTCCACTCCCGCGTCACCGTGCGATACCACCCGACCGGCAAAGCGGTCAGCACCGAGATCGTGGACCTGTTCACATTTCAGGATGGCAAAATCGCGGAGCTGGTCGAGTTTGCGGATACGGCGCAGATCAAGGCGATGATCTCCTGACCTGCGAGATGGATGAAGCGTCCTCGCGCTACGCCAGAAGATGAAGGTCAGTCGGCTCTGGGTCTGCACCCGCTGCCGTCAACATCGCGTGCACCTGACCTCGATGGTGGGTCTGGTGATTGAAGAGTTGAACAGCCACCAGCGTCTTTGGTTTCTCGATCCGAGTCGAACCGTCTGCAGGATACCAAACGAGCATCCCGTTCAGATCCGCGTCGCGCAATCGCGCTGACCACGCTTCGATTTCCTCGTTCCGTTGCAAGCGGAGCGCCTTGAAGGCCTCCCAATCCGAGGGATTTGCGAGGGAGTGCTTGATGGTTTGCTCTGGACGCGCATTCCCTGTCAGCCGCTCCAGTATGAGGGCATCAGCCCAATAGAGATGGTTCAACGTAGCTGCAATCGACCGGAAGAACGCCCCTCGATCCTTCCAGCGATCCTCGTGGGTCAGCCGGTCGGCGGCAGCTACCAAAGAGGCGTTCTGCCAAATGTTGTAGCGGGACATAAGCCGGCAGTATTCGGCTGAGATCATTTTCTCAGGCTCCAAAGATTGTCGATGCTGGCTGATCTCGGGATGTTGCCCCAGACGTGAGGCAGCTACAGTACCGTGACAGTCCAGAAAATTGGCCTTCGCCAGTGGTCTAATGAACGCCCCACGAAATCGGGGTTTGGTGCACTGTCACCGTAGGGGGGAGGTAGCGCCGCGCCGACAGAAACTCAGCTGCTGGTTTACGGTGCTCGGCATGACCAATCGAGAGCGAGTATTCTGACTTTAGCCTAGGCAGCCCAGTCCATGATCGCGTCGATGAAGGTCTGAGCCTGGCGGATCGCGTCGAGCCTCGTCGCACAGACACCGACCGACACTGTTCGGCCCTTTCCGACAGTCCACTTCCAACCAGCCGGGTAGCTCATCTCAACGACCGAGAAGCTTACGCCGCGATGTTCCACGGAGAACCTCCGCCAACATGTTGCTGTGTCTGAAAAGGCTACTCCAAATGGCGAATTTGTCCAGCCGAACGCAGGCCCACAATTCGATCGCGCGGCTTGATATAAGTGTTCAGGAGCAGACTTTCCGGGAAACTCAGGCGGCTCGCGTAGTACTGCGCGAGGTTAGGGTGACCGCGGGCGGTGACAAGATCGATCTCGCCCGATGTTGTGCAGTTTCGTGCACTATCACCGAAATATCCGTTCATGCTGGCCAAGCTGCCGGGCCTGCCGCCGATCGCCGCCGGCGCCATCGTGCTTTTCGCGGCGATGCCGCCCGGTGCGAACGCGTACATCTTCGCCATGCAGTATCAGCGGCGGGTGAAACCGGCGTTGGGCGCAGTGGCGCTGGGCGCCCTGCTGGCGGCGACGACGCTGCCGGTGATGGTGTGGGTGGTGGCGGGGTGAGGCGTCAAAGGCTTTGCCGGCGACGCCTCACGGCCTCGCTGCGCCCAATCCATCATCAGCGCAGGCCGAAGAACGAGAGCACCGCAGCAATCACGACGATCAGCCCGATGATATAGATGATACCGTTCATAGCTCAGCTCCCTCAGCGTTGTCAGTCCTGCCGCAGCTACAAACACCTGGGGTCGTGAAAAGGTTCGCCGGTGCTCGCCGCCGTTTTCTTGCAGTATCGGGGAACGAAAACGAACGATGCTGCTTCGGCGCGCTGGAGCCCTCGCACCACCCGCGATAGTTTTGCGTTTACACGCAAAGGTCGCTAGTCTGCCTGATACGTTGTAGGGAGGGTAACATGGCACAGCGCGAAGACATGCTCGCAACGATCCGGCACGCCTACGCCGCGCGCGGCGACGATGACGTCGAGGGCTTGGTGACGACCTTTCATCCCGAGGGCGCATTCACTTTGAAGGGCGACAAGAGCACGCTCGAACTGGCAGGAAGCGTGCAGGGTCACCCAGCCCTACGAGGGGTTTTCGGTGAATTGATCAAGAACTTCGGCTTCGAAAACCGCAAAATCCTGGCCGAGCTGGTCGACGGTGATCGCGTCGCGGTCCATTCCCGCCTTGACGTCCGCTACCATCCAACTGGCAAGACGTTCAGTACCGAGCTTTTGGACCTGTTCAGATTTCAGGATGGCAAGATCGTCGAGCTGATCGAGTTTGCGGATACGGCGCAGGTCAAGGCGATGATCTCCTGAAGGACGATGAAGTTCGATTTGCTTCAGAGCGGGCAGCAAGCCGCCATATGAGTGGGCAGAGCACTGGCGGCCCTGCCCACCATGTTCGAACGTCGACTTGTTCTGCCATCTCGAGCCTGGATGCCTCGATGTCGAGCGCTTCTCGACCTCTGTGTGGTTCGCAGTGTACCTGCACGCCGGCTTACTGCTTCGGTTCAGCTCGCGCTTCCAGCCCGCGAAGCTGTGTCCCGACAGTCAAGTCACCGATCTTACGGCCCATGTCCTTTCCGACCTCCGTCGAGAAACGGTAATGGAAACCGGCATAGATGCGGGCATTTGCGACCTCATCGCTGTAATCCTGGAGCTTGGTCCATTTGCGAGTCACCCCTGGCGCAGTGGGGCTGGTCATCGTTAGCTCTCCGACCTCGTCGCCCGCGATGGACCGGAGAACCGTGGACACCGCCGCCGATACGATGCAGTGGGCGCAGGGGTATTCGGGATGCATCGGCGTTTCACCCAGCGGCAACCAAGACGCTTCGCGTGGCGTCATCGGGTTGTGCGTGATGTCCGCGTTGCGTATGGCCGTTACAGGCCGCCAGAAGTTGTAATGATACTTCGCATCAAGGACGGCAACGATTGCGTCGTTCGCAGCGATCTCGGTGAGGGCGAAGAGGCGCGAGCAGTCAACGACGTCCATGTGCTTGGCCAAGGCGACCTGCCGGACGATTGGATTGAAGCTGGGAGGCCCGACCAGAAACCAGACTCGTCCGATCGCGGTCTGCTCTGCCGTTCGGGTGGTGCTGTTGCGAGCGCCGAGCTCCCGAATTTCGTTGACGTCTCTGGTCCAGGTCTCGGAATCAAGCGCCGGAGGTGGCGCTGGACGGAATTGTGAGACCGATGTCATGACCCAAGGGGACATTATTCCAGCCGTCGTGCCGATCGGCACCACGGTCGGCACATAGGCCCCCGGGGCTGTATAGGGACGATAAGTCTCCTGGACATCATTGCCGTCATCCCTGAGCAACGCCATCACGCCGGAAGCGGCCACCTTTCCAAGCTCGATTCCCTTCGCCTTTCCCTCCGTGTCCGGAATGCCGGAAAGCGATGCAATCAATGCCGCATCGAGGGCAGCTTTTTGGTCCGGATAGATCGTCAGAAGAATGTTGTAAGCCGCAGTCGACGCTGCGGCTTCCTTGGACGTGGAGCGGTCTGCCACGAGATCCAGCTTGTATGGCGTGTATCGCCTGTCGATCGCGTTCACGGCCTCGAACATGGCAACGTGAAGCATCGACATCGTGCGGGCCTGTGGCACAGGCAGCACCTTCTTTTCAGCGGCAATCGCATCTGCTTTCGCATTCCAGTCCATGATGACATCGGCACGCGCAGTGCCGATGCAAACTGCAAGAGTGGCGATGATCAGGAATGGAGATTTCGTTGCAAGAAACGTCTTCATCTTCATGCTCCTCGTTGTTTCAACAGAGAGCGACATCTTGTACGGACGAGCCGCACAAGAACGTAGAAGTGCAGAACGATCTTAAGGTCGCAGCCAGCCGGCTGCTGTGAAACAGTTTACACCCGTCCTCGCTTTCGTCGAAAAGAGTTTGAGGCGCGCCCCAAACAGTAAGATCGACTGGCTTACCTGATGCACGACCTGCAATCTCGGCAGTCTTCCGAACAATCATCACATCCTTTGCGCATTCGGGCTCGCCGACGGCGCTGATCAATCTCGGCATCTGTTTGTTTCGCGCGAGGTGAAGAGCGAGCGGCAGAGCATTTTTGGTGATGCGCGCGCTCGAGCTTGCGGCAATGCCGGCCTCTGCATTCCTGTTTGCAAGACTGCTCGACCTGCCGCCGATCGCCGGCGTCATCGTGCTGTTCGCGGCGATGCCGACCGGCGCAATGCGTACATTTGCGCCGTGCAGTATCAGCGGATGGTGAACCCGGTGTCGGGCGCAGTGGCGCTGGGCACGCTGCTGGCGGCGGTGACGTTACCGGTGGTGGTGTGGGTGGTGGCGCGCTAGCGCTGAGCCTGAGGTTTGCGTCTCGAGTTGAGGCCGGAAAACTGGCGTTCCTAAGAAGTGCGAAGCGCAACTCGGGAAAGCATCGAAAGAGCGCGGCAAGTTTGGCTCCGCCGCAAACTTATTGTTTCCACTCGCTGCCACGCCGCGTCGTTCGGCGATTTCGAGACGCAGTCCGTCAGTTCTTGACGATCTGGAGATCGCCGGGAGTGGCTTTGCCTTAGGATCCCGTCGAGAGGCTCGCCGATCTCTTTAAGCCGCGGCCGTAGGGAGCGCGCCACTCAAACGGTCGAGCAAATAGCGACCGATGCTAACTGGTTGATCCCGCTGGTACAGTTGGGTGGGCTCGAACCACCGACCTCCTGTTCCACAGACAGGCGCTCTAACCAACTGAGCTACAACTGCATCCTTGCGAGCCGCGCCTTGGGGCTGCCTGAAAAGGCTCATCGCCGAGGGGGCTGGACGGGGCGGAAACTAGGTGCAACGGCCCGGTTTGGCAAGGCCGCAATGGGGTGAAAAACCGGGTGAAATCATCGTCGGCGCGGGGAAATCGGGCGCGGTGGGGAGACCTCGCATATGACCCCGACGATTGGGGCGTTCTAGGTCCCACATCGTCATGGCCGGGCTTGTCCCGGCCATCCACGGCTTCTGCCCGCGGCCCCAAGAACGTGGATGCCCGGGCCTTCGCCGCGCCGAAGCGGCTTCGGCCGCGCAGGCGGGACAAGCCCGGGCATGACGACCTTCCCAAATGCGAAGCGGGAGAGGCGAAGAAAAAACCCGGGCCTCTCGACCCGGGTTTCGCATCTCACACCGATCCGCTCCGCTCAGGCGGCGGGCGGATAGTACTTCGAGGCGCTGGCCTTGATCGGCTCGGCGGTCTCGTTGGCAACGCGCTGGGTGAGCTCGACCAGCTCCTTGGCCTGGGCCTGGTAGGTCTCGAGCTGCTTGCGGGCGTGGCCGGTCCACAGCTCCATCGCTTCGGTCGGCGACTTGGCGCCGAACAGCTGCTGGGCGAAGTCGAGCTGGGCGCTCGAATTGGCCTTCATGAACTCGACCAGCTTGGCGGTGTACTCGCTCGCGCCCTTGGAGGCCGAGGTGAACACGGCCTCGACGGTGCCGTTATGGGTCTCGGCGGCGTCCTTGAACTTGGCGTAGTTCTCGCGGGCCTGCGCCGCGCCCTTCTCGGCGAACGCACGCACCTGCTCGGGAACCTCGAACGGGATGATCGAGGCAGAAAACGGATCAGTCGCACCTGTCATGTTGGTCCCTCACGCTAATTGAAAAAATGGAGTGAGCCTTTCTGGCGCGCCCGCCGGCCCCGACCATGGGCCCTGCGCATTGAGCGGGTACGAAGACTGGAAACGCGAAACAATGAGATGGCTCGCCCAGCGCCAGAATTATGGCTGCCTATCATGTCAACATTGTGCATCGCAACGCGGCAGAGGGGTGCGATGCGAAATTTAATCTCGGGGAGGATGAGGTTCCGGTATGGGGGAACCGGGGGTTGAGGTAGTGGGATGCGCCCGGCAACACACGCGCTCTTACCCTCCCCCTGGATGGGGAGGGTCGGCTCGCAACGCGTCAGCGATGCGAGCCGGGGTGGGGTGATCTCTCCGCTCGGGGACCGCCTGTGGGGAGAGACTGTCACCCCACCTCGGTTCGCTCTCCGCTTCGCTGCGTGCGAACCGATCTACGGGCGAGCTTCGCTCGTCCCGGACCCCTCTAGGGGAGGATGGGGACCTGAGATGCCGCGCGGGTGCGTCTCTTCGCAAGCGCCCCACCCCTTGAATCCCTTGGATGCAACGTCGGCTCGGCTTGCGGGGTTGGCGGGATTAAGGTTATCGCCGCTTGGGGATCCATCGCGGGCTTTGGGCCGTGGACCTGGTCGCGCCTTCCGGGCGATACTAACCCTTTCTTAAGGCTGTCATTCCCGGCAGCCGCCACTCGTGAAGCGTGAGATGCAGCCGGCCTGATGACGCGTTCGGATTTCCAGTTGCGAGGGGTGGGCGATCCGCGGCTGGCCGTGCATGCGACCTCTGCCCTGCCGGCCTGGCTATGGTCGACCGACGGCGCGCGCGTGCTGTGGGCCAATCCGGTCGGCGCAAAGCTGTTCGGCGCGGCCAACAGCGCCGGCCTTGCGGACAAGGTGTTCGGCCCCGCCGACAGCCATCGCCGCCAAATCGTCAGGCTCGCCCCCCAGCTGCCGGCGAACGGCGCAATGCGGCTGCAGCGGCTGCGCGGCTTCGGCGCCCGGTTAGGGGCGCTGATGACCTGCGGCTGCGCGCGGCTCGACTTTGCCGATGGCGGCCATGCCGTGCTGGTCATCGCGATGGACCCGACGCTGCGCACCATGCCGCTGGTCGAGCGGCTGCATCGGCTGGTCGCCGGCGCCAAGGTGCCGGTGGCGGCGTTCGCGCCCGACGGGCTGTTCGTCGGCGCGAGCGAGGCCGCGCGCCCCCTGCTCGGCTTCCGCGATCTGCTCGAGGCCGGCCTCGATCGCGCCCGCAGCGATGCGCTGGCCAAAGGCCGCGCCGCGACGCCGATCGGCATCGGCCAGATGGTTCTGCAGCGGGTCGGCAGCGGCGCCGATATCGGCCTGGTCGCGCTGATCGAGCCGGCCGCCTCCACGGCGGCGCACGAGGCCGCGCCCGACGTCACGCCCGCGCAGCCTCCGGCCGCGGTGCCGGAGGACGCACAGCCTGCGCCAGACGAGGCACCGTCTGCGATTGCGCTGTTCGACGCATTCACTGAGCCGGCCGAACCGCCCGCCGAGACGATCGCGCCGACGCCGGAGCCGGTCGTCCCCGCGGCGGCCAAAACTCCGGTTGAAAACCAGCCGCAAGCCATTGTGTCGCCGCAGCCCGCGCCGATCAATGCGGGCATGGTCGAGCCGACTTCGGGCCAGGACTCTGCGAGCCACCAAGAGCCGCCCGCACCGCGTCAGCATCCGCTGCGCTTCCTCTGGCAGATGGATGAAGAGGGCCGCTTTGTGCTCGGCTCCGATGACTTCATCCGCCTGATGGGCACGCACACGGCCGCCGGCTTCGGCCGGCCCTGGCGCGAGATCGCCGAGGAATTCTCGCTCGATCCCGAGGGGCGCGTGGCGAAGGCGCTCGAAAGCAAGGATACCTGGGCCGGCATCACAGTGAACTGGCCGGCCGACGGCGGCGAGCATATTCCGGTCGAGCTCGCAGGCCTGCCGGTCTACGACCGCAACCGCAACTTCGCCGGCTTCCGCGGCTTCGGCGTCTGCCGTGATCTGGACGCGCTCAACCGGCTCGAGGCGCTCAGGCGCTTCGAGCTGCTGGTCGACGCGCCGCCGCAGGGCCGCTCCACTGAGGCCGTCGCGTCCGATGCGGAGGCCGAGCCTGAAGCGGCGGCGGAAACTGAGGCCGACGGCGAAGCAGAGGCACCCCCGATTGCGCCATCCGAGCCCGAGCCGCAATCCGAACCCGACCTGCCAGAGCCCACAAGCGAGACTTCACACCCAACCGAACTGGACACGCCCGTGGAAACGCCTCCCAATGTCGTGCCGTTCCGCGTCGCCGGCGATACGCGGCCGCCGACGCTGACGCCGGTCGAGAACAGCGCGTTCAACGAGCTCGCGCGGCAATTGTCCGAGCGGCTCGAACGCGAGCGCGAGACCATCACGACCGACGCGGCCGGACCAGTGGCGGAGACCAGCGCCGAAGCACCGGAGCCGGAGCCGCCGCAGGCCGCCGCCGAATGGCTGACCGAGCCCGCACCGCCGCCGCGCGGGATGAGCGCGCGCGACCGCACGCTGCTCGACCTGTTGCCGACGGGCATCCTGATCTACCGGCTCGACCGCCTGCTCTACGCCAATCCCGCCTTCCTCGCGCGCATGGGCTATGACGGCCTGAACGCGCTGGAGCATGCCGGCGGGCTGGATGCGCTCTATGTCGAGCCGGGTGTGTCGGCGGCCAGCAGCACCACGCAAGGCGGCACGCCCGTCACGATCAGCGCGACGGCGCCAAATGGCGAAGCGCCGCCGGCCGCGACGGAAGCGCATCTGCACACGATCGACTGGGACGGCGACAGCGCGCACGCACTGATCTGCGCGCTGCCGCAGGCGGCGCCGATCGCGGCGGCTGCTGTCGCAGAGACCGTGGTGGCCGCAGAGCCTGACGCCGCGGACGCGGAGCCCGCGGCCGGCGATGCCGATGCCGAGGATCTCGCCGCCATCCTCGACACCACGGCCGAGGGCATCGTGATGTTCGACGCCGAAGGCAACATCCACGCCTGTAACCGCAGCGCGGAGGCGCTGTTCGGCTATGACGGCGAGGCGCTGCTGCAGCAGAATTTGCTGACGCTGTTCGCCCCCGAGAGCCAGCAGATCGTCGCGGATTATCTGGAAAGCCTGAAGAGCCAGGACATCTCCAGCCTGCTCGATCACGGCCGCGAGGTGCTGGGCCGCGAGAAGAAGGGCGGCGTCATTCCGCTTGCGATGATCATGGGGCGCACCCGCCCCGACGGGCCGAACTTCTTCGCCGTGTTCCGCGATCTCTCGCACGCCAAGAAGGGCGAGAGCGAATTGACGAAGGCCCGCCGCCTCGTCGACGGCGCAGCCAACGCCAAGGCCGACATGCTGGCGCGGATCAGCCACGAGATCCGCACGCCGCTCAACGCCATCATCGGCTTTGCCGAGGTGATGATCTCCGAGCGCTTCGGCGCGCTCGGCAACGAGCGCTACGGCGAATACATGAAGGACATCCGCGCTTCCGGCGAGCGCGTCATCGCCATCATCGACGACCTCCTGGAGCTGTCGCGGATCGAGACCGGCAAGCTCGACCTGAATTTCGCGAACTTGAACCTCAACGACCTGGTCGAAGCCTGCGTGACGGTGATGCAGCCGCAGGCCAACCGCGAGCGCATCATCATCCGCACCTCGCTCGCCCATGCGCTGCCGCAGGTGAGCGTCGATGCGCGCGCGATGCGGCAGATCACCATGAACCTGATCTCGAACTCGATCCGGCTCGCCAGCGCCGGCGGCCAGGTCATCGTCTCGACCGCGCTGACCGACCGCGGCGAGATCGCGCTGCGCATCCGCGACACCGGCCACGGCCTTTCCGAGCGCGAAGTCGCCGCCGCGATGGAGCCGTTCCGCACGCCGCCGCCGGGCGATGCCGCCGACAGCTCGGCGCTGAGCCTGTCGCTGACCAAAGCGCTGGTCGAAGCCAACCGCGCCCGGTTCAACATCAAGAGCGCCGGCCACGGCACGCTGATCGAGGTGGTGCTCGCGCCAGCGCTGGCGGGGGCGTAGGGCGCGGCACGCTCAAGCCGTCATTCCGGGGCGCGCCTCTTGGCGCGAGCCCGGAATCCATGGATCCGCATCAATGGTGGTGCAATGGATTCCGGGCTCGTCGCTTCGCGACGCCCCGGCATGACGGCGGGGGCTCACGCCGCCCGCACCGTCTCCAGGAACCTGCTCACCTCGATCTTCAGCCGGCTGCTGTCGTTCGACAGCGATTGCGCCGCGGACAGCACCTGCGAGGAGGCAGATCCCGTCTCGGTCGCGCCCTGGCGCACGCTGGAGATGTTGGCGCTGACCTGCGTGGTGCCGGCGGCGGCGCTTTGGACGTTGCGCGAGATCTCGCTGGTCGCGGCGCCCTGCTCTTCCACCGCGGCCGCGATGGTGGAGGAGATTTCGGACAGGCGCTCGATGGTGCCGCCGATGGTCTTGATCGCACCGACGGAATCCTGCGTCGCGACCTGGATGCTCGAGATCTGCTGACCGATGTCGCCGGTCGCCTTCGCGGTCTGCTCGGCCAGCGCCTTCACTTCCGAGGCCACCACGGCAAAGCCGCGTCCGGCTTCGCCCGCACGCGCGGCCTCGATGGTGGCGTTCAGCGCGAGCAGATTGGTCTGGCCGGCGATGGCGTTGATGAGCTCGACCACGTCGCCGATGCGCGCGGCCGCCTTGGACAATTCGCTGACGCGGTCATTGGTCTGCCCGGCCTGGGTGACGGCCTCGCCCGCCATGCGCGCGGAGGCCTGCACCTGGCGGCTGATCTCGTTCACGGAGGCGGTCAGCTCCTCGGCGGCGGACGCCACCGACTGCACGTTGGTCGCCGCTTCCTCGGACGCCGCCTCGACCAGCGTGGCAAGCTCGGTCGAGCGGCTGGCGGTCGTGGTCAGCGACGTCGCCGACGCCTCGAGCTCGTTGGCCGCCGACGACACGGTCTCGACGATCTCGCCGATCGCGCCTTCGAAATCGTCGGCCATCCTGATCATGTCCGCGCGGCGGCGCTCGGCGGCGAGCTTGTCCTGCCTGATCTTCTCTTCGGCCTCCTCCTGCGCCTTCCGCTCGGCGTTGATCTTGAACGTCTCGACGGCTTGCGCGATCTCGCCGATCTCGTCGGGCCGGCCGAGGCCGGGAAGAACGATGGCGAAATTGCCGTTGGCGAGCTCGATCATCGCCGCGCGCATCGCGGTCAAAGGCCTCGAGACCGAACGTCCGATGAAGATGCCGAGGCCGAGCACGCTCGTCGCAATCAGCGCGATCGCCACTGCAATCCAGAACTGGATGCTGGTGCGCTCGGCCTCGTTGAGACGGTCGGCATCGGCACGGATGCGGTCGACCGATGTCGAGACCTGCTCGATCACGGGCTCGACCGACGCGAAGGCCTCGGACATCGCCTTCGATTCGGCCGCCAGCTTCAGCGCGGTCTCCATCCAGGCGGAGAAGTCGCGCTGATAGTCGGCGAGCTTCTGGCGCAGCTCGGCCTTGGCGCCGTCGGCAATGGCTGCCGCGTCGAGGCCGGCGGCAAATTCGGACGCGCGCTTCTTCATCTCCTCGCCATATCTGGCGTTCCGGCGCAGCATGAAATCCTTCTCATGCCGGCGCATCATCAGCATGATCACCTTGAGCTCGGAATTCTGGAACTGGTCGACCTGGCTCTCGATACCGTGGACGGAAGCGCGCAGGCGGCCTTCGAGCCCGGACTTCTCGTCGAGGCCGAGCCGCTGCCGTTCCTCGACCACCGCGGCGAAGCGGGCCTGATAGGTCTTCAGCGACGCATTCATCGCGTCGATCTTGTGCGCCAGCTCGGGCTGGCCGAGCGCTGCGATCTTGCCGCGGAGCGTCTCGATGTCGAGCGCCACCTGCCGGCCGATCTCGACCTGTCGCTGCGCCCTGGCCGGATCGCTGCGCAGCAGAAAATCCTTCTCGGCGCGGCGCGCCTCGAGCAGCTCGACCGCGATCCTGTTGTTCAGCTCGAACACGGTGCGCGCATCCTCGGCCGCGTCGCGATAGACGCCCATCCTCCGCTCGCCGTAGAGGTGAATGCCGCCGATCAGGACGACGCCGATGACGCCAATGACGCCGATCGCGGTGATCTTGTGAGTGAGTCGCAGGGAAGGGAGCCGCATCGTGAACCAAGCTGGTGGTGAGCGATGCGGTTGATGAAGCGATAATCGGGGAAAGCTTCCGTTAATTTGCGGGCACGTATTAATACGTGTATTTCGCTACAATACTCGCCGCTGTGCACGGTGACGTGCACAGGCACAGTTCCAAAAAAGAAACACGGCGCTTCGATCGCGCCGTGCTTCCTTGTCTGCGAGAGCTTGAGCTCAGTGATAGATCTCGAACAGGCCGGCCCCGCCCTGGCCGCCGCCGATGCACATCGTCACCACGCCCCACTTGGCCTTGCGGCGGGCGCCTTCCTGCAGCAGGTGGCCGGTGAGACGGGCGCCGGTCATGCCGAAGGGATGGCCGATCGCGATCGAGCCGCCGTTGACGTTGTACTTGGCGGGATCGATGCCGAGCTGGTCGCGGCAATACAGGCACTGGCTGGCGAAGGCCTCGTTGAGCTCCCACAGATCGATGTCGTCGATCTTGAGGCCGGTGCGCTTGAGCAGCTTCGGGATCGCGAACACCGGGCCGATGCCCATCTCGTCCGGCTCGCAGCCGGCGGTGGCCCAGGCGACGAAGCGGCCGAGCGGCTTGAGGCCGCGCTTCTCGGCGTCCTTGGCTTCCATCAGCACCACCGCGGCGGCGCCGTCGGAGAGCTGGCTGGCATTGCCGGCGGTGACGAACTTGCCCGGGCCCTTCACCGGCTCGAGCTTTGCCAATCCTTCCATCGTCGTTTCGGGGCGATTGCATTCGTCGCGATCGACGGTGTAGTCCACGATCGACTCGGCCTTGGTCTGCTTGTCGACGACCTTCATCTTGGTCTTCATCGGGACGATCTCGTCCTTGAACTTGTTCGCCTGCTGGGCCGCGGCCATGCGGCGCTGCGATTCCAGCGAGAACTCGTCCTGATATTCACGGCTGAGCTTGTAGCGCTCGGCGACGATGTCGGCGGTGTCGATCATCGCCATGAAGATGTCGGGGGCGACCTTGAGCAGCTCCGGATCGACCGATTCCTTCGGCGTGCCGCCGCCGGGAATCGAGATGCTCTCGACGCCGCCGGCGACGATGCAATCGGCGCCGTCGGAGCGGATCGAGTTCGCGGCCATCGCGATGGTCTGCAGGCCCGACGAGCAGAAGCGGTTCACCGACACGCCGGCGGTGGTCTTCGGCAGCCCCGCGAGCAGCGCGGCCTGGCGGCCGATGTTCGGTGCGCCATGGGCGCAATTGCCGAGATAGCAGTCCTCGACATAGTCCTTCTCGACGCCGGCGCGGTCCACCGCGTGATGAATGGCGTGGGCCGCGAGCGACATCGGCGGCGTGATGTTGAACCCGCCGCGGCCGGATTTTGCCAGGCCCGTGCGCGCATAGGAAACGATGACGGCTTCACGCATTGTTTTCTCCCTTGTCGAACGATTTGGAACGGAGCGTCCTGACGCCATTGGTACACAAAGATTGGGGGTGGGGAAAATGAAAACGCCGCCTCCGGCGATGGAGACGGCGTTGTTCCGCGTGTCGGAATATATGATATGATGATCGTCATTCCGGGGCGTGCGCGCCCCGCTCTATCCACACGTCATGCCCGGGCTTGTCCCGCCTGCGCGGCCGAAGCCGCTTCGGCGCGGCGAAGGCCCGGGCATCCACGTTCTTCGCGGCGAGCGGCAAGACGTGGATGGCCGGGACATAGGCGAGCGGAAGCGACGCCGTCCTTCGGACTGCTATGCCCGGCCATGACGCCGGTGGGAGCCGCTCAGAACGTCAGCGCCTTGGCCTGCTTGACCTGCGGCAGGGCCTGCACCTTGGCGAGCACATCGGCCGGCACCACACCGTCGACCTCGACCAGCGCAATGGCATCGCTGCCCGGAGCGACCCGACCGAGATGGAAGGTCGCGATGTTGATCTTGGCGTCGCCCAGAAGCCCCGCGAACTTGCCGATGAAGCCCGGCTTGTCCTCGTTGGTGACGTAGATCATCGACTTGCCGAACTCGGCGTCGACGCGGATGCCCTTGATGTCGACGAGGCGCGGCTTGCCGTCTGCATAGACGGTGCCCGAGACCGACCGCTCCTGCCGCTCGGTGGTGACCGTGACGGTGATCAGGCTCTCATAGTCGCTCTGGGCGGCGCGGACGATCTCGTCCACCACCATGCCGCGCTCCTTGGCGACGACAGGCGCGGACACGACGTTGACCTCGCCAAGCATCGGCCGCAGCAGGCCCGACAGCACCGCGGAGGTGATCGCCTTGATCTTCATCTCGGCGACGTGGCCCTCATAGGTGATCTCGACCTTGAGAATGCCGCTCTCGGTGAGCTGGCCGGCGAACGAGCCGAGCTTCTCGGCGAGCGCGATGAACGGCTTCAGCTTCGGCGCTTCTTCCGCCGTGATCGAGGGGAAGTTGACCGCGTTCGAGATCGCGCCGGTGAGCAGGTAATCCGACATCTGCTCGGCGACCTGCAGCGCGACGTTCTCTTGCGCCTCGGTGGTGGAGGCGCCGAGATGCGGCGTGCAGATCACGTTGGGATGGCCGAACAGCACGCTCTTGGTCGCGGGCTCCTCGACGAAGACGTCGAAGGCGGCGCCGGCAATGTGCTTGGCGTTGAGCGCATCGACCACCGCCTGCTCGTCGACGAGACCGCCGCGGGCGCAATTGATCAGGCGCACGCCCTTCTTCATCTTGGCGATCGCGGCCGCGTCGATGATGTTCTTGGTCTTCTCGGTCAGCGGCGTGTGCAGCGTGATGAAGTCGGCGCGCCTGAGCAGATCGTCGAGATCGACCTTCTCGACGCCGATGTCCTTGGCGCGCTCCGGCGACAGGAACGGGTCGAACGCGATCACCTTCATGCGCAGGCCGAGCGCGCGGTCGGCGACGATCGAGCCGATATTGCCGCAGCCGACGACGCCCAGCACCTTGCCGGTGATCTCCACGCCCATGAAGCGGTTCTTCTCCCACTTGCCGGCCTGCGTCGAGGCATCGGCCTGCGGGATCTCGCGGGCGAGCGCGAGCATCAGGGTGATGGCGTGCTCGGCGGTCGTGATCGAATTGCCGAACGGTGTGTTCATCACGATGATGCCCTTGGCCGTCGCGGCCGGGATCTCGACATTGTCGACGCCGATGCCGGCGCGGCCGATCACCTTCAGCCTGGCCGCCTTCTCGAGGATCTTGGCGGTCGCCTTGGTCGCGGAGCGGATCGCAAGGCCGTCGTAATTGCCGATGATTTCGGCCAGCTTGTCCTTGTCCTTGCCGAGATTGGGCTGGAAGTCGACCTCGACGCCGCGATCCCTAAAGATCTGCACGGCAGCGGGCGAGAGCGCGTCGGAAATGAGAACTTTGGGTTTGGTCATGGGGATGATCCGTTGTGCGTGCTGCATTTACGGCACGTCATCCGCGGTCTTGACCCGCGGATCCATCTCTCTTGATTGATGGATGGCCGGGTCAAGCCCGGCCATGACGAGGATTAGGTTTGCTTACGCCGCCTTCGCGAGCGTGGCCTTGGTCTCGGCGAAGGCCCAGTCGATCCACTGCGTCAGCAGCTCGACGTCCTTTGCTTCCACCGTGGCGCCGCACCAGATGCGCAGGCCGGCCGGCGCGTCGCGGTAATAGGCGAAGTCGTAGCCCGCGCCTTCCTTCTCGACGAGGGCCACCAGCTTCTTGCTGAACTCCGCCTGCGCGTCCTCGGAGAGCGAGGTGATCGCGGGATCGGTGAACTTCAGGCACACCGAGGTGTTGGAGCGGATCGAAGCGTCCTTGGCGAGGAAGTCGATCCAGGGCGTCTTCGCCTTCCAGTCCGCCAGCACCTTGGTGTTGGCATCGGCGCGCGCGATCAGCGCCTTGAGACCGCCGATCGACTTGGCCCAGTTCAGCGCATCGAGATAATCCTCGACGCAGAGCATCGACGGCGTGTTGATGGTCTCGCCGACGAAGATGCCTTCGTTGAGCTTGCCGCCCTTGGTCATGCGGAAGATCTTCGGCAGCGGCCAGGCCGGCTTGTAGGTCTCGAGCCGCTCCACCGCGCGGGGCGATAGGATCAGCATGCCATGCGCGGCCTCGCCGCCGAGCGCCTTCTGCCAGGAGAAGGTGACGACGTCGAGCTTGGCCCAGTCGAGCGGCTGCGCAAATGCGGCGGAGGTCGCATCGCAGATGGTCAGGCCTTCGCGGCTCGCGCTGATCCAGTCCGCGTTCGGAACGCGCACGCCCGACGTGGTGCCGTTCCAGGTGAAGACGACGTCGCTCTTGGGATCGACCTTCGACAGATCGGGGATCTCACCGTAGGCCGCATTGAGCTTGGTGACGTCCTTGAGCTTCAATTCCTTGACGATGTCGCTGACCCAGCCCTCGCCGAAGGATTCCCAGGCGAGCGTGGTGACCGGCCGTGCGCCAAGCAGCGACCACAGCGCCATCTCGACCGCGCCGGTATCGGAGGCCGGCACGATGCCAATGCGGTAATCGGCGGGGACCTCGAGCACTTCGCGCGTCAGGTCGATCGCGAGCTTGAGCTTGGCCTTGCCGATCTTCGCGCGATGCGAGCGGCCGAGAGCTGCGTCCTTGAGATTTTGGGCGTTCCAGCCGGGGCGCTTGGCGCAGGGGCCGGAGGAGAAATGCGGCACGGTCGGCCGCGAAGCGGGCTTCGCTACAGTCATGATCTACCCTTCCAGATAGTAAGCCTCCCGTTGGGGGGAGGTGTCCCGCCGCGGCTGATACGGGAATCGGGAAGGTCCGTCAAGGAAGTTCCGGGGCCTCACGCGCCAGTGATGGCGCTTCCGGTGCAATATCAGGGGATTCGACAACAGTGAGCGCGTTCAGCAAGTCCGTGGCATCGCTGATCAATTGCGCCGCCTTGCGGCGGCTTCCGACCTTCAAAATGCATTTGTCATTGGCCTGCACGACGTAGTCGTTGCCGACCTTGATCATCGAATAGCTTGTCATTGAAATGTCCCGAACCGAGCGAGCCCGGTGTCAGATGCCCCCGTAGCACCCTTCGTTCCTTCATCAATGTGAACGACGGAGCGGTAGTTTACCGGCTCTTAACACGACCGAATGAAAAGCCCGCTTTTCGCCGGCTGCGCAGCGCTCGCGTCGCGCTGCCTCAAAAGCGGACAGTCATGCCGACGTGACTCGCCGTGAAGCCGAGCCGCTTGTAGAAGCGCTGCGCATCGACGCGCGTCTGATGCGTGAGCAACTCGACCAGATTGCAGCCGCGCGCCTTTGCTTCCGTCACGGCCCATTGCACCAATTGCTCGCCGATGCCGCGGCTGCGACACTCGGTGGCAACGCGAACATCCTCGAGCAGGCCGCGCGATCCGCCTTGCGAGCTCAGGCCCGGCAGGATCGCGAGCTGCAGGCAGCCGACCACCCTGCCCTCACTCTCGGCAACCACCAGCGTCAGATTCGGATCGCGCGCGATCCGCGCGAATGCGTCGTAATAGGCGGCCGGCAACGGATCCTCCACGCGCTCGCGCGCGCGGCCGAGATGATCGTCGGCGAGCATCGCGACGATCGCGGCGACGTCCTCGCGGCGCGCGGGACGGATAGAGACGGCTTCGGCATTCATGTCAGGCGACTCCGTACCTCAGCGCGCCGGCGGAAGGCCGAGAAACGCTTCGACGTCGCCGATCCAGCGGCGGACGGACGCATGGCGGCCGAGGTCGAAGCCGCCTTCATGGGCAACACGCGTATAGGCGAGCAGCGACACGTCGGCGAGCGACACCTCGTCGCCGGCGAACAAGCGGCTGGCTGAGAGGTGTTGCTCCATGCGGTCGAGCGCCGCATAGCCGCGCTTGACCTTTTCAGGATCGAGCTCGGAGGCATCCTTGCCGAGATAGACCATGAGGAAGCGGCACACGGCGATATAGGGCTCGTGGCTGTACTGCTCCCAGAACAGCCATTCGTCCATCTTGGCCGCCGTGAAGGCGTCGCGCGGAACCAGCGCGCTGTCGCGGGCGACATAGCGGATGATGGCGTTGGACTGCGCCAGCGTACGGCCGTCGTCGAATGCAACGGTGGGCACCTGGCCGGCGCCGTTCATCTTCAGGAATTGCGGCGTGCGCGTCTCGCCCTTGCGGGTGTCGATCTCGATCCACTGGTAGGGCACAGCGAGCTTGTCGCAGACCCACTTCACCTTGAGACAATTGCCGGAATTGCTGTCGCCGTAGATCTTCATCGCTGCCGCCCCGCTTTCGGAACGAGAGAGCATCAGGACGAAGCGCAGCTGTCAACAGGAAGCGGACGGCTCAGAACTTGTAGCCGACGCCGAGGCGCGCGTTGTTCAACGTCACCTGCGTGTTCATGACGGGCGAGAATCTCACATATTCGTATTCGATGCGGGCGAACAAGCCGTCCCAAACGCAGTATTCGAGCCCGAGGCCGGCGGTCCAACCCACTGCGTACGTGTTGGTCCTGTGCTGACCTTGCGTGCCCGACTGCGCAGGAACCGGGCCCCACGTTCCAAGTATCGTCGTGGTGTTGCCGAAGAAATCCGTCGTCGTCGTGTCCTGTCGCATCGAGACGCTGCTGGTCACGGTGCGCGACACGTCCATTCGCCCGACGGCAGCGCCCATGAAGGCATAAGGCATGAAGCTGCCGCCGTCCCAACCCACGCGGCCGCGGAGCGTCACCATGTCTTTGACCTGTGCCGCCGCGGCACCCCTCAGCGTGACGGCATAGTTGTTGGTGACGCCGGGCGCCCGCACCTCACCAGGCGGGTTGACGATGACGAGCGAGTTGGTTCCTGACGTCAATGTCGCCATATCGTTGAAGTAGCTGTAAGTGCCCTCGAGACTGAGAACGGCATCATACCATTGCCAGTTGCGGCCGCCGAAGCCACCAAAATTGGTGCTTTGAGTGTTGGTCTTGTTCAGCAGCGACCACGTCGAGGTCGGCCCCTGGAGTACGCTGTCGCGGAAGATGTAGTTGGTCAGTCCGACCACGCTCTGACTGAAATCCGTGGCATCTGCGGTATAACCGCCATGACCGCCGACATAGAAGCCATTCCAATTGACGGAGGTCTTCGACAGACCGTCCGCGAAGCCGCCGCGCAGCACGGGCAGGTCCGGCATGTCGGCCGCTTGCGCGGCAGACACCGTCCCCAACATCGCCGCTGCCAACACCAGCCTACGCATCACCACGCTCCATCGGACTCGAACTGTTGCGATGATCATCGCCTGTTAACCTTAACCAATGGTTGCGCCGGGCGCCTTCGCCGCACCTCGCCATGAAAAATACGCAAAGCAAAACGGCGCGGGATGATCCCGCGCCGTTAAGGAGTCCTAACCGATCAGGTTGCGATCAGCCCTTGGTGACCAGCGGCGGCGGCACGTAGGCCGGCGGGCTGTTGAGATCCCAGCGCACGCCGAGCTTGACGTCGTGCGAGGTGATGTCCCTGACCTTGATCGAGGTCGGGCCGGAAGCGCTGTTGTCGAACAAGCGGTAGTTGCCGGGCGCGGCATCGCCGAGGTTCATGTAGCTGTAGGCCAGTTCGACGGTGAAGCCGGGATTGACCTTGTAGGCAAGACCGGCGTGAGCGGCCCAGGCGAGGTTCCACTTTCCGTTGTCGGCAAAGTAGGCGACGCTGTTGTTGAGCAGCGGGCTGTAGGACACGCCGTCGTCGCGGAAGCCGCTGAGCTTGTTGTAGGAGCCGCCGACGCCCGCGCCGATGAACGGAGTGACGCACCACCAGGTGCCGAGGTCGACATAGGCGTTGGCCATCACAAGCCACTCGGACTTGCTGCCGCTGTAGTTGTTGACGCCGACGAAGCCGGGTCCCACGACATTGTCGCTACCGTGCAGATTGGCCTTGCCCCGGTACTGGCCGATGACGTCGGCGCGGAACCAGTTGTTGAAGCGATAGCCGACGCCGAGGCCGAACAGCGGCGAGGAGTCGAAGCCGAGGCCTTCCGTCGTCTTCGAGTACCCGGCCGGCAGGGCGCTCTCGATGCGCTTGGCGCTCTGGTTGGTCATGCCGATGTCGCCGCGCAGATACCAGCCGCCGAAGTCGGCGGGCGGAGCCGGCGGCGCGTACATCGGAGGGGGGGCGGCGATCGGCATATCGGCGGCGAACGCCATCGACGAGATCAGGGTTGCCGCACCCGCGGCAAGGAGAGACTTAACGCTACGCATTGGCTTCGTCCTTATGGCCGGTGAGGCTGAATACGAGCGCCTCACGTTCTGGAAACTCACGGGGGACGATGCCAGCAAATGTTTAAGCGCCACTTAACCCTAATTTTTAAGGTTGATTTTTTCTCACCCTACACGCGCGCGCCGTGCGAGCGTTGCAAAAATGCCGCGCCAAATGCGACATCGGCGCCGCATTCCCTAACGATGTGTGAAGCCGCAACGCGGCAAGAGAGGATGCGTTAACGCGCGTTTCGCGGCAGCTTGGGCAGGAACACCGCGAGCAGCCCGATCACCGGCAGATAGGCGCAGACCTGGTAGACGAACTCGATCGAGGTGTGGTCGGCGAGCTTGCCGAGCACGGCCGCGCCCAGGCCCCCGATGCCGAAGGCGACGCCGAAGAACACACCGGAGATCATGCCGAAGCGGTGCGGCACCAGCTCCTGCGCGAACACGATGATCGACGACGTCGTCGAGGAGATGATCAGGCCGATGGCGACGCTGAGCACCGCGCTCGCAACGAGCCCGGCATAGGGCAGCGCCAGCGTGAACGGCAGCGCGCCGAGGATCGAGATCCAGATCACGATCTTGCGGCCGAAGCGGTCGCCCAGCGGACCGCCGAGAAACGCACCCACGGCGTTCGCCGCGAGAAAGACGAAGAGATAGATCTGGGCTGCCTGCGTCGAGACGCCGAAACGGTCGATCAGGTAGAAGATGTAATAGCTCGACAGGCTCGAGACGTAGAGCTGCTTGGAGAACAACAGCACGACGAGCACTGCGAGCGCTACCGCGACACGGCGCGAGCTCGGCGCACCGGGCTGGGTGTGGACGGGCGCCGCTTTCTTCGTCGCGATCTGCGGCGCGTACCAGCGCCCGATGCGCCAGAGAATCAGGATGGCGAGAAACGCGATCGAGGAGAACCAGGCGATGCTGCCCTGCCCGAACGGCACCACGATCAACGCGGCGAGCACCGGCCCCATCGAGGTGCCGAAACTGCCGCCGAGCTGGAACACCGATTGCGCAAAGCCGTAGCGTCCGCCCGAGGCGAGCCGCGCGATGCGCGCCGATTCCGGGTGAAACACCGCCGAGCCGAGGCCGACCAGAGCGGCGGCGACGAGGATGACGAGATATTGGTGCGCGACGCTGAGCAGCAGCAGGCCGAAGAAGGTCGAGGCCATGCCGACCGCGAGCGAATAGGGTTGCGCTTTCTTGTCGGTGTAGTGCCCGACCACCGGCTGCAGCAGCGAGGCCGTGAACTGGAATGCCAGCGTGATCATGCCGATCTGCGCGAAGTCGAGCGCGTAGGCGTCCTTCAGGATCGGGTACACCGAGGCGATCAGCGACTGCATGGTGTCGTTGAGGAAGTGCGAGACGCTGATGCCGGCGAGCACGATATAGGCCGGCCCCTTGGCGGCGGCCGGCGCCAATTCGGCGACGACGACGGGCTCGGTCAGCGTTTCCTCTGAGACGACGACAGGCTTGTTCAAGGCGGCAATCCGGCGCGGCAGATTGCCGCGAGGTGCTGATTACGACGCAAGCGGCGGCGGGACCATCGTCAATCGCAAATGGCTGGGATGCGTCTCTTACCCTCTCCCCTTGTGGGAGAGGGTGGCTCGCCGCGTTAGCGGCGAGACGGGTGAGGGGTTTCTATCCTCACGAGCTGTGTTGCGAGCGGATAGAACCCCTCATCCGGCGCTTCGCGCCACCTTCTCCCGCAAGGGGAGAAGGAAGGACTCAAGCCGCGGCCTGCCCCAATGCCGAAACGATGGTGTCGACGACGTCCTCGACGAGGTGACGGTCCTCGCCTTCGCCCATGACGCGGATCACGGGCTCGGTGCCGGAGGAGCGGATCAAGAGGCGGCCGTGGCCGTTGAGGCGCTTCTCGCCGTCGGAAATCGCCGACTTGACGTCGGAATCATCGAGCGGCTTGCCGCCCTTGTGGCGGACGTTCTTGAGGATCTGGGGCAGCGGATCGAAACGGTGACAGACCTCGGACACGGGGCGGCGCAGCTTCTGCACCACGGCGAGCACCTGCAATGCGGCGACAAAACCGTCGCCGGTCGTGGCGTAGTCGGACAGGATGATGTGGCCGGACTGCTCGCCGCCGAGATTGTAGCCGCCGTTCAGCATCTGCTCGAGCACGTAGCGGTCGCCGACCGGGGTGCGCACGAGCTCGAGGCCCTGCCCTTGCAGGAAGCGCTCCAGCCCGAGATTGGACATCACGGTGGCGACGATGCCGGGACGCGAAAGGCGTCCGTCCTCCTTCCAGCTCTGCGCGATCACCGCGAGCAGCTGGTCGCCGTCGACGACATGGCCGCGCTCGTCGACCAGGATGACGCGATCGGCGTCGCCGTCCAGCGCAATGCCGATGTCGGCGCGCATCTCGCGCACCTTCTTCGACAGCGCCTCCGGCGAGGTCGAGCCGCAATCCTTGTTGATGTTGAAGCCGTCGGGCTCGACGCCGATCGGCACCACGTCGGCGCCCAATTCCCACAGCGCCTCGGGCACCACCTTGTAGGCGGCGCCGTTGGCGCAATCGATCACGACGCGCAGGCCCTCGAGCGAAAGGTCGCGCGGCAGCGTGCGCTTGGCGAATTCGATGTAGCGGTCATGCACGCCGTCGATACGGCGGGCGCGGCCGAGGCTCGCGCTCTGGGCGAGCCGCTTGTCTAGGGATTCATCGAGCAACTGCTCGATCTGCCGCTCGACGTCGTCGGACAGCTTGAAGCCCTGCGGGCCGAACAGCTTGATGCCGTTGTCCTCGAACAGATTGTGCGAGGCCGAGATCATCACGCCGAGATCGGCGCGCATCGACTTGGTCAGCATCGCGACCGCCGGCGTCGGCATCGGGCCGACCAGCAGCACGTCCATACCGACCGAAGTGAAGCCTGCCACCATGGCGTATTCGATCATGTAGCCGGACAGACGGGTGTCCTTGCCGATCACGACGCGGTGGCGGTGGTCGCCGCGCTGAAACGCAAGGCCCGCGGCCTGGCCGACCTTGAGCGCGAGCTCCGGCGTGATCAGTCCGTTGGCGCGGCCCCTAATCCCGTCCGTCCCGAAATATTTGCGGCTCATATCGTCCCCCAAGCAACAACCAGGGACTCCCCTCTACAACCACGGGCTGCCCCAACGGGACCCGCATCCCTGATTTGCCGAGGTCTTATAAAGCTATCGCGGCTAACTTGGCTTCAAAAAATATGATGAATCATTACGGAACCGGCGCCGCGACCGCCCCCGATAACACATTGTTAACATTGCAATTCCGGCGTGACCAGCGAAAAGCGGTGGAACTCGCCTTAATCCGAGCGCTTCACATGGCCGTCCGCGCGGCTCGGCGCCGGCTGGGTGACATTGACGGGATCGGAGCCCGGGAAGGTCTCCTCAAGTCCTTCTTCCAGCGCCTCCTCGAGATCATGCTTCTCCTTGATCTCTTCCGGCGAAGGTCCTGCGTGCGGCTTCGTCATGGCGCTCTCCTTGGCACTCTCCTTCCAAAACGTTCTGCAAACGATTTGGCTGTGCATCCAACCATGCTAGATGACCCCGAAATCTTCCGATGCAAGACTGTTTGGTACGTGACGGGCCGGGGAAACGACATGAAGCATATTACCTGTATCGACGATCTTCGCACGCTGCATCGGCGGCGCGTGCCGAAGGCATTCTTCGACTATTGCGACCGCGGCTCCTACGCCGAGGAGACGCTGCGCGCCAACCGCGAGGACATGCAGGCGATCAAGTTCCGCCAGCGCATCCTGGTCGACGTCTCCAAGCGCGACACCTCGACCACGATCCTCGGCGAGCCGTCGACGATGCCGCTGATCCTCGCGCCGGTCGGCCTGCTCGGCATGCAGCACGGCGACGGCGAGATCCACGCCTGCCGCGCCGCGCAGGCTGCCGGCATCCCGTTCACGCAATCGACCATGTCGATCTGCTCGATCGAGGACATCGCCGCCAGTGTCGAGAAGCCGTTCTGGTTCCAGCTCTACGTCATGAAGGACCGCGGCTTCATCAAGGAATTGATCCAGCGCGCGATGGCCGCCAAGTGCAGCGCGCTGGTGCTCACGGTCGACCTGCAGGTGATCGGCCAGCGCCACGCCGACATCAAGAACGGCATGACGGTGCCACCGGAATGGTCGCTGTCGAAGCTGCTGGACTTCGCCAGCAAGCCGGCCTGGGTCTCCGGCGTGCTGCAGGGCAAGCGCCGCACCTTCGGCAATATCGCCGGCCACGTGAAGAACACTGAAGATCTCAACCGCCTCGCCGAATGGACGGCCTCGCAGTTCGACACCTCCTTGAACTGGAAGGACGTCGAGTGGGTCCGCAGCATCTGGCCGGGCAAGCTGATCATCAAGGGCATCCTCGACGTCGAGGACGCCGAGGAAGCCGCCAAGACCGGCGCGCAGGCGCTGGTGGTCTCCAACCACGGCGGCCGCCAGCTCGACGGCGCGCCGTCCTCGATCGAGGTCCTGCCCGAGATCGCGGACGCGGTTGGCGACAGGATGGAGATCATGTTCGACGGCGGCATCCGCTCCGGCCAGGACGTGATGCGCGCGCTGGCGCTCGGCGCAAAGTCGTGCATGATCGGCCGCGCCTATGCCTATGGCTTAGGCGCTGGCGGCCAGGCCGGCGTCGCCAAGGCGATCGACATCATCCAGAAGGAGCTGCTCACCACGATGGGCCTGTGCGGCGTCAACCGGGTGGACGAGATCGACGATCACGTGATTGCGGTGTGAGGGCTCTGCCGGGACGCCGCAGCAATAATCACGGTCGTCCCGGACAAGCGCGCCCAAAGCGCGCGCCGATCCGGGACCCATAGCCACAGGCGGGTGTGGCTATGGGGACTCGGAGTGGCCTGCTTCGCGCAACAACTTTTCCCTGTGGTTATGGGTCCCGGACCTGCGCTGACGCTTGTCCGGGACGACGGCGGCATTTCAGGCGGCAGGTGCGCGTCTCACAGCCCCTCACATCGGCGGCGTCAGGCCGTCGCGGCCGACGCTGACGCGGTTGGTCTCGAACGAGCCGTCGGGCAATTGTTTCATGAAGGCGATGACCTTGGCGCCGGGCTTCAGCTCGGATTTGTCGCCGGGCACGAAGGTCACGACCGGCGTGTCGTCGGCGACGAACACCTTCTTCTCGCCGTCCTTGTACTTGACCAGCAGCGTGTGACCGTCATTGCCGACGACGCTCTCCGCCACGGTCGCATTGGTCATGCTGGAGTTGGGCTTGAGGTCCCAGGGTCGCGAGCCTTCGCCAGTGCCGCGCATGCTTTCCGGAAACACGTGCACCTCGACGGCGTTCTGGCTGCCATCCGGTCCCGGCACGGTGGTGGCGCCGATGAACGAGCCCGGCTTGATGTCGGCGAGCGAGATCTTGGTAACGCCCGACACGTTCACGTCGGAGGCAAGGCGAAGCTTGACCTCTTCACCGCTGCGCGACTTGACCTGCATGGTGTCGCCATTGACGCTTTCGATGGTGCCGCGCACGCGCGTCGGCACCGGCGCTCTCTGGGCGAAGGCGCAGTAGGTCGAGACGATCACCATCGCGACGGCGATCAGGGGGCGTGTGAAAGTTGCACGTTGAACAGGCATGACGGTCTCCGATTGTCCCACGACGTAGAACTCCAGAGATGGTGTGCTATTCGCCGCGCCCCTCTCAAGTCTTCGTGAGATCGGCTTCGACCAATGCGCGCAGCTCGGCGGTGACCTCGGGCCGCCGCCCGAACCACAGCTCGAAGCCGCGCACCGCTTGATGCAGCAGCATGCCGAGCCCATCGGCGGTCTTCAGGCCGCGCGCCGTCGCCGCGGCGAGCAGCGGCGTCACCAGGGGAACGTAGACGAGGTCGGCGACGACGGCATCTTGCGGCAAGCGCGCGAGGTCGACGTCGAGTGAAGGCTGGCCATGCATGCCGAGCGAGGTCGTGTTCACGAGAAGCTTTGCGCGCGGCAGCACCTCGCCGATCGCGTCCCACGGCAGCGGATGCACGTTCGATCCGAACTGTTGTGCCAGGGTCTCGGCCCGCGCGATGGAGCGATTGGCGACATGCACGCAGCTGATGCCGCGTTCCAGCAGGCCGAACACGACCGCGCGCGAGGAGCCGCCGGCGCCCAGCACCAGCGCCGCCTCGGCCATGTTCCAGCCGGGCGCGCTGGCATCGAGATTGTTGATGAAGCCTTCGACATCGGTGTTGGTTGAGCGCAGCTCGCCGTCGGCGAACCACAGGGTGTTCGCGGCGCCGACGGCCCTGGCGCGCGCGTCGGGCGTCGACAGCGCCAGCACGGCTTCCTTATGCGGGATGGTGACGTTGGCACCGACGAAGCCGCGCAGCGACAGCCGCAGCACGAAATCGCGCAAATCCTCGGGCGGCACCGCCTCGATGACATAGCCGCCCTCGATGCCGAGCGTGCGCAGCCAGTGATGGTGGATCAGCGGCGAGCGCGAATGCGCGGCCGGCCATCCGATCAGACAGGCTGCAGGGGGCTTGGGCGCGGTCATCTTTCCCTCGGGTCGTTTCCGAGGCGATCCATTTCGCGTCGCGCCCGCTCTGTCAAGCGCGCGCGGTCAGCTCGCAGCGGTCTCGTCGGCGGCCCGGCCCTTGATGTCGGCGATGGCGCGCTCGAGGCTCGTGCGATAGCGCGCGCGCGGCGGCGTGACGCCATGGGTGAGCAGCGCGCGGCGGACCGCGGGCGAGGCCCCGGTGATGAACAGCCTGATGCCCTGGCGGTGCGCCTTGGCGGCGACGCGGCCGATCACGTTGGCCGCGGTCGAATCCAGGAACGGCACCGCGGCGAAATCGACCACGAAGGCCTTACGCCGGTCGGCAATGCCGTCGAGCACGCCGCCGATCGCCGAGGCCGCGCCGAAGAAGAACGCGCCGGTGATGCGATAGACCAGCACGTCGCGGTCGACCGCAAGCGCGGGATCGTAACGCACACGGTCGCCGTTGCCGTCGTCGGGGCGATCATCCGCAACCAGTGGCGTCCGCTCCTCGATGCCGGTCATCTCCGCCATGCGATGGATGAACAGGACCGCGCCCAGCGCGAAGCCGACCAGGATGCCCTCGGTGAGATCGCGAAAGATCGTGAGCAGGAAGGTCGCGAGCAGCACCACCGCATCGCCCCATGACGAGCGCAGCAGAGTTGCGAATTCATGCTTCTCCGCCATGGTCCAGGCCACCACCACCAGCACCGCGGCGAGCGCGGCCAGAGGGATGTAGCTTGCAAGCGGCGCCGCGACCAGCATGAACAGCAGCAGGAACACCGAATGCAGCATGCCCGCGAGCGGCCCGCGCGCGCCGGCGCGGATGTTGGTCGCGGTGCGCGCGATCAGCCCGGTGACGCAGATGCCGCCGAACAGCGCCGAGCCGATATTGGCCGCACCTTGCGCCACCAGCTCGCAATTGGAGCGATGACGGCGGCCGGTCATGCCGTCGGCTACCACCGCCGACAGCAGCGATTCGATCGCCGCCAGCAGCGCGAACACGATCGCATCCGGCAACACCGCCCTTGCCTTTTCCAGTGAGAACGCGGGCAGCGCCGGCGATGGCAATTCGCGCGGGATGCCGCCGAAGCGCGAGCCGATGGTCTCGACCGGCAACGACAGCACCGCGCTGGCGACGGCTGCAAACACGACCGCGATCAGGATCCCGGGCCAGGACGGCCGCCAGCGGCGCAAGGCGGCGATAATGCCGATGCTGACGAGGGCGACCGCGACGGCGGACGGATTGATCGTGTTGAGGCCGCCGGCGAGCGCGACGAGCTTGGGCACGAACTCGCTGGGCTCCTTGCCCGCGAGCGTGATGCCGGAGAGATCGCGGAGCTGGCTGGCAAAGATGATGACGGCGATGCCGGCGGTGAAGCCGACGGTGACGGGATAGGGAATGAACTTGATGTAGGTGCCGACCCTGAGCAGCCCTGCGCCGATCAGGAACAGGCCCGCCATCATGGTGGCGAGGATAACGCCATCGACGCCATGCCGCTCCGCAGTCGCCGCGACCAGAACGATGAACGCACCGGCAGGGCCGCCGATCTGGAACCGGCTGCCGCCGAGCAAGGAGGCGATGAAGCCGCCGGCGACGGCGGTGTAGAGGCCGCGGTCCGGCGTCACACCCGAGGCGATCGCGATCGCCATCGACAGCGGCAGCGCGACGATCGCAACCGTGAGGCCTGCGAAGACGTCGGCGCGGAAATCCGCGAGGCCGTAGCCTTCGCGAAAGACGGTGACGAGCTTCGGCAGATACAGTTCGGCAAAGGTCGGCTGACGCAGCTGGTGCAGCCGTCCTGCCTGATCGCTCGTGATGCTCATGTCAGCAAAGTGCTCCGCTGGCCCCACAATGCTCCGAAGCATCGTGCGTCCTAAGGTGCGACGATGCGCTAGCCCATCTCGATCCCGGGCACGATCAACGCGCGATCATGCTCCGACACGGCGCGGCGGCCCCGGCTCCTTCAAGCGAACGCCACGTCCGCCGCTGTCGCTGCGGGCCTGCTCGCCGATCAGCTCGACGCCGGCCCGGTCGAACGCCTCGACCACCTTGATCAAGGTCTCGACCACGCCACGAACATTGCCGGTGGAGGCCTCCATCCGCTGGATGGTCGGCAGCGACACGCCGGCGAGCTCGGCCAGGGTTTTCTGGTCGATGCCGAGCAACGCGCGGGCTGCCCGCATCTGGAACGAGGTGATCACCTTGGCCTCACTTACGAGCAGTTATAAGTGATATCTAGAACATATACAACGATGTAAAATACATCATACGGTGGCGAAAGCAAGGGAGGCGTCGTCGCAATGACGAAGTGTGGTGCAGTGGCATACGAGAATCTCGTGTCCCGGACGCGCTGCAACGCTCTTGGCGTTGCTGCGCAGAGCCGGGACCCAGAAATTCCGAGCACGCTGATACGTGGGCCCCGGCTCTGCAGCGCACCGCTGAAGGAGCGCTGCGCTGCGTCCGGGGCACGAGATCGCCTAACCGGTCACGCCGCGTGCTGATGTGCGGCGATGATCTGGTCGGCGGCGCGGCCGGTGACTTCGGCCATGTGGTCGAACTGGCGCGTGAAGCTGCCGGCGCCGGCGGTGGCAGAGCGCAGCTCCACGATCAGCTCGCCGATCTCCGCTTCCGGCATCATGGCGCGGACACAGTCCCAGCCGGTCCAGCCCTCACGGGTGTCAAAGCCGAGAATCTGGCCGCGCCGCGCCGACAGGATCGCGTTGATCTTGGCGGTGGCGTCGGTCGGGCAGACGATCTCGACCATGTGGATCGGCTCCAGCAGCACCGGCTGGCATTGCGGCAGGCCTTCGTTGAGCCCGACCCGCGCGGCCGTGCGGAAGGCGAGATCGGAGCTATCGACGCTGTGATAGGAGCCGTCGGTCAGCGTCACCTGCACGTCGGTGACGGGGAAGCCGAGCGGACCGCGCGCCAATCCATCGACGACGCCCTCCTCCACCGCCGGGATGTAGTTGCGCGGCACCGCGCCGCCCACCACCTTCTCGGCGAACTTGAAGCCGTCGCCGCGCGGCAGCGGCGTGATGTCGAGCACGACATCGCCGAACTGGCCGTGGCCGCCGGACTGCTTCTTGTGACGGCCGCGCTGGGTGATCGGCTTGCGGATGGTCTCCTGATAGCCGATCGCAGGCGGATGCGAGGTGATCTTGACGCCGAAGCGGTCGCGCAAGCGCTCGCTGGCGACGCGCAGATGCATCTCGCCCTGGCCCCACAGCACAGTGTCGTGAGTCTTGGCGTTCTGCACGATCATGAGCGAGGGATCCTCCTCATGCAGGCGCGTCAGCGCCTGGCCGAGCTTGACGTCGTCCTTGCGGTCGGTGGCCGCGACCGAGATCGCGAGCACCGGCGGCGTCGGCTCGATCGTGATCAATGCCGCGGGCGCCGTCTTGCCGCTCGAAACCGTGTCACCGGTCTTGACCGGATCGAGCTTGGCGAGGGCCACGGTCTCGCCGGCTTCGGCCGAGGCGCGCTTGGTGTCGTAGGCGCCGTTGACGGCGAGGATGCCGGAGATGCGCCCGGCACCGCCGGATGAGGATTGCAGCGTGGCGCCGTCGTCGAGATGGCCGGCGAGCAGCCGCGTCAGCGACAACTTTCCGCCGTGCTGCGAATGCAGCGTCTTGAAGACGTAGCCGAGCGCGTCCTTGGTCTCGGATACGCCGAGACGTTTTGCGGTCTCCGCCACGCCGGGCGCCTCGTGACGCAACGCCTTCATCAGGCGCAACACGCCGTTCTCGCGCACGGCGGCGCCCAGCAGCACCGGGCAGATCAGCCCTTCCCGCAATTCGCGGGCGAGATCGTCGAACACGGCATCGCGCGGCGGCTGGATGTCCTCGAGCAGCTGCTCCATCAGCGCATCGTCGTGATCGGCGAGCTTCTCCAGCATCGAGAAGCGGGCTTCCTTCTCGCGATCGAGATCGCCGCCTTCAAGCGCAACCACCTCGGAGGCCTTATGCTCGCGATAGATGAAGGCGCGCTCCAATGCGAGATCGACGAAGCCCTCGATCAGCTCGCCCTTCCAGATCGGGATCTGGCGCAGCACCAGCGGCACGCGCGAGGCGGGCTGCAGCATCGCCAGCGTCTCGCGGATGCGCTGACTGGCGCGGTCGATCTTGTTGAGGAACAGGAAACGCGGGATCTTCAGCTCCTCCAGCTCGCGCAGGATGATCTGAAGCTGCGGCAGCTTCTTCTCGTCGGCCTCGCAGACCACGATTGCGGCGTCGACCGCCGGCAACGCGGCGCGCATGTCGTGGGCAAACTCGACGGAACCGGGACAATCGAGGAAGGTGTAGCTGTCGCCCATGAAACTCGTGGTGGCGGCAGTGAGGCCGACGGTCATTTTGTGATGACGGGCCTCGGGCGTAGCGTCGCCGACGGACGTTTCGGCATCGACGCTGCCGGCGCGCGGGATTGCACCCGTTCGCGCCAATATTGCTTCCAAAAGTGTGGTTTTACCGCTTTGGAAAGGGCCCACCAGCGCGATGCACCGTGGACCTCGGGGACTTCTGACGTCTTGTCCCATTCGCCGCCTCCTTGGTGTGGAGCTCGGCCCGTGATTGGGTCGGCAAACGCCGATGCTCTGCCCCTCCCCGAGATTTGGCAAGCATCAAACGTCGCTGCGGTGCGTCGTCAGCAAAATCGCGCCGCTTCCCGCGGCGCGATCACACGCAGAAGTGTCAACGGCCCGGACGGAGTTCCAGGCTCTCGAGGCCGGCGGCGATGTTGAGGCCGACCTGGCCCTGCACGCTCAGCGGCTGCAGCGCGATCGAATTGTTGGAGCCGCCGACCAGCACGTTGCCCCCCAAGCCGACACCGACCGAGGCGCTGCCCTGCGCGCCGACGTAATTGCCGGAGAGGTCGCCGGGGCCGAGCCGGTCGACCGGCGCGAACACGCCCCAGGCCAAAGCCGTCTCCTGGGTGATGCCGATGTCGAGGCCCACTTTCCGGATGGTCGCGACGTAGCGGTCGTCGGGCAAGCCGTCGGCGCGCAGCACGCAGCCGAGATGAGTCACCGATCCCACGATGAAGCCGACGCTGGCGCCGCCGCGGCATTCGAGCACGCCGACCCGCGCCATCCGCTGCTGCGCGCCGGTGTTCACGACGGAGGCGATGAGGCCGGCAGCGGTGAGTGCGGCGAAGAGGAACGAACGGCGCATGAATGTCTCCGGCAAAAAATGTGATGCGAGCAGAGAGAGTGCCCCACCCGTGTTGCGGGTCTATGCCACAAGAGCCGCGGCCGTGCCAGCTCGCGCGCGTTTAGAATCGAACTTGCGGAGAGACCCCTCACCCCACCCTCTCCCCGTAAGAACGGGGCGAGGGAGTGAGAGAGCCGTGCGTCCCTCACAATGCAACGTCGCCGGCCTTGCTTAACCTCTCCCCGCTCTTCCGCGGGGAGAGGTCGGATCACATCGCAGATGTGATCCGGGTGAGGGGCCGGGCACAACGCCGACCAGAAACAAAAAGTCCATCCGACTCCTCTTATCGAAAAACAACAAAAAAGGCCCGCCGAAGCGGGCCTTTCCGATTCTTGTCGCGACCGTCTTACCGCAGATTGCCGCAGAAGCGCTGGATGCGCTTGCAGGCGTCTTCGAGGTCCGAGGTCTTGGTCGCGTAGGATATGCGGAACGCCGGTCCAAGGCCGAAGGCCGACCCCTGCACCACGGCGACGCCTTCGGTCTCCAGGAGCTCGGTGACGAAGTCCTCGTCATTGGCGATCACCTTGCCCGACGGCGCGGTCTTGCCGATCGTGCCGGCGCACGACGGATAGACGTAGAACGCGCCTTCGGGACGCGGGCACTCGATTCCCTTGGCCTGATTGAGCATGGAGACGACGAGGTCGCGCCGCTCCTTGAACACCTTGTTGTTGGCGGGGATGAAGTCCTGCGGACCGTTCAGCGCCTCGACCGCGGCCCATTGTGCGATCGACGACGGGTTCGAGGTCGACTGCGACTGGATCGTCGACATCGCCTTGATGAGCTGCGCGGGACCGCCGGCGTAGCCGATGCGCCAGCCGGTCATGCAATAGGCCTTCGAGACGCCGTTCACGGTGAGCGTGCGGTCGTAGAGTTTCGGCTCGACCTGCGCGACCGTGGTGAACTGGAAGTCGTCATAGACGAGATGCTCGTACATGTCGTCGGTCATCACCCAGACGTGGGGATGCTTCACCAGCACGTCGGTGAGCGCTTTCAGCTCCGAACGCGTGTAGGCAGCTCCGGTCGGGTTCGACGGCGAGCACAGGATGACCCATTTGGTCTTCGGCGTGATCGCGCGCTCGAGCGCCTCGGCCTGGAGCTTGAAGCCGGTCGCGGCGGTGCAGACCACCGGCACCGGCTCGCCGCCCGCGAGCGCGACCATCTCGGGATAGCTGACCCAATAGGGCGCGGGAATGATCACCTCGTCGCCCGGATTGATGGTCGCCATCAACGCGTTGTAGAGCACCTGCTTGCCGCCGGTGCCGACGATGATCTGGTTCGGCTTGTAGGCGACGCCGTTCTCGCGCTGAAATTTCGCGATGATGGCTTCCTTCAGCTCGGGAATGCCGTCGACCGCCGTGTACTTGGTCTTGCCGGCCTCGATGGCGCGGATCGCCGCCAGCTTGATGTTGGCGGGCGTGTCGAAGTCGGGCTCGCCGGCACCGAGGCCGATGACGTTGCGGCCCGCCGCTTTCAGCGCGCGTGCTTTATCCGTGACCGCGATGGTCGCGGACGGCTTCACACGGTCGAGCGCAGCGGCAAGGAAGGACATCATCATCTCCTGGCGAGCGTCGTGAAGCCCTTCGCCTCACGACTCCAATTGTGGGAATGAGCCACCCTAAAACGTGTGCCGCTGGGCCGCAAGAAACTTCGGCCAGATCCCGGAAAAGTTTACGATTTGGAGCGCTGCGAGGCGCGGTTTCCCGCAATATTCCGTAACTTTTGCCTCCGGAATTGCTCATATCCGACAAGGCCTGTCCTCGGAGCAATTCTGGATGGTGCACGTCTCCAGGAAACCGCTCGTCGTCATGCCCGGGCTTGTCCCGGGCATCCACGTTCTTCGTGCGGCAAGTGAGACGTGGATGGCCGGGTCAAGCCCGGCCATGACGATGCGGAAACACTGGCGTCCTAATCTCGATCGTCTATGCGGTAGCCTACGTAGAGCGATGTGTCCGCAGATTGACGTACATGTGAACTGAACTGCATCGTCGCGAAAATGATCTTCCCCTCCATTGCAGTGCGGTAGGGTTTTCGAGTTTTTCTATCGGCCGGCACTTGCGGCGGATTCGCATCGGCATCATTGTTTAACCGCCTCGCGGGGCAACGGGCGCCGCGTCTTCTCGTCCTCGGATTTCGAACGCCAGAATGTACAAGCTCTATTCGATGCAACGCTCGGGCAACAGCTACAAGGTCCGCCTTGCGCTGGCGCTGCTCAACCTGCCTTACGAAGCGGTGGAGGTGGACATTCTGCGCGGCGAGAGCCGCACGCCGGATTTCCTGTCCAAGAACCCGTCGGGGCAGGTGCCGCTGCTCGAGGTCGGCGAGGACCGCTACCTCGCCGAGTCCAACGCCATCCTCTGGTACGTTGCCGTCGGCACGCCGCTCGCGCCGGAAAACCGCATCGACCGCGCCGAGGCGCTGCAATGGATGTTCTTCGAGCAGCACGCGCTCGAGCCGAACATCGGCGCGGCCTATTTCTGGCTGTCGCTGGTCAAGGGCGGCCGCGACCTGCAGACCCATTCGCTGGAGGACTGGATGGAGCGCGGCTATGGCGCGCTCCAGGTGATGGAGAATCACCTCAAGACCAATTCCTATTTCGCCGCGCGCCAGCTCACGGTCGCCGACATCGCGCTGTACGGCTACACCCACCTCGCCGACCGCTGCGACTTCGACCTCCAGGCCTTCCCGGCGATCCGGGACTGGCTCAAACGCGTCGAAGCCGCGCCCGGCTTCGTGACCATGGACTGGCGCCCGGCCGACATCGACGACCCCGCCAGCATCGCCGCGAGCGCCTGACGGCGCGTCCGCTCCGGCGAATAGCGGGCATAAGGGCCGCCTTTGCCGCAATCCCGCCACTTTCGGCGCGGTCGTCGCCGCAATGTTGCCGGTTGAAACTGGGAAATTCTGGAAAGTCGCGGGTGATTCGCTCGCGTGTTGAAGGATTTAGACCATGATGCGGGCGTCCGGCACAGCGGGGTTTCAGAGCCCATCCGCTACCGTCGCGTCTTCCCGGCTCACCCATGCGGTCGCGGCTTCGCTCGCCGTCGCCGCGCTTTCGCTGTGCCTGATCGTCACCCTGACGGTGTTGTCGACCAAGGCGACCATGGCGATGGGCCTGCCGGTCTGATTCCCGTTTCATCCTGGACCAGCCTTCAGGGCGCCGTGCGGCCCGCGCCGACCGGCATCGCGACAGGACGTCGATGAAATCACCTGTGGTAGTCGTTGCAATCACCCTGACTGCGGCCATCCTGGTCGCGGCCTCGCTGCTGATCATCGTCGGCACGCGCAAGGGCACGGGCACGTCGACGCTGCATGCGCCGACGCTGCAGCAGCGCGCGCACATGGTCTAAAGCGCGATGCGATTAGGATGAATCGTCATCGCGCTTTAGGTTATTGTTTGAGCATGATCTTTTCGGAAAACCGCTTCACACTTTTCCGGATCATGCTTTAAAATCATCCGAAAGCCTTACGCTTGCACGCAACCGCGCCTTAAGCACGCCGCACGAAATCGCATCGCAGTCACGCAACAATCAGCCAGTGTTGCGGCCTTACCTCTTTCGGGAGGAGCGAGACAGGTCCATGCGGTTCGGATGGCGTGCGATCTCCGGTCCGGCGCTGACGGCAGCGACCCTGCTGCTGGCGATGCTGCTCGATCGCTTCGTCCCCGCGCCCTCGCCCGCCCCGCTGTTCGTCGCCATCGTGGCTCTCGCCGGCGCGCTCGCAGGTCTCGCCTCCGCCGTGACGACCGCGATTGTCGCGGTGATCGGCGCGGCGCTGTTCTTCCTCAACCGCCACGGCGTCTCCGGCCATGGCACCGCCGATCTGGCGCCGCTCGGCCTCCTGGCCGTCACCGTTTTCGGAACCGCCGGCATCACCGGGCTGATGCGCGAGCGGCTGCTCGGCAGTTTCGCGGCCGAGCGCCGCAGCCACGCCATTGCCGCGCGGCTGTCGGCCGCGCTCGACAAGGTCGATATCGGCATCGTGCTGCTCGATGCCGAGACCCGGGCCGAATTCATCAACCGCGCGTTCCGCGACTATTTTGCGGTGCCGGACGAGGTCGCCGAGGCGAAGCCACCCTTCATCGCGCTGATGTATCACGGCCGCGACACCGGCGCGTTCGCGCTGCCCGAGGACGAGCTCGGCACTTTCATCGCGCAGCGCATGGAGATGGTGCGGGTCGGCGATGCCACGCCGATCAACGTCGCGCTGCGCAACGGCGAGGTGCTGCGCTTCGTCTGCGCCGCACTGCCGGACGGCGGGCGGATGCTGAGCTACACGCCCGTGACCGACCTCGTGCGCCACACCGATGCGCCGGCGCGCGCCGACTACTACCGCTCGCTGCGCGATCCGACCGGCCGCAAGCTGATCCAGTACTTGCGCGTTGCGGAGTGAGGCGAGTGTGCGATTGATCGGCAATACGATCATCACGTATGAAGGACATCCCTTCATCGCGCACCTCCGAGATCGCGGAAATTCACATGTCGCTCATCATTCGCGCCGTCACCAGGCAGGATTACGATCAATGGCTGCCGCTGTGGGACGGCTACAACGCCTTTTACGGCCGCTCCGGTCCGACCGCGCTCGCGCCCGAGATCACTGCGATGACGTGGCAGCGCTTCTTCGATGCTTATGAGCCGATGCATGCGCTGGTCGCCGAGGACAACGGCCGCCTGCTCGGGCTGACGCATTATCTGTTCCATCGCAGCACCACCGCGATCGAGCCGTCCTGCTATTTGCAGGACCTGTTCACATCAGAGGCCGCGCGCGGCAAGGGCGTCGGCTCGGCGCTGATCCATGGCGTCTACGAGCGGGCGAAGCTGGCGGGATCGCCGCGCGTCTACTGGCAGACGCACGAGACCAATCTCACGGCGCAGCGCCTGTACGACAAGGTCGCGGAGCGCTCCGGTTTCATCGTCTATCGCAAGATCTTCTGAGTCGTGCCGGGAGCTGTGGATAACTCCACCTGTCACCCGCGCGTAACACAGCAAGGCTAGGCTGCCCCGGCGTCTGGTCAGGCCCCCCGTCACCGATCATGCGCCCCAGCGGTCCCCGTCAGTCGCCGCGTCTGACAGGGGCCGCATTTTTTTGCTGGCAGCGCTACTTGGCAGCGTTACTTGGCGCCGCGCCCCACGGTCTGCATCACCTCGAAACCTTCGAACTGGGGATGGCCGAGATAAAGCGGCTTGTTGTCGCCCGCTTTATGATGCGCCGCGCGAAATGCTTCCGACTTGGTCCAGGCCTCAAACGCCGCATAATTCGCCCACACGGTGTGCGAGGCGTACAGCGTGTGGTCCTCGGCTTCCGGCCCGCGCAGCAGGTGAAACTCGACGAAGCCCGGCACCTTGTCGAGATGGGTGTCGCGCGTGAGCCAGACCTGCTCGAAGGCAGCCTCGGAGCCCTTGGCGACGCGGAAGCAATTCATGGCGATGTACATGGGGTGGTGTCTCCTGTGGGCGCGATCGTCAGGATGCGGTGCTCTCTCGCTCCCTCTCCCCGTTCTTACGGGGAGAGGGTGGGGTGAGGGGCTGCCTCCGCGAGTTCGGTCTCGATTGTAGGCGATGTGCGCGATGCACGCACGGTCAATGTGGGAATCGGATGGACTCCCCTCTCGGGAATAGTGTGCCCTGCCCCTCACCCGGATTGCTCAGGCGCACGCGCCTGAGCAATCCGACCTCTCCCCGCAGAAGGCCGGGGAGAGGTTAAGTCAGACCACAAGCCCCTTCATCGGCCTTGCGCTTGCGCTGTCGGGGAACACCGTCTCGGCCAGCGTGCGATCGGACAGGCCGAACTGATCTTGCAGCACGCCTTTGATCACCGAGCGCAGATCCGTGGTCGGCTTGAGGTCACGGCCCTCATACAGGTTCGCGAGCTTGAGGCCGGGCCAGTCCGCGATCACCCGGCCGCCTTGCACCGCGCCGCCGGCGAGCAAGGCGATCGTGCCCGTGCCGTGATCGGTCCCCTCGGTGCCGTTGATGCGCGCGGTGCGGCCGAACTCGGTGGCGACAACCACGACGGTGTCGCGCCAGCGATCCCTTAATCCGCTTTCGAATTCGGCGAGCGCGCCGTCGAGGCCGCCGAGCAGGAAGGCGAGACGCCCCACAGGGCCGCCCTCATTGGCATGCGTGTCCCAGCCGTCGAAGGCGAGCGCGGCGATGCGCGGGCCATCATCAGCCGCCATCAGCTTTGCGGCGCCGCGCGCGACCTGGCGCATCTGCGCGACCGCATTGCCGCGCGTCGCTTTCATGTCGTCGCCGCTCGCGACCTTGTCGAGCTGGAGGCCTTGCGACAGCGCGGAGGCCAAAGCGGGATCGCGATGGCGGTAGAGCTCGACGAGGCGCATGGACGTGTCGTCGTCGGCCTGCGGCAGCGCGACCGGCGCCCAGCCGACGGTCGGCGCATTGCCGCGCAGCACCAGCGGCGTAGTGGACCCGACCGCAAGCCCGCTCGACACGCGCTCGCCGCGCGGCAGCGCTTCCAGCGCGCGGTTGAGCCAGCCGGACTGCACGCGGCCAGGGCCGGCATAGCCGCTTTCGAGCACGTCCTGGCCGTCGAAATGCGAGCGGTCGCGATAGGGCGTCGCAACCGCGTGGATCACGGCAGCGTGCTTGTCGCGATACATGCGCGCAAACTCCGGCATCGCCGGATGCAGGGCGAAGAACGAGTCGAGCATGATTGCGGGATGGGCACCGTCGGCGCTGAGCGCGATCGATCCATGCAGGCCGGGATAATCGGGATCGCCCAGCGGCGCGACGGTCGAGAGCCCGTCCAGCGCCCCGCGCAGGATCACCACGATCAATCGCGGATCGCGCCCGTCGGCCGCGCGGGCGAATTTCGGCAGGTAGGCCCAGGCTGCAAAGGACGCGCCGCCGAGCAGGAGACCGCGGCGGGACGTGAGGAGCCGGTTCTCGACGCAGTCGGTCATCATCATCTCCTCTGCATTTCCGGCGACATCAGCAGCAGCGCCAGCGCCTGCTGCCGCGACTCCGCGCGCTCGATGGTCCGCCGCGTCTCGGCCGAGGCGGCATCGGCGGCGGCGAACTCCAGGAGGTCGAGCGGATCGATGTTGTTGCCAAGCCGCGCGCCGATCTGCGCCGCGATGTCGAGCCTGAGCTTGATGCCTTCCGGCGCGCCCCAGGCGGCATTGCTGTCGGGAAAGCCGTTGGGACCCGGCGGCGACCACAGCGGCTGGCCGAGCAGATTGAGGTTGTTGAGATAGGCGCCGGGATCTTCCGGCACGCGCGCCAGCAGCCGGCCGCTCGCAACGAGGAAATCGTATGGTGAGCGCAGCTTGGTGAGCGGCGCCTTCCATGCTTCCTCGGAATCGACCAGCGCCGTCGCCAGCGCCTTGAGATCGCCGTCGGTCCTGACGAAGACGTCGCGCAGGCGCGCAACGAGCGCCGGCGGCGGCTCGTCCGCGACGAAGTGACGGACGAATTTGGTGGCGATGAAACTCGCGGTCGAGGGATGCCGCGCGAGATCGGCGAGCGCAACTTCGCCCTGTGCGAGGCCGGCCTGATCGTAGGTCTTGCCGAGCAGCACCTGCGGCCCGGGCTGATGCGCATTGGTGTTGAAGACGAAGGAGCCGGGAACTCCGAGCTGCCCTTGCCTGCCGGCAAAGGTCCAGCCGGTGATGATGCGCGCGAGCGAGGTGACGTCGCCTTGGGTGTAGCCGCCGCCGACGCCGAGCGTATGCAGCTCCATGATTTCGCGCGCGAGATTTTCGTTCAGCCCGCGCTTGCGGTTTTGTCCCGCGCGCGAGTCAGGTCCAAGCGATTGCTGGTTGTCGAGGAAGAACAGCATCGCCGGGTGCTGCTCGACCGCCCTCAGCATGTCGGCGAAGCGCCCGAGCACGTGCGGCCTGATCGCCTCGCGCTCGAACGCGCCGGCCCAGATCCGCGCCAGCTCGCCCTTGCTGGCGGAGATGCAGAAATGATTGGACCAGAACGCGACCAAGCGCTCGGTGAAGCCGCATTCGGCGAGCGTGGCGCGCTGCAGCCGCGCCAACGCCTCGGCGCGAAAGGTTTTCTGGATGACATTGAGCGGCTGCAGCGCTGGCTTGGCAGCAGGCGGCGCGGCGTTCGGCTGCATGGCCTCGGGCCGAACGGTGTTCTCGGCGGGCTTCGCATCGGCCATTTGGCCGGTGATCTCTGCCGCGGCATTCAGCGAGAGATTGCGACGCAAGGGCGCGTTCTGATCGGCAGGCGGCGTCTCGGCGGGCGCAGCAGCCTTCGCCGCCTCACGCGCCTGCTTGACCTGGTCCTGATAGGCAAACACGGCCTGCCCGAGCTGCGGCGTCGATTGCAGAACCGGCGCTTCCAGCAGCACGCCATTGGCACGCGAAAGCTCCGCCTTCACGAAGCCGCGCGGGTCGGAGCTTGCGTTGACGAGATCGCCCGATGCACCGCCGCGGGCGCCGAAGCCGAAGCGGTTGAGCGCGACGAGAGCGGCTTGCGAATCGCCGGCCATCGATGATCTGTCCTTCGCGCGCTGCGAGATGCTTTCCTTTCGACGCGGTCGGCGCGTAATATACTGCAGCGGCAGATGAACCCGCCATGAAAATGACGGCGAAGCTTCGACGTAAAACATGACAAATCCGAAAGAAATCCCGTCAGCGCCGACACTTGCGCGCCGTCTCACCTGTTCCCGTTGCGGCAGCGAATTCGGCTGCGATCTCTCAGGGACTTGCTGGTGCGCGGAGGAGACGGCAAAACTGCCGATGCCGCTCGAGGGCGAGGACTGCCTGTGCCGGGAGTGCTTGCGGAAAGCGGCGGCGCGTAGCCCGGATGGAGCGCAAGCGTAATCCGGGAATCGTTCCGCTAGCACCGGCCCCGGATTTCGCTGCGCTCCATCCGGGCTACGAAGTTTACACCTCATGTCCCGGCGACTTCCGCGCCATGCGGTCGAACGCATCCAGCAGCCTCTCGCGCCAGGCATAGACTGGATCATCCGCTTCGAGCAGCTTGAACGGGCTGACCACGCGCGCCCATTGGAATCCGCCGAACACGATGTAGTCGGCGTAGTTCGGTGCCTGCCCGCCGAGAAAAGGCTGCGTCTTGAACGTCTGCCGCATGATCTCGAGCGATTTGCGGAACGCGACGACGCCGGCATCGCGGCCCGCCATGATCTCCTCGAGCGTCTTGCCGCCGAAGCGCGCCTCGCGCGACTTGCGGAAATAGGCGGCATCGACCTCATTCAGATTGTTCGGGATGTCGGCGATGATGAGCGGAAAGATGCCGCCGACGATGGCGATGTCGCCCCACGCATTGATCATGCGCGCCATCGCGCGGCCGCCCTCGCCGCCGAACAGCGACGGGCGATCCGGAAAAGTGTCCTCGAGATAGTTCGCAATAGTCCAGGAATCGACGATCGGCTTGTCATGATGCAACAGCACCGGGACCTTCTCCGAGCCGTGCGGCGCGATCGCGCTCTTCTCGGTGAAGCGCCAGGGCAGCGATTCCGCCGCAAGGCCCTTGTGCGCGAGCGCCATCCGGGTGCGCCAGCAATACGGGCTGAAGGGGCGCGCGGGATCGGTGCCGACGAGTTCGTAGAGTTTGAGCGACATTGAGCAGTGCTCCGTCATTGCGAGCGCAGCGAAGCAATCCAGGCTGCTTCCGCGAAAGACATTCTGGATTGCTTCGCTGGCGCTCGCAATGACGATGTGGAGAGAGGTGTGCGCGTCACCGCCCGTTCGCGCGCAACAGCCTCTCGCCGCCTTCCGTCACCGCGATCACCAGCCCGAGACCGGCAATCGTCTCGCGCGCGACGTAGCCGCGCTCGGCGGCGTCCTCCCAGATGGTGAGGCGCGGGCACGAGGTCTTCCAGGTCGCGAGCACCTCGGCGTAGACGCGCGGCTCGCGCGCGACCCATTCGACGAAGTCCAGCACCAGCGGATCGGCGTTACAGCTCATTGCAAACCTCCCTTGTCGAAGGCGGCCAGAACCGGCGCACGCAGCAACAGCCAGCCGCCGTGGACGATGTAGTAGCAGGCGATGGTGGTGATCAGCTTGTTGGACCAGGCGATGAACTGCTGGTCGGTCATGGCTTCGAGGATGCGCCGCGCCAGCGTGGTGCCGAGCATCGAGGCTGCGATGGCGACGGCAGCGAGCACGGGATCGAGGCCCGCGGCCTGGTCGATGATGCCGCCGAAATAGATCAGCTTGGTGAAATGGCTGACGACCTGGCACATCGCCTTGGTCGCAACCTTCTCGCGCCGGCCGAAATCGCCGCCGAGGAAAAAGGTGTCGAGCAGCGGGCCGGAGACGCCGGTCATCAGCATCAGGCCCATGCAGATCGTGCCGTAGACCGTGCCCTGCCAGAGGCTATCAGGGTCCGGCTTGATGTTCGCCGGCAAAAGCCGCGCCATGAACGGGGCGATGCCGAGCAGCAGCAGCGCGACCGGCTTGTCCGGCACGTAGCGGGTCAGCGACCACGCCGCGAGCGCCACGGCCGCGCCGACCATATAGTTCGCAACCGGCCGCCAGCGGATGTGCGCCCGCCACAGGAACGCGCGCCAGCTGTTCGAAGCCATCTGCGTGACCGCATGCAGCACCATGGCGGTCGGCAGCGGCATCAGTGCCAGCAGCACGCCGATCAGGATCAGCCCGCCCGCCATGCCGAACAGCCCCGACAGGAACGCCGTGGCCACCATCAGCAATCCAAGGGCAGCGATCATGATGGGCGTCACGAAAGGAATCTCCCGAGGGCGAGTGAGGGACGCAAACTGTTTCACTCCCTCGCCCCGCGAGGAGAGGCGAAGGCACCGCGCCTGCTTCAACAAATCAGCTCGAATTGCGCTGATGTTTGTGCCTCGCTTGCGCCTCTTCCGCAAACTGAGATATCTTGCCCTGGCATCAGCTTTCCTGAGGGTGGGTCATTTGCGGCGGTTGCTGTTTCTCAACGGCATCAAGGCGTTCGAGGCGGCGGCGCGGACCGGCAGCTTTGCTGCGGCCGGGCTGGAGCTGAGCGTATCGGCGGCCGCCGTCAGCCGCATGGTGCACCTGCTCGAAGAGCGGCTCGGCGTCGCCTTGTTCGAGCGCAAGGCCAACAGGCTCGTGCTGACGCAGGCGGGCCGCGCCTATCAAAGCGGGCTGACCCCGATCTTCGATGCGCTGGCGAGCCTCACGGCGCAGGTGACGGCGCCCGCCAGCGTGCGCGTGCTCACCATCGGCGTCGGCCACACCTTTGCGATGCGCTGGCTGATCCCGCGCCTGTCGGAGTTTCGCAGCGAGGAGCCAGACATCGAGGTGCGCTTCACCACCGGCGGCGCCGCGGTGCCGTTCGGCGAAGACTGGAACTGCGGCATCAAGCTCGGCACCGGCGACTGGCCCGGCCTCGTCGCCGAGCCGCTGTTCGCGGGCGACCTCACCCCCGTCTGCGTGCCGCGCCTTGCCGGCGGATTGAAGCGCCCGGGCGACCTAAAAGGACCGAGCCTGATCCGCGTCGCGCACTCACCCGAGGACTGGCCGATCTGGCTGAAGGCGGCGGGCACGGCGAGGATCAACGCGCGCGGGCCCGAATTCCAGTTCTACGGACAGGCACTGCAGGCCGCGGCCGACGGGCTCGGCATCGCCATGGGCATCCGCCCCTATATCGACGACGATCTTGCGGCCGGCCGGCTGGTGGCGCCGTTCGACCTGTCAGTGCCCAAGGGCATGCGCTGGTACCTGCTCTATCGCAGCTTCCAGACCGAGCAGCGCGACTTTGCCGCCTTCCGCCGCTGGATCATGCGGGCGGCATCGGAACCCGCCGCCCGCCCGCGCCGGATCGGCCGCGCCGCAGCGCGGAACTGAAGCCCGGCGGGCAAAAAAGCCGCCCGCTTGTGAACGGCTTCACATCCCAAAATCCGCAGACGTGGTCTCGTGACCCTCCGAAAAGAAACGTGGGACCTACACTCATGACGACCCTCTACGACGGCTTTGACATCGAATCCTTCGAAGCTGGCAAGGGGCTGTGGCACGCGCGGATCCGCCGGGCCGATCTCAGCCCGGTGGCCATCGACGGCGTGCTGTTTCCGGCCATGGAAGTCGGCTTCGCCTGGCCCGATCGCGATGCCGCGATTGCCGATGCCAAGCACCACATCGATCGTTTTCGGCTGCGGACCGGCGGCGACGACGAATAGGCGGTCCGCAGGCGGATCAGAGACAGGGCGGCGAAAAAAGGGGGAACCGGTCATGTCCATCATCGAAACCGATGCAGCGCGGCCGCGGATCTACGCCCGCGCAGTGCTGTCCAACTGCCCGGAATGCGACAGCGATCTCACGGTGCTCCGTGTGATCGGCGGCCGCGCCGGATGCGAGTACTGGACCATGCGCTGCACCGATTGCGGCGGCATTCATCTCGACATCCTCGAGCCGAATGTCGCGGCCGGTGACGACGAGGGGCCGCGGCCGGCGGCGTGAACCGCAAGGCTGCTGCCAACCTGCTGTCAGCAGCCTGCACGGCCACGGCCATTCACCCTTTATCGCGGGGCTGACTCGTCCCATATTCGCCTCATGGCGAAGAAACCTGCATCCTCCGAAAAATCCGGCAAATCTCCCAAATCCAAAGCTCATCGCCCCGACGTGCAGCCGATCGGGCCGGCGCTGGCTGAACTGCTGAATCCCGCGATCAATCGCGGCGATGCCGGACTTGGCTCGGGCACCGGCCTGCAGCCGCCGCCGGACAATTCGCGCGACCGCCGCGCCGGGGGCGAGGCCGCCGCGCATCGCGCGCGGGCTTCGACGCCGAAGGAGTTTCCGCAAGATGCGGCGCGGCCGATGCCGCTGCGGCCCAATCCGCAGCCGCCGGGCGCCCGTCAGTCCAGTGAGCTGGCCGGGCTGGAGGAGGCACCGCAGGCCAATTACGGAACTGCGGCCACCATCCCGACGCTCGATCCGGAACTGGCGCGGCAGCTCGGCCTGCCCACCGAGGAGGACGATGCCGAAGCGCTGGCGCGCCCGCCGCGTTCCAAGATGGAGGCGCTCGGCGTCAAGGCCACCGCGGATGCGCTGGAATCGCTGATCCGCGAGGGCCGGCCGGAGTTCCGCAAGGGCGACGGCTCCATGAAGGTGTGGACGCCGCACCGGCCGCCGCGCCCGGAGAAGTCCGAAGGCGGTGTCCGCTTCGAGATCAAGTCGTCCTACGAGCCGAAGGGCGACCAGCCGACCGCAATCGCCGAGCTGGTCGAGGGCATCAACCGCAACGACCGTTCGCAGGTGCTGCTGGGCGTCACCGGCTCCGGCAAGACCTACACCATGGCCAAGGTGATCGAGGCGACGCAGCGCCCGGCCCTGATCCTGGCGCCGAACAAGACGCTGGCCGCCCAGCTCTATGGCGAGTTCAAGAACTTTTTTCCGGACAACGCGGTCGAGTATTTCGTCAGCTATTACGACTACTACCAGCCGGAAGCGTATGTGCCCCGCACGGACACGTACATCGAAAAGGATTCCTCGATCAACGAGCAGATCGACCGCATGCGACACTCGGCGACGCGCGCGCTGCTCGAACGCGACGACGTCATCATCGTCGCGTCGGTGTCCTGCATCTACGGTATCGGCTCGGTCGAGACCTACACCGCGATGACCTTCGCGCTGAAGAAGGGCGAGCGCATCGACCAGCGCCAGCTCATCGCCGACCTCGTCGCGCTGCAGTACAAGCGCACCCAGGCCGATTTCACCCGCGGCACGTTTCGCGTGCGCGGCGACGTCATCGACATCTTCCCGGCGCACTATGAAGACCGCGCCTGGCGCGTGAACCTGTTCGGCGACACCATCGAGACCATCGAGGAGTTCGATCCGCTCACCGGCCACAAGCAGGACGAGCTCGAATTCATCAAGATGTACGCCAACTCGCACTATGTGACGCCGCGGCCGACGCTGGTGCAGGCGATCAAGTCGATCAAGTTCGAATTGAAGCAGCGGCTCGACCAGCTCAACAACCAGGGCCGCCTGCTGGAAGCGCAGCGGCTGGAGCAGCGCACCACTTTCGACCTCGAAATGATGGAGGCGACGGGCAGCTGCGCCGGCATCGAGAACTATTCGCGCTACCTCACCGGCCGCCGCCCCGGCGAGCCGCCGCCGACGCTGTTCGAATACGTGCCCGACAACGCGCTGATCTTCGCCGACGAAAGCCACGTCACCATCCCGCAGATCGGCGCCATGTTCCGCGGCGACTTCCGCCGCAAAGCGACGCTGGCCGAATACGGCTTCCGCCTGCCCTCCTGCATGGACAACCGCCCGCTCCGGTTCGAGGAATGGGACATGATGCGGCCGCAGACCGTCGCGGTTTCGGCGACGCCGGGCAGCTGGGAGCTGAACGAGAGCGGCGGCGTGTTCGTCGAGCAGGTCATTCGCCCGACCGGACTGATCGATCCGCCCGTCGACATCCGCCCCGCCCGCACGCAAGTGGACGATCTCGTCGGCGAAGTGCGCGCCACCGCGCAAGCGGGCTATCGCTCGCTAATCACGGTCCTTACAAAACGCATGGCAGAGGACCTCACCGAATATCTGCACGAGCAGGGCATCCGCGTGCGCTACATGCACTCGGACATCGACACCATCGAGCGCATCGAGATCATCCGCGACTTGCGCCTCGGTGCCTTCGACGCACTGGTCGGCATCAATCTCTTGCGCGAAGGCCTCGACATCCCCGAATGCGCGCTGGTCGCGATCCTCGACGCCGACAAGGAAGGTTTTCTGCGCAGCGAGACCTCGCTGATCCAGACCATCGGCCGCGCCGCGCGCAACGTCGACGGCAAGGTGATCCTCTATGCCGACCAGATGACCGGATCGATGGAGCGCGCCATCGCCGAGACCAACCGCCGCCGCGAGAAGCAGGTCGAGTACAACAACGCCAACGGCATCACGCCGGAGAGCGTGAAGAAGCAGATCGGCGACATCCTCAACTCGGTCTACGAGCGCGACCACGTGCTGGTCGAGGTCGGCGGCCATGACATGACCGACGACGTGATCTCGATCGGCCACAATTTCGAGGCGGTGCTCGCCGATCTCGAAACCCGCATGCGCGAGGCCGCCGCCGACCTGAACTTCGAGGAAGCCGCGCGCCTGCGCGATGAGGTCAAGCGCCTGCGCGCCACCGAGCTTGCAGTGGTGGACGACCCAACCGCCAAGCAGCGCACCGTCGCGGGCAAGGCCGGCGCTTATGCGGGAGCGAAGAAATACGGCGATGCCGCGAACCTGCCCGTCAGCGCCATGAGGAACAAGAGCGCCGCAACTGCGCTCAAGGCCGGCGGCGGCAAGGGCTCCCGCGTGCATAAGCCGCATCTCGACGAGATGCACGGCCCGGAGTCGTTGCCCTATCGCGAGAGCCGCGCGCTGCCGTCAAAGCCGTTCGGCAGCACCAGCAGGATCATCCAGCCGACGGATTCGCGGCAGTCGGGACCGGAGTTCGGGCCGGCGCCGAAGTCGACCGGTGGGGCGCCGGGACGAAGGGGTGGGTGGAAGAAGAGGTAGACGCGTAGGTTTATCGGTGACGTTCGTGGTTACCCCCCTCACCCCACGCTCGCCGTCACCACGGCCATCACCGACAGCAGCAGCACGATCGTCACCAGTTGCAGCGAGGCGACGGGCTGGGTGCGCCAGGCCGTGATTTTGTCGGAGAGCGACAGATGGGCCTCGAAGAATTTCGGCTCGTAGACGGTCTTGAACAGGTGCGGGAAGCTCGGGCCGAGGGTCACGGCGATCAGGGCGTGGGTGAACGAGGCGAAGGCGACGAAGATGGCGACGCCGGGATCGCCGACGAGGTCGTGGTTGCCAACGAGCTTGAGCAGGAAGGCCGCGGTGGCGAAGGTCGGGAAGCTCTGCAGGGCCGCGGTCAGCGCGAGGCCTTCGAGCGCGTTATGCAGGCGGGACTTTCTCGTGGCGGCGATGGTGGCCATGGCACGTCTCCCTGATGACATGCCGATGACGGTAGTCGCGGCTCCGGTGCGGTGATGTGAGATGGATCACGCGGTGAGCGGCGGTGCGGGCGGCGCCTCCCCCTTCCTTCACTGAAGCTCTGGACCGGATCGGCGGGCAGACCCATGGTTCCCCGCATGCGACTTTGCGTGTTCGTCCATGCGGCTTGCGCGGAGGGCAGCCGACGACGCCCTGAATTCGTGCAGTTGCGGCGCCAACTCAATCTTAACGTGACCCCATGAACCGGGCATTGCGGTGGAACGTCAAAACGTCTGCACCATCCCTGTGATCTAGCGGATTGCGGATGCGTGAGACCACGCGTTAAGCTTGCGCAACGCCAAAAGACCAACAAAGGACAGGCGGGAATGACGGTGGAGCAGCTGAATCGCCAACGCGTCGTGCACCTGCTCGATGCCTTCGCGCGCGGCGATATCGAGACGGCGCTGGCCAGCTGCACCGACGACGTCTATTTCCTCACCCACGCCCCGATTGACGTGCTGCCACATCTGGTGCCGCGCCACGGCAAGCAGGAGCTGCGCGAGCTGTGGCAGACGGTCTGGTCGCGCTATTCGGAGATTCGTTACAAGACGCCGCATATCGTCGCCGAGGGCGAGGCCGTCGCGACCTACATGCACGCTTTTTTCAAGAAGCGCAGCAACGACCGCATCGTGCAGTTCGACATGGCGGTGTTCTACACGTTTCGCGGCGGACTGGTGGCGGAGATGCGCGAGATCATCGATTCCTACGACCTGGTGCAGCAGGTGCTGGAACGGGAGATCGGGCCGCTGATTGCCGGGGCGGACTGAGCGCCGGGACCCGGACAATTACGGGGTTGTATTGTAAATCTCACAAAACCCGTTCAAGTGTGCATTGCGAAAACGTGAATTGCGTTTTGGCCGAAATCTGCTAATTTGTTCGTATACAAATGAGTTGAGCCCTGGCGCCTTGGTGCGCATGGGGTTGTTTGCCGTTTTTTTCCGTAAAGCCAGCTTCAGGACTGCCCCAAATGACAGAGCACAGCCTCTGGCGTTTCTCGCGTGCGTTGCACCGCGCGATCAACGACCGGCATTTTAGGGATATCGAGGCCTTGATCGACGAGGACGTCGAGTGGGCGCTCTACGGCCCGATCGACATGTTTCCGTTCCTCGGCGCGCGCCAGGGCAAGGATGCCGTGCTCGACGTCATCCGCCAGCTCGCCGACAATTTCCAGGTCCGCCGCTTCGACCGCGAGAGCATCATGCTGGGCGTCGATTCCGCCGCCTCGATGGTGCGCTATTCGCTGACGGCGCTGGATTCCAACAAGCCGATCAGCCTGCGCGTGGCGCAGTTCGCCCAGTTCAAGGCCGGCAAGCTGATCAGCATGCGGGTGCTGATCGACACCTTCGACCTGGTCGAGCAGGCACTCGGCCGCGCCATTCATCTGCCGAAGATGACCAGCGTCGGCTAACGCATGATCCGGACCTGAAGGGCCGCGTTAGCGCAAAGTACGAAGCGGTTTTCCGAGAAGATCATGCGCAAACAACAACCTGAGGCGCGATGATGATCATCGCGCTTTAGGGGGGACGCCAACGGGCCCCGCTGTTCGGGACCGATGACGAGGCGATCGCGACGTCCTGGCCTCCAGCCCCGCCGGATGCCGTCGCATCACGAACCTGTCATCGGGCGCGCGCCTTTCGCGCGGCCCGTTGGTTCGCCTCCCCTTGCGAACGGCCACAATTCCGCAACGATAAATCGGCACTTTCGGCGCCGGAATGGCGCATGGTCATTGCGACCGCTATAGTGAGGCGGACAGCATGCGCTGGGGTTCGTGGGCAGGACGATGGAATTCTCGACAGGGTTTGGCTGGACCAGGCTGCCGTTGCTGGCGGCCGCATTCATCTTGGGCTCGGTGCTAACGTTACAGGCACAGATCATTCCGCCCTTCTCCGCACCCGCATCCGACGACGAGGCCGAGGCGGCCGAAGCCCCCGACGTCAATGATCCCGACATCATGAAGGGCATCGACGTCGACAAGCTCGACTGGAGCCAGATCGCGGTCGATGCCGGGACCGGCATCGACCCGATGGCCGCCAAGAAGCGCGCGCAGGCCGCCGCCAGGGAAGGCCTCGACTGGACGTCGAATCCCAATGCCAACGGCTCCTCGGCGGTGACCGTGAAGCAATCGGTGTCCTCGTTCTGGGATACCCGAGTCGGCGCCGACATGACGCTGGCGAGCGAGCCCAGGACGATGTCCGAGCTGCTGGCGCAGAAGGCCACCAACGGCGGCAACCTGCCGCAATCCTCGGGCAGCGCCTGGGCGACGGCAACCGCGCCGGGCGCGGGCGCGATCTGGGACAAGACCGCGGTGGAAGCCAGGGTCGATCCCGGCGCCGAGCACAGCAAGATCGGGGCGTCACTGACCAAATCGGTGCCGCTGTCGGGCGATACCTCGCTGACGCTGCAGAACGGCTACAGCGTCAACCAGCACGGCACCACAGCGGTCCCCGGCATCGGCGGCCACGTCACGCGCAATTACGAGACCGACCAGAGCGCCAAGGTCACCGTGACCGACACCGGCACCAGCATCGTTGCCGGCCAGACGCTGTCGACCACCGACGACAAATGGCTGCGCAAGCTCGGCGCCGAGCAGAAGCTGTTCGACAACGTCACCGTATCCGGCTCGGTCGGTGAAACCCCGCAAGGCACGCTGAACAAGAGCGTGACGGCGGGCTTCAAGAAGAGCTGGTGAGCCCAGCGCCTCTCCCCGCCTGCGGGGAGAAGGCCATCACCAGGACAGCATTCACCCTTCCCTAACCATACGCCACGGCAAAACCCCCGAATGGTCCGGCCTTGCCGCATCTTGGCCCATTTGCGGTCAAAATCGGACGCCCTGATGCAGCCTGCCTCACAGACGTCGTCGTGCGGGGGACACTCGCGCTGCGCTCAACGCGAACAGGGGAATAACGATGAACGCCATGCGTCCCGAAAAGATCGAAGCCACCGAGACCGAGACGGTCGACACCAACCTCGCCGCCGTGACCGAGGTCGAAGCCGGCATCCGCGACTTCGTCCGCAACGACATCGCCTATCTGCGCCGTCCGGCCGCGACAACCGCCGACGCGCCGCCGCTCGACCCGAGCGCGGAAGCCACCGTCAACAACGTCAACTCGCTGATCCAGCGCGTCGCCGGAACCTCGCTCGCCGAGATCGAGAATTTGATCTCCGAGCTTGAGAGCCTGCGCGACCTGCTCCACGCCGAAGGCCAGCGCGTCCAGCGCGAGATCTCCGGCTACGCCCAGCTCAGCCAGGCCGCGATGAAATCGACCCGCATGATCGCCGACAACGTCGCGCAGTGGAAGCGCGCCGCCGACGGCCTGCGCAACAGCTGATCGCCGGCACGAACGCATCATTGGCCGCCGCGTTCCGGAAGGGAGCGCGGCGGTTTTGATTTGTTGGTGGGTCACGCAGCCGTTTCTCCAACACAGGTGTCATCACCCGCCTAGTGCGCAATTGCGCACAGGGGCGGGTGATCCAGTATTCCACCAGCGCCGGTGATTGAATCGATAGGCCGCGGCGTACTGGATGCCCCGGACAAGCCGGGGCATGACAGCGGAGAATGTGGCGCGGCCAACGGCCACCATTGAACCCTCCGGCCCACCCCGGCGACCAACGCCAAGCGCCCGTGCAGCTACGGCCGGGCTCAGGGGACATTTCAGATGGAAAGCATTCGGCCCGACACCACGGACCCGATCCCGTTGCGGCCCGCGCCGAATCAATTCGGCACGATCATGCTGCGCTTTGTCGGGCTGCTGGCGGTTGCGATCGCCATCCTGGCGTTCGTCTATAGCCGCTGAGCTGCGGCCGGATGCCGGCCGCGATCGTTAACGAATTCTTACCGGGCCGCTTCCGCGGTCGAGGCTTCCAGCGTGTAGGCGCCATCGGCGTAGCCCTTCGCCACCATGCCCGCGACCAGCATCACGGCCAGCGTCGCGGTCGCGAAGATGAATCCAACAAATTTGAGTGCGCCGCGATCAGCCATGGTCCTCGTCCCCTGTCGTCTGCCTATTCGTTTCAAATAGACAGCGACAGGTTCATAATTAGTTAGCAACTGACTGGTTCCGCGAAACTGCTTCGCCGTAACCATGTTGCGCAGGCTTATGGCAGCCACCCGGAATCGCGTCCATAGCGCGCGGGCAACACTCGCGCACTCATTTGCCCGTTCATCTTGGAACAGATCTAACCGCCCTTGCGCAGCGGCACGAAGGCGGAGGCGGTGATGGAATAGACCTCCTCGCCGCGCTGGTTGGTGCCGGTGGTGCGGGCCGTCAAAATGCCCCAGCCGGGACGGGAGGCCGAGGTGCGCTTGTCGATGACGACGTTGACGTAAGAGACGGTGTCGCCGGCGAGCACCGGCCTGATCCAGCGCAGGTCGCGAAAACCCGGCGACGGGCCCCACACGGCGACCTCCTCGCCGCGCGAGGCGGCCTCGCGAGCCAGACGCTGGCCGTCGGCGACAAGCAGGCTCATGCAGGCCGAGCCGACATGCCAGCCCGAGGCCGCGAGCCCGCCGAACAGCGAGTTCTTGCCCTCCTCCTCGTCGAGGTGAAAGCGTTGCGGATCGAACTTGGCGGCGAAGGTCTTGATCTTTTCCGCCGTGAACGTATAGGCGCCGATCTCGCGGCGCTGACCGATCGCGATGTCGTCGAAGAACCGCATCAGGCCGCTCCCTCGCGCCGCTTGATCAGGATCGGCGAGATCATCTCGGCGAGCGCCTGCCCCGCCGCATTGCGCGCGGTGCATTTGAACTTGACGATGCCGAGCTCAGGTCGGCTCTTCGAGGCCCGCGCTTCCAGGACATCGACGTCGAGCGTGAGATCGTCGCCAGGCCGCAGCGGCGACAGCCAGCGCACCTCGTCGACGCCGGGAGATCCCAGCGACGCGGCGCGGGTGATGAAGCCGTCGGCCATCATCCGCATCATCAGCGAGCACAGGTGCCAGCCCGAACCGGACAGGCCGCGCAGCATGCTCTCAGCTGCTGCCGCCTCGTCGAGGTGCATCGGCTGCGGATCGAACTCGGCGGCAAAGGCCAATATCTCGTCGCGGGTGACGTGGCGCGGGCCGAACGTTCCGAACCGGCCAGGCGGGAAATCTTCGAAGGTCAGGGTCATCTCGGGAAAGCTTTGCGGGAATGACAGATTGTGGCCGCACTTTGCGGCAATCTCAACCCGCCGGCCCGCATGGCTCGTGCTACATACTTGAGATCGGCGTTGATTTGAGTCGGATCGATCGACGGCCGAAGCCCGATTTGAAGTCCCGATTTGCCTTGCGATTTGCCTTGGGGAGAGCAATGTTCTCATTCAGCGACCTGTTCCAGTGGGACCGCTTCATCACGCCGACGATCATCAAGACCTTCTACTGGCTGGTGATCGCGCTGATCTGCCTGTTCGGGCTCTCCGGCATCTTCTCAGGGTTGGCTGCGATGGCGATCAGCCCGTTCGGCGGCTTCCTGGTGCTGCTGTCGTCGATCGCCAGCGTCGTGGTCGGCATCGTGTTCTCGCGCATCGTCGCGGAGCTGATCCTGATCGTCTTCCGCATCAACGAGCATCTCGGCGCGATCCGGGACCAGGGATCAGGGATGCGGTAGCCCGTCATTCCGGGGCGCCTCGAAGAGGCGAGCCCGGAATCCATTGAGCCACAGAACAAGCGTATAGATGGATTCCGGGCTCGCGCTTCGCGCGCCCCGGAATGACCAGCGCCTACGTATTAAACCTGAAATGCATCACGTCGCCATCGGCGACGACGTAGTCCTTGCCTTCGAGGCGGAGCTTGCCGGCATCGCGGGCACCGGCTTCGCCGCCGAGCGCGACGTAATCGTCATACGCGATGGTCTCGGCGCGGATAAAACCCTTCTCAAAATCGGTGTGGATCACACCGGCCGCCGCCGGCGCCTTGGTGCCGCGATGGATGGTCCAGGCGCGCGCTTCCTTCGGGCCCACCGTGAAATATGTGATGAGGTCGAGCAGGGTGTAGCCGGCACGGATCAGGCGGTCGAGGCCGGCTTCTTCGAGGCCCAAAGTCTCCAGGAAGTCCGCGCGCTCGTCACGCGAGATGGTCGCGATCTCGGATTCGATCTTGGCGGAGATGACGACGGCAACTGCGCCCTCCTTCGCCGCCTGCTCCTCGACCGCCTTGGAGAAGGCGTTGCCGGTCGCGGCCGAGCCTTCCTCGACGTTGCAGACATAGAGCACGGGCTTGGACGACAGCAGGCCGAGCATCGAGAAGGCCCGCTCCTCCTCCGCCTTGCGCTCGACGAGGCGCGCGGGCTTGCCTTCGCGCAAGAGCACCAGGGTGCGGTTGACGAGATCGAGCTGCTCCTTGGCGTCCTTGTCGTTGCCCTTGGCCTTCTTGGTGAGATTGTCGACGCGCTTCTCGAGGCTGTCTAGGTCGGCGAGCATCAGCTCGGTCTCGATGGTCTCGATGTCCGCGAGCGGGGCGATCTTGCCTTCGACATGGGTGATGTCGGAATCTTCAAAGCAGCGAACCACATGCGCGATGGCGTCGACCTCGCGGATATTGGCGAGGAACTGGTTGCCGAGGCCTTCGCCCTTGGAGGCGCCGCGCACGAGGCCGGCGATGTCGACGAAGGTCAGCCGGGTCGGGATGATCTGGCCCGACTTGGCGATGGCCGCGAGCTTGTCGAGCCTGGGATCGGGCACGGCGACCTCGCCGACATTCGGCTCGATGGTGCAGAACGGATAGTTCGCGGCCTGCGCCGCGGCCGTCTCGGTCAGCGCATTGAACAAGGTCGACTTGCCGACATTGGGCAATCCGACGATCCCGCATTTGAATCCCATGGTGGTCCTGGCCTCCGCGCTTCGCGCGCAAATGTCTTTCGAACTCGTCATGCGCGGGCTTGATCCGCGCATCCATCGTCTTCGAAGGATGGTTCGCCGGATCAAGTCCGGCGATGACAGGTGCTATTCCTTGCCGTTCTCGTCCTTGGTCAAAAACCCCTTCGCCTGCATGGCCAGATGCACCCTGTTGGCGAAGGTTGCGTCCGTGCCCTTGGCAAGCAGTGCGGCGTGCTCGGCCACCGCGTCGCAGAGCGTCGTCACCCATTCGTTGTCGGCCTTGGCGAAGTCCGACAGCACATGGCCGTGCACCAGCTCCTTGACGCCGGGATGACCGATGCCGAGGCGCACGCGGCGATAATCGTTGCCGATATGCGCCGAGATCGAGCGCAGGCCGTTGTGGCCGGCAATGCCGCCGCCGATCTTCACCCGCACCTTGCCTGGCGGCAGCTCGAGCTCGTCGTGGAACACGGTGGTGTCGCTGGTCGCGATCTTGAAGAAGCTCGCCGCTTCCTGAACGCTGCGTCCGGACTCGTTCATGTAGGTCGTGGGCTTGAGCAGGATCACGCGCTCGGTGCCGAGCGCACCTTCCGAGGTCTCGCCCTGAAAGCGGCGGCGCCACGGCGCAAAACCATGACGCCGCGCGATCTCGTCGACGGCCATGAAGCCGATATTGTGCCGGTTACGTGCGTATTTCGCGCCGGGATTGCCGAGCCCAACAAAGAGTCGCATGACGCGGCGCGCCCCCCGCTCGGCGCGCGGTCAAGGACCGCGCGCCAGCTTCGAGAGATTACTTCTTCTTGTCGCCGCCGGCGGGAGCCTTGGCAGCAGCAGGAGCAGCAGCAGCCGGAGCCGCAGCACCAGCGGCCGGAGCAGCCGCAGCGCCCGGGGCCGCACCAGCAGCGGCAGCCGCAGCAGCGGCCTTCTGCTCTTCGGCGTAACCGGACGGCGGCACGATGGTGACGAGGGTCGCGTCCTCGCGGGTCAGCGCCTTGACGCCGGCCGGTAGCTTGACGTCGGCCAGATGCAGGGAGTGACCGATCTCGAGCGAGCCGACATCGGCCTCGATATATTGCGGGATGCTCTCGACGCCGCATTCGAGCTCGATCGCGTGGGCGACGATGTTGACGGTACCGCCGCGCTTCACGCCCGGAGAGGTTTCGGCCTTCACCACGTGCAGGGGAACGCTGATGCGGATGGTGGCGCCTTCGCCCAGCCGCATGAAGTCGACATGGATCGGGAAGTCCTTGACCGGATCGAGGTGATAGTCGCGCGGAATGACGCGGTGCTTCTTGCCCTCGAGGTCGATGTCGACCAGCGTGGTCAGGAACCGGCCGGCAAGGATGCGCTGGCGCAGTTCACGATCCTCGATCGAGATCGTCAGCGGGGGCTGGTTGTTGCCGTAGATCACTCCGGGCACTCGCCCGGCGCGACGCTCAGCCCGGGCGGCCCCCTTGCCGCTCTTCGGACGTGCGGTCGCCTTCAATTCCTTGACGGTCGTCGCCATGTCGTTAAGTCCTTGTTTTTGCAAAAGTTAATGGGCCGCAAGGCGGCCCATGGCATAGTCCACAGCAAGCCTCCAGGGGTGCGGGGGCCGCGGACGTGGCGGGCTTTTACCCGGAAGCTGCGGAAATGACAAGGAGAATGGGCTGGCACCCTCCCTTGGAGGGGGTTGGTCAGAGAGACTGCGCTTTACGACGTCGGGGTCCCCCCGAGCCTCGCCTCCAGGGCTGCGATCCGCGCCTTCAGGGCTTCGTTCTCCTCGCGTGCCAGGCGCGCCATGTCCTTGACCGCCTCGAACTCCTCGCGCTTGACGAGGTCCATGTCGCGCAGGAATTTTTCGGCCTGGCTGCGCATCACGGAGTCGAACTCGCGCTTGACGCCCTGGGCAGCACCGGCGGCGTCGTTCATCAGGCGGCCGATCTCGTCGAAAAACCGGTTGTTGGTCTGGGTCATTGTGGGCCTCCGATAAACTTTGCGCGAACACGCAGAATGACAATGGCAATCCGACGGGGCCGGTTCAAGGGCGAAGCGGCGGTATCCTTGTCATGCGCCGGTTTCCTTGCAATCGTATTCAACGTCCCTGCATAAGAGGAATCACGGGGCGTCTGCCGGCGCCGACCGCCGCGATCCCGCTTGGACACAGAAGGCGCGATGCCGTTTCTGCTCATCGACTTCCCCGCCTTCAACCCGATCGCGCTCGAGATCGGTCCGTTCGCGATCAAATGGTATGCCTTGGCCTATATCTGCGGCATCGTGTTCGGCTGGCTTTATGCCCGCGCGCTGCTGAAGAGCGAACGCCTGTGGGGCGGACCCGCGCCGATCTCGCTGCTTCAGATCGACGACTTCATCCTGTGGGTCACGCTCGGCATCATCGTGGGGGGCCGCGCCGGCTACGTGCTGTTCTACAACCTGCCCTTCTTCATCGATCATCCCGCCGCGATCTTTAAGTTGTGGGAGGGCGGGATGTCGTTCCACGGCGGCTTCCTCGGCTGCGTCGTCGCGGTGATGTGGTTCGCCTGGCGCAATGGCATCTCGATCCTGTCGCTCGGCGACATCACCACCGCGGTCGCCCCGGTCGGGCTGTTGCTCGGACGCATCGCCAATTTCATCAACGGCGAATTGTGGGGCCGCGCCACCGACCCGACCCTGCCCTGGGCGATCATCTTCCCCAACGATCCGACGCAGTTGCCGCGGCATCCGAGCCAGCTCTACCAAGCCGGCATGGAGGGCATCCTGCTGTTCACGGTGCTCGCGATCATGATCCGGTTCGGTGCCTTGAAGCGCCCCGGCATGATCCTCGGCGCCTTCATCCTGGTCTATGGCCTGGCCCGCATCGCCGGCGAGCATTTCCGCGAGCCGGACGCGCAGCTCGGTTTTCTCTGGGGCGGATTAACCATGGGCATGCTGCTGTCGATCCCGATGCTTATCGTCGGCCTCATTCTTATTGTATTGGCAGTGAGGCGCGGTGCGCCGACGCCCGTCCAGGCCATTCGTTAATTCATTTCGAGAAGATCGCCGTGACCGACCAGCCGCTGCTCAACGAGATCAAGGCGCTGATCAAATCTTCCGGGCCGATGCCGGTCTGGCGGTACATGGAACTGTGCCTGATGCATCCGCGCTACGGCTATTACGTCTCGCGCGATCCGCTCGGGCGCGAGGGCGACTTCACCACGGCGCCCGAAGTCAGCCAGATGTTCGGCGAGCTGTTGGGGTTGTGGACCGCCTCGGTCTGGAAGCAGATGGGCTCGCCGCAGTTCCTTCGGCTGATCGAGCTCGGCCCCGGCCGCGGCACCATGATGGCGGATGCGCTGCGCGCGCTCCGCGTGCTGCCCCCGCTCTACCAGGCGCTCCACATCCACATGGTCGAGGTCAATCCCGTGTTGCGGGACCGGCAGAGCGCGACGCTCGCCAACGTGCGCAACATCGCCTGGCACGACAGCATCGACGAGGTGCCGGAGGGCCCCAGCATCATCCTCGCCAACGAATATTTCGACGTGCTGCCGATCCACCAGATGGTCCGGCTCGAGAACGGCTGGCACGAGCGCGTGATCGAGATCGATCCCAACGGCAAGCTTCAGTTCGGCGCGGCGCCGGAGCCGACGCCTCGCTTCGACGTGCTGTTGCCGCCCCTGGTGCGCGCCGCCCCCATCGGCGCCGTGTTCGAGTGGCGCCCCGACGGCGAGATCATGAAGCTTGCCACGCGCGTGCGCGACCAGGACGGCGCGGCGCTGATCATCGATTACGGCCACCTCCGCAGCGACGCCGGCGACACGTTCCAGGCGATTGCGCGCCACACCTTCGCCGATCCCTTGAAGGCGCCGGGCCAGGCCGACGTCACCGCCCATGTCGACTTCCAGGCGCTGGCGCGCGCGGCCGAGGACGTCGGCGCGCGCGTGCATGGGCCGGTCACGCAAGGCGACTTCCTCAAGCGGATCGGCATCGACACCCGCGCCGCCGCCTTGATGCAGAAAGCAGCGCCCGACGTCGCCACCGACATTTCGGTGGCGCTCAAGCGCCTGACCGATACCGGGCGTGGCGGCATGGGCTCGATGTTCAAGGTGCTCGGCATCTCGGAGCCGCGGCTGGCAAGCCTTGCCGGCCTCAGCGATCTCGAACAGACAGGAGAGGCCTCATGACGATAGCTTCGTCGCTGCTGTCGGCCGTGCCCGGCCTGCGCCATGCCTTCTTCACCCGCGAAGGCGGCGTCTCCGGCGGCATTTATTCCGCGCTGAACGGCGGGCTCGGCTCCAACGACGATCAGACCCTGGTCGCCGAGAACCGGCGCCGCATGGCCGAGCATGTCGGCGTTGCGCCCGAGCGCTTCCTCAGCCTGCACCAGATCCATTCGCCCGACGTGCTGGTTGCCGAGGCACCGTGGCCGAGCGGGCCACGGCCGAAGGGCGATGCGCTGGTGACGAAGACGCCAGGCATCGCGCTCGGCGTCTCCACCGCCGATTGCGGGCCGGTGCTGTTCGTCGATCCCCAGGCGCGCGTGATCGGTGGCGCGCATGCGGGGTGGAAGGGCGCACTGACGGGCGTGCTGGATTCCACCATCGCGGCGATGGAGCAGCTCGGCGCCACGCGCGGCGGCATCATCGCCGCGATCGGCCCCTTGATCCGCCAGGACAGCTACGAGGTCGGCAACGAGTTCGTCGCGCGCTTCATCGAACAGGATGCCGAGAACACTGTGTTCTTCATCCCCTCGGTGCGCGAGGGCCACGCGATGTTCGATCTCGCCGGCTACATCCGCAAGCGGCTCGAGGCCGCAGGCATCCTGATGATCGACGATCTCGGCCTCGATACTTACGCCGACGAGCGCTTCTTCAGCTATCGGCGTTCGGTCCATCGCAAGGAGCCGGATTACGGCCGTCACGTTCACGCGATTGCGCTGGATGGGTGAACACAGGGGCAACCCCGTGTCATTCCGGGGCTCGCGAAGCGAGAACCCGGAATCCATCGTGCGGCAATTCACGCGGCGAAATGGATTCCGGGTTCGATGCTTGCGCATCGCCCCCGGAATGACAGTGGGGATGTGTCGCGCCTGCCCTAGACCTTAATCGATTTTAACGATATCGCTGCCTTCCATAATGAGGGACGCGTCATTCATCTTCCGCCGCGCGGGTTCGCGCGTGCTGGCGGTCATGCTGCTGGTGGCGGCGGCCGCGCTGGGCGGCTGCGCCGGCGGCGGCGGCAGTGCCGCCAATTCCTATGCGATGGCGCCGAGCGCCGGCAGCGGGGCCACTATCGCCTTCGAATCGATCGACGGGCCACCTCCGCAAGTGTTCGACCGCATGGTCGGCGTGCTCGACAGCGAATCCAAGCTGCGCAGCCTGTCCGTGGTCTCCCGCGAAGGTACGGCTGCCTATCGCGTGCGCAGCTACCTCTCCGCCCAGGTGGTGCGCGGCAAGACCGTGATCGCCTGGGTCTGGGACGTCTACGACGCCAACCAGCAGCGCGCGCTGCGTCTCTCCGGCGAGGAACCGACCTCGGCCAAGGGCGGGCGCGACGCGTGGTCGGCTGCCGACGACCTCGTGCTGCGGAAGATCGCCCAGGCCGGATTCAGCGGACTTTCCAACATGATCAACGGAACGCCGGATGCACCCGGCGCGGCTCCGGCATTGCGGGGACCGGCGGTGGCCAGCGTCGTCAAGGACGCTCCCGCGCAGGACATGCCGGCATCAGCGCTCGGCTATGCCGAGCAATAACCCCCGCTAAACCACGGCCTCAACTTGCGGCCAAGCCGTTGGCCCGACTCAGGATTTTCGAAGGGAAAACGTAGCATCCCGGGTTGCCATTGCGGCCTTCCGCCTGATATTTCCTCGCCCGTCGTAACCGTGCTGCCAGCGGGTATTCTCAGATGTTGAAGGTCGTATCCAGCAAAGCGCGGGAGGAAGCGTCCATGTCGGCCAAAAACGGCTCCATCAAGCTCGTCGCCGGCAACTCCAATCCGGCCCTCGCCCAGGCGATCGCGCAAGGGCTCGACCTGCCGCTGACCAAGGCGGTGGTGCGGCGCTTCGCCGACATGGAGATCTTCGTCGAGATCCAGGAGAACGTCCGCGGCTCGGATGCCTTCGTCATCCAGTCGACCTCGTTCCCCGCCAACGACCATCTGATGGAATTGCTCATCATCACCGACGCGCTGCGCCGCTCCTCGGCGCGCCGCATCACCGCAGTGCTGCCCTATTTCGGCTACGCAAGGCAGGACCGTAAATCAGGCTCGCGCACGCCGATCTCGGCCAAGCTCGTCGCCAACATGATCACGCAGGCCGGCGTCGACCGCGTCATGACGCTCGACCTGCATGCCGGCCAGATCCAGGGCTTCTTCGACATCCCGACCGACAACCTGTTCGCCGCGCCGCTGATGGTGCGCGACATCAAGGACAAGTTCGACCTGACCAAGACGATGGTGGTCTCGCCCGACGTCGGCGGCGTCGCCCGCGCGCGCGGCCTCGCCAAGCGCATCAACACCCCGCTCGCGATCGTCGACAAGCGCCGCGAGCGCCCGGGTGAATCCGAGGTCATGAACGTGATCGGCGACGTCTCCGGCCACACCTGCATCCTCGTCGACGACATCGTCGATTCCGGCGGCACGCTGGTGAACGCGGCCGATGCGCTGCTCGCCAAGGGCGCCAAGGACGTCTACGCCTACATCACCCACGGCGTGCTCTCCGGCGGCGCGGCGGCGCGCATCGCCGGCTCCAGGCTGAAGGAGCTGGTGATCACCGATTCGATCCTGCCGACCGACGCGGTGACCAAGGCGCCGAACATCCGCACCCTGCCGATCGCCAGCCTGATCTCGGATGCGATCGCGCGCACGGCGGCGGAAGAATCGGTGTCGAGCCTGTTCGACTGATTTGATCTAGCACCGTCATTCCGGGCGGCGCGTCACCGCCGAACCCGGAATCCATCTTGCAGCAATCCGTGTCGATCAATGGATTCCGGGCTCGCGCTGCGCGCGCCCCGGAATGACCATTGCCTACCCCACGATCCCCGCCGCGACCTGGCCGCGCAGGCGCTCCAGGCCGTGCAACGTCTCCGCGCAGGCGGTCGCGACTTCGACGCCCTTGATCGCAAAGTGCTTGCGGAAGAAATCGTAGTGCACCTCGGTCTCGTGGAATTGCTGCGGCGTCAGCACGGCCGAGAACACCGGCACCTCCGTCCGCAGCTGCACGTCCATTAGCGCCTTGATCACGGTGTCGGCGACGAATTCGTGGCGGTAGATGCCGCCGTCGACGACGAGACCGGCCGCGACGATCGCGGTGTAGCGCCGCGTCTTGGCGAGGACCTGCGCGTGCAGCGGGATCTCGAACGAGCCCGGCACCTCGAACACGTCGACATGGGTGAGGTGGCGGGCTTCCGCCTCCTTCATGAAGGCGATGCGGGCTTCCGCGACCACGTCGCGGTGCCAGCAGGCCTGCACGAAGGCCACCCGCTGCGGCTTCGCGAAGCGCGGATGCGCAGGGGCCGGATCCACGGGAACCGGCGGCGGCGTTTGGGACGTTTCGGTTTGGGGGTCTTGCAGCATCTGATTCATGGCTTTCCTCGGTTTAAGGACCAGAATCAGGGCACACGGAACGACAAACAGCCGCATCGTCTCGATGCGTCTGCCAGCGACCGTTCTCTTTCATCCGGACTTTAACCGTCGGCTTCGGAGTTGCACCGAATCTGCTGACCCTTCCGTTCGGGATAGCCCTCGCGGAAGGCGCTCGCGGGCTTGGGCCGTTCGGCCCTTACCGCCGGTGGGGACTTTCACCCCGCCCTGAGAACATCGGCCGTCCGGGATGAACGGCCTATCAGGAAATATGCCGCCGCCGGGCAGTCGCGGCAAGCATGTTCCGCATGGGCCAAGCGCATGGTCCCATGCCCGCACGGCGGTCCGGCCCTCGCCTCACGGAATTTGCGGCGAGCTTTTTTGCCGAATCCGATTCCGGTTTGTTCTCGTCCGTTAAGAATTGTGGCGGAGATGAGCTGTGGACGAACGAGTCCTGGCTTGTGGACGGACTCGCGACCCCGTTGCGCAGATTCCGCAAATCACATCACTTGATCCGCGACAGGCCTGCGCTGATCCGAGGGATCGCAACAGCGACTCCGAGGGGATTGCAAAGGCTGATCCGAGGGACGCCGCAGCGACGTTTAGGGAGTGCGCGCCGGGCCCAACCGCGTGCGTATCAAAGACAACAAGAAGGCAAGAGGTCGAGACGGCATGTCCCTGCTCGAAGGCACTATCGATTCCAGAAACCATCCGCTCGCGGTGGTCGAGGACATCGCCGCCAGCAACAACTGGCCGTTCGAACGCTCCGGCGAGGACGAGCTCACGATTGTCTCCAAGGGACAATGGACCGACTACCAGCTCTCCTTCACCTGGATGGGCGAGATCGAGGCGCTGCATCTGGCCTGCGCCTTCGACATGAAGATTCCGCCCGCGCGCCGCGGCGAGGTGCAGCGGCTCGTTGCCGCCGTGAACGAACAGCTGTGGGTCGGCCATTTCGACCTGTGGACCACCACCGGCATGGTGATGCACCGCCAGGCCCTGGTGCTGCCGGGGGGCCTCACCGCCTCGCCGGCGCAATGCGAGGTCATGCTTGCCGGCGCCATTCATGCCTGCGAGCGCTACTTCCCCGCGTTCCAGTTCGTGGTGTGGGCCGGCAAGAGCACGGCGGAGGCGATGGACGCGGCAATGTTCGATACGGTGGGCGAGGCGTAGGGCCTCCCAAGGCGCGAGGGCGGCAGCTCCCTCCCCACGTCATCCCGGACAAGCGCGCCCAAAGCGCGCGCCGATCCGGGATCCATACCGCGTGATGGCCACTTGTGGCACGCGGCTTGTTGCCGACACCTCGATCCACTAGAACCGCCTTGTGGTTATGCGACGAGCAATCGCTCGCGCAGGGATCCCCGCCCCCCGTGCGCAATTGCGCACTAGGCGGGGATGACAGCAAACGCGTGGCAACGGCGATGGCAAACAACCCTCTTCAAAACGTCACCGGCACAATCCTGCTTGCCGGCGCCGGCAAGATGGGCGGCGCGATGCTGACCGGATGGCTTTCGGGCGGACTCGATCCGCGCCGCGTCGCGGTGATCGAGCCGCACATTGCGCCCGAGATCTCCGCGCTGGCCGCCAAGGGCGTCGTGCTCAATCCTGATGTGAGCGCCGCCGGCGCCGTCGAGACGCTGGTCGTGGCGGTGAAGCCGCAGATGTTCCGCGAGGCCGGCGCCAGGCTGAAGCCGTTCGTCTCGGACAAGACGTCGGTGGTCTCGATCATGGCGGGCACCACGATCGCCTCGCTCCAAGAGGTCTGTGGCGGCGCCGTGGTGCGCGCGATGCCGAACACGCCGGCAGCGATCGGCCGCGGCATCACCGTCGCTGTTGCCGCGAACAACGTCAGCGCCGCGCAGCGCGCGGTGGCGGATGCGCTGCTGCGCGCCACCGGCTCGGTCGAATGGGTAGAGGACGAAGGATTGATGGACGCGGTCACCGCCGTGTCCGGCTCGGGCCCGGCCTATGTGTTCCTGCTCGCCGAAGAGCTCGCCCGCGCCGGCGTCGAAGCGGGATTGCCGGAGGCGCTGGCGACCAAGCTCGCCCGCGAGACCGTCGCCGGCTCCGGCGAGCTGCTGCACCAGTCGGAGCTGCCGTCCAGCGCCCTGCGCCAGAACGTCACCTCGCCCGGCGGCACCACGGCCGCCGCGCTCAGTGTGCTGATGGGCGAGCCGGGCCTGCGCGAACTCATGATCCGCGCCATCGCCGCGGCCACGCAGCGGTCGAAGGAATTGGCGAAGTAGACGGATCAGAGCGCTTCGGCGGCCGAATGCGCGGCGATCCCGGTCGTTGCCGATAGGGAGAGCAATCGTGAACCTCTACGCGAAACTTCTCGAACGACAGGCCGAGCGGCGCCCCATCAAAATCGGACTGATCGGGGCGGGCAAGTTCGGCGCAATGTATCTCCATCAAGTCCTGCGTACGCCGGGCGTCCATCTCGTTGGAATTGCTGACCTGTCCCCATCGCGTGCCCGCGAAAACCTGTACCGGGTGGGGTGGCGCCCGGAGCAGTTCGCCGCGACCTCACTCGGGGATGCTCTCAAGTACGGCACGACCTTCCTGACCGACGACTGGGAAGCGCTTGTGAAGTGCGAAGGCATCGAGGTGATCGCAGAGTGCACCGGCAATCCTGTCGCGGCGGTCGAGCACTGCCTCGGCGCCTTTTCTGCAGGCAAGGCCGTCATCAACGTGACCGTCGAAGCCGACGCCTTCTGCGGACCGATCCTCGCGCAGAGAGCCAGGCAGGCCGGCGTGATCTACAGCCTGGCCTATGGCGATCAGCCGGCTCTCGCTTGCGACCTCGTAGATTGGGCGAGGGCCTGCGGTTTTCCCGTCGTGGCAGCGGGCCGTGGCCACAAATGGCTGCCGCATTACCGGGAATCGACGCCCGAAACGGTCTGGGATCACTGGGGATTGTCTGCAGAGCAAGCTGCGCGCGGGGGCATGAATCCAAAAATGTTCAACGCGTTCCTCGACGGCTCCAAGCCTGCGATTGAATCTGCCGCGATCGCGAACGCAACCGGCCTGGAGGCGCCCTCGCATGGCCTTGCATTCCCACCGGGATCGGTCGACGACATCCCCACGCTGATGCGCCCCCGTTCGGAGGGCGGCATCCTGGAATCCAAGGGCCAGGTCGAGGTCGTATCCTGCCTGACGGCCGAAGGCAGGCCCATCCCCAACGACATCCGCAAGGGCGTGTGGGTCTGTTTCGAAGGCGACAGCGATTACATCCGCAACTGTTTCCAGGAATACAGCGTCGTCACCGATCCGAGCGGTCGTTACATGAGCTCCTACAAGAAGTGGCATCTCATAGGGCTGGAGCTTGGAATTTCAGTTGCCTCGATCGCTCTGCGCAATGAGGCGACAGGCGTCGCCACGACGTTCAACGCCGATGTTGCTGCCACAGCCAAGAAGGACTTGCGCGAGGGAGACATGCTCGACGGAGAAGGCGGCTACACCGTCTTCGGCAAACTGACGCCCGCCAGCACCTCCCTTGAAAAGCGCTATCTGCCACTCGGGCTTGCGCACAATGTGCGATTGACCAAGGCGGTAGCCAAAGACACGTGCATCACCTGGGCGGATGTGGCGATTGACGAGAGGCTGTCTGCCGTGCGTCTCCGCAGGGAGCAGGAAACGTCGTATTCGTCTCCAAAAGCGCGGAAGGTGGATTAGGCGAAATCCACAGCCGCGTTAAGCCCCGAGCCGCTTGTTGAACATCTCGACATTGACGAGCCCGCGGGCGTGGCGGCCTTCGCCGAGCTTGCGCGGGCCCTCGAATGCCTCAACCTCGAAGCGAATGACGCGGCGCTCGACCGCGACCACCTTTGCAGTGGTCCGCACGGTCGCACCGACGAGCGCGGCGGCAAGATGGCGGATGTCGACCTCGGTACCGACAGTGACCCAGCCCGGCTGAAGCGCTGAGCGGATCGCATCACCCGATGCCATCTCCATCTCCAGGATCATCATCGGCGTCGCGTAGACAAAAGGCATGCCTGACACGAAATGCCCGACGGTGCGCTCCACCGGGACCACCAGCGTGCGCTCGGCGCTCATGCCTGTTGTGATGAAGTCGCGTGCGTCCATGGACCCTCACACTCAGTGTCGTCCCGGACAAGCGCGCCTTAAGCGCGCGCCGATCCGGGACCCATAACCACAGGATCAAGTTTGGCGAAGGCTCGGAGTTACCAGCTGGCCCAATACCACTCCCTGTGGTTATGGGTCCCCGCCTTCGCGGGGACGACAGCGGTGAATGCAGAACCGTCGACCGCTACTTCTTCGCCGCCGCCGCACGCTCCACGAAGGTCTTGCCGCCCTTCATCTTGTGACGGAGCGGGGCTTCGTTGATCTGGATGACGACGGCGTCGGCATCGACGCCGAGATTCTTCACCAGCGCCTGGGTGATGTCGCGCATCATGCCGGCCTTCTGCTCGTCGGTACGGCCCTCGGCCATGCTGATGGTGATCTCAGGCATTCTTCTCTCCCTGCTGCCCTGCTGCTGTCGTCATGGCCGGGCTTGTCCCGGCCATCCACGTTCTTCTCTATCAAACAAGACGTGGATGCCCGGGACAAGCCCGGGCATGACGCGGCCTGCGAATAGCTAGCCCCACTTCACGTCATGGCGGCCCAGGACCTCGCGCACTTTTGCGACCAGATCGGCTTCGCTGCACGAGAACTGCGCCGGCCGGGTCTCGCGCCATTCCTGGTTGGAGGCGATCGCGGCGGCCGCCTTGGCGCCCTCGATCAGGTCCTTGACCTGCACTTCGCCGCGCGCCTTTTCATCCGAGCCCTGGATGATGACGCAAGGTGAGTTGCGGCGATCGGCATATTTGAGCTGGTTGCCCATGTTCTTCGGGTTGCCCAGATAGAGCTCGGCGCGGATGCCCGCGGTACGCAAGCTCGCGACCATCTTCTGGTAGTCGGCCACGCGGTCGCGGTCGAACACGGTGACGACGACCGGGCCGAACTCGGGCCGCGTGTCGAGCTTGCCGAGCAGCGTCAGCGCGGCCTGCAGCCGCGACACGCCGATCGAGAATCCGGTTGCGGGCACCGGCTCGCCGCGGAAGCGCGAGACGAGGCCGTCATAACGCCCGCCGCCGCCGACCGAGCCGAAGCGCACCGGGCGGCCCTTCTCGTCCTTGGTATCGAGCAGGAGTTCGACCTCGTAGACGGGGCCGGTGTAATATTCGAGGCCGCGCACGACCGAGGGATCGATCTTGATACGATCCGCACCATAGCCCGAGGCCGTGACCAGTTTTGCAATCTCTTCCAGCTCGCTGACGCCGGCCTGACCGACTTCGCTCTTGGCGAGATAGGTTTCTGCCGCGGCAATTGCTTCTTTCCAATCCTCGCGCGGCTTGGTGATGGCGAGAACAACATCGGCTTCCGCCGCGCTCAAATTGGCGCCTTTGGTGAAGTCGCCCTTGCCTTCCTCGCCGCCATCCCAGCGTCCGGGACCGAGCAGCTTGCGCACTTCATCCGCGGAAAACTTGTCGAGCTTGTCGATCGCGCGCAGCACGGTCAGTCGGCGCACCGCATTGTCCTCACCAGCGAGGCCAATGGCTTCCAGAACGCCGTCGAGCACCTTGCGGTTGTTCACCTTCACCACGTACTGGCCGCGCGCGATGCCGAGCGCCTCCATCGTGTCCGCCGCCATCATGCAGATCTCGGCGTCCGCCGCCGGCGTCGCCGAGCCGACGGTGTCGGCATCGAACTGCATGAATTGGCGGAAGCGGCCCGGGCCGGGCTTCTCGTTGCGGAAGACGTAGCCGACGCGGTAGCTGCGATAGGGCAGCACCAGACCGTCGGTGCCGTAGCGCTCACCGACATAGCGCGCGAGCGGCGCGGTGAGGTCGTAGCGCAGGCTGATCCATTGCTCGTCGTCGTCCTGGAACGAGAACACGCCCTCGTTGGGGCGATCCTGGTCGGGCAGGAATTTGCCGAGCGCGTCGGTGTATTCCATCGCCGGCGTTTCCACCGGCTCGAAACCGTAGAGTTCGTAGACGGCGCGGATCTTTTCGACCATCTCGCGCGTCGCCCGGATCGCGGCAGGGTCGCGATCCTCGAGCCCGCGCGGCAGGCGCGCCTTCAGTTTCTGGGGTTTTTTGGGTTTCTCGGCCATGCGGGCGTTTACCAGCCGCGGCGCGGGGCGGCAACTGCCCTACGGCTGCTCCATTCGCGCCCGGAGCGCGTCCGCGTCGGCCTTCGGCAGCGATTTCAGCGTCGGCTTGATGGTCTCGCCGCCGACGATCTTGCCGTTGCGCATGAACATCCAGTCCGAGATGTCGGCCTCCGCGAACTTGACCTTATCGCCGGCTCGCTTGCCCGGCAGATCGCGCGGCTCGTTGGCGAAGACGCCGGTCAAGGTCCCGTCGGGCAGCTTCTTCACCTCACCGATCCAGATGTGCTCCCCGCCCTTGCGGGTCGTAAAGCGCACCTTCAAAGCGTGACCAGACTCGGACGGCTTGGGCGATTCAAAGGAGGCCCAGAAGGTCGGCAGCGAGCCGCGGGCGCGAGCGATCGCGGTGTTCATCTCGGGATCGCCGGTGCGCACATCGACGATCGGCGAGCGGTCTTGCGCAGCAACCTCGTGCGTCGGGCCGACGGTCAGGATGCCGAAAACGCAAACGCCGGTGATGGCGGCGAGAACGACCCATTTCATGGGTTGGGAGAGCTTTGTTGCCATGATCGCGATGTCCGGGACGCTTGTTGTGTCCTGGCTTTGTCGCACGTCGGCAGCAGCACGTTCAGTGCGCAATAAGCCACAAACGTTGCGCTTTTTACCTCCCCTGGAGGGGGCCCGGGACGAGCGTAGCTCGCCCGTGGTCGGCTCGCATCTGAGCGTAGCGAAGATGAGAGACGGGGTGGGGTGAGGGTCTCTCCACATCGAACACTGCCCGTGTTGAGAGATCACCCCACCCCGCTCGCGCTGCGCGCGATCGACCCACGGGCGAGCTACGCTCGTCCCGGACCCCTCCAGGGGAGGGTGATCAAAACACCTTGCGGATCCAGTTGTGGGGATCGTTGGTGCGGCCGTACTGGATGTCGACGAGCTGCTTGCGCAGGCCCATGGCGACGGGGCCGGCGGCGCCGCCCGAGATGTCGAAATCGCCGCTGACCGAGCGCACCTTGCCGATCGGCGAGATCACCGCGGCGGTGCCGCAGGCGAAGGCTTCCTTCAGCCTGCCTGAGGCCGCGTCCTTGCGCCACTGCTCGAGCGTATAGGGTTCTTCGCGCACCGTCTTGCCGGCGTCGCGGGCGAGCGTGATGATGGAGTCGCGGGTGATGCCGGGCAGGATGGTGCCGAGCGGCGGCGTCGACAGCGAGCCGTCGTCGAACACGAAGAACACGTTCATGCCGCCGAGCTCCTCGATGTAGCGGCGCTCGACCGCGTCAAGGAAGACGACCTGGTCGCAGCCGTGCTGGATCGCCTCGGCCTGGGCGCGCAGACTCGCGGCGTAATTGCCGCCGCATTTGACCGCGCCGGTGCCGCCGATCGCGGCGCGCGTGTAGTTCTCCGACACCCAGATCGAGACCGGCGCGGGCCCGCCCTTGAAGTAGGAGCCGACCGGCGAGGCGATCACCGCAAAGATGTATTCGGACGACGGCTTGACGCCGAGGAAGGTCTCGCTCGCGATCATGAACGGACGCAGGTAAAGGCTGCCCTCGCCGCCCGGCATCCAGGCGCGGTCGATGCGCACGATCTGCTCGACCGCCTCGATGAAGACGTCTTCGGGCAGCTGCGCCATCGCCATGCGATCGGCCGAGTCCTTGAAGCGGCGCGCATTGGCGTCGGGACGGAACAGGTTCACCCCGCCATCGTCGCGCTTGTAGGCCTTCAGGCCTTCGAAGATCTCCTGGGCGTAGTGCAGGACCGCGCCGGCGGGATCGAGCTGGAAGTTGGCGCGCGCCTCGATTTTCGCCTCGTACCAGCCGCCCTTGGCCTGGTTGTAGCGGACGATTGCCATGTGATCGGTGAAGACCCGCCCGAAGCCGGGATCCACCAGCTTGGCGACGCGGTCCTTCTCGGGCGTCGGATTGGATGCGGGCTGGATGTCGAATGTCATGCTCATGTCCTTGCCTCCCGCTGCCGGTGGCGGCGCTGTTTCTCGCGCCCGCCTGCCCGTTCGGGCCCGGCTGGCTTGATTGGTTTCTGGCCGGACCGCCGCCAGCCATGTTACGGCCGGTTTCCGCAGCCAGCATGTCATCGAGGACATGCTTTTGCGGAAGGCGGAAGTCCAGTATGTTTTGCCGAAATGCCGCTCGACAATCGCACGGTAGATCTGCTTCGGCCGTCGCCGCCTGTCCGGCTCTCTCCGGCCGTCCTGCTCCGATGCCACCCGGCGCGAAACGATCTAAAATTTCGTGCGGGTCGATCGTTTTGTAACATTGAACCCAAGATACGTCAATATGCCTGACATAAATTTCGCGACTCCTTCTCAAGACGCTGCCGCGCCCCGGCCGGCCGCAGGCGATGGAGGCAATTTGCGCTGGGATATCATCGAGCTGCTGTTCTTCGCCTATCGCGATTTCGTCGGCGATCCCGACCAGGAGCTGGAGGCGTTCGGCTTCGGCCGGGCCCATCACCGGGTCATGCATTTCGTCTACCGCTATCCCGGGCTCAAGGTCGCCGACCTGCTCGACGTCCTGCGCATCACCAAACAGTCGCTCGGCCGGGTGCTGAAGCAGCTCCTGGACGAGGGCTATATCGTGCAGAAGACCGGCGACAATGATCGTCGCCAGCGCCTGCTCTACGCGACGCCGAAGGGCGAGGCGCTGGTGCAGAAGCTCGCCGGGCTGCAGACCACGCGGATCACCAGGGCGCTCGCGGAGATGGGTCCGCAGGACGCCGAGACGGTCAAGCGATTCCTGCGCGCGATGATCGACCGCGACGACCCGGACAAGGTGCTGGAGACGATCTTCGCTGCCGTCAAACAAGACGCCAAGGAGTGACCGTGCCGCTCGCTGCCACGCTCGCCCGCCCGCCGGTGCAACCGGCCGACGATGCCCCGCATCTCTTGCTGGTCGACGACGACCGCCGCATCCGCGACCTGCTCTCGCGCTTTCTTGCTAGTGAAGGCTACCGCGTCACCACCGCGGCGAGCGCCGGTGATGCGCGCTCGAAGCTGATGGGCCTGCATTTCGATCTCCTGATCCTCGACGTCATGATGCCCGGCGAGACCGGCTTCGACCTCGCCCGCTTCATCCGCACCTCGTCGTCGGTGCCGATCGTGATGCTGACGGCGCGCCACGAGGCGGAAGCCCGCATCGAGGGCCTGCAGATCGGCGCCGACGATTACGTCGCAAAACCGTTCGAACCGCGCGAGCTGGCGCTGCGCATCAACAACATCCTCAAGCGCGCCGCGCCGCCGCCGCAGGCCACGACGATCGAGAAGATCGCCTTCGGCCCCTATGTCTACCATCTCGAACGCGGCGAATTGCGCCAGGGCGAGGAGGTCATCCACCTCACCGACCGCGAGCGCGAGATGCTGCGGATTCTCGCGGAGACGCCGGGCGAGACCGTGCCGCGCAGCGCACTGACCGGCAATGGCAGCGTCAACGAGCGCGCCGTCGACGTGCAGATCAACCGCCTCCGGCGCAAGATCGAGACCGATCCCGCCAATCCGCTGTTCCTGCAGGCGGTGCGCGGCATCGGCTACCGCCTGGTGGCCTCGCCCTGAACCGCAGTGAAGCGCGCCAGATGAGCACGATCGATACCGGCCTGACGCTTCTGAAGAGCGCCGCCGGCCGCGTCTCCGCCGCGAACGGCTGGATGGGCAACGCTTTCAAGGGCTGGATGCCGACCGGCCTCTACGCCCGCGCGCTCCTCATCATGATCGTACCGATGGTGGTGCTGCAATCGGTCGTCGCTTTCGTGTTCATGGAGCGGCACTGGAACACGGTGACGCGCCGCCTGTCGGCCGCAGTGGTTCAGGACATCGCCGCACTGATCGACGTCTACAAGGGCTATCCGCAAGATAAGGACCGCAACGAGATCCGCCGCATCGCGCAGCAGCGGCTCGGCCTCGTCGTCGATTTCCTGCCTGCCGGCGACATGCCGCCGCCGGGACCAAAACCGTTCTTCTCGCTGCTCGACCAGACGCTGTCGGTGCAGCTCGGCCGCCAGATCGGCCGCTCGTTCTGGATCGACACGGTCGGCCGCTCCAACCTGGTCGAGATCCGCATCCAGCTCGACGACGCCGTGATGCGCGTGTTCGCGCAGCGCAGCGCCGCCTATGCCTCGAACTCGGAGATCTTCCTGTTCTGGATGGTCGGCACGTCCTCGATCCTGTTGATCGTCGCGGTGCTGTTCCTGCGCAACCAGATCAAGCCGATCCTGCGCCTCGCCGATGCCGCCGAGAGTTTCGGCAAGGGCCGCGAGGCCCCGAATTTCCGCCCCCGCGGCGCGCGCGAGGTGCGGCGCGCGGCCGTCGCCTTCCTGGAGATGAAATCGCGCATCGAGCGCACGATGGAGCAGCGCACCGCGATGCTCGCCGGCGTCAGCCACGATCTGCGCACCATCCTGACCCGCTTCAAGCTCGAGCTGGCACTGATCGGCGACAGTCCCGAGCTCGAGGGCATGCGCAAGGACGTCGACGAGATGTCGATGATGCTGGAGGATTACCTCGCGTTTGCCCGCGGCGATTCCGGCGAACAGTCGCAGCCGACCGACATGGCGCAGGCACTCGAGGAGCTGCGCAGCGATGCCGAACGTCACGGCCATACCGCGACCGTCGCCTTCAACGGCCTGCCCGTGGTGACGGTGAAGCCGGCCTCGTTCAAGCGCTGCCTCGCCAACCTCGTCACCAACGCGGCGCGCTACGGCAAGAATATCGCCATCACCGGCCAGCGCGATCACCGTTATTTGACCGTCACCGTCGATGACGACGGCCCCGGCATTCCCGCGCACTTGCGCGAAGAGGTGTTCAAGCCGTTCCTGCGGCTGGACAACGCCCGCAACCAGGACGAAGGCGGCACCGGCCTGGGGCTCGCGATCGCCCGCGACATCGCCCGCTCCCATGGCGGTGACATCACGCTGGGCGACAGCCCGATGGGGGGATTGAGGGCGAGCGTGCGGATACCGGTGTAGGTGGGGTCTTCCCTTCTCCCCTTGCGGGAGAAGGTGGCGCGAAGCGCCGGATGAGGGGTATCTCTCCGCGCGTCCAAGCCTCATTGAATTCGCGGAGAGAAACCCCTCACCCGTCTCGCCGCTTTGCGGCGATCCACCCTCTCCCACAAGGGGAGAGGGAAAGAGTACACCTACTTCGGCAGCAGCGCCTTCAGCTTGTCCATGTCGCGCGTGTTCATCTTGAAGCCGCCGGGCATGACGATGTCACCGGGCTTCTGACCCGGCTTGCAGGCCCCGAGCCACTTGGCTTGCAGCGTCGTCGTGCTATCGCGCCCCGCCGCACCGGCAACGCCGCCTTTTGCGTGCGAAGTGGTCTTCACCGTGTAGGCCGAATTGAAGTCGCCGGTGATCTCGGCATGCGAGGTCGTGCTGACGCCAGCGACGCTGCACTCGGAATCGCTGACATAGCCGGTCGCGGTCTTCTTGATCTCCTGCTTGGCGCAGATCTGCTTGGCCATCGGGGAGACGTTGTTGCTCATCTCCTTGTCGACGGTCTCATCGGTGCAGTGCTGCATGGTCATCTCGGGCACGGGCGAGCCCGATGTGACCAGCTTCATCTCCCAAAGACCGGCCTTGCGCAGCGGCAGTTCGTCGGCGCCGGCGCTGCCTGCCGACAATGCGAGGCAAAGCGTCGAGCCGAGCAAAGCGAGTTTGCGCGTCATGAGGGAAGCTCCCGGCTGAGAGAGGTGCGGCGCCTACGACAGCGCCTCAGTACAGTGTGCGGATCGGCCGGTCGGCGGCGCCATAAGGCACCCAGCGGCACGAGAACGAGATGTAGCCGCCCTCATAGCCCTGCACGGCCAGGAATTTCGCCACCTTGCCGTAGCGGGCGCAATGATCGACCGCGACCTGGCGCGCATCGACCCGGGTCGCCATCGAATAGGCGATGATGCCGCCGGTGTCGTTGCCCTTGAACGGCGGCACGTAATCGGCGCGCGCCGACTGGCTCGCCATCATGCCTGAGACAACCAGGCTGGCAAGAAGGCCCGCGGCCGCAATGATTCGCATTCCCGTCACTCCAATTGGCTGGCGCCAGTTTACGGTGCCGCGACGCACGTGAAAAGAACCGAACCCCTGTTGGCCGCGACACTTGGTCAAGTCCTTGCGAAGTGTTGCCGCGCTGCACTTGACCTCCCCCAACCTTCGCGGCACCGTCCGGCCTTCGCAAGACCTTAGCTGCCCGGATTGATCATGCGCGCCCCCTTCGAGAAATCGCTCCGTTTCGCCGCCGTGCTCGGCCTCATGTTCGGAGCATTGTCACTCGGCAAGGCCAGGGCCGCCAATCCGCTGGAGCTGAATTTCTGGCTGAGCGGGCCGCGCTATGACGGCGCCGTCGCCCCTTGCGACTGGGCTCTGCCGAGGATCGTGCACGAATTCGCCGAAAAGGAATCCAAGTTCTGGAATTCTTCGTTGCAGATCACCGGCTTCTCCGCCGTTCGCGAAACCGCGTTCCGGCCCTGGCAGTCCGACAACATTCCGCGCCGCTATTGCACCGGCGAGGCCATGCTCAATGACGGCAAGCCGCGCAAGGTGCATTTCTCGATCATCGAGGATGGCGGCTTTGCCTCCTACGGCAACGGTGTCGAATGGTGCGTCGTCGGCGTCGACCGCAACTGGGCCTACAATCCGGCGTGCCGCGCCGCCAAGCCCTGATCAACAGCGGCGGATTCGGGCTGATCAGCCAGTCGATGGCTGCTGCCCCAATTTTGTTCTTGAAATGTTCCCATTGCCTGCTAGGCTGTATTGCACAGTCTAGTTGAGGGGCGTTGTCATGTTTCACTCCAGATTGCATTCGTTGTCCCGCCTGATGATCTCACTGACCCTCGCTGCGGGGTTGGCCACCCTCGCGGGCGGTGCGAAGGCACAGGACAAGCGGCAGAACGCCCCGGGCGAGTTCGATTTCTATGTGCTGGCGCTGTCGTGGTCGCCCTCGTTCTGCGAGGAAGCCGCCGAACGGGGCGGCCGGTCCCAGATGCAATGCGGCGGACGGCCCTACGCCTTCGTGGTGCATGGGCTGTGGCCGCAATACGAGAACGGTTTTCCGGAGTATTGCCAGCGCCCGGCGCCGCGGCTGAACCGCAACATCGTCTCCTCGATGCTCGATTTGATGCCGGCGCCGGGCCTGATCTTCAACGAATGGGACAAGCACGGCACCTGCTCCGGGCTGGAGGGCCGCGGCTATTTCGAGATGATCCGCAAGGCGCGCGCTGCGATCAAGATTCCGGCCGAATATCTCGATCTGGCGCAGGCCAAGACCGTCGCGCCGGCGGAGGTCGAGGAGGCCTTCATCAAGGCCAATCCGGGTCTCAGCAATGCCGCCGTCTCGGTCACCTGCAACCGGACACGGCTGTCCGAGGTCCGCATCTGCCTCAGCAAGGACCTGCAATTTCGCGCCTGCGACGAGATCGAGCGCCGCGCCTGCCGCCGCGACCAGGTGACGATGCCGCCGATCAGGGGCGGGTAGCTCAGTCATTGCGAGCGCAGCGAAGCAATCCAGAGTGCCTCCGCGGACGCATTTCTGGATTGCTTCGCTGCGCTCGCAATGACAGGGGTTAGGATCGCGCCAGACAACGTAGTCCTCTCCGCCATGAACTACCGCCACGCCTTCCACGCCGGCAGCTTCGCCGATGTCATCAAGCACATCGTGCTGGCGCGCATCCTCACTTATCTGCAGGACAAGCCGGCAGCGTTCCGCGTCATCGACACCCATGCCGGCGCCGGCCTCTACGATCTCGACAGCGACGAGGCGCGCCGCGGCGGCGAATGGCTGACCGGCATCGCGCGGCTGCTGCAGGCGCGCCTGTCGAACGAGAGCGCAGCGCTGACGAAGCCTTATCTCGACATCGTCCGCGCCTTCAACCCAAAGGGGGAGCTCAAGGCCTATCCGGGCTCGCCGTTGATCGCGCGCGGCCTGCTCAGGCCGCAGGACCGGCTCGTCGCCTGCGAGCTCGAGCCGAAGGCACGGAAAGCGCTGATCGATGCGCTGCGCCGCGACGAGCAGGCCCGCGTGGTCGACCTCGACGGCTGGGTGGCGCTGCCGGCCTTCGTGCCGCCGAAGGAGCGGCGTGGCCTCGTGCTGATCGATCCGCCCTTCGAGGCCAAGGACGAGTTCGAGCGGCTCGGCGAAGCCTTCTCGGCAGCGTTCGCGAAATGGCCGACCGGTATCTACGTAATCTGGTATCCCGCCAAGAACCGGCGCGCCACCGACACGCTGGCGCAAACCGTGGCGCGGCTCGCAGCTGCAGCAAAGCCGCCTGGAAAATGCCTGCGCCTCGAATTCAGCGTCGCGCCGCAAGCCGACAGCGCCGCCCTCACCTCCACCGGTCTCCTGATCGTCAACCCGCCCTACACGCTGCACGGCGAGCTCAAGACCATTCTGCCGGAGCTGGAAATACCGCTCGGCCAGGGCGGTGCTGCCAGATTCCGGCTGGAGGTGCCCAAGCCTTAGCGCCAAGCATTGACGCCAAGCCGTAACACTCCGGCATTCTTGGGAAAAATATGCAGGACCGGTAGTCAATCTGCAAAGAACCGTATTATGCTATTTCCGTGACTGGCTTTACGTTCCGCTTCCGCGAATGGTTGCGGCGGAGTGAAGGCCCTAAGAAAGATCCCGCCGGACCGATCAGGTCCGTCCAAGGATGGCCAGCTCCCGGGCTCCGTAAGGCCCGGTCATGTCGCGACGTGAGTCTGCGTCGCGACGGAGGAGCAATGAGGGGGAGTTTCCCGATGGCCATGACGGGAACGGTCAAGTTCTTCAACGGCGAGCGCGGCTACGGCTTCATCAAGCCTGACGACGGCGGTCGCGATGTTTTCGTTCACATCACCGCTGTGGAGCGGGCGGGACTGAAGGACCTCGCCGAAGGACAGCGTATTACTTTCGAAGTCGAACCGGACAAGAAGGGGAAGGGACCGAAGGCGGTCAATCTGGTGATCCTCTCCTAGCAAGCCTGGCGAAAAAAAATCCCGGCCGCGAGCGGCCGGGAGGCTGGTCCGGTATTTTCTTCTTTGGATGTCAGAAGCGATAGTTCACGCCTGCGCGGACAACGTTGGCGCTATAGCCGTTTGACACGCCCGTGATTGCGAACTGGCTGGTCGACAGATCGATGTAGAGATATTCGAGCTTGGCGCTCCAGTTCGGCGCGAGGCCGACTTCCGCACCGGCGCCGATGGTCCAGCCGGCACTGGTGTGCGACTCCGACCAACCGAAGGTTTGTGCGCGCAGCTCGCCGAAGGCGAGACCGGCGGTGCCGTAGAACAGCACGTTGTTGAACGCATAGCCGGCGCGGCCGCGCAGGGTGCCGAACCACGGGTTGGAGAACTTCCACGGCGCAAACGTGTCGTCGGCGCCGGCGGCCTGGATGTCGCCCTCGACGCCGAACACCCACGGGCCGTTCTGGAAATTGTAGCCGGCCTGCACACCGGCGACGAAGCCGGACGGCTTGGTGGGGTTGTTGTCGACCGAGCCCCATTCATAGCCGATATTGCCGCCGAGATAGGGACCCGCCCAGCTATAGGCATTAAGCGGCTGATTGACGGTATAGGGCGCGCGCTGCCCGTAACTGAGATCGGCGGCCTCTGCCGAAGCTGTCCAGCCGGCTGCAACCAACGCGGCTGCGCCCACAACGAGCCTCTTCATCACTCACTCCAACGCCACTGTCGCAACCCGAGCGATGCCCGCGCCGCCGCGCGAGCAAAACCGCATGGTTACGGAACCAAGAGCTTTTCGCGTAGGATTTATCGAGAGTTTTAAGTTAAAGGGCTGTTAAGCCGGGTTACCGCCCGCTTAACAGACTTAAGGAAGCGTTACCGGGAGCTGCCCGCCATCCTCTGTGCGTGCCGCATGGCAGGAACTTCAAATCAGTCCCCCCAGCGCCTAAATTCGTCCCATGGTTCACGATTCCCCCGACAATCCGGACGACCGCGCGCGCAAGGCGCCGCCGGCTGCGAGCGACACGCCGCCCGAGCGGCTGGCCGGGCCGGACGTAGATCCCGCGGCGGTAGGGGGCGATGACGAGGACGATGCCCTGCTGCCGGACATCCTGGAAGAGAGCGGCGCCGTCGGCGAAGGCCCGCTCGCGACCGGTCACGAGGCGATCGAGCGCGCGGTCCGCCTCGCACCGACCTCGCCCGGCGTCTATCGTATGCTCAATGCGAACGCCGACGTGCTCTATGTCGGCAAGGCCAAGAACGTCAAAAAGCGCCTGTCCAGTTATGCGCGCCAGAGTGCGCCGCTGCCGGCCCGCATCCTGCGCATGATCGCGGCCACCGTCACGGTGGAGATCGTCTCGACCACGACCGAGACCGAGGCGCTGCTGCTGGAAGCCAACCTGATCAAACAGCTGCGGCCGCGCTTCAACGTGCAGCTTCGCGACGACAAGTCGTTCCCCTACATCCTGATCACCGGCGACCATTGGGCGCCGCAGATCCTGAAACATCGCGGTGCGCAGACCCGGCCCGGGCGCTATTTCGGCCCGTTTGCCTCCGCCGGCGCGGTCAACCGCACCATCACGGCGCTGCAGCGCGCGTTCTTGATCCGCTCCTGCACCGATTCCTTCTTCGAGAGCCGCACCCGGCCCTGCCTGCTCCACCAGATCCGCCGCTGCGCCGGACCCTGCACCCGGGAGATCGATTTCGGCGGCTATTCGACGCTGGTGCGCGAGGCCAGCGATTTCCTCTCCGGCAAGAGCCATGCGGTGAAGCAGGAGCTCGCCGGCGAGATGGAGAAGGCCTCGAACGAGCTGGAATTCGAGCGCGCCGCACTGTACCGCGACCGCCTCGCCGCGCTGTCGGCGATCCAGTCGCAGCAGGGCATCAATCCGCGCACGGTGGAGGAAGCCGACGTGTTCGCCATCCACCAGGAGGGCGGCTTCTCCTGCGTCGAGGTGTTCTTCTTCCGCACCGGCCAGAACTGGGGCAACCGCGCCTATTTTCCGCGCGCGGAGAAGAGCTTTACGCCGGAGGAGGTGCTGGGGTCCTTCCTGGCGCAGTTCTACGACGACAAGCCGCCGCCGAGGAACATCCTGCTCTCGCACGATATCGAGGAGAGCGAGCTGCTCGCCAACGCGCTATCGATCAAGGCTGGCCACAAGGTCGAGGTCACCGCGCCCAAGCGCGGCGAGAAGAAGGAGCTGGTCACCCACGCGCTGACCAATGCGCGCGAGGCGCTCGGCCGCAAGCTCGCGGACACCGCGACGCAAAGCCGGCTGCTCGAGGCCATGGCCGCGACGCTGAGCCTGCCGCACGTGCCCAAGCGCATCGAGGTCTACGACAACAGCCACATCCAGGGCACCAACGCGGTCGGTGCCATGATCGTCGCCGGTCCCGATGGCTTCGTGAAGAACCAGTACCGCAAGTTCAACATCAAGTCGGAAGGGATCACGCCCGGCGACGACTTCGCCATGATGCGCGAGGTGCTGGAGCGCCGCTTCAAGCGCCTGATCAATCCGCCCGAGGATGCCGCCAAGGAAGGCAACAAGGCCAAGGACGACGATTTCCCGCAATGGCCCGACCTCGTGATCATCGACGGCGGCCGCGGCCAGCTCAACGCCGTGCGCGAGATCTTCGCCAATCTCGGCCTGACCCAGGTCTCGCTGATGTCGGTCGCCAAGGGACCGGACCGGGATGCCGGCCGCGAGACCCTGTTCATGCCGGAGCGCGAGGCGATCAAGCTGGAGCCGCGTGATCCCGTGCTCTATTTCATCCAGCGGCTGCGTGACGAAGCCCACCGCTTCGTCATCGGCTCGCACCGCAAGCTGCGCAAGAAGGACATCCGCGAGGCTGGTTTGCAGGAGATTCCGGGCATCGGCCCGTCACGCAAACGTGCCTTGCTGCACCATTTCGGAACCCTGAAGGAGATCGAACGGGCCTCGATCGCCGATCTCGGCAAGGTTCCGGGGGTGAGCGCTGAGAGCGCGCGCAGGATTTTCGAATATTTCCATCCCCAACCGGGATGAACTAAAGGGGGACCGCAGTCATATGATCGTCGTGTCCGCACCTCATTTGGGGCGCGGGACGGTTGACGTTCAGGCAGCAGCGGTATTGGTAGGACGGATGAACATCGCCACCACACGAGGGACGACCAGCCGCGCGATGTCCCTCCCCAACATCCTGACCTATGGCCGGATCGCCGCGATCCCGGTCGTGGTCGGATGCATCTATGCGCAGTCGATTCTGGATCAGCCGCTCTGGCTGCGCTGGCTCGCGGTCGCCCTTTTCATCGCCGCGGGGGTGACGGATTACCTCGATGGCTATTACGCGCGGATCTGGAATCAGCAATCGGCTTTCGGCCGCATGCTCGATCCGATCGCCGACAAGCTACTGGTCGCCTCCTGCCTGTTGATGCTGGCCGCGGACGGCATCATTCACGGCTGGTCGCTATGGGCCGCCATCGTGATCCTGTGCCGCGAGATCCTGGTCTCGGGCCTGCGCGAATATCTGGCTGCGCTCCGTGTCAGCGTGCCCGTGACCAAGCTTGCGAAGTGGAAGACCACGGTCCAGCTGGTTGCGATCGGCTTCCTGATCGCCGGCCCAGCCGGCGATCAGGTGGTGCCGGTGGTCTCGATGATTGGCCTCGCGCTGCTGTGGGCTTCGGCGATCCTCACCATGTACACCGGCTACGACTATTTCCGCGCCGGCATCCATCACCTCATCAAGGAGGACGAGGGATGAAGGTGAAGTATTTCGCCTGGGTGCGCGAGCGCGTCGGCAAGGCCGAAGAGACGATCGAGCCTCCCGCGAGCGTGCGCACCGTCGAGGAGTTGATCGCCTGGCTCTCCGGCCAAAGCGAAGCCTATGCGTACGCGTTCGAGAAGCCGAAGGTGATCCGCGCCGCGATCGACCGCGCTCACGTCAAGCAGGACGCCGCCATCGCAGGCGCCCGCGAGATCGCGTTCTTCCCGCCCATGACCGGCGGCTAGCCTCATGACCTGCCCCGTCACCATCCGTATCCAGGAAGACGATTTCGACATCGCGCGCGAGATCTCGGTCCTGACGAGCAGCCGGACCGATATCGGCGCTGTGGTGACATTTTCCGGCATCTGCCGCGCCGACGAGGACAGCGCCACGGTCGCCGCGCTGACGCTCGAACATTACCCCGGCATGGCGGAGGAAGAGATCAGGCGCCACGCCGACGAGGCCGTCTCGCGCTGGCCGCTCAACGGCATCACGGTGATCCACCGCGTCGGCCGCCTGATGCCGGGCCAGAACATCGTGCTGGTGGTGACCGCCTCGCAGCACCGACAGGCGGCGTTCCAGGCCGCCGAGTTCCTGATGGACTATCTGAAGACCAGCGCGCCGTTCTGGAAGAAGGAAGAGAGCGCCACCGGCACCGGCTGGGTCGAGGCCCATGCCCGTGACGACGAAGCCGCCGCACGCTGGACCAAATCCTGATGGCCAAGCCAACGAAAAAGACCGCGCGCGGCCGCGCCGCGCCTAACCTCGCGAAGGTGGGACCCGGCGAGCTTCTCACGCTGCTCGACTTCGTCCGCTATGCGGTGAGCCGCTTCGTCGAGGCCAAGCTTTCCTTTGCTCATGGCACGACCGACCCCGTCGCGGAAGCCGCGTTCCTGATCTGCGAGGCGCTGCATCTCAATCCCGACCAGTTCGAGATCTTCGCCAACGCGCGCGTCAGCGCCGCGGAAGGCAAGACCCTCCTTGACCTCATCCATCAGCGCGTCACGACGCGCAAACCGGCCGCCTATCTCGTCAACAAGATCTACATGCGCGGCCTGCCCTTCTATGTCGACGAGCGCGTCATCGTTCCGCGCTCCTTCATCGGCGAGCTCCTGGAGTCGCATTTCGGCGCCCACGGCGAGGCCGGATCGCTGATCGACGACCCGACGGCGGTCGAGCGCGTGCTCGATCTCTGCACGGGCTCGGGATGCCTTGCGATCCTCGCCGCGCATCATTTCCCGAACGCCACCATCGACGCCGTCGACATCTCCAAGGGCGCGCTCGAGGTCGCTGCGCGCAATGTCGGCGAATACGGGCTCGAGGACCGCATCAGCCTGTATCGCGGCGATCTGTTCGCCCCTCTCGGCGGCAACAGATACGACCTGATCATCACCAACCCGCCCTACGTCGACGCCGAGGGCATGGCGGCATTGCCGCCGGAGTGCCGGGCCGAGCCGAAGCTCGCCTTCGATGGTGGCGCCGACGGTCTCGACGTGGTGCGCCGGATCCTACGCGATGCGCCCGACCACCTGACGGCGGATGGCGGGCTGATTTGCGAGATCGGCCGCGGCCGCGAGCTGGTCGACGAGGCCTTTCCGGAACTGCCGCTGCTCTGGCTGGACACCGAAGATTCCGAGGGCGAGGTGTTCTGGATCGCGGCCGCCGATCTCGGCTGATTCATCGCGGCCGATCACGCTCCGTCGGAACAAGTCAAATATCGCCACGTTCATCCCCCGATGAATTTTCTCGTCTTGGGAGGATGTCCGCATGCTCGCGCCATCGGGCGAATTGCTGCGCGCCGGGATGGCGCTCAAGCTCAATCACGTCAAACGCGCTGCTCAATCCTATCTGCGTGACCAGACCAGCCAGGCCACAGGCAAGGTGACATCCTACGCGGTGGCCGGCGGGCTGTTCGCGGTCGCCGGCCTGTTCGTTGTCGCGGCATTCTTCGTCGGACTGATCGCCCTGTACCGCTGGGTCGGGATCACTTACGGGCAGTTCTGGGGATTTGGCGCCGTCGCCGCAGTGCTGCTGGTGCTGGCTGCGGTCTGTGCCGGGGTGGCCATGGCCCAGATGCAACGCAAGGCCAAGCCGGTCGTGCCGCTCGCGAGCCGTCTGCGCGTGGCGGTCGCCACGCCCCGGATCCCGCGTGGAACGGTCAAGGAGGCGGTGAAGGAGGTCGCAACGACGATTCCCCTCGCGCCGCTCGCACCGGGCGAGCGCGGCGGCATCAAGACCTGGCCGGCTCGCGCCAACCGTCCCGTGCAGCTCGGCCTGATGCTCGCGGCGGTCGGCCTGGTCGGGCTGACGGCCGCCCGGCGGCGACGCAACAGGCATAGTCTGGAGGCGTGATGTTGGCGCGGCGCCCCGAACAGATCGACTCCTGGCTGCTGGTGGCGGCAACGGCCGTGTTCGTGCTGACCGCGGAGCGCTACTTTCAGGATTCCGGCCTGGCGAGGCCCGGGCCTCCGCAACACCACCGCAAGGGCGAAGCGAATTCCCCGGAAACGCACCCGGCCGGTGCGGCGATGCAGCCGGGCCGCGGCCGCCGGGCGAAAAGCCCGTTCGAGATCCCCTGGGCTGGCTGGAAGGACATTTTCTGGCGGACCTATCAACGCATCGACGAGGATCGCCTGCTCGCGACGGCGGGCGGCGTCGTCTTCTTCGGGCTGCTCGCGCTCTTCCCCGCAGTCACCGCGCTCGTCTCCTCTTATGCCCTGTTCGCCGATCCCGCCACGATCAGCGCCAATCTGCACACGCTTGCGACCATGCTGCCGGAGGGCTCGTTCCAGATCGTCGAGGACCAGGTCGCGCGCGTGGTGTCGAACGGCAATGCGACGCTCGGCGTCACCTTCCTGGTCGGCCTGCTGCTTGCGATCTGGAGCGCCAATGCCGGCGTCAAGGCGATCTTCGACGCCCTCAACGTCGCCTATGAGGAACGCGAGAAGCGCAGCTTCATCCGGCTGAACATGGTCTCGCTGGCCTTCACCGTCGGCGGCATCGTGGCGCTGCTGTTGATGGTGGGAGCCGTCGTCGCCTTCCCGCTTGCGCTCAATCATCTCGGCATGGCGCCGGAAAGCAAGCTGATCGTGGCGCTGGCACGATGGCCGCTGCTGTTCATCATCCTGCTGGTCGCACTCGCCATCCTCTATCGCTTCGCGCCGAGCCGCGACGCGCCGCGCTGGCAATGGCTGAGCCTCGGCGCCGTGATTGCCGCGATCCTCTGGATCGCAGGCTCCGCCCTGCTGTCCTGGTATCTCTCTGAATTCGCCAATTACAACGCAACCTACGGCTCGCTGGGCGCGGCGATCGGCCTGATGACGTGGATGTGGATGTCGGCGATCGTCATCATGTTTGGCGCCGAGCTGAATTCGGAGATCGAGCGGCAGACGCTGCGCGATACCACCACCGGGCGGGCGAAGCCGCTCGGCACCCGGGACGCCGTCTCCGCCGACACCGTCGGCGCCACCGCGCCATTTTGATCGGTGGCGGTCGGGCCGAAGCTGGCCCGACCGCCACCCAGGCGCGATCAGCGCTTGGTTATCACGGCTTCCAGATATTCGCTGTGCACCACGATCGTGCCGTCATCGGCGTGGTTGAACTCTTCGAGCAGCGTCAGGAGATCGCGCGTCAGCGCGGCCTGGCCGCTTGCGTCGAGCGCGGCAAACGCCTTCAGCGTGGGACCGTAGTAGGTCTTGAAGATGTCGAGCCAGTGGTCCGGCGAACGATAGCGGAACACGAACATGCGCGGCTCGGCGGCGATCTCCGCGGCCACGCCGCCGAACATCTCCTCGAGCCGTGCCGGTGTGCCCCACATGGCGGGCGATTTCACCCCGGCCGGCGGCGGCAAATGCTTGCCGATGGTCTTGAACAGCTGGCCGATAAAGCCTTGCGGCGTCCAGTTGGCGAGACCGATCTTGCCGCCGGATCTGCAGACCCGCGCGAGCTCGGAGGCCGCCTTGTCCTGATCCGGTGTGAACATCACGCCGAAAGTGGAAAGCACGACGTCGAAGGCGGCATCCGCAAAGGGCAGCGCCTCGGCATCCGCTTCGCGGAACTCGACGGCGAGGTGTTCGGCCATGGCGCGCTCGCGCCCGCGCTTGAGCAGCGCCGGCACGTAGTCGGTGGATGTGACGTCACACCAGCGCCGCGCCGCCGCCAGCGTCGCATTGCCGTTGCCGGCTGCGACGTCCAGCACCTTGCTGCCGGCGCGCAGGTCGATGGCCTCGCAGAGCTGTTCCCCGACGATCTGCAAGGTGGTGCCGACCACGGCATAATCGCCGGACGACCAGGCGCCGTGCTGGCGCTGCTTGACGGCGGCAAGATCAGGTTGGGGGGCGGCTGGCTTGAGCGCGGCGGATGTCGACATGGCAATCTCCTGCGGTTGAAAACGCCGGGACGATAGGGCGCATGCGGCGCGCTGGCCTTGAGGGCGGCATGATTTTCCGCTGAGAGCGTCTTGATTTCCGCACCTGAGCCGGCAGACGTGTGACGAAACGCTTTGGGCGCGCGGGCCTGAATAGGCTCCGACACAGTCCTATCCCCTCGAATCAACAATGATGTTAGGCTGATCGAAGCTTGGGGGAGCATGAGGCGTGACGAGGTCGAGCGACCCGTGTTTTCCCCGGGTGAGGCAGTCAGCTCTTAAAGGCATAACGCGCGGCATGATTCGCATTTCGACGATCTTCATCGCCATCTGCATGGTCCTGGTCGCGGCCTCGCTCGGGCTCGTGCTCTATTCGGTCGCTGGCATCAGCGGAACGGAATCGGCGATCGTGGCGCTGACCGCGCTGACCTTCCTGATCCTCTACAACGCGGTGTCGATGCGGCTGCGCGACCGCAGCGACGTCGGCGGCCAGATCGCCGATCTCTCGCGCGGCACCGCCGACCTCGCCCGCCAGGTGGCCGAGTTCGGCCGCCGGCTGGCTGCGGTCGAGAGCCGCATCGCCGCGTCCAATTCGACCAATTCCGACCGCATCCAGTCGGTCATCGGCGAGATCAACGAACTTGGCGGATTGGTCAGGCAGCTCGCCACCACCGTGGCGGCCCATGAGGATCTGCTCGCCGGCCACGCGCCGGCCCCCGCACCCGCCCCGGTCTCAAGGCCCGAGCCGGAAACGCCGATCGATCTGGCTGCCCCCTTCGAGGAGAAGCCGCTCGCTCCTCCTCCGCTTCCGCAGCCCCCGCCACGGCCGGCGCCGCCGACGGTGCAGGTCCAGGCCGCCCTCCCGGTTCAGACCGCAAATGGACGCAACCAGACCCAGTTGCTGGCGACGCTGCGAAATGCGGTCGACGAGAACCGCATCGACATCTTCCTGCAGCCGATGGTCACGCTGCCGCAGCGCAAGGTGCGGTTCTACGAGGCGGTGACGCGCCTGCGCGACGAGCGCGACCAGCTGATCGCCGCCGAGGAGTTCATCAGCATCGCGGAAGCCTCGGGCCTGATCGGGCGCATCGACAACATGGTGATGCTGCGCTGCGTGCAGGTGCTGCGGCGCCTGATGGTGCGCAACAAGGACGTCGGCGTGTTCTGCAACGTCGCGGCGTCCACGCTGGGCAATTCCACCACCTTCGCGCAATGTCTCGATTTCCTCGAAGCCAATCGCGCGCTGGCGCCCTCGCTGGTGCTGGAGTTCAAGCAGTCGACCTTCCGCAATCTCGGCCCCGCCGAGACCGAGAACCTCGCGGCGCTCGCCCAGCGCGGCTTCCGTTTCTCCATCGACCATGTCACGGATTTGCGCATCGAACCGCGCGAGCTGGCCGATCGCGGGGTCCGCTTCATCAAGGTGCCTGCCGCGCTGCTGCTCGATCCCAAGCAGGCCTCCGCCTCCGACATCCACCCGTCCGACCTCTCCGACCTGCTCGGCCGCTTCGGCATCGACCTGATCGCCGAACGGATCGAAGGCGAGCGCGCCGTGGTCGACCTGCTCGACTATGACGTGCGGTTCGGCCAAGGGTTCCTGTTCGCGCCGCCCCGGCCATTGCGGCCGGAGGGGGCATCTGCTACCGGCGGGGCCTCGCCGAACCAGGCGCAGGACATTCAGGGATCCAATGGCTCCGCCACACCCAGCTCAGGCGCGACCTCTTCGGCGCCTCCGCCCCAACGCATCACCGGAAACGCAGCGCTCGCGCGCCGCATCTGATCGGCCGCGCACGTCATGACCGCGCTGCATTTTGCCGAAGGCCTGCGCGAGCTCGTGGGCGGCGTGGAGGTCGTGCTCAGCGATATCTGGGGCGTGGTCCATAACGGGCTGGAATCCTTCCCCGAAGCCTGCGAGGCGCTGCACACCTATCGCAGCCGCGGCGGTACGGTAATCCTGATCACCAACGCACCGCGCCCTGCCGACTCCGTGCAGCGGCAATTGCGCAAGCTCGGCGTCCCCGATGAGACCTATGACGCGATCGTATCTTCAGGCGACCTGACCCGGCTCTACGTCGCCGAGCATCCCGGCCGCAAGATGTTCTGGCTCGGCCCCGAGCGCGACAACTCGATCTATCGCGGCCTCGATGCGGTGACCGCGCCGCTGGAGCAAGCCGATTATATCGTCTGCACCGGCCTCTACGACGACGAGACCGAGACGGCGGAAGACTATCGCGGCATGATGCTGCAGGCGCGCGAGCGCAAGCTGACGCTGGTCTGCGCCAACCCCGACATCGTGGTGGAACGCGGCGACCGGTTGATCTACTGCGCCGGCGCCATCGCCGAGCTCTACCGCGAGCTCGGCGGCGAGGTGATCTTCTACGGCAAGCCGCACCGGCCGATCTACGAGCGCGCCATGGCGCTTGCCGGCGAACGCCAAGGCTACCAGATCGACCGGAAGAAGGTGCTGGCGATCGGCGATTCCGTCCGCACCGACTTAACCGGCGCCCGCGAATTCGGCATCGACTGCCTGTTCGTCACCCGCGGCATCCATGCCGAGGAGTTCGAGGGCCTCGACCAGCTCGACCCGAATTCGGTCATGGAGCTGTTCGGCCACCCGCCGAAGGCGCTGATGCGCGAATTGAAGTGGTGACGGCGGAGCGCGCGCAGCTGCAATGGACTTAGACCAAAGGGCAAGCCTCAGACGCCGTCATGGCCGGGCATAGCCGTCCGAAGGACGGCGTCGCTTGCGCTCGCCTATGACCCGGCCATCCACGTCTTCCTTTTTTTGCATCCAAGAACGTGGATGCCCGGGACAAGCCCGGGCATGACGTTCCAAATGGAAAATTGTTGTCCGGCGAAGAGCGCCCTTACGCGCTCGCCATGTCCGGGAAGACCGCCTCGATCTTGGTCTTCAGCGTCGCCGCATTGAACGGCTTGACGATGTAGTTGTTCACGCCGGCCTTCTTGGCCGCGATCACGTTCTCGGTCTTCGATTCCGCGGTGATCATGATGAAGGGCGTGGTGGCGAGGTTCGGATCCGCGCGGACTTCGCGCAGGAGGTCGTAGCCCGTCATCGGCTCCATGTTCCAGTCGGAGATCACGAGCCCGTACTTCTTGCCGCGCATCTTGTTCAGCGCTGCCGAACCGTCGCTGGCATCATCGATGTTCTCGAAGCCAAGCTGCTTCAGCAGATTCCGGATGATACGGATCATGGTGCTGTAGTCATCCACCACCAGAACCGGCATCGACAAATCAACCGCCATCTCGACTCCCCCAACGCAAACCCAGGAATATTACGATCGGACCTGCCAGGCCGGCGCCCGGCAGTTCCACGCCTCAAGGACTAGCACCAAGGCCTTAAACAGCGCGTTAACTGCGGTCAGCTCCGAAGGCTTGAAATCGTGTTCAATGTCTGCCCGCCCCGCCGCTTGACTTCGCGGTGCCGGTCGCGCCACGGTCCGGGCCGGTCCTGCCCGGTTCGAGAATTCCCCTGATGGCTCCGCCTTTTACCGTCATCCGCGATACAACGCCGGATTCCGCGATTCCGAGGGGCGCCGTGGTTGCCATGGGCAATTTCGACGGCGTGCATCTCGGCCATCGCGCCGTCATCGCGGCTGCCCTGGAGATGGGCAGGGCGCATGGCCGGCCTGCGCTGGCCTTGACCTTCGAGCCGCATCCGCGACGGTTCTTCAGCCCCAACACCCCGCAATTCCGCCTGACGGACGAGCGGGCCAAGCTGCGGCTTCTGGCCGGTACCGGGCTTGCCGGCGCCGTGGTCATGACCTTCGACAAGGCCCGTGCCGGAACCAGCGCGCAAGATTTCATTCACCACGACCTGATCGGGCGTCTCGGCGTCAGCGGCATCGCGGTCGGCTACGACTTCCATTTCGGCAAGGGTCGCGTCGGCTCCCCGAGCCTCCTGGTCAACGAGGCGCCCCGGCTCGGCATCGAAGTCGACGTCCAGCCGCATGTCGATATCGACGAGCGGCCGGTCTCCTCCAGCGCGATCCGGATCGCCCTCGCCGAGGGCCAGCTCGACGAGGCCACGACCATGCTGGGCGCGCCCTGGTTCATCACCGGCGAGGTCATCCACGGCGAAAAGCGCGGCCGCGAGCTCGGCTATCCCACCGCCAACATCCGCCTGGACGCCAATTGCGGCCTCAAGCACGGCATCTACGCGGTCCGGGTCGGCCGCGGCACCGAGCGGCTGGACGGGGTGGCCAGCTTCGGCCGCCGCCCGACCTTCGACAATGGCGCCCCGCTGCTCGAAATCTTCCTGTTCGACTTCAAGGGCGACCTCTACGGGCAGGCGCTCGACTGCGCCTTCATCGGCTTCATCCGCGATGAGCTGAAATTCGATGGTCTAGAGGCCCTGATTCACCAGATGGACGACGATTCCGCCCGCGCCCGCGCCATGCTCGCCGCCGCCCCGGACGCGTTTCCGCGCCTGGGCGTGATCGATTGAGAGGCGAAACCGGGCCCCCGGACCTTTGCGCTTCCTCCGCCCCCCTGCTATGGAGAGCCCATGTTTGCGCGGCGCATCATAGGGATTAGCGGCCCGGCTTCCGCCTGAGCCTGAAGGCTCGGCGCAAGACCGGGATTTCGTCGTTTCACCCGCGATTTTGCATCGCCATCCGTTCCCGCGCCCTTCCGAGCCAGTCAGCCTCATGTCCGAAAAGCCGCAAAAGTCCCAAAAGTCTGAAGCCAAGGACTATTCGAAGACCCTGTTCCTGCCGCAGACCGAATTCCCGATGCGCGCCGGCCTGCCGCAGCGCGAGCCGGAGATCCTCAAGCGCTGGTACGAGATCGGCCTCTACGAGAAGCTGCGCCAGAGTGCGAAGGGCCGCGCCAAGTTCGTGTTGCATGACGGCCCGCCCTACGCCAACGGCAACATCCATATCGGCACGGCGCTGAACAAGATCCTGAAGGACCTCGTCACCAAGAGCCAGCAGATGCTCGGCTTCGATTCCAACTACGTGCCGGGCTGGGACTGCCACGGCCTGCCGATCGAGTGGAAGGTCGAGGAGGAGCATTATCGCAAGAAGGGCAAGCAGAAGCCCGACTTCCGCGACAGCGCCGCGATGATTGATTTCCGCAAGGAGTGCCGCGCCTATGCCACGCACTGGCTCGGCGTGCAGCGCGAGGAGTTCAAGCGCCTCGGCGTGATCGGCGATTGGGACCATCCCTACGCCACCATGAGCTATCCGGCCGAAGCCCAGATCGCGCGCGAGCTGATGAAGTTTGCCGCAAACGGCACGCTCTATCGCGGCTCCAAGCCGGTGATGTGGAGCGTGGTTGAGAAGACCGCGCTGGCCGAAGCCGAGGTGGAGTACGAGGACCACACGTCCGATACGGTCTGGGTGAAATTCCCGGTGACCTCGCCCGCGCACGGTGCGCTCGCCTCGGCGAGCGTCGTGATCTGGACCACCACGCCCTGGACGCTGCCGGGCAATCGCGCCATCTCGTTCTCGCCGAAGATCGCTTATGGCCTCTACAAGGTGACGGACGCCCCCGCCGACAATTGGGCCAGGAACGGCGATCTCCTCATCCTCGCCGATGCGCTCGCGCAAGACGTCTTCAAGCAGGCGCGCGTGACGGCTTATGAGAAGGTCCGCGACGTCCCCGGCGACACCATGGACGCGATCGAGTGTGCCCATCCGCTCAAGGGCGTCGGCGGTGGCTACGACTTCATCGTGCCGCTGCTGCCTGGCGACCATGTCACCGACGACACCGGCACCGGCTTCGTGCACACGGCGCCCGGCCATGGCCGCGAGGACTTCGATGTCTGGATGGCGGAGGCGCGCGATCTCGACGCGCGCGGCATCAACACCGCCATCCCCTATACCGTCGACGAGAATGGCGCCTACACCGATCATGCGCCGGGCTTTGCCGGCAAGCGCGTCATCACCGACAAGGGCGAGAAGGGCGATGCCAACGAGGCCGTGATCAAGGCGCTCGTCGAGAAAGGCATGCTGCTCGCCCGCGGCCGGCTGAAGCATCAATATCCGCACTCCTGGCGCTCCAAGAAGCCGGTAATCTTCCGCAACACACCGCAATGGTTCATTGCGATGGACAAGGACATCGCGGTGGGCGGCAAGACGAAGAGCGGCGACACGCTGCGCGCCCGCGCGCTGCAGGCGATCTCGGTGACGCAATGGGTGCCGCCGTCCGGCGAGAACCGCATCAACGGCATGATCGAGGCACGCCCCGACTGGGTGATCTCGCGCCAGCGCGCCTGGGGGGTGCCGATCGCCGTGTTCGTGCGCGAGAAGGGCGACGGCTCCGCCGAGATCCTCCAGGACGAGGCCGTCAATGCGCGCATCGGTGAAGCCTTCGAGAAGGAAGGCGCCGACGCCTGGTACGCGACCGGCGCGCGCGAGCGCTTCCTCGGGCCCCGCGCGAACGAGGACTGGCAGAAGGTCGACGACATTCTCGACGTTTGGTTCGATTCCGGCTCGACCCACGCTTTCGTGCTCGAAGATCCCGTGCAGTTTCCCGGGCTCGCCGGCATCAAGCGCAAGGTCGACGGCGGCGCCGACACGGTGATGTATCTGGAAGGCTCGGACCAGCATCGCGGCTGGTTCCACTCCTCGCTGCTGGAAAGCTGCGGCACGCGTGGCCGCGCGCCTTACGACATCGTGCTGACCCACGGCTTCACCCAGGCCGAGGACGGCCGCAAGATGTCGAAGTCGCTCGGCAACACCATCGAGCCGCAGGCCGTCATCAAGGAATCTGGCGCCGACATCTTAAGGCTCTGGGTCGCGTCGAGCGACTATACCGACGACCAGCGCATCGGCCCCGAGATCCTGAAGAACACCGTCGAGACTTATCGCAAGCTGCGCAACACCGTGCGCTGGATGCTGGGGACGCTGCATCATTACAGGCCGGCCGATGCAATCGCGCCGGCCGAGATGCCCGAGCTCGAGCGCTTGATGCTGCACGAGCTCTCAGGTCGCGCCGCCGCGATCGGCAAGGCCTACCGGGAGTTCGACTACAAGACCGTGGTCGCGATCCTGTCGGCCTTCCTGAACAGCGAGCTCTCCGCCTTCTACTTCGACATCCGCAAGGATACGCTGTATTGCGATCCGCCCTCGTCGCTGACGCGCAAGGCGGCGCTGACGACCATCGACCTGTTGTGCGCTTCGATCCTGAAATGGCTGGCCCCGATCCTCAGCTTCACTGCGGAGGAGGCGTGGCGCATGTACCGGCCCGACGCCGAACCGTCCGTGCACCTGACGCTGTTCCCGACCGATCTCGAAGCCTTGCGCGACGACAAGCTCGCCGCGAAATGGGAGACGATCCGCAACGTGCGTCGCGTCGTCACCGGCGCACTCGAGCTGGAACGCGCCGCCAAGAACATCGGCTCCTCGCTCGAGGCATCGCCGGTAATCTATGTCGCCGATCGCGGCATGCTGGCAACCTTGTTCGACATCGATCTGGCTGAAGTCTGCATCACCTCGAACTACGAGGTGCGGGAGGGCGAGGCGCCGGCCTCGGCGTTCCGCCTCGATGCCGTCCCCGGCGTCGCGGTCGTCGTGGAGAGGGCGATCGGCACCAAATGCGCCCGCTCCTGGAAGATCTCGCCGATGGTCGGCGAAGACGCCGAATACCCCGACGTCACCCCGCGCGATGCCAAGGCACTGCGCGAGTGGAAGGCGCTGGGGGTGAGCGTCTGATCGGTCGGCCATGACCCCGCTCCGTGCCGGCATCCTCGCGGCCATGGTCACGCTCGTGGCCGACCAGGCCTCGAAGCTCTGGCTGTTGAACGTGTTCGACCTCGCCCGTCGCGGCGCGGTGCGGGTGACGCCGTTCTTCGACCTGGTGCTGGCCTGGAATATCGGCATCAGCTTCGGCTGGCTCCAGAACGACAGCCAGGCCGCGCAGCTCGCGCTGATGGCCGTCAAAGTGATCGCGGTGGTTGCGCTGGCGATCTGGATGGCCCGCTCGCACACCATGCTCGCGACCGTCGCGCTCGGCCTGATCATCGGCGGCGCCATCGGCAACGGCATCGACCGCTTGGCCTATGGCGCGGTGGTGGATTTCGCCCTGTTCCACATCGAGATCGCCGGAAATACCTATAATTGGTATGTGTTTAACCTCGCGGACGTGGCCATCGTTGCTGGGGTGGCAGCGCTATTGTATGATTCCTTCCTGGGGGTACCCGCCGCAAAAGCGCCCTGATCCCGGCCGATACGGACCGGCAGCTGGAACCCGGCTTTTGCAAGGGTCAAGCCGCGTGTGGGCGGCAATCTGCTACAATATGAAACAGGTACGGTGATGCGCAGCTCGAAGACCAGCGGTTCGATGGTTCGGGGCTCCCAATCGGGGGGCTGGCGGGCACTGAAATTGGCCGCCGTCGCGCTCGGCATCGGCCTCGTCATGTCGATCGGTGGCGCCCGTGCTGCCGACGATGACGACGACGACGACATGACCTTCGAAGAGAAGCTCATCGACAACCTGATGACCGGCCTTGGCGCCCGGAGCATGGAAAAACCCGGCATCGAATACCGCGAGCGTTCGCCGCTGGTCGTGCCGCCCAAGCTCGACCTGCCGCCGCCTGCCGCCGCCGAAGCCGCGGCTGCGCCGAACTGGCCGAAGGACCCCGACGAGAAGCGCCGCAAGGAGGCCATCGCCCAGCGGAAGAAGTCCGGTAACAAGGCAACGGAGTACTGGAAGAACGCCCAGCCGCTGTCGCCCGCCGAGTTGAACGCCCATAGGACGGCCGCCGCCGACAGGACGAGCAATGACCCGGTCCAGCCGGGCACCAACGTGGCCAATCCGACGATGAGCCCTGCCGAACTCGGATATACCGGAGGGCTGTGGAAACTCTTCAAAGGGAACGGGCCCGAGTCCAAGCAGTTTACGTCGGAACCGCCACGCCAATCGCTGGTGGAGCCGCCGCCGGGATATCAGACGCCGTCGCCGAACTACGCCTACGGCGCCGGCCCGGATAATTCGAAGCGGACCTATTTCGACGTCCGATCCGGCAAGGAGAAGGAACAATAGCGTTCCTGTCCTGTCGCGACATTCTGACCCACGCGAAGCGAGGGTCGGCGGTGCATGTCCGCCCACCTCGTTCAAAATTGCTTATCAGTAACTTGCCTAATCGTTGAGTTCTCTGCTTCGTGACGCGAAGCCTCAGCCGCACGGTGTAGCCTGCCGTGCCCTCCGAGCCGGAGATCCGGGCTCGGCACCTCACAACCAGGGATCATGATGTCCTCTTACCGATCGGCTGCCTGCCTCCTTGCCGCGCTGCTTTCGACGAGCGTCCTTTCGGCCAGCGCCGCCCTTGCCCAGACCACGGTGACATCGGCTCCGCCCGCCAGCTTCACGCTCGCCAACGGCATGCAGGTCGTGGTGATCCCGGACCGCCGCACCCCCGTTGTCACCGAGATGATCTGGTACAAAGTCGGCTCGGCCGATGAGACGCCCGGCAAGTCCGGCCTCGCGCACTTCCTCGAGCACCTGATGTTCAAGGGCACCGCGAAGCATCCGGCAGGCGAATTCTCCCAGACCGTGCTGCGTGTCGGCGGCAACGAGAACGCTTCGACCTCGGTCGACTACACCAACTACTATCAGCGCGTGCCGAAAGAGCAGCTGCCGACCATGATGGAGTTCGAGGCCGACCGCATGACGGGCCTCGTCCTCAAGGACGAGAACGTGCTGCCCGAGCGCGACGTCGTGCTCGAAGAGTACAACATGCGCGTCGCCAACAATCCGGATGCGCGGTTGAACGAGCAGATCATGGCCGCGCTCTATCTCAACCATCCCTACGGGCGGCCGGTGATCGGCTGGCATCAGGAGATCGAGAAGCTCGATCGCGAGGATGCGCTCGCCTTCTATCGTCGCTTCTACGCGCCGAACAACGCGATCCTGGTGATCGCCGGCGACGTCGACGCCGCCGAAGTCCGCCCGCTGGTCGAGCGCAATTTCGGCTCGATCCCCGCACAGCCCGCGATCCCGGCGCGGCGCGTTCGTCCGCAGGAGCCGGAGCCCGCCGCCCCGCGCACCGTCACGCTGGCCGACCCGCGCGTCGAGCAGCCGAACATGCGGCGCTATTATCTCGTGCCCTCGGCGACCACGGCCGCGGCCGGCGAGAGCGCGGCCCTCGACGTGCTGGCGCAGCTGATCGGCAGCGGCAGCAATTCCTATCTCTACCGTGCCCTCGTGGTCGACAAGCCGCTCGCGGTCTCCGCCAGCGCCAGCTATTCGAGCATCTCGCTCGACCCGACCCAGTTCGCGATCTCGGCTGCACCGAAACCCGGCGTCAGTTTTTCGGAGGTCGAGCAGGCGGTCGACGGGGTCCTCGCCAACGTCGCGCAGAACCCGATCCGCGCCGAGGATCTGGAGCGGGTCAAAACCCAGCTCATTGCCGAAGCGATCTACGCCCAGGACAACCAGGCTGTGCTGGCGCGCTGGTACGGCGGCGCGCTGACCACCGGCCTGTCGATCGAGGACATCAGGAGCTGGCCCGATCGCATCCGCGCCGTCACCGCCGAGCAGGTTCGCGCCGTTGCGCAGAAATGGCTCGAGAAGAAGCGCTCGGTGACGGGCTACCTGATCAAGGACACTGCAACCGCCAAGCGCGAGGAGAAGCGCTCGTGACCTATTCCTTCGTTCGCCGCATTGCATTCTCCGTTGCCGCCGGCGCGGTCCTCGCATTCTCTGCGGTCTCGCCGTCGCAGGCCGCCGCAAAGATCCAGCACCTGATCTCGCCGGGCGGCATCGAAGCCTGGTTCGTGCAGGACGCAACCGTGCCGCTGATTGCCATGGAATATTCCTTCGCCGGGGGCTCGGCGGAGGACCCCAAGGACAAGCCGGGCGTTGCCAATCTGGTCGGCTCTCTCCTCGACGAAGGCTCAGGCGATCTCGATTCCAAGACGTTCCATGAACGGCTCGACCGCCGCGCCATCGAGCTGTCCTTCAACGCCACCCGCGACACCCTCCGGGGCAGCCTTCGCATGCTGCGCGACAACAAGGACGAGGCCTTCGACCTGCTCAGGATGGCGCTGACCTTGCCGCATTTCGACACGGCCGACGTCGAACGCATCCGCTCGCAGGTCATCTCGGGCCTGCGCCGCGAGACCACCAATCCGACCTCGCTGGCGAGCCGCAAGTTTCTGGAGCTCGCGTTCGGCGATCACCCCTACAGCCGGCAGAGCAACGGCAACCTCGACAGCGTGCCGACCATCACAATTGCCGACCTGAGGAATTATGTCGGCCGTGTCCTCGCCAGGGATGGCCTCAAGATTGCGGTCGTCGGCGACGTCGATCCGGCTACGCTCGGAAAGCTGCTCGACCACACCTTCGGCAGCCTGCCCGCCAAAGCCAATCTGACGCCAGTCCCCGACGTCGAGGCTGCAAAGCCGCCGCAACGCGCCTTCGTGACCCTCGACGTGCCGCAGACGGTGATCACCTTCGGCGGACCCGGCGTGAAGCGGAGTGATCCGAGCTTCATGGCGGCCTACGTCGTCAACCACATCCTCGGCGGCGGCGGCCTATCGTCCCGGCTCTATCGCGAGGTGCGCGAGAAGCGCGGACTGGCCTATTCGGTGTACGAGTCGCTGCTCTGGATGCAGCACTCGGCGATTTTCATCGGCAATACCGGCACCCGCGCCGACCGCGCCGGCGACACCATCGAGGCCATCGAACAGGAGGTGCGCCGCATCGCCGAGGAGGGCCCGACGCAGAAGGAGCTCGATGAGGCCAAGTCCTATCTCAAGGGCTCGCAGATGCTGGCGCTCGACACCTCGTCCAAGCTGGCACAGGCGCTGCTGCAATATCAGCAAGACAAGCTGCCGATCGACTATATCGAGAAGCGCAACGCCATCGTCGACGCCGTGACGCTGGACGATGCCAAGGCGGCCGCCAAGCGGCTCTGGGGCCAGGGGCTGCTGACCGTCGTCGTCGGCCGGGCCCCGCAGGCCGCCGTGCAACCGGCGGCTGCACCGGCGACGAAGTCGAACTGATCTCTTTTCTCGACGTTTCCTGAATGGCCGGGGCCATCCCGGCCATTTGCGTTTCACGGCAGCGCCATTGCTGACGACGGATGTCCGCGGTATGTCCTGACATCACGAATGGTGCCAGCATGCTGCGGATATCCCGCGATCTCGTCATCGACGAGGACGACATCGAGATCGGCTTTGTCCGCGCCTCCGGCCCGGGCGGGCAGAACGTCAACAAGGTCGCGACCTCCGCGCAGCTGCGCTTCGACACGCGCAAGCTGACCTTGCCCGAGGACGCGGCGCTGCGCCTTGCCCGCATTGCCGGCCAGCGCATGACCAAGGACGGCGTGATCGTGATCCACGCTCAGCGCTTTCGCACTCAGGAGCGCAACCGTCAGGATGCCATCGACCGTCTCGTCGAGATCCTCAAGGAGGCCATGGTCCGGCCGACGCCTCGCCGTGCGACGCGGCCGACCTTCGCCTCCAAGCAGCGCCGGCTCGAGGGCAAGAAACGCCGCAGCGACATCAAGGCCGGCCGCGGCCGGAGCTTCGACGATTGATGCGAAAAACCTCCGGTCGCGCGAGCGACCGGAGATTTGCCGTTCGCGAGCTGGCGTCAGTAGCGCTTGCCGGCCGCAGCACCGCCGGTCGCCGCATCGTCTGCGGTGCCCTTGCGCGTCGCGCTGCCGGTGGTCCCGACGGACCCCTTCGTGCCTTTGCCCGACTTCATGCCGACCTTCTCGCCGGCTGCGCCCTGCTGTGCACCGAGATCCTCATCCTCGCTGCCTGACGCGCCTCCTTGCATGGGCTTGCTTTGTACGGTGCCGCCAGGCCTCGTCCCAGACGAGGTGCCTTGGGCGAGAACGGGCGTTGCAACGAGGGCCGCGAGAGCGCAAGCGATCGCAGAGGTCTTCACCAACTTCATCCATTTCTCCTGGAATGTCGCGATGAACCGTTCGGCTGCCTTCTGCACCGTTCGCCTGCACCGGACCGGTTCATCGCGAAGAGAGTTCGAACGGCGCGGTGTGATGCAAGCCGCGTCGTGTGGTGATCGTTTAGGGTTTTCGCGGCGCTTTCGCGGAATTGTGCTCCTCATATGCGGCGGCGCGGAACATGCCAAGCATTCCCGACGGACGACGCGCGCCGAAAATGTCCCCCATTTCGGGTGTGGGAAGCTCGACCTGACCCATGCATTTGTCGCTGCGCGGCATTAGACTTGAGAATATTCGCCGAGTGAGCCTCATGCCCGTCCGCCAGCTGCCAGAACAGGTCGTCAACCGCATCGCCGCCGGCGAGGTGGTCGAACGTCCGGCGAGCGTGGTCAAGGAGCTGGTCGAGAACGCTATCGATGCCGGCGCGAGCCGCATCGACGTCTTCACCGACGGCGGCGGGCGGCGGCGAATCGGCATCACCGACGACGGCAGCGGCATGATCGCAAAAGACCTTGCGCTCGCCGTCGAGCGCCATGCCACCTCCAAGCTCGACGACGAGGACCTGCTGCAGATCCGCACCCTCGGGTTTCGCGGCGAGGCCCTGCCCTCAATCGGCTCGGTGGCGCGCCTCTCCATCACCACGCGGCACGCCAGCGAGCCGCACGCCTGGGCGTTGTCGGTCGAGGGCGGCGAGAAGTCCGGGATCATGCCGGCGGCGCTGGCGCATGGCACGCGCGTCGAGGTTGGCGACCTCTTCTACGCGACGCCGGCGCGGCTCAAGTTTCTGAAAACTGACCGGACCGAAGCGGAAGCCATCCGCGAAGTGGTACGGCGCCTCGCGATGGCGCGGCCCGACATCGCCTTCACGCTCGCCGGCGAGGAGCGCGCACCGGTGACCTGGACCGCGGCGCTGCCCGGCGCGGCCGGACGGCTGACTCGGCTTGGCGACATCCTCGGCGCCGAGTTCCGCAGCCACGCCATCGAGGTCCATGCCGAGCGCGAGGGCGTCGTGGTCGCCGGCTATGCTGCGGCTCCCGCGCTGACCAAGGCCAACGCACTCGGCCAATATCTCTTCGTCAACGGCCGGCCGGTGCGCGACAAGCTCATTCTCGGCGCCGTGCGCGCGGCCTATTCCGACTATCTGCCGCGCGACCGCCATCCGGTGCTTGCGCTGTTCGTCACGCTCGATCCGCGCGAGGTCGATGCCAATGTGCATCCGGCCAAGACCGAGGTGCGCTTCCGCAATGCCGGCCTCGTCCGCGCGCTGATCGTGCATGGCTTGAAGGAAGCGCTGGCGCGCGAGGGCCGCCGCACCGCCGCCAATAGCGGCGAGAGCGCGCTGTCCTCGTTCCGCCCAGCCTTCACGCCGCCACGTCCGGCAAGCTGGGACTGGCGCGCCTCGCCAGCCGCCCCGGTGGCGCCGATGCCGTCGTTCGAAGGCGCCGCCGCGCCCGCCTTCGCCGAGCGTGCGCAGGCTGCCTTCGACGTCGGCGCGCCCAGCGCGGACGTTCGGATCGAGACGCAGCCGGTAGCTGATCTCGTCGACCGCCCGCTCGGCGCGGCGCGCACGCAGATCCACGAGACCTACATCGTCTCGCAGACCCGCGACGGCCTGATCATCGTCGACCAGCACGCCGCGCATGAGCGCATCGTCTACGAGCGGCTGAAGGCCTCGCTCGCCGCCAACGGCGTGCAGCGGCAGATCCTGCTGATCCCCGAGATCGTCGAGATGGATGAGGCCACTGTGGAGCGCCTGCTGGAGCGCAGCGAGGAGCTGGCATCGTTCGGCCTTGCCATCGAATCCTTCGGCCCCGGCGCGGTCGCGGTGCGCGAGACGCCGTCGCTGCTCGGCAAGACCAATGCCGGCGGCCTGTTGCGCGATCTTTCCGAGCACATGGCCGAATGGGACGAGGCGCTGCCGCTCGAACGCCGCCTGATGCACGTCGCCGCCACCATGGCCTGCCACGGCTCGGTGCGCGCCGGCCGCCGGCTGCGGCCGGAGGAGATGAACGCGCTGCTCCGCGAGATGGAGGACACGCCGAACTCCGGCCAGTGCAATCACGGCCGGCCGACCTATGTCGAGCTGAAGCTGAGCGACGTGGAGAAGCTGTTCGGGCGGCGGTGACGGTGCCGTAGGGTGGATTAGCCGAAGGCGTAATCCACCTCTTCAGCTTCCGCCGTGAGAGACAGTGGCGGATTGCGCTTTGCTAATCCGCCCTACGCAAGAACACAAACTCCGTGTCGTCATAGGCCCGCCGCTCCAGCTCCTCAAAACCTTGTGGCGTCACGAACTGCGCGGCCCTCGCCTCTTCCACCACCAGCAGCGCGCCCGGGGTGAGCCAGCCGCCGTCGCGCAAGGACGCCAGCGCCTTTTCCGCAAATCCTTTGCCATAGGGCGGATCGAGGAACACCAGCGAGAACGGCTCGACGGGATGCGCGGGGCCGAGATCGGTCGCATCGCGGCGATAGACTTTTGTCACCCCGCCGAGGCCGAGCGATTCCACATTGTTGCGCAGCAGCGCCCGCGCCTCCGCGCCGTTGTCCACGAACAGCGTGAACTTGGCGCCGCGTGATGAAGCTTCTATGCCGAGTGCGCCGGTGCCGGCGAAGAGATCGAGCACGCGCGCGTCCTGGATCGGATCGTCATAGGCGTGAACGAGGATGTTGAACACGGACTCGCGCAACCGGTCCGCCGTCGGGCGGATGTCACGCGAAGACGGTGAGGCGAGATTGCGCCCCTTCAAACGACCGCCGACGACGCGCAACTTCAATCCTCCCGCGGCGTCAGGTCACGCTTGCCGTGATAGCCGCGCTTGGGACGGCGCGGCGGGCCGTAGCCGCTCGCCTCCATCTCGTTGCGCTCGCGCGCCTCCTCGCTGCCGGTGCGCTGCACCAGCACGCGGCGGCCCTTGCGGTCGTTGATGACGGCGCGCTTGCTGGCGGGCTTCTTCTCGCTGGTCGCGTCGTCGCCACGCGAAGATGACTTCGAGGGCGCGTCGAACTGCGCGCCCGACTTCTCGATCACCTTGTCGCCGAGCTGCTCGCGCAGCACGCGCGCGCGGATCTCCTCGACCTGGCCTTCCGGAATCTCGCCGAGCTGGAACGGTCCGTAGGAGACGCGGATCAGCCGGTTCACCTCGAGGCCGAGATGGGCGCAGACATTGCGCACCTCGCGGTTCTTGCCCTCGCGGATCGCGAACACCAGCCAGACATTGGCGCCCTGGTCGCGCTCCAGCGTAGCCTCGATCGGACCATATTTGACGCCCTCGACCTCGATGCCGTTCTTGAGCTCGTCGAGCTGCGCCTGGGTGACGTCGCCATGGGCGCGGACGCGGTAGCGGCGCAGCCAGCCGGTGTCCGGCAGCTCGAGCGTGCGCGCGAGGCCGCCATCGTTCGTGAGCAGCAAGAGCCCTTCGGTGTTGAAGTCGAGCCGGCCGACGCTGATCAGGCGCGGCAGCCCTTCGGGCAGATTGTCGAACACGGTCGGACGGCCCTCGGGGTCGTCATGCGTCGTCATCAGCCCGCGCGGCTTGTGGTAGAGGAAAAGCCGCGTGCGCTCGCGCTCCGGCAACGGCTTGCCGTCGACCATGACGACGTCGTTCTTGGTGACGTCGAGCGCCGGCGAATTGATCACGCGGCCGTTGACGGTGACGCGGCCCTGCGTGACCATCTCCTCGGCATCGCGGCGCGAGGCAAGCCCGGCGCGGGCCAGCACCTTGGCGATGCGCTCGCCGGCCTTCTTCGGCTTCGGCGCGTCGTCGCGGCGCGGCCGGCCCTCGAAATCACGATCGCGCTCGCGATAAGCGCCGCGGCCGCCGAAGGCGGGACGCTTCTCGAAGATCCTGCTGTCGTCCTCGTTGTCGCGGCGCGGACGGTCGCGGAAGCGGCCCTCGTTGCGGGGATGCTCCTGCCAGTCCATGCGGCCTTCGGGGCGCTGGCGTGGGCGATCGAATTTCGGACGGTCACCGCGTTCGCTGTCGCGGTCACGGGGCCGATCGAATTTCGGCCGCTCGCGGAACGGGCGGTCACCGGATGCGCGGTCGTCGCGCGAGCGAGAGAAACGCGGACGTTCATCGTCACGACCGCCCCCACGGCGCTCGTCGCGCTGACGCCAGGGCTTCTCGTCGCCGCGATCACGGCCGCCGAAATCCTTGTCGAAGCTTTTGCGTGGGCGATCCCCGCGCGGTGCGCGATCACCGCGATCGAAATTCGGACGGTCGCCGCGCGGCTTGAAGCTGCGTTCGCCACGATCCTCGCGCGGTCCGCGATCCCCACGGTCGCGTTGGCGATCCGGCCCGCCTCGCGAAAATTTCCGTTCGCCGTCGAACTTGCGCTCTGGACGGTCGCCGCGCGGCGCGTAGGGCTTCTTGTCGCCGAACTTCCTGTCGCTGGAGCGGCCGGCCGAGCGGGCATCGTCGCGATCCCTGCGCGGCGGACGATCGTCGCGGCCAAATGACGGGCGATCGCCGCGCGGCTTGAAGCTGCGCTCGCCGCGGCCTTCGCTGCCGCGGTCGTCGCGCTTGAAGCGGGGACGGTCACTGAAATCGCGGCGCGGTGCGTCGCCCTCCTCGCGGCGGCGGAATGGACGGCTGTCACGGTCGCCACGGGGCGGGCGGCTGTCGCGCGCGCCCTTACCCTCACCCTTGCCCTCGAAGCTGCGCTTGGCGAATTTCTTCTCTGGCCCGCGCGGCTTGCCGCTACGGCCTTTGGCCGGGCCTCGCCGGCCGCGGGAATCGTTGTCTTTGTCGCTGTCGCGAGGCATGACTAATCTCACTTAAGGGGTGGCGCGAGCATTGTGCGCGCTCGCTGCGAGCGGCATGCTCAGGCAAAATCGGTATCCACTCTTGCTGAAGGCGGAGCTAGTAGCAGGTTTCTGGCGATGATACGAGGCATGAAAGCCCCTTCTTTCATGGATTTGGCGCTTCTGGCGGCCGAAAATGCCGGAAAAGCGGGCGAAGTTCCTGTTGGCTGCGTAGTGGTCCGCGATCTCGAGGTGATCGCCACCGGCGCCAACCGGACGCTGACCGACCATGATCCGACCGCCCATGCCGAGATCATCGCGCTGCGCGCGGCCGCCGCGAAGATCGGCAGCGAGCGGCTGGTCGACTGCGACCTCTACGTGACGCTGGAGCCCTGCACCATGTGTGCGGGCGCGATCTCGTTTGCAAGGGTGAGGCGGCTCTATTACGGCGCGGCCGACCCCAAGGGCGGCGCGGTGGAGTCAGGCGTGCGGTTCTTTGCCTCGCCGACCTGCCACCACGCGCCGGACGTCTATTCCGGCGTCGGCGAGAGCGAGGCGGCGCGGCTGCTGAAGGAGTTCTTCCGGGAGCGGCGGTAGGTCGGAGTCGCGTAGCCCGGATGGAGCGAAGCGCAATCCGGGACAGTGCCGCGGCGAGGAGAGAATCCCGGATTTCGCTGCGCTCCATCCGGGCTACAAGATCGTCAGGCCAAGAAGAACTCGCGCAGCGCCCTCGCTGTCACATCGGGATTCTCCTCCGTGAGGAAGTGGCCGGAATCCACCGGCATGCCGGAGGCGTTGGTGGCCCATTGTGTCCAGGTGTCGAGCGGCGTCGCGGCGGCCTGGGCGATGCCGGCATTGCCCCACAGCGCCAGCATCGGAATGGTGATCTTCTTGCCGGCCTCGAAATCGGCCTTGTCGAGGTCGTAGTCGAAATAGGCGCCGGCGCGGTAGTCCTCGCACATCGCGTGGATGCGGGCGGGATCGCGGAACGGGGCGAGGTAGTGCTCGAGCGCGCGCGGGTCGATCGCGTCCAGCGTCTTCGACTTGGTCTGGCTCGCCATCTTGAAGCGCAGGAAGAACTCGCCTTGGCCTGCGATCAGCGTCTCCGGCAGCGGATAGGGCTGCGCCAGGAAGGTCCAGTGATAGATCTTCAAGGCATAGGCGCGGTTCATCCGCTCCCAGTAATTATAGGTCGGCAGGATATCGAGCACGGCGAGCTTCGACAGCCGGCCGGGATGGTCGAGCGCGAGCCGATACGACACGCGGCCGCCGCGGTCGTGGCCGGCGAGCGCGAAATGCACGTGGCCGAGCCGCTCCATCACCTCGACCATGGCTTTCGCCATGGCGCGCTTAGAGTAGGGGATGTGCAGCGCATCGCTCGCGGGCATGTCGGACCAGCCGTAGCCCGGCAGGTCGGCGATGATCAGCGTGAAGTGCTCGGCGAGTTCAGGCGCCACCTGGTGCCACATCACGTGGGTCTCGGAGAAGCCGTGCAGGAGCAGCAGCGGCGGGCCCTTGCCGCCGACGCGGGCGAAGATGCGGCCGAACGAGGTATCGATCCATTCGGCGGCGAAGCCCGGATAGAGGTCGGCGAGATCGGACATCTTGTTGCATCCTTGTTGGCCGGTGGCGGGGCCGCTCGACAAAAAGTGTCGAAAACAACCCCATGCACAGTGCCGGTATTATCGTCGGGGCAACTAACCCCAACTGACGATTGCATATTCTGGAGTGTAGATGTGGCGGCGCGGTGACGCGAACGTCGCGATTCCGGACCGGCGCGTTTGGGGGCGCCGTCCGCAATGACACGCTAATTTTTGGCCTTTTCCGCCTCCACCGCCTGCCAGCCGATGTCGCGGCGGCAGAAGCCGTCCGGCCAGTCGATGCGGTCGACGGCTTGATAGGCGCGCGCCTGCGCTTCCGTCACGGTCGCCCCTAGCGCGCAGACATTGAGCACGCGGCCGCCATTGGCGAGGACCGCGCCGTCCTTGGCCACCGTGCCGGCGTGGAAGATCTCGACATTGTCGACCTTGGCAGCCTCTTCCAGCCCGCCGATGCGCGTGCCCTTCTGGTAGTCGCCGGGATAGCCCTTCGCCGCCATCACCACGGTCAGCGCGGATTCCTTGTGCCAGCGCAGGTCGAAATGCTTCAGCTCCCCGTCGCAGGCGGCGAGCAGCGCCGGCACGATGTCGCTCATCATGCGCAGCATCAAGACCTGGCACTCGGGATCGCCGAAGCGGACGTTGAACTCGAACAGTTTTGGGCCCTGCGTCGTCAGCATGATCCCGGCATAGAGCACGCCGCGGAACGGCGTGCCGCGCTGCTTCATGCCTGCCACCGTCGGCAGGATGATTTTGGCCATGATCGCGTCGTGGACGGCAGGCGTCACCAGCGGCGTCGGCGAATAGGCGCCCATGCCGCCGGTGTTCGGGCCGACATCGTGGTCGAACACGCGCTTATGGTCCTGGGCGGAGGCCAGCGGAATCGCGGTGTCGCCGTCGCACAGCGCAAAGAAGCTGATCTCGCGGCCCGGCAGAAACTCCTCGATCACGACCTCGGCGCCGGCCTCGCCGAAGGCGCCCTCGAACATCATGGCGATGGCGTCCTCGGCCTCGCGCACGGTTTTCGCAACGACCACGCCCTTGCCGGCGGCAAGGCCGTCGGCCTTGACCACGATCGGCGCGCCCTGGCTCTGCACATAGGCGCGCGCGTCATCGGCATTGGTGAATCGCTTGTAGGCGCCGGTCGGAATGCCAAACTCGGTGCACAGCGCCTTGGTGAACCCCTTGGAGCTTTCGAGCTGGGCCGCCACCTTGCTCGGCCCGAACGCCTTGATGCCGGCTTTGGTGAGATCATCGACGATGCCGGCCGCCAGTGGCGTCTCCGGCCCGACCACCACGAGCGCGACCGCGTTCTGTTTGCAGAAGTCGATCACGGCGGCATGGTCGGCGACATCCAGCGCCACGCATTCCGCCTCCCTGGCGATGCCGGCATTGCCGGGCGCGCACCAGAATTTGGTCACCAAGGGAGAGGCTGCGATCTTCCACGCCAGAGCATGTTCGCGGCCGCCGGAACCGAGCAGGAGAATGTGCATCGAAGGCTCAGAATAAGGGGTTTTGCTGGGGGCGGAGGTCGCATGAATCGGGGTGGGGCTCAAGAGGAAACGGCGCGAACTCCCCGCCATTCGATGTGCTCGATCATTCCAGGCGCTTGCTGGCGAATGACTTTTCGCCATGCGAGCGATCGGCTACACGGGAATTGCATTTCCCCGTGTGCTCGCGGGCGCTGATCCAACAAGGCCCAAAGAATGACTGAGAAGCCGCAAGCGGGCGCGCCCGCCCTGGAGAAAGGGCTGGACCTTCTGGAGGCGCTGGCGGGCGCTGCACGCGGGATGAGCCAGAAGCAACTCGCCGAACGCGTCGGGCGCTCCGTCAGCGAGATCTTCCGGATGCTGGTGGCGCTGGAGCGCCGGGGCTATGTCGCGCGCGACCCCGCGACCGGCGAATACACTTTGACGCTGAAGCTGTTCCGGATCGCCTCGCAATTCCCGCCGACCGAGCGGCTGCTGAAGGCCGCGCTGCCGGTCATGGAGCAGCTCGCCTCGCGCGTCCAACTGTCCTGCCACCTGACGGTGCTGCACGGCGAGCAGTTCATGGTGATCGCCCGGATCGAGCCGGAATGGTTGATGGGCTGGTCGGTCAAGGTCGGCGCGGTGTTTCCGCTCACCCAGCAATACGCGTCGGCGAAGGTTCTGGCGGCCTTTCAGCTCGAGGGCCGGCGCCAGGAGCTGGCGCAGGTCATCGCGACCAATGACCGGATCAGCACCAAGAAGGCGCTTGCGGCGCTCCACCGCATTTCCTCGGAGGGTGGAAACTTCTCCAACGACGACGGCTATACGCGCATCCTTGCCTATAGCTGCCCTATCATCGAAGTCTCCGGCCGTGCGGTGGCCGCGATGACCGTGCCGCTGGTGAGGCAGGATCAGATCCCGGCAACCGAGGCCAGCACCATCGCCGCGGAGCTGCGTAGCGCCGCCAGGATCGTGTCCGAGAAGATCGGCGGCGTTTCCTAGGACGTGGACGCATAAACGTCGGCTTACCAGTAAAGCGGAAGCTCGGACCTTTGGGCGTGATCGGCAGCTTGTGACCCGATGGCGAAGTTCGGTTTGGTTCAGATATGGTCAGCTGATCGGGGGGACAACGGAAGTGACGCAGGGTCGTTCGCGCCGGCTCTTTTGACCAGAGCGGACATTTGCGCCTGCCTGCTACGGTCGGCTTCGCTCATTGGGAGGTGAATGAAGCAGGGCAGTCTTGTGCCTTCACTTCCCCAGTCGGAGAGCCGCTCTGCTCGAACTCGGCGGAGGGACAGTTCGGAGGTGCACGCTAGCGGGCATTTGAGTGGCCGTGCTGCAAGGGCTTGCAGTTGAGGTCTGCGATTTTAGGAACGTCGGACGCAAAAGCAAGTTGCGGCATCAAACAGACTTCAAGGATCAACGTCATGGCCAACTCTCCCGAAATGGTTCATTCAAGCCACCGCACGCCCCCTCAGACGAGCGATGTCGTTCCCGCCGACGAAATTCGCACAATCATGTTGAATCAGGTTGCGTGGGGCGCGGTTTTCGCGGGTGCAGCCATCGCGCTTGTGATGCAGATTATTCTAAACATGATCGGCCTTGGCGTGGGTTTATCCACGGTAGACGTTGGGGAAGGTAGCACGCCCAGCGCAAGCTCGATGTCGGTTGGTGCAGGTATCTGGTTTATAGTTTCCGGCATTCTGGCTGCGGCACTGGGCGGCTACATAGCCGGTCGGCTTTCTGGCAAGGCGTCTGCTTCAACGACGGCTTATCATGGATTAATGTCATGGGCAGTCTCAACGCTGGCGGTGATGTATCTGCTTTCTTCCGCCGCTTCCGGCTTGGCTGGTGGCGCTCTCAGCACAGCATCTTCCGCTTTGGGCGGAGCGGGCAAAGCGCTGGGAGGGTCGGTCCAAACGGCAGTTCAAGCGGCAGCGCCTACGCTGAACAATGTTAGCGACCCGATGGCTGCCATCGAAAGCAAAGTTAAAGGCGCCTCGGGAGGGCAAGATCCCGCCGCGCTTCGTGATGCCGCGGCCACAGCCGTCCGCGCGGCGCTAACGGGTGACGCTTCTCAGCAGGCAGCGGCTAACGACAAGGCAGCCGAGGCTCTAGCCAAGGCTCAGAATATATCTCAAGACGAAGCAAAGGCGCAGATCAGTCAGTACCAACAGCAATATAAGGATGCGGTAGCCAAGACGAAGGAGCAGGCAAAGCAGGCGGCGGATACAGCTGCCAAGCGCGTCTCACAAGGTGCATTGTTCGCGGCAGTGGCATTGTTACTGGGCGCTTTGGCGGCGTTCTTTGCAGGCCAAGCCGGTGCGGTGAATCCAACAGTGTCGGCGCAAATCTCCCGTCGTTGACAACAGCAACCCGAGAAATCGACTTCAGCTCGAACAACCAAGTTCGTCAGCTCACCGAAAGGCGTCGCTTCAGCGCTTTGTCCCTCGTTCGTTGAGGCAGGCGACCTGATCATGCATCATCTCTGGCAGATGATCAGGAAGGTGGTCGCGCGCGGACGAGCGGCTCCAAACGATCGTCTTTGGCGACCGTGGCTTCATTCGCGGCATGGATGGTTACGCAATCGCTCCGGGTTTTGTCGGACTAAGGACGAGGTGAGTGTTCGATAAGCTGATTTGCAGCCTGACAGTATGCTCGCATCGCCGCCGGTCCAAATCTAAGAGCGGTAGCTCCAAGCTCGCGTCGTTGCCCGGCAGCCCCGTCTATAGCGAGCGCTTCGCAAACCTTGCGAAAAAATTAAGAACGATGCGTTGTCTCTGGCGTTGGGCGCATGTCCATAGAGGAGGCAAACATGCAAGGACAATGCGTGGTAGCAGTATACAACTCTCGTAACGATGCAGAGGAAGCGTACCGTGCTGTGGTCGGTTCAGGCGTTCCAGCAGATCATGTGAGGCTGAGCAATCAGCCATCACAGTCAAGCAGCGAAAGAGCAAGCGAAAGCTCGGATGGAGGAAGTTTCTGGGACTGGCTGTTTGGAAGCGATGTACCGGCAGACGAGCGCCGCCTGTATGAAAGCCACATGGAAAGGGGCGGCACCGCATTGTCGGTGCTAGTGGATGCTCCCACCATGGCCGATCTCGAACGCATCGAAGGTGTGCTGCAGGAGTACAATCCGGTCGAGATCCACGAAGAAAATGGGGGCGGCTCGACAGCGGTCGGAAGCGGAGTGTCAGGACCCTCGGTGAGGCAAGAAGGGTATGACTCTCAAGGCGACGAACCCGAGAAGGTTATCCCTCTCCCGGAAGAAGAATTGAAGGTGGGCAAACGGGCCACCGAAACCGTCAAGCATATAAGAACTTACGTAGTCGAGGAGCCTGTACAAAAGGACGTACAACTGCGCGATGAGCGAACTGTCATCGAGCGCCGTCCAGCTACGGGAGCTGCGACAGGGCAACCAACGGAACGGGAGTACGAGGTGCGAGAGCTGCATGAGGAGCCCGTAGTCCAGAAGGAGACTCGAGCCGGTGAAGAACTGGTGGTACGCAAAGAAGCGGCCGAACGTACTGAGAGAGTTGCTGATACGGTGAAGAAAACCAGGGCCGACATCGACAAGACTGAGCGTTGAGCTAGCTGATCAACCGCCGGCATCAAAGATCGGCAGTGGCGAGTGAGGGCGGCTTTGGGCCGCTCTCACTTGCTCGGATATTAAAATAGTCGTGCGTCAGAGCGAAAGCGCCAGCACTTCATCGGCCTTACAGCTGTTGGCTCACATGCACGGTAGATCGGACGCGGGGGCCGTGCTCACTTCGACCGCCGCTTGTGGCCCTTAGGCGAGGTTCAGGCGGCGTACACGTTGGTTGGGACAGAGCGGGAGCGACCGCCGAGCTTCCAAACGGCGCTGATGACCCGAAGGCGACATCGACCAAACGTCTAATCGGCCCTTCAACTCACCTGTGTGCCCTTATGTTATTGTATCCCTTCCGAGAACTCGATGGAGGGAAGGATGGACATCCGATGGAAATTGACGGCGCCGGGTGAAGCGTTCAACGCGCACGACTTGGATTCCATCATGGAGTTCTTTGCTGACGATTGTATCTTGGAGATGCCGAGGGGAAGCAAGCCTTGGGGCTCCCGCTTCGAAGGCAAACGCAACGTACGAGACGGGCTCGCGACGCGCTTTGAAGGCTTGCCGGATGTTCACTACGGCGACGCCGAGCATTTTGCGGATACGATGGCAAACACGGGCATTTCAAAATGGACGCTCACGCTCTAACCGGCGGTCATGCCGGCATCGACGATCCAGGCCGCGCCGTTCACGTGAGCAGCCTCGTCGGATGCGAGGAAGGCAACGATGTTCGCGACGTCCTGCGGTCGTCCGTGCGCGCTCGCAGCATTTCGACGCATTGTGATGGCGCCCTCGCGCGCCTGGCCTTCCAACTCCCGGATCATGCGCGACTCGACCGGACCGGGCAGAACGGCGTTGATCCTGATCTTCGTTCCGGCGACATCGAGCGCTGCCGTGCGCGTCAGTCCGAGCACGGCGTGCTTGGAGGCGACGTAGCCTGCGAGCCCTGCACGTCCGCGGATCGCGGACGTCGATGCGGTGTTGATGATCGCGCCCGTCCCGCGTTGCATCATCCTGGCGATCACGTGCTTGAGGCCGAGAAAAACGCCCTTGACGTTCACCTGCAGCAATTGATCGAACGTTTCGTCGGGATATTCGTGAAGAGGAGCGACGACGCCCTCGATGCCCGCGTTGTTGGCGAAGATGCCGATCGGCCCCAGACGTGCTTCGGTCGCCTCTACGAATGCGATCGTATCCTGAGCGAGGGAGACATCCGCGCGGATGGCGAGCGCCCTTGCCCCGGCCTTCTCGACCAGCTGCGCGGTGGCGCGTGCAGCCGCTTCGTCGCGGTCGACGATCGCGACCGCAGCGCTCATCTGCGCCAACTTCAGCGCAATGGCGCGCCCGATATCGCCCCCGCCGCCCGTGACCAGCGCGACCGGCCGATCAGTGCCACTCACGACTTCAGGAACTCGCAGCCGCCATCCGCCAGCGGCCGCCAGGCCTCGGACGGCGCGATGGTCTTGACCAGCTTGTAATAGTCCCAGGGGTATTTGGACTCACCGGGAGTCTTCACCTCGAACAGATACATGTTGTGCAGCTTGCGACCGTCGGCGCGCACGCTGCCCTTGCCGAACAGGGGATCATCGGTCGGCAGCTTCTTCATCTGTTCGACCACGGCCTTGCCGTCGCTGGAGGCGCCGAGCGCATCGACGGCTTTGAGGTAGTGCAGCGTCGTGGCATAGGCGCCCGCATGCAGCGCGGTCGGATAACGGCCGTTGTTGCGCGGAGCGAAGCGCTTGGTCCAGGCCCGGGTGTCGTCATTCAGATCCCAGTAGAAGGATTCGGTGAACTGCAGCCCTTGCGCAATCTTCAGGCCGAGCGAATGGACGTCGCTGAGATACAGCACCGTCGCCACCACGCGCTGGCCGCCTTGGGGAATGCCGAATTCGACCGCCTGCTTGATGGAGTTGATGGTATCGCCGCCGGCATTGATCAAGGCGATGATCTCCGCCTTCGAAGCTTGCGCCTGCAACAGGAAGGATGAGAAATCCTGCGTGTTGATCGGCGTGCGGACGCCGCCGAGAACCTTGCCGCCGAATTTCTGCACGACGTTCTTGATGTCGCCCTCCATGGCATGGCCGAAGGCATAGTCGGCCGTGAGCAGGAACCAGCTCTTGCCGCCGCTCTCGACGACGGCGCGCGCGACACCCGACGAGAGCGCGTAGGTGTCGTAGGTCCAGTGCACGAGATTGGGCGAGCAGGACTTGCCGGTCAGGTCCGACGACGAGGCGCCGGAGACCAGCAGCGTCTTGTTGTTCTGCTGCACGACGTTGCGCACCGCGAGGGCGACGGCCGAATTCGGCGCATCGACGATGACATCGACGCCTTGCCGATCGATCCACTCGCGCGCGATGTTGGCGCCGAGATCGGCCTTGTTCATGTGGTCGCCGCTGATGATCTCGACCGGCCGGGTCAGCTTTGGACCCGAAGCCTGGAAATCCTCGACCGCCATTTTGGCAGCCAACAGCGAGCCCGGGCCGGTGACATCGGCATAGAGGCTGGACATATCCGTCAGCACGCCAATGCGCAGCGGCTTTGCGTCTTGCGCCCGTGCACCGAGCCCCGTCATGCCCAGCGCCAATCCGCCGGCGCCAGCCAGCAGCCGGCGGCGGCTCACCCGAAATCGTGCTGCCATGGGCAGACCCTCCTTTGCCCTGTGCGTGTTTCTTCCCAGTTTTCGCCGCCCGCATGTACATGGCACGCAGGCTGATCTTGTCGTTCAGGGTGTGAGGCGCTCGATGAGCCTGCGGTCCTCGACCTCGAATCCGCCGCCATAGACGTCCGACACCATGAAATGCGCGCCGAGAATCTCCGGCTCGAGCTCGGCAATCGGATCGTACGCGGTGCCGTGCAGCGTCATCGCGGCGCGGCCGGGCACCGGCGTCGAATATTTCAACGGCGTGCGGCGGTAGGCGATGTCCGCATAGGCCGTGCCGAGCCGCTCGGGATGCGGCAGACGGCGCACATGGATCTCACCGGCCGGCAGCTTATCGCCGTCGACGATGCGGACGACCGGCGCGGACGGATCCGGCGTAAAGGCGAAATCGGCGAGCGGAATGCCGCGGCGCCGCACCCATCCGGTGATCGATCCATCGGCATGCTCGTCGAAGGCGTAATGCGCATCCTTCTTGGTGTAGCCGAACACCTCGCGTCCGGCACAGATCCCCATGGGATCGCTGCAATACATGAAGATGTGCGTCTCGGTGAACAGCCCCTTGTAGCGCACGGGCACCGAGATCATCAGATCGAACATCTCGCCCGCATGCACGGCGAGAGAATGGCCAGGCGAACGCATGAAGCGGAACGCCACGCGGTCGCTGGCGATCTCGAACGGCGTCTCTGCGAGCAAGGTCGCGACCTTGCCGGGCGCGACACGGGTCATGATCTCGACGGTGCGCAAGGTGCAGCCCCACTCCACCGGATAAGCCGGCGAATAGGGCGGATTGACCCCGCTATTCGGCTTGAGCTGGTACTGCCCGAACATGCGTCCGCGCGGGTCGTCGGGATCGGTGACCACAGCCATGGGGCCGCTTCCTCTGATTTATATATGATTTGTAAATTTCATATATGAAATCTAGGTCGAGTCAAGTTGCCTTCCAAGCTGCGGTTCCTTGGGGCTAGCGAATCGATTGGCGCTGCGGCGCGAAAATCCTTAACGTCGGGCCTGACCCCAAAATGCCGAATCGTTTGCTATGCCGCCTGCGGAACAACTGCTCAACGCGCCTGAATTCACCGTCTCCGAACTGTCCCTGTCCCTGAAGCGGACGGTCGAGGACGCCTTCGGCCATGTCCGCGTCCGCGGCGAGATCTCCGGCTTTCGCGGGGCCCATTCCTCCGGCCATTGCTATTTCGCGCTCAAGGACGAGAGCGCCAAGATCGAGGCGGTGATCTGGAAGGGCGTGCATAGCCGGATGCGCTTCAAGCCGCAGGAGGGGCTCGAGGTCATCGCCACCGGCAAGCTGACGACCTATCCGGGCTCCTCGAAATACCAGATCGTGATCGAGGCGCTGGAGCCGGCCGGCATCGGCGCGCTGATGGCGCTGATGGAGGAGCGCAAGAAGAAGCTCGCCACCGAGGGCCTGTTCGACGAGTCGCGCAAGCAGCTGCTGCCCTGGCTGCCGGAGGTGATCGGCGTCGTGACCTCGCCGACCGGCGCCGTCATCCGCGACATCCTGCATCGGCTGGAGGACCGCTTTCCCCGCCGCGTGCTGGTGTGGCCGGTCAAGGTGCAGGGCGACGGCTCGGCCGAGCAGGTGGCGGCCGCGATCCGCGGTTTCAACGCGCTCTCCGAGGGCGGCAGGATTCCGCGGCCCGACGTGCTGATCGTCGCGCGCGGCGGCGGCTCGCTGGAGGATCTCTGGTCGTTCAACGAGGAGATCGTGGTGCGCGCCGCAGCTGAGAGCATGATCCCGCTGATCTCGGCGGTGGGGCACGAGACCGACATCACGCTGATCGATTTCGTCGCCGACAAGCGCGCGCCGACGCCGACGGCGGCGGCCGAGATGGCCGTGCCGGTGCGCAGCGACCTGTTCGTCGAGGTGGGCGATCTCGGGCGCCGCACCCGCGCCTATTGGCAGCGCGCCCAGGAGAGCCGCCGCAGCGAGCTGCGCGCCGCCGCGCGCGCGCTGCCGGCGGCCGGCGATCTGCTCGCGATCCCGCGGCAGCGGCTGGATTCGGCCGGCGCGTCCCTGCCCCGCTGCCTCAAGGCCAACACGCACGCGCATTTCCGCAGGTTCACCGCGGCCAGCGCGAAACTGACGCTGCGCGTGCTGCACGGCCAGATCTCGCAGGCCGATCATCGCCTCACCGTGTGCGGCGAGCGGCTTGGTCTCTCCGCGCGCTCGCTGCTGCGGCGGCGGCGCGACCGCTTTGCGGGACTGGAGGTGCGGCTGCGGGCCTCAAAGCTTGCGAATGCGCAGGCACAGCGCAACGCGATTGCCCGCCAGCGCGAGCGCACGCATCGTCTGACTGAGCGGGCGCAGCGCGCGCTTGTCACGCTGCTGCACCGATTAGAGGCGCGGGTCGAGAACAGCGGCAAGCTGCTCTCCGCGCTGTCCTATCGCAGCGTGCTCGCGCGCGGCTTTGCGCTGGTGCGCGACGAGGCCGGCCATCCCGTGCATGCGGCTGATGCGATCGGCCCCGGCGCGCGGGTCGAGATCGAGTTCGCGGACGGCCGTGTCGGCGCAACGGCGGATGCGGATCGCCCGGCGCCCGCGGAGAGGCGCGCGCCGGCGCAGCCCAAGCCGGCGGCGGAGACCAAGCCGGCGCCGAGGCGGTTGGTCAAGCCGGTGGATCAGGGCAGCTTGTTCTGAGGAGGGAGGACGGGCTCTATCCGCGTCATTGCGAGGAGCCCTTGCGACGAAGCAATCCAGACTGCTTCCGCGGAGGGATTCTGGATTGCTTCGCTGCGCTCGCAATGACGATGTGGCGACAGCGCGTCTCCCATTCAAATCTACTTCAGCGACACGACAATCCCGCCTCGATCGTGGTCCAGAAGCCGCAATGGTCCGGCGCGCGATGGGAGGCGTGGGCTTCGAACAGCAGGATCGCGACGGTGAAGACGATCAGGGCGGAGGCGAAGAGCGTGATGCGGCCATGCATGTGAGATGCGTTTAATCGATATCGTGGTCGAACTAAGGCGAGGCCAAGCGCGGCGGCACCACCCTCACCGCGCCAGCCATTGCGCGACGTCCTTCTGCGAGGCGGCGCGGGCCTCGGCATCCCCGTGCTCGGGCGCAGCGGCGGCGTGCAGCGGCGTGCTGGCGCGGTCGAAATCGTGATCGGCGCCGGGATAGACCACGATGCGCGCCAGCGCGCTGCGGCCGCGCGCGCCGTCCACCATCTGGCGGCAGGCCGGCGGCGACGACACCTCGTCATCGGCGCCGATCAAGACCAGCGTCGGCACCCGCGTGCTCCAGCCGAGGCCCGCCGAGATCCGGCAATCCGGATAGAACGCAATCGCGGCGCGGAAGTCCGGACCGTGATCGCGCCCCGCGCTCTGCGGACGCACGGCCCAGAGCAGCGCGCTCGCACCATTGGCCCAGCCGATCAGGCTGACACGGTCCCGCGCCACGAAAGGCTGCTGCATCAGCCAGGCGCGCGCGGCCGCGATATCGGCGACGCGTTCGCGCCGCGCCTTGACGTGCATCTCCTTGACGCGGCATTGCGGGCCGAGCTCGCGCGAGCCGTAGCTGTCGGGCAGCAGCACGGCATTGCCGGCCTTGAGCAGGCGTTCGGCCCAATCGCGATAGCGCGGCAGCACGGGATCGGAATGGCTACCCAGCCCGCCGCAGCCGTGCAGCGCGATCACGGCCGGGAACGGCCCCTCGCCCGCGGGCTTGTAGAGCTGCGCATGGAGCACCCCGGAGGCGAGCCGAATCTCGACCGGCTGCGGCGCCGGGGCGGCGTGCGCGGCCGACATCAGCAGCGTCAGGAACAAAGCGGCGAGGCGAAGGCGCATCGGACTCTGCGGCAGGAGCTGCCGGAACCGGCGCCCCTTCGACCGAAGCCTTATCATGCGAAAACGGCGGCAAATCATCACGAACCGGTGGGTTTAACGGGCGGACAAGCCACCCCATCTATGCTACATCCCGTCCAACACATCGTGCCTTCCACGGCTTTCCATGGAGAGGCCTCCCACGGAGACTTTCGACCGTGCTGAACAAGTTCGGCCCCTCGGGCCATGGCGAAGCGCAGGTGCAATATCTCGACGGCGATTTCCGCGTGATCTCGCCGGGGACCTTCGTGCGCTGCGCGATCACCGACGTCCGCATCCCGCTCGACGAGCTGAAGTATTGGAGCGTCGATCTGCAGGAGGCCTATGCCACGCCAACCGCGGTGCTGCAGCGGCATTTTCCCGGCGCGCTGAAGCAGCCGTGATCCTTCGGCTCTCGCAACTCTCGTAAGGCGGGTAAAACCGGCAGACTTATAATGCTGGTGGTAACAATTGCAGAGTGCAATTCCATCTGACTTCTCCTGGATGCGGCTTCATTCCATAAGATTGCGGCCATGAATGCCGGCTGAATGTTCGCCGATATCTAAAATTGTCAGGCTTCCATTGGGGCCCATTTAAGCCGGCCCGCACCACATTGCCTCGGGATAAAGTGGCAAGCAGGCAGGAAGCATGGACCTCCGGAGAATTTTCAGCCGTTCGTTCGGTGTACCTTCGAGCGCTAGGGATCATTTGCTCGAACGGTTCATCCGCGACGAGACGGGCAGTTACGTGCTCATTTCTGCGCTGCTCATGCCGGTCCTGGTCGGCACTGCCGGCCTCGGAACGGAAGTGGGCTGGTGGTACTACAAGCACAAGAACATGCAGAGCGTTGCAGATTCCGGCGCAGTCAGCGCTGCGACGGCTGCCAGTGTCGGCGGCGACCCCTCGTCGGAAGCCAAGGCGGTCGCGGCAAATTATGGTTACACCGACGGCGCGAACGACGTCACTGTCACGGTGAACCAGCCACCCAAAACAGGCAGTCAGGCCTCGAACGCACAGGCCATCGAAGTCATCGTCAGTCAACCGCAGCGTCGGCTGCTGTCCGCCTTGTTCGGCTCGGATCGCGTACCAATCACCGCGCGCTCGGTCGCGCTGCCCAATTCCGGGACGGGCTGCGTCCTTGCGCTCAACAGGAGCGCAAGCCCCGCTGTCAACGTCAGCGGCGGCAACCAGCTCAACCTGATCAAGTGCAATCTCTACAGCAACTCGAGCGCAAGCCCCTCGCTCAACGTCGCCGGCAGCGCCTCGGTCGCGGCGAACCAGGTCGGCGTGGTTGGCGACGTCTCCGGCGCGAGCAGCATCACGGCGACCAACGGAATCAAGACGCACATCACGCCCGTCGCCGATCCCTACGCCGACGTCACTCCCCCGATGCGGCCGAGTTGCAGCAATGCCAAGATCACGGTCAACGCCAACGGAAAGACAAACTCGCTCGACCCCGGCTGCTACATGGGCAGCATCACGGTCAACGCCGGCGCAGTCCTGAACCTCAATCCCGGCATCTACTATCTTGATGGCGCCAGCTTGAGCGTCGCCGGAAATGCCACCATCACCGGCAGCGGCGTCACCCTGGTGTTCACGGGCTCCGGAAGCGACTGGGGCACCGCCTCGATCGGCAGCAACGCGAGCGTCGACCTGACCGGGCCGACCAGCGGCCCAACGAAGGGCATCGTCATGTACGGCGACCGCAACATGCCGGCCGGGACCAATTTCAATCTCACCGGCGGTGCTACGCAGAATTTCGGCGGTGCCATCTACCTGCCAAAGGCCAATCTCAGCTTCAGCGGCGGCAACGGCACCAGCACATCCTGCACCAAGATCATCGCGGATACGCTGACGTTCAGCGGCACGTCGAACCTGCAGGTCAATTGCACCGCGCTCGGCACCGCGACGATCGGTTCGCAGACCGCGCAGCTCGTCGAATGAGGTTTGGAGCGATGCAGATCCAGAGTTTCTCATTTAAGCTTGGCCGTCGATGGCTTGGTTCTCTGGCGCGGCATGTGCGAATCGCTGCCGGCGATCAACGGGGCGTCGCGGCAGCCGAATTCGCCATCCTGGTTCCCCTGCTGTCCCTGATGGTCGTCTCGGTCACGGACATCGGGCTTGCCCTCTATCGCAAGATGCAGGTCGAAAATGCCGCGCAAGCGGGAGCCCAGTACGCGATTGCGCGCGGCTTCGACACGAGCGGCATCGCGAACGCCGTCGCAAGTGCCACCAGCGCGACGAACATTACCGCTTCACCTCCGCCGGTCCAGTTCTGCGGATGTCCGACGAGTGCGGGCGTGAGCGCCACCAGCTGCGGAACGGTCTGCACCGGCGGTGCGCCGGCCGGGACATATACGACGGTCTCGGCGCAAGCGACGTACTATACGATCATCGACTATCAGATCGTGGCGGCTACCTACACATACACCGCTCAGTCCACCACGAGGCTGCAGTGAAGCTCACCGCATTATGGCGGGACACGCGCGGCACCACAGCGCTGGAATTTGCGCTGACCGCTCCCGTGTTCTTCCTGTTCATATTCGGGATCATCGAATGCGGGCTGCTGTTCTGGACTCAGCTCGGAATCCAGCATGGCAGCGAAATGGCCGCGCGCTGCGCGAGCGTCAACAACACGCTCTGCCCGAGCAGCAGCGCGATCACGACCTACGCTGCCCAGCAGGCCTACGGCCTCACGCTCCCCCCGGGGACATTCACCTTTGCCACGGCCGCATGCGGCAACCAGGTCAGCGCGAGCTATTCATTCGAGTTTCCGCAGATCATCAACCTGTCTCCGATCACGCTGACCGCGCGAGCCTGCTTCCCGAGCTGAGGTCGCCGACAGAAAAATGGATTCTGCCATGCCAATCGCTTGCGTTCTACATTCCTTGCAGCCGTGGGTGAGTCGTTTCGCCCTGTGGTTGGATTCTTTGTTGCAATTCCGCGCCCTAGAGTTGTTTGATGAAGTTCTGCTGAAACAAAGCACTGCTATAGTGCACGTTAGGTAATTGACCCTGTTCTTTTTTATCGCACAGACGATCCGGTCAACCAAACAGCCATCGAGCGTTGGAATTGGCGCGGTCTGTGAACGGGCTCATATCGAAGAGCCATCTGACGGGCGACGATCACCTTGAAAATTCGCGGTGGAATATCTGCAAATCGACAATCAAGCGATGGGGGTGATCATGCCCGCCATTTTCGACCTGCTCTATCGTGAATATTGCCGCGCCCGTCTCGCTGAGATGCGCAAACAGCTTCTGATCGCAGCTGAGCGCGCTGAAGCTGTCACAGCGGATCATTATCCCGCGACGCTGAGTGACGATGAGAGAACGGACCCGCACCGCAAGACCGGTCTCGGCCTGCCGAATTGAAGCGGCTCCAAGACCGGCGATCACTCCCGCGTAGCAGTGACCAAGCAATTGGCAACAGTTTGGGAGACGGCAATGAATACACCCGAATGCTACACCGTCGTCGTCGCCTGCATGTCGTGCCTCACCATCATCGGATTGATGGCCGCCGGCGCGTGGTGAGCATGGCTCGTTGCAGACATGATTCCGACTTCGACATGAGTACAGCCGCCGCGTCGTCCGACGGCGGCGGCTGAACTTTGGATCCGCAGATCAGCTTCCCGGCGGCGAATACGACACGTTTCGCGACCAGGGCAGAGACGTTGCCTCACGTTGCGCGATCAGCGCGCACTGAACCTTCGCTCGCGCGCTCTATATAGATGATCGCTGATCAATTGCCGCAGCTTCGCCAGGTCATCGAACTCGAGCTGAACGGCGAACGGCACGATGCCGTCAGGCACGCCTGCGCTGCCGCGCAAGCGTGCAAGATCCTTTTCCGTCGTCACCAGCGTGAGCTGCTCGCGCTGCGCCTCCGCTGCGAGCGCTGCGATCTCGCCGTCCGAAAACATGTGGTGATCGGCGAAGGCGCGCGTGCGAACGACGTCGATCCCGCTCGCACGCAGGGTACGGAAGAAACGCTCGGGATCGCCGATGCCGGCGAAGGCGAACACCCGCTTGCCGAGCAGCTGCGCGAGCGAGGCCGCATCCGGCTTCAGGCGCGCACGCAGCTCGGGCTTGTTCCGCTTCGCGATCTCCGCCGCGACGTCGTTGGCGGCATTGCCGTCGCCGATCAGCACCAGCGCATCGGTGCGCGCGAGCTGCGCCGCGAGCGGGGCGCGCAGGGGCCCTGCGGGAAACACCTCGCCGTTGCCGAGGCCGCGCTCGCCGTCGATCACGATCAGCGAGGCGTCCTTGAACAGGCGCGGATTCTGGAAGCCGTCATCCATCAGGATCACGGTGGCGCCTTGCGATTTCGCCAGCGCGACGCCGTCGAGGCGGTCGCGCGCGACCACGACCGGGACGTCGCGCGCCATCATCATGGGTTCGTCGCCGACGTCGGACGCATCGTGACGCTCGCGGTCGACCATCACCGGCCCCTTCAGGCGCCCGCCATAGCCGCGGCTGAGCACGACCGGCGTCTCGCCGAGCTCGCGCAAGAGCTTGGTCAAGGCCAGCACCGTCGGCGTCTTGCCGGCACCGCCGACATGGTAGTTGCCGACACAGATCACGGGGATGCCGGCGTCCACGCCCTGGCGCAGCATGCGCCGTGCAGTGATCGCGCCGTAAAGCGCACCGAGCGGCCATAGCGCGTACGATTGAAGGGAGCGTGGCCGGTACCAAAAGGCCGGCTCACGCATTGGCGGCCCCCATCTCGATCCGCAACTGCAGCAGATACGGCTCGAGCGCGGTCATGGTGCGATCGAGCGCACCGCCAAGCTGCTCGACCACGCCCGTGCCTGCGCGCTGCATCTTGTCGCGCATGGTGGGATCGGCCAGCAACTGGCCGAGCTGCTTGACGAGCGCCTCCTGCGTGTCGGCTTGCCGCGCCCCGCCGCTGGTATCGAGCGCTTCATAGACGTCGGCGAAGTTGAACACGTGCGGACCGTGGACGATCGCGGCGCCCAGCTTGATCGCCTCGATCGGGTTCTGCCCGCCATGGTGGATCAGCGATCCGCCCATGAACACGATTCCCGAGAGCCGATAGAACAGGCCGAGCTCGCCCATGGTGTCGGCGACATAGACGTCGGTCGTCGCGGTCGGCAGCTCCTCGCGCGAGCGCAAGCTGGGCTTCAGGCCCGACGCCGTGACGAGGCCTGCGATCGATGAGCCGCGATCCGGGTGCCGCGGCACGATCACGGTGAGAAGCTGCGGGAAGAAGCCGACCAGGCTGCGATGCGCCGCGACCAGCATCTCGTCCTCGCCCGGATGGGTCGAGGCCGCGACGATGATCGGACGCCCGCGCGTCATCGCCATCAGCCGTTCGAGCTTGGCGGGGTCGGCCGGCGGCGCGGGCACGTCGAGCTTGAGATTGCCCGTCGTCGCGACGTCGCGGCCGCCGAGCGCGGCAAAGCGCTCGGCATCTTTCTTCGACTGCGCAAGACAGATGTCGAACCGCGACAACAGCGCCGAGATGGTGCCGTGCATGCGGCGCCAGCGCGGGAAGGAACGCGGCGACATCCGCCCGTTGATCAGCACCATCGGCACCCGGCGCGCCGCGCCGGCGAGGATCAGGTTCGGCCACAAATCGGATTCAATGAACAGCGCCAGCGACGGCTTCCAATGATCGAGGAAGCGCGCGACGTAGCGCGGCGAGTCATACGGCACGTATTGATGGATGACGTCGGGGGGAAAGCGTTTTGCGACGACCGCGGCCGAGGTGACCGTGCCCGAGGTGAGCAGGATGCGCAGATTGAGATCGCGCAGGCGCTCGATCAGGGCGGCCGCCGCCAGGACCTCGCCGACGCTGGCACCATGAATCCAGACCAACGGGCCGTGCGGCCGCACGTCGGCGGACAGGCCGCGCCGCTCGCCGACGCGGGCGGGATCCTCCTTGCCCTGCTTCAGCCGCCGCTTGATCAGCGCAGGCGCGAGTGGCACCAGGCCGGCGGCCAGGCGCCGATACATCCGCAGCGTGATCGGCAGCGCAATGGGCAGCGACTTAGGCATCTTCCGGTCCCGGGCGGCCGAGCTGCGCATAGGCGCGCCGGGTCGCCTCGTTCAACGTGTCTTCCAGCTCCTGCCGCAACGTCTCCATCATGGCGGCGTCGGCATCTGCGGGAACGTGGATTTCCTTGATGCCGACCAAAGCGCCCCGCCCGAATGGCAAATTGATGGTGGTGCGATCCCAGTTCTTGAGCCGGACGAAGCGGCTGGTCGCCATCGCGAAAGGCATGATCGGCCGTCCCGATTCCCGTGCCAGCATGATAATGCCGAGCCCGACCACGCGCGAGCGCTTGGGGACATCGGCGGTCAACGCGACATTACAACCGGCCTGGAGCGTCCGCACCATTTCCTTGAAGGCGCCGACGCCACCTTTGCGGTGGAACGCGCCGCCATGGTCGCCGGAACCGCGGATCGTGCCGATCCCGAGCCGCTCGGCGGCGATGGCATTGAACTCGCCGTCGCGGTGCCGGGAGATCAGCACCTTGGCCCGATAGGAGGCCTTGTTCTGGTTCTTGATGAAGGGCGTCAGGAAATGCTGGCCGTGCCAGAACGCGAAGATCGCAGGGAGCTGCGGCTCGACGCGCTCGTAGACGTCGGGCGGATCGAAGGTGAAGGTGTTGGTCCGCCAGACCAGACGCAGATATTCGGCCGCCAGGACCCCGACGGCACGCTGAAACCAGCTGCTTCGCAGCGTATTGCGAAGCAGTTTCTTCAACGCGCCGGTTCTTGATTCGGATCGAGCAGCCGATGCAGGTGGACGATGAAGTAGCGCATCTGCGCGTTGTCGACCGTGCTCTGCGCCTTGGCCCGCCAGGCGGCGTGGGCGCTGGCATAGTTCGGATACAGGCCGACGATGTCGACCTCGTCCAGATTCTTGAAGGTGTTGTGCTCGAGATCGACGAGCTCGCCGCCGATGACGAGGTGGAGCAGTTGTTGCGGGGCGCTATCTGGCATGAGTTCTGTTCCTAAGGGGCTGCCCGGCAAAGCAGTGTTCGAGAAGCACCACGAATGCGCCTTAGGCTATCGGACGGTTGCGAAAATGCGCGACAATGCCCGCATGACGTTCGCGTCCCGCTGCCACCAGCACCCCGTGCGCCACTTCCCGGCGGTTATAGAGGATGGGTTCTCCGGAGAGGTCGCTCATCCTACCATCCGCTTCCTGCACGATCAAATCGGCCGCCGCAAGATCCCAATCATGGCTGTTGCCGCCCGCAAATGCCGCATCCAGCGCGCCATCGGCGACCCGGCACAGCCGCAGCGCCAGCGAGCCGATCCGCCGGTGCAGCTTGATCTCGCCGAGTGACGGCTTCAGCCGCTCGACCAGCGGCTTCGGGCCGGCGACGCGGGCGAAGTCGAGTTCGGATCCGCCTGTCGCGCGCACCGGCTTGTCGTTGAGCGTCGTGCCCTTGCCGCGCACCGCGAAGAAGAATTCGTCGCTGGCCGGGGCGAATACGGCGGCGAGCACCGGCGAAGCGTCCGCCACCAGCGCGACGCTGACGCACCATTCGTCATGGCCGCCGAGATAATTGCGCGTGCCGTCGATGGGATCGACGATCCAGGTCAGCCGCCGCGACAGCCGCGCCGCATCGTCGGCGCTCTCCTCGGACAGCCAGCCATATTCGGGCGTTTCAGCACGCAGGCGCGATTCGAGCAGATCGTTGACGGCGATGTCGGCCTCCGACACCGGCGAGGACGCGCCCTTGGTCCACTTCCTCAGCTCGGTGCGGAACATCGACTGCGCCAGCGCGCCCGCCTCCCGCACCGTGTCCTTCAGCAGCGCCGCGTCGCGGGTCAGGAGGGTGTGGTCGAGAGAATGCGCGTCAGCGTCCGCCAAGCGTCAAACCCTCGATGCGCACCGTCGGCGCATTGATGCCGTAGCGGAATTCGAGATTGTTCGCAGGCTGCATCGACCTGAAGATCTCGAACAGATGGCCGGCGATCGTCACCTCGCTGACGGGATAGGTGATCTCGCCGTTCTCGATCCAGAAGCCGGAGGCGCCGCGGCTGTAATCGCCGGTGACGCCGTTGACGCCGGAGCCGATCAGGTCGGTGACGTAGAAGCCCTGCTTGATGTCGGCGATCAGCTCGGCCGGCGTTGCAGAGCCGGGCTCAAGATGCAGATTGTACGGCCCCGGCGAAGGCGAGGAGGACACGCCGCGATGGGCGTGACCGGTGGTGGTGAGGCCGAGCTCGCGCGCGGTGGCACAGTCGAGCAGCCAAGTCGTCAACACGCCGTCGTCGACCAGCGCGGTCCGCTTCACCGCGACGCCTTCGGCATCGAAGGTCTGCGAGCGCAGCCCGCGCTTGCGCAGGGGATCGTCGATGATGCGGATGTTCTTCGCAAACAGCTGCTGGCCGAGCTTGTCCTTCAGGAAGCTGGTCTTGCGCGCGATCGAGGCGCCGTTGATGGCGCCGACGAGATGGCCGACCAGGGAGCCGGCGACGCGCGGATCGAACACCACCGGGACCTTGCAGGTCTCGACCTTGCGCGGATTGTAGCGCGCCACGGTGCGCTCGCCGGCGGAGCGGCCGACGACCTCCGGCGACAGCAGATCGGCGCCATGCGGCGCCGAGGTGAAGTCGTAGTCGCGCTCCATGCCGGTGCCTTCGCCCGATATGGCGGTGGCGGAGATGCCCTGGCTGGAGCGCAGATAGGAGCCGTGGAAGCCGGTCGAGGTGACGAGCACCATGCCGCCGATGCCGGATGAGGCCGAGGCGCCGCCGGACTTGGTCACGCCCTTGACGCCGAGCGCGGCAGCTTCGGCCGCGAGCGCGCGGCGCTCGAGCTCGGTCGTCGTGGGCACGGCGGGATCGAGCAGGTCGAGATCGGGAAAGTCGCGCGCGAGCAGCGCGGGATCGGCAAGGCCGACATATTTGTCGTCGGGCGCGACGCGCGCCATCGCAACCGCACGCTCGGCGAGCTTGGTGACGGCATCGCCGCTGACGTCGTTGGTGGAGACCACCGCCTGACGCTGACCGACCAGCACGCGCAGACCGACATCGTCGCCCTCGGACCGCTCGGATTCCTCGACGCGTCCGTCGCGGACCTCGACGCCCTGCGAGACGCCGCGCACCGCGACCGCGTCGGCCGCATCCGCGCCGGCGCGCTTGGCCGCCTCGACCAGCCGCTGCGCGAGATCGGAGAGCGCGGACTGATCGAACAGGTCGCGATTGGCGGAAGGCGAAAGCGTCGGGCTTGGTGAAGAGTTCACGAACGAAATCCTGTTGGGGCGGGGTTCGGGACCGGAACCCACAGATGTGCCCTGATAGCGCGGACTTCAAGCATTTTCAGCCCGCCAAAAGCTCAGATTCGCGACGTCGGCGCAACGTCTCGTCAATCATGCACGCCAAGGTCTTGTCAATCATGAGGAGCGAGTGACGGTGGGTTAACCAGCCTTTTTAAGCGGTTTCGGACCGCCCGGCGCTAAGGTCCTCGCATCGACCGGGAACATAATCCTGGCGGGGAGAACGAAGCCGTGAGGCGTCAAACAGCAACATGCGGGGCCCACCCCGCCGGGTCGAGCCGCTCCCTGCGGCTCGACCCTCTTTCCCTTCCGGTCCGCTTCGATGCGCATGATCCGCGCGCCGACGGACATGTCAGGCAGATCGAGCTTCATCGCGAGCGTGTCGTGCTGCGCCGTGCCGTGCGCGGCATGCAGATGGCGATCAACGTGCGCGTCGCCGACTTCACCGGCGTTGCGCTCCGCGGCAATGACGAGACGCAGACGCTCGTCCTCGTGCATCGCGATCCTTCGCTGTCCATCCCGCTACTGATCAGCGCGGACGCGGACGAGATCGCGCAGGCCTGGGCGATCTGGAGCGAGATCTTTGCGCTGCCGCAGCTCGACGAAGGCGCGCGCAAACCCGCACCGCGCCGCCGCCGCGCCAATGCGATCCGCGCCCGCCGTCCGAAATTCTTGATGCGCCGGCGCACCGCAATGGCGCGCGAGCTGCCGGTTCATCAGGGCGAGCGCGAGATCATCGCGAGGAATTGACGGTGCCGTAGGGTGGGTTAGCCCGAAGGGCGTAACCCACCTCTTTGCTTTCCGCGCAGATAGGAGTTGGTGGATTACGCTTCGCTAATCCACCCTACGCATTTCGCGTCACGCCGCCCGCAGCACCGCGTCGGCGAGCAACCCCGCAAACAACAGCAAGCCGGCATCGCGGTTCGACTTGAACAGGCGCAGGCACAGCTCGGGATCGTTGATGCGCAGCCGCACGATCTGCCACACCAGATGCGCGGCGAAGGCGGCAAGCCCGAGCCAGGCCGGCCAGCGCGCTTCGCCAGATGCCAGCGCGACGCCGATCAGCATCACCGCGAGCCCGTAGAACAGGACCAGCGCCTGGCGCGTATGCGCGCCGAACAGGCGCGCGGTCGACTTGATGCCGATCAACGCGTCGTCCTCAGTGTCCTGATGCGCGTAGATGGTGTCATAGCCGATCACCCAGGAGATCGCGCCGGCATAGAGCACGAGCGCGGTGGCGTCGATGCGGCCGAAGGTGACGGCAAACCCCATCAACGCGCCCCAGGAGAAGGCGAGCCCGAGCACGATCTGCGGCCACCAGGTGATGCGCTTCATGAAGGGATAGATCGCGACGATCAGGAGTGAGGCGATGCCCGTTGCAATCGCGAAGCGGTTGAACTGCAGCAGCACCGCAAGACCGACCAGCGCCTGCGCGACCATGAAGACCAGCGCCTGCCTGGTGGTCACCTGCCGCGACGGCAGCGGCCGCGAGCGCGTGCGCTCGACCTTGCCGTCGAGGTCGCGATCGGTGATGTCGTTCCAGGTGCAGCCGGCCCCGCGCATGACGAAAGCGCCGATGAAGAACAGCACGATGGTGAGCGGCAGGCCGCGAACGTCATGCGCCATGCCGGCGGCCAGCGCCGCCGACCACCAGCATGGCATCAGGAGAAGCCAGGAGCCGATCGGGCGATCGAAGCGGGACAGGCGCAGGTAAGGCCGCGCCCAATGCGGCGCGAGCGTATCGACCCAGTTGCCGGTGGAATCGGCAACGCGGGCGGATGTGCTGGTGCCCAGTTTTCGAAGTTCGTATTCCATCGCGGCGTATTCCGGTACGGACTTCGAAAACTACAAGGGCACGAGCAAGAAAACCAATTCATGCGCCGCTTATCGATTTGAAGTTCCTATGAGGATCTCGCGGCAAGCACCGTAGGAACTTCAAATCGGCGGCACGTGTATCATCGGGTCAGGACGTTGCCGTTGAGCGTATCGAAGGTGCTGCCGCCCTTCTTGCCGGCGTTAGCCTCGGGCGCGGAGCCAGAGCCCAGCACCTCGCTCAGCGACGGACCGGCCGGACCGCGCGGCTGGTTCTGCATCTGTTGCGCGACGTTGCAGACCTTCGTCGCCATGGCCTCGGTGTTCTTGTGACCTTCCTTCAGCTGCGCACCGATCTGGGGCGGGATTCCGCATTTGGCGGCATTGGTCTCGATGTACTTGATCATCTTGACTTCAGCCTGGCTGAAATTGCGGATCAGCTTGCAGGCCTCGTCCGGTTGCGCGCGACGATCGCTCGCGGCCTTGATCAGCTTGCCGCGCTTCTCGGCTTCCTCGCGCAGCGGAATGAATGCCTTCATGCAGTCCTCGCCGGGACCGGCCTGCGTCGGGGGAGCCGCGCTGAAGGCGCCGGCGCCACCGATCGGGGCAGCACCGTTCACGGGAAAGGACGATTGCGGCGCCGCACCGAGCGAAGCTGCGGGTGCCGAACCGTTAACCGGAGGAAATGGGGAATTGGCGGCAGGCTGGTTGGGCAGCGGCGCCGGGAACGCGCTTTGCGCAGACGCGCCCGCAGCACCCATGGCCACCATGGCGGCAGTGATCGGAACCATCAAATGGCGGATCATCAAGATAGTCTCTCCGGCAGGAGCTTACGGGTTCAGGGCTTCCCAATTGAAGCGCGACCAGCGTGTTCGCGTTTTTACGATTCCCGCCGGCGCTTAACAACCCGTGGAATAGGGCGAGAGCGCGGCGCTGGGACGCACCAGTTCGGCAATATTTACCCCCGAAATGGCGCCTTTCGGTTAAGAACGGCCGGTAATCGGATCCCAAGCGATGCCTTCCCACGATTTTCGCGCCCCCCGCCTGTTCGTCGATGCCACCCTGGCCCAGGACGCCAGGGTGCCGCTCGACCGCGACCAGAGCAACTATCTCGGCAATGTGCTGCGGCTGGCGGCCGGGGCCGAGGTCCTGGCCTTCAACGGCAGGGATGGCGAGTGGCAGGCCGCCATCGAGGGCCGCAAGCGGCCGGACGGCCTCGTGATCCTGCAGCAGACCCGGCCCCAGGACCATCTCGCCGACCTCACTTACGTCTTTGCCCCGCTCAAACATGCCCGGCTGGACTACATGGTGCAGAAGGCCATCGAGATGGGCGCCGCCGCCCTGCAGCCGGTGCTGACCCGGTTCACCCAGGCGTCCCGGGTGAACACCGAGCGGATGCGCGCCAATGTGGTCGAGGCGGCCGAACAATGCGGCATCCTCAGCATCGCCAGCGTGGCCGAGCCGGTGCCGCTGGAGCGCTTCCTGAGCCAGCGGCCCGCCGACCGCCTGCTGATCTTCTGCGACGAGGCGGCGGAGGTCCAGAATCCCATTCAGAGCCTGCAAGGCGCGCGCGAGGTCGGACGCGGTATCGACGTGCTGATCGGCCCCGAGGGCGGTTTTGCCGAGGAAGAGCGGGCGCTGTTGCTGCGCCAGCCCAAAATCCTGCGGCTGGCGCTCGGCCCCCGCATCATGCGGGCGGACACCGCCGCGGTCGCCGCCCTGGCGCTGGTGCAAGCGGTGCTGGGGGATTGGAGCGGAAAGGCCAGCTAACTTCGTCAGCGGTGCAAACGCATGGCGTCGTCATGCCCGGGCTTGTCCCGGGCATCCACGTCCTTTTGCGCCGGTGGGCAAGGCGTGGACGGCCGGGACAAGCCCGGCCATGACGAATTGCCCACCCGTTAAGCGATTGATCCTTTGGAGGTCGAAACCGCTGTCGGGCCATGCTAAGGGCTGCGCCAATTCGCCTCCCCTTGCCTGCCCGGTTCCGCCGGGCGATGGACCGCAGAGATGACCGCGACTGCCACCTCAAATGCTGCCGGCTCCGCCGCCTGGGCGGATACGCTGCTCTTGTCGTTTGCGCAGGCCGGCTATGTGAGGGCCGAACCCGCCATCCTGCAGCCGGCCGAGCCGTTCCTGGACCTCTCCGGCGAGGACATCCGCAAGAGCCTGTACCTGACCACCGACCTCTCCGGCGAGGAGCTCTGCCTGCGCCCGGACCTGACCATTCCTGTCGCGCGCGACTATCTGGCCTCGGGGCGCGCCGGCCAGCCGGCGGGGTTCAGCTATCTCGGCCCGGTGTTCCGCTACCGTAGCGGCCAGGCCCGTGAATTCCTCCAGGCCGGTATCGAATCGTTCGCCCGTGAGGATCGCGCCGCGGCCGATGCCGAGATGCTGGCGCTGGGGCTGGAGGCGACGGCCGCCTTCGGCGTCCGCGACGTCGAGATCCGCACCGGCGATGTCGCCTTGTTCAATGCGCTGCTCGACGCCCTCAACCTCTATCCGGTCTGGCGCCGCCGTCTGGTCAAGGATTTCAACCGCAAGATCAGCCTGGAGCAGGATCTGGAGCGGCTGGCGGCCGCGACCACCGCGACGCGCAGCGAGTATGAGGGCGTGCTGGCGGCCCTTGCCGGCTCCGACCGCAAGGCTGCGCTCGCCTTCGTCACCGATCTGATGTCGATCGCCGGCACCACCAATGTCGGCGGCCGCACCACGGCAGAGATCGCCGATCGCTTCCTTGAGCAATCGACGCTGAAGGGCGGCGCGCTGCCGCGCGAGGCGATCGCCGTGCTCAAGCGCTTCCTGTCGATTTCGGGCAATCCAGACGACGCCATCGCCGAGCTGCGCGCACTCACGACGAACGCGAAGCTCGATCTCGCATCTGCGATCGATCAGTTCGAGAGCCGGGTCGGCTTCATGGCCGCGCGCGGCATCAACGTGAGGCAGATTCGTTTCTCGACCGCGTTCGGGCGCGGGCTCGATTATTACACCGGCTTCGAGTTCGAGCTGCATCACAGCGGCAACGGCACCGAGCCGCTGGTCGCCGGCGGCCGCTACGACGGGCTGATGACCCAGCTCGGATCAGCTGAGCCGATTCCGGCGGTCGGCTTCTCGGTCTGGGTGGAGGCGCTGAACCGGATCGGCCGCAAGGTGGGAGCTTAAGTCATGAGCGCGCCATTCGTTCTGGCCGTTCCCTCCAAGGGCCGCCTGCAGGAGAACACTGAGGCCTTCTTTGCCCGTGCCGGCCTCAAACTGTCAAAGGCCGGCGGCGCCCGCGACTACCGCGGCACCATCGCAGGCCTCGACAATGTCGAGGTCGCCTATCTCTCGGCGAGCGAGATCGCCGCGCAATTGTCGCGCGGCTTCGCGCATCTCGGCGTCACCGGCGAAGACCTGGTGCGCGAGAACATCGCCGATGCCGACAAGCGCGTGTCGCTGATCGACGGGCTCGGCTTCGGCTATGCCGACGTCGTCGTCGCGGTGCCGCAGGCCTGGATCGACGTCCGCACCATGGCCGACCTTGACGACGTCACCACCGGCTTCCGCGAGCAGCATCACATGCGGATGCGGGTCGCGACCAAGTTCGTCAACCTCACCCGCGGCTTCTTCCAGGCTCACGGCATCAGCGATTACCGCATCGTCGAGAGCGCGGGCGCCACCGAAGGGGCGCCGGCGGCCGGCAGCGCCGAGCTGATCGTCGACATCACCACGACCGGCGCGACGCTTGCGGCCAACGGCCTGCGGGTGCTCGACGACGGCGTGATCCTGCGCAGCCAGGCCAATCTGGTGGCCGCCAAGGAGGCCGACTGGTCGCCGCAGGCGCGCGAGACGGCGCGTGTCATCCTCGATCACATCGCAGCGCGGGCGCGGGCCAACAAGTACCGCGAAGTCCGCACCCGCTTCCGGCAATGCGATGCCGCCCTGCTCGGGGAAGCCCACAGCCGGTTCGGCGTGGAGGCCCCGTTCGGCGGTCCGACCTCGTCAGGCATGCTGACCCTGCACTGCCCACCGGGGCAGCTCTACGCGCTGGCGAGCTTCCTGCGCGAGCATGGCGCCGAGACCGTCTCGGTGGTGTCGCTCGACTACGTGTTCGACCGCGAGAATCCGCTGTTCGCCAGGCTGGAGGCGTTCCTGCGGCGGTGAGCCCAAGGTTTGTTCAGCTTTGCGACAGCAAACAGCAGCTACCATATGCGGTTGAGAAGACCTAAACACCTCTGGAACCTTGATCGATGACGCTGGGCTCTGACGTATCCGGCATGACGACCACCGCAGCCAGCGCAGCCGCGAAGGGGCTGTCGATCGTCGTTCCCGTCTACAACGAGGCGGCTGGCCTTGCCGGCCTGCATCAGCGCATCTGCGAGCTCGCCAAGACCCTGCGGCAGCGCTATCGCCTGTCTTGCGAGGTGGTCTATGTCGATGACGGCAGCAAGGATGCGACGCTGGCGATCGCGCGCTCATTGCCGGCCGACGCCATCGACGTTCAGGTGGTGTCGCTGTCGCGCAATTTCGGCAAGGAGGCCGCGCTGATGGCGGGCCTCGACCATGCCCGCCTCGGCGCGGTGATGTTCATGGACGGCGACGGCCAGCATCCGCCGGCGCTGGTGGAACAGCTGGTGCGGCACTGGATCGATGACGGCTATGACGTCGTCTACACCGCCAAGGCGCATCGCGACAACGAGTCCTTCCTGCGCCGGGTCGCGGTGCACGGCTTCTACGCGCTGATCAATTGGGGCGCCCGCCAGAAGATTCCGGAGGACGCTGGCGATTTCCGCCTGCTGTCGCCGCGCGCGGTCGCGGCGCTGAGGCAGCTGCCGGAACGCAACCGCTTCTTCAAGGGCCTCGCCAGCTGGATCGGTTTCCGCCAGATCCGCGTCGACTACGAGCCCGCAGCGCGTGCCCATGGCGTCACCACCTTCAACGCCGCGAGCCTGCTTGGCCTGTCGATCGAGGGCCTGACGTCCTTTTCAGTGGCGCCCTTGCGCTTCGCCAGCCTGCTCGGCGTCATTCTCGCAGGAGGCGCCTTCCTGTTCGGCCTTTCGATCCTCTGGGAAGTGTTCACGACCGGCAAGCAGGTGCCCGGCTATCCCTCGCTCGTGATCGGACTGATGACGATCGGCGGCGTGCAGCTCATCATGATCGGCATCGTCGGCGAATATATCGGCAAGATCCTCTCCGAGCTGAAGGCGCGCCCGATCTACTTCGTCGCCGAGCACAGCGAGAAGCATTCCGAAGCTGATGATGCCGCGAGCAGGACGGCAGCCGAATGAGCGTGGCCGCGAGCCCGCGGCGGATCTGGCTCTGCGCCGACGATTACGGCATCAGCCCGGGCGTCAACCGCGCCATCCGCGACCTGATCGAACGCGGCCGCCTCAATGCGACGTCGGTGATGATGGTGGGGCCCGCGATCGCGCGCGGCGACGTCGAGGCGCTGCAGGCTTCGGCAAAGCAAAGCCCGCGCTGCGCGATCGGGCTGCATGTGACGCTGTCGGCGCCGTTCCGGCCGCTCACCATGCATTTCCGCCCCTTGGACGGCGACATGTTCTTCGCCTTTCCCAAGCTGCTGCGCGCCGGACTGATGCGCCGGCTCGACCGTGAATTCATCCGCAACGAGGTGAAGGCACAGCTGGCCGCCTTCATGGACGCGTTCGGACGCACCCCCGACTTCGTCGACGGTCACCAGCATGTGCAGCTCTTCCCGCAGGTGCGCGACGGTTTTGTCGATGCGGTCAGCGAAGTCGCGCCAAACGCCTGGGTGCGCCAAGGCGGCCGCGACCTGCCGCTGCGGCAGCGGCTGGCCTCCCCCAAGGCCATGGTGCTCGATATCCTCAGCGCGCAATTCCGCCGCCGCGCCGGCAGCGCCGGCCTCAGCTTCAACCCCGGCTTCGCCGGCGCCTATGATTTCACGCGCGCCGCCGATTTCTGCGCGCTGATGCGGCAATTCCTGGACGGCCTTCCCGATGGCGGCCTCGTGATGTGCCATCCGGGCTTCGTCGATGATGTCCTTACCGGCCTCGATCCGATGACCGACGTGCGCGAGCGCGAGCACGCCTATCTCGCGGGCGATGCCTTCGCGCGCCTGCTGGCGGATAGCAACGTGACATTGGAGTGATATGTTGTCCTCATGGACAATCGAGACCGCCCTTTTCCAGAGCTACCAGGCTGGCGTTTCACGCTGACGGAGACGTCTTTTGGCGTTTACCGGGCCGAAGGCTTCCACGAGGACGGTCGCTCCGTTAGCCGCATGGGTCACGACGTCCCACTTCTGATGAAGGAAACCGCCGAAGACGCGAGGAATCTGCCGAAGCGGCGAGGCAGCTTGTCGCATACCGAAATTTAATCCGGCCGGCACTGTTGGGGCCATAATGGAACCCTACATCTCCTCTCGCGCTTGGTTTGGCGCGAAGGAGACAGATCATGACGCCGCAGGAACGCCAGCTCGTCGACGACCTTTTTGACCGGCTTTCTAAGCTGGAGAATGCACAGCGCGATCCCGATGCGATCGCCGCGATCTCCGACGGGCTGCGCAAGGCGCCCGGCGCCATCTACGCGCTGGTGCAGACCACGCTGGTCCAGGACGAAGCGCTGAAGCGCGCCAATGCCCGCATCCAGGAGCTGGAAGCGGCCCACGCGCCCGAGCAGGCGCAGTCCGGCGGCTTCCTCGACACCATGCGCGACACATTGTTTGGCGGCGGCCCGTCCCGCGGCTCGGTGCCGAATGTGCCGCAGCGTGAGCAGCGTCCGGCTTGGAATACCGGACAGGCGATGCCGCAAGGCCAGCCGGGTTACGGCGCGCCGCCTTACGGACAGGCTTACGGCCAAGGTCCGGGTCAGGGCGCTCCGCCGATCGGCGGTGGCGGCGGCTCGTTCCTCGGCACGGCGGCGGCAGCCGCGGCCGGCGTTGTCGGCGGCTCGCTGCTGCTCTCCAGCATCCGCGGCATGATGGGCGGATCGCACCAGCAGGGTTTTGGCGACAGCAACGCGCTCGGCGACCGCAGCGCTGGTGGAAGTCCTTGGGGCGGCGGCGATCAGTCCGGCGGCTCGCTGGCGCGCGAGGCCGGCCTCGATGACATCGGCTCGAACCGGGAATCCCGCCAGGGCTTCTTCGACCAGGCGTCGAACGAGCGCGACAACTACGACCAGAACTACGGCAACGATCACGACGACAGCTTCGACACGGCCGACAACAGCGATTTCGGCGGCGACGACGACGGCGGCAGCGATTACGCGTAGGCCATTCGACCGACAGATGTGGAACGGCCGCCTCCGGGCGGCCGATTTCTGTTGAAGCAGAGCTCAACGCAGTTCTGCTCTGCCACCACACGCCATGATGCCATTCGATATAGTATGACTAGTGCGTGCGTTGTCGGACCGCACCGTGCAGAACGTCACGAGGTGCGCCTGACTTCACCATGCCGGGCGAAATCGTCCTCCGACACACGCCGCCGTAGACTCCCGGATTTCCAAATTTGGACATGGGTGTTCAATTGGAAGAACACACTGCTTATGCCACACATCGTGGCTGCCTCTCTTGGCTACAGTCGGGGGTTTTAAGAATGAGTTCACTTCAACAGCGCATCGCGACCCTGAGCGACGTCACGACCCATCTCATCACCGAATTGTACGAGTTGGAGGGACTGCACGAGCGCCTCAGGAAGGCAGAGCTGTCGGTGCGGCGGCTGAACCGCTCGGCTCGCGCACCGCATTCGGCTTCATCAGCTCGTCCTCGCCGCGCCGCTGTCCCTCGTCGCGGGTCGAGGCACCGTCAGCGGACGTAGGACTATTCAGGCGGACGTTTGGCCGCGGCAGCGTCCCTTCGACGCCGCGCATTTCGAGCCGACGCGGCACCCGGACTTGATCGCTCCATCGAGCGCATGACGCTTCACATCACCACGACCTTGGTGCCGACGTTGACGCGGCCATAGAGATCGATGACGTCCTCGTTGCGCATGCGGATGCAGCCGGAGGAGACATTGGTGCCGATGGTCCAGGGCTCGTTGGAGCCGTGGATGCGATAGAGCGTCGATCCCAGATACATCGCACGGGCACCGAGCGGATTTTCCGGGCCGCCTTCCATGTGCCTGGGCAGATCGGGCCGGCGCGCGAGCATTTCCGCCGGCGGCGTCCAGTCCGGCCATTCGCGCTTGGCGGTGATCGATTTCACGCCGGACCAGGTGAAGCCGGGACGGCCGACGCCGATGCCGTAGCGCAATGCCCGGCCGTTGCCTTCGACGAGATAGAGGAATTTGTTCGGCGTATCGACCACGATCGTGCCGGGACTTTCCTTGCCGCTATAGTCAACGAGTTGTTTCTCGAATTTCGGATCGAACGGACGCTGCCGCGGATCGACCGCCTCCTGCTGCAGAGACGCGCCCTGCTGATATCCGCCTTGTTGATACCCACCTTGCATCTGCGGCTCGCCCATCGGCGGCAGGCGCCGCTGGTCGTAATAGCCCGGCTGCTGCTGATACACCGGCCGCTCCGGCGCGTAGGCCGGGCCGCGGCCGGGGCCATCGCCGAACAGGAATTCGATGAAGCCGCCGCCCATGTTGGAATGGGACGCCACGCGCACCGGCGCCGGCGGCACGCGCGGCTGGTACAGCACCGCGGGCGGATCGTTCGGCACGCTGTTGTCGAAGGCGCCCGCGTCGTTCGCGCCGGCCATGAAGGTGCAAGCGCTGCCGAGCAGCGCGACAGACATTTTCTTGAACATCGACGTACTCTGTACTGTTTCGTCTAGATCACATGCGTCGTGGAGAGCCGGTGGCTGATCCGCGCTCTTCGACGTGGTCAATAAAAAGCAAAAGCCGTTTTGTTTGGTAAACGGACAGCGCGTTTGGATTCACCACGTCGCGAGCGCGCCTGCAATTTGGCGATCAGCGTTTATTTTCGATGAATGCCGCGCGGTGATGGTTAATCGCTTCTTTGCGCCGCGTCGTGCGCGGCCGATCAGCAGTTCCTGCTGTGAACTTCGTGTTAAATCGCTTCTGCCTACAAAGACGCGTGAGTGAGGTGGGGGGAGTATCCTGATGGCTGTTCACCGCAAGCGTTTTCGCGTCGAAGATATCGTCGGTGGCGAGATGCCCATTGTAGACGTAACTGAAGAGGCACTCCCGATGCATAGCGAGATCATGGCCGAGCTGCGCGCGATCCGCGCCCAGATGGCGAAGGGCATCGTCGCGGCCCCGCTGTCCGGCAGCGCTGCCATGGCGGCGATCGACGCCTCGACCGCGCACGAGCTTGCCGAAGCGCGCACCATGCTCGATACCTACCGGGCGCAGATCGAGCAGTGCGAGAAGCTGAAGGTCGAACTCGACCTCATCCACGACGCCATCGACCGCACCAAGCGCGAGATCGCGACGCTGCACGGCAAGAGCTTCGACGGCGGCGAGATGGCCAAGGTCAACGGCGAGCTCGGCGCGGTGGTCGGCGGCACCGAGCAGGCGACCCAGCAGATCCTCGAAGCCGCGGAATCGATCGACCAGGCCGCCAGCGCGATGTCGAAGGTGGACTCGATCGATCAGCAGAAGCGCCTTGCCGACGACATCCAGGAACGCGTCATCTCGATCTTCGAAGCCTGCAACTTCCAGGACCTGACCGGCCAGCGCATCAGCAAGGTCATGGGCACGATGAAGTTCATCGAGCAGCACATCAACGCGATGATGGAGATCTGGGGCGGCGTCGACGCGATCAAGTCCCATGTGCCCGCGCAGGTCGACAACCGCAGCGAGGACGAGAAGCTCCTCAACGGCCCCAAGCTCGCCGGCGACGTCGGCCACGCCTCGCAGGACGACATCGACGCGCTGTTCGACTGAGCGGCGACGACATCGGAATACCAAAACGCCGGCCTTGGGCCGGCGTTTTTTGTTTTGGCCGGTGCAGATCGTGAACTCTTCTTCTCCCCTTGTGGGAGAAGGTGGCGCGAAGCGCCGGATGAGGGGTTCTCTCGACTCGCAAGACCGTTCGTGAGGAGATAGACCCCTCACCCGTCTCGCCGCTACGCGGCGAGCCACCCTCTCCCACAAGGGGAGAGGGTAAGAGACCGTCACGCCCTCGGCGCGCAGCGGACGTAGACCATGTTGCCGTAGCGGGTGCCGGCGTCCTTGTCGATGAAGCGGGTGATCATGACGCGACCGTCGAAGGAGACGATTTCGCGGTCCTGGTCGCCGGGGGTCGGGCCGGCCGGCCCGATGTAGTTCTTGCCGCTCGGCGAGCCCTTCAGCCGCAGCTCCTGCGGCGTCGCCTGGTCGGCGAGATGCATGATCACGCCACCGGAGGAACCGGCGGTGATCACGTAGGGGTTCCTGCATTGCTCACGCGCCATCTTCTCGGTGCGGGCGCGATCGGCCGGGTTCTGGAACGAGGCGAGGCCCCAGCGGCCGACGATCTCGTCGGCGCGGATGCTGGCGGGCATTTCCGGAGCGACGCCAGGTTCGGCTTCGGGCGGCGGCGGGGACGACGTGAGGGACGGCAGGTTGAAGCCGCCGCCGCAGGCGCCCAGCAGCAGCGCCAGACAAGAGGCGGCCGCCAGATTGGCAACCGTGCGCGCGTGAGCCGAACTGATCATGGCATTCCCCCGAACAAGACCATGGCCGCACCCCTCCCGCAGCCAAGCGCAAAACCGCTGCCGGAGCAATGACGTCGTTCTTTACGGCGACGCCCCGAGCGAGTTTCCAATGCCACCATCCTATATCCGCCTCAACAATCGCTTAACCACCTTTGCTTGACAGGATCGCGGCCAAGCCATATTTCCGGACCCACTATTAGCACTCGGAAAGCCCGATTGCTAAGCGCGCCGTTCGATCCTCGACGCGAGGGCGGACGGAAGCGCCGCCCCACCGACCCCACTACTTCCGAAGCGAGCCTCCAAAGGGAAACGTCATGGCTAAATCCAAATTTCGTCCGCTGCATGACCGTGTCGTGGTCAAACGTATCGACGCCGAGGAAAAGACCAAGGGCGGCATCATCATTCCGGACACGGCCAAGGAAAAGCCGTCCCAGGGCGAGGTCGTCGCCGTCGGCCCCGGCGGCCGCGACGAGACCGGCAAGCTGATCCCGATCGACCTCAAGGTCGGCGACCGCGTGCTGTTCGGCAAGTGGTCGGGCACCGAGGTCAAGATCGACAACGAAGAGCTCCTGATCATGAAGGAGTCGGACATCATGGGCGTGCTGGCCTAAGGCCGTCCGCCTGAACAGCCGCTGAATGTCATGCCCGGATCCAGGCGATCCGGGCATCCATCGTTCCGCCGCACGGCACAAGACAACACACATCACATAACACGAGGGATTGCAGACCATGGCTGCCAAAGACGTCAAGTTTTCCGGAGACGCGCGCGATCGCATGCTGCGCGGCGTCGACGTTCTCGCCAACGCCGTCAAGGTGACGCTCGGCCCGAAGGGCCGCAACGTCGTCATCGAGAAAAGCTTCGGCGCCCCCCGCATCACCAAGGACGGCGTCACGGTCGCCAAGGAGATCGAGCTCGAGGACAAGTTCGAGAACATGGGCGCCCAGATGGTGCGTGAGGTCGCCTCCAAGACCAACGACCTCGCCGGCGACGGCACCACCACCGCGACCGTGCTGGCCCAGGCCATCGTGCGCGAAGGCGCCAAGGCGGTCGCCGCCGGCATGAACCCGATGGATCTCAAGCGCGGCATCGACACCGCGGTTGCCGCCGTCATCAAGGACATCGAGAAGCGCGCCAAGCCGGTCGCCGCCTCCTCCGAGGTCGCCCAGGTCGGCACCATCTCGGCCAACGGCGATGCCGCCATCGGCAAGATGATCGCCCAGGCGATGCAGAAGGTCGGCAACGAGGGCGTCATCACCGTCGAGGAGAACAAGTCGCTCGAGACCGAGGTTGATATCGTCGAGGGCATGAAGTTCGACCGCGGCTATCTCAGCCCCTACTTCGTCACCAACGCCGAGAAGATGACCGCCGAGCTCGAGGACGCCTACATCCTCCTGCACGAGAAGAAGCTCTCGGGCCTGCAGGCCATGCTGCCGGTGCTGGAGGCCGTGGTGCAGTCGGGCAAGCCGCTCGTCATCATCGCCGAGGACGTCGAGGGCGAGGCGCTGGCCACCCTGGTCGTCAACCGGCTCCGTGGCGGCCTGAAGGTGGCCGCGGTGAAGGCGCCGGGCTTCGGTGACCGCCGCAAGGCCATGCTGGAGGACATCGCGATCCTGACCGGCGGCCAGCTGATCTCCGAGGAGCTCGGCATCAAGCTCGAGAACGTCACGGTGAAGATGCTCGGCCGCGCCAAGAAGGTGGTGATCGACAAGGAGAACACCACGATCGTCAACGGCGCCGGCAAGAAGCCCGACATCGAGGCCCGCGTCGGCCAGATCAAGGCCCAGATCGAGGAGACCACCTCGGACTACGACCGCGAGAAGCTGCAGGAGCGCCTCGCCAAGCTCGCCGGCGGCGTCGCGGTGATCCGCGTCGGCGGCGCCACCGAGATCGAGGTCAAGGAGAAGAAGGACCGCGTCGAGGACGCGCTCAACGCCACCCGCGCCGCGGTTCAGGAAGGCATCGTCCCGGGCGGCGGCGTCGCGCTGCTCCGCGCCAAGAAGGCGGTCGGCCGTCTCACCAACGCCAATGGCGACGTCCAGGCCGGCATCAACATCGTGCTGAAGGCGCTGGAAGCCCCGATCCGCCAGATCTCCGAGAACGCCGGCGTGGAAGGCTCGATCGTGGTCGGCAAGATCCTGGAGAACAAGTCCGAGACCTTCGGCTTCGACGCCCAGAACGAGGACTATGTCGACATGGTCGAGAAGGGCATCATCGATCCCGCCAAGGTGGTGCGCACCGCGCTGCAGGACGCCTCCTCCGTGGCCGGCCTCTTGGTGACTACCGAAGCCATGGTCGCCGAGATGCCGAAGAAGGAAGCTCCGCCCGCGATGCCCCCCGGCGGCGGCATGGGCGGCTTCTAAGCCTTCCGTTCCGTGACAGAGTTGCGAAGGCCGCCTCCGGGCGGCCTTCTTTTTTGCCGACCCTGCCCGTTTCGCTTTCCGATTCAACCAGCGGCCAAAACCCACTACGGTGGCGCGCCGATTCTGATTGTTTGGGCATGATCCTAGAGACCGCTTCACGCTTTCCGGATCATGGCCGTTGCGCGAGGATGTCATCGATGCGTGCGCTTCTGGTTTGCTCCACGGCCGTTCTGGCCCTGCTCGCCGTTCCGCCGCAGGCCTCCGCCCAGATGAAGCTGTCGCCGAAGGCGACCGCGCCGGGGGGAACCGAGACGCGCTATTTCACCGCGATGGACGGGCTGATGGACGGCAATGCCGACGTGATCCTGAAGGAGACGCGCCAGGGCAAGACGCTGACCGCGGCGGTGCTCGACGTCTGCTACCCCATCGCGAAGAACTCCGACCGCAAGGACCGCTTCGTCGTCAACCTCCAGGTCGCCGGCCAGACGCTGACCGGAACGACGCAGAGCATCAGTGAGAAGTCGCCGGTCAGCGTCAAGCTGACGCGCAAGCAGTCCGGCGACATGTTCGAATTCCGCGGCCAGATCGCGGTCGGCCAGGCGGTGACCGAAGTGACCTCGCCGGACAATTCCGATCTCAGCGAAAAGGAATTCCTGGACAGTCAGGCCTCCGACGACGGCATCACGCCGCAGCCGAAGGATTTCACCGACGTCTCGCCGGAAGCGATCGCGGTCAAGGTCAAGCTCGACGCCGCGACCGACTTCCTGAAGAGCCTGAAGGGCCAGGAGGTCGAGGTGACGCTGGCGAGCCTCAATGTCGGCTGCGACGCGCTGCGCGCGGGCGAGCAGACCATCACCATGTCGGTCGATCCCGAGCGCGCCGGCGCGCTGCTGGCGAAGTTCAAGGCAATGCCGGGCGTCACCGCCGCAGGCTGGACCGCGGGCATGACCGAGATGGACCGCACCATCCGCTTCCCTGCGGTCGACTGGCGCGAGGGCGACAAGATCAACAAGGGCAAGCTTGCAACGGCGGTGGCGAGCGTGCTGAGCAGGACGCTGGCGGCAAAGCCGGTCGCGCAAAACTTCAACCCGGCCACCGGCAGGCTCAAGCTGGTGTTCAAGCGGCCGAACCAGGACTTCCCGGCGCTCGAGCTCACCGACACGATCGAGGTCGCAGGCCTGGTCTCGCCCGACAAGCCGGGCACCACGGACAAGCTCATGCTCTGGATCGGCAGCCCGGCGACCACGACGGCCGACGAGGGCAGCGGGGCCAGGCTCAATCTGTCCGACGATGCCAGCCTCGACGAAGAAGGCGATCTGCCCGACGACAACGGCTCGATCGAGGCGCTCGTCAAGGAGCTGAAGGGTCAGCGCTGGGACGCCGACAAGTCGGTGTGGAAGTAGGCTGAGACAGCCACCGCTGTCATCGCCCGGCTTGACCGGGCGATCCAGTACTCCGAGACAGCAGCGATGGAATCGATAGGCTGCGGCGTACTGGATTCCCCGCCTTCGCGGGGAATGACAGAGGCCTAATTCCCCGTCGTCCTGAAGCGCAGCGGCTTCGGGCCGATCAGCGTCAGCACGTCGCCCTGGCGCTTCCAGGTCTCGACGCTGCCGAGGGCTGCGACGAGCTCGTCGTCGGCCTGCGCTCTCGCCGGCGGACAGTTGCGGTTCTGGATCTGGCCGGGCACGAAGATCACGGTGTTGCCGGCGACCGAGAACTGGCCCTTGCCGCCCTTGCACCAGAGCTCCAGCACGACCTCGCCATTGTCGCCGATCTCGATGTTGGGAATCCGCTTCGAGCCTGCCTGCGGCAACGCCTCCAGCGTCATCTCGGTGCCGAACGGAAACCCCTCCTGAGCACGCGCGAGTGTGGACATCGCGAACATTGCAACCGCCGCACACACCAATCGCTGGAACGAAACCATGAGACCTCTCGACCGACCTGACTTGCCGCACCTTCTATGAGACGGCGGGGGCGTTGAGAAGGTTCGCGCATGGTCGGATGCAGGCGCACCGGCATGGCGAAGCCCGGGGCGCCTTCGAAGACCACGCCGAACGAGAAAGCGATCGGCAGCCAGTTGCAGCCGCGGCGCGAAGTTCTCGCGCATCCGGCGGTTCCCGTCCGCTCACAAGGTCGCGAAATCCCGGAGCACCCTGCCCCGCACCGGCGGGCACCATGCTAGGGTTGCTGGCTGCGACAATCCAACGCAAATTGCAGAACTTGCGACTTTCGTCTAAGCGCGCCCATTTCCGCCATCGCCTCAGCTATTTGGCTCTGGGCATCGTGCACATCCCCTGAGGAGATCCAGCTCTGTGAACAACATCCGCGCCACGCTCGCGATCGTCTGGCGAATCGCCATCCCTTATTTCCGATCAGAGGACAAATGGGCCGGCCGCGGCCTGCTCGGCGCGGTGATCGTGATCGAACTGCTGCTGGTCGCCATCGATGTGCTCGTGAACCAATGGTACAGCCGCTTCTACAACTATCTCCAGGAGCGCGACTGGAACGGCTTCGTCTGGGAGCTGGGCGTCTTCACATTGCTCGCGAGCGCCAGCGTCGCGCTTTCCGTCTACCAGCTCTATCTCAATCAGTGGCTCCAGATTCGCTGGCGGCAATGGCTGACGCGTCACTATCTGGCCGAATGGCTGAATAGCGCGACCCACTATCGGATGCAGCTCAAGGGCGATGCGGCCGACAACCCGGACCAACGCATCACCGACGACGTCCGGAGTTTCGTCGAGCAGACTCTCAATATCGGCATCGGACTGCTCTCCTCGATCGTCACGCTGCTCTCGTTCGTGGTCATTCTGTGGGGGCTGTCGAACGCGGCACCGCTGCATATCTCGGGCCTCGACTTTCCCATTCCCGGCTATTTGGTGTGGGCGGCGCTCGTCTACGCGATCTTCGGCACCGCGCTGACGCACTGGATCGGTTCGCCTCTGGTCAATCTCAATTTCGAGCAGCAGCGCTACGAGGCCGACTTCCGCTTCAACCTCGTCCGCGTGCGCGAGAACTCCGAACAGATCGCACTGCTCAAGGGCGAAGGGGCCGAACGCGAACGACTGCTGCACCGCTACGGCTATGTCGTCGGCAATTGGTACGCGATCATGAGCCGGACCAAGCGTCTGACTGCTTTCACGGCGAGCTATTCCCAAGCCGCCGTGATCTTCCCCTTCATCCTCACCGCGCCTGCCTATTTTGCCGGTAAGATTCAACTTGGAGGGATGGTGCAGACCGGCTCCGCCTTCGGCAGCGTGCAGAAGGCCCTGTCCTTCTTCGTGAGCGCCTACCGATCCCTGGCCGAATGGCGTGCGGTGGTTGCCCGTCTCGATGGCTTCGAGATGTCGGTCGCCTCGGCGGTCAATCTGCCGGCGCATGAGCCTGCCATCGCGCTGGAAGTCGCTGGCCGCCATATCGACCTCGAGCAGCTCTGCGTGAACCTGCCCAACGGCACGCCGCTGGTGGCCGCCAAGGCCTTCACCATTCAGGCCTCGGAGCGCGTGCTGGTGACCGGACCGTCCGGCTCCGGCAAGTCCACGCTGTTCCGGGCCATCGCCGGCATCTGGCCGTTCGGCACCGGCACGGTTGTGGTCCCGGAAAAGGCAAAGCTGATGATGCTGCCGCAGCGGCCCTATTTCTCGGTCGGTGTGTTGCGCGATGCCGTGGTCTATCCGGCAGCGCCGGGCGCGTTCGACGCCGCGCAGGTCCGCGAGGCCCTGATCGCGGTCGGGCTGCCCGATCTCGCCGAGCGGCTGGACGAGGACGGCCACTGGAACAGGATGCTCTCGCTCGGCGAGCAGCAGCGTCTCGGGCTAGCGCGCGCGCTGCTGCATGCGCCGGACTATCTGTTCCTGGACGAAGCCACCGCCTCGCTCGACGAGCCGTCGGAAGCCCGGCTCTACCGGCTGCTGGCGGAGAGACTGCCGCAGGCCACCATCGTCTCGATCGGCCACCGCTCGACGCTCGATGCCTTCCACACCCGCAAGGTGGCGCTGGTGAACGACGGTGCGATCCACGTCGTCGGCGGCGAGCGGACTGCGGCGGAGCCGAGCGCCGCGCGCTGAGGCGAGCGCTGGGTAGCCGCTGATCATTAAGTTCGAGTCGTCACTCCATACATGCGTCAAGCCCGGCCATGACGGCGTGGAGAAAAGCAAAAGGGCGGCAGGTTGCCCTGCCGCCCTCGCGAAGTCGTTTCGGAAAGAAGCTTACTTCAGATTGCTCATCGCCGTCAGGTCGAACGAGAGCTTGGCCACGCCGGCCGCGCTGCACCAGTTGGAGCCGAAGCCGCCCGGGTTGATGGGGGTGAAGCTTCCGGTGAACTTCGCGGTGTGATCGCTGGTCAAGGCGTTGCAGTCGCCCTTGTTCAGGTCGGTGTCGTGATAGCGCAGATCGAGCGTGAACACCTTGTAGGTGAAGCCGACGCCGACGTTCCAGGTATTATAGCTCGGCTCCTTGATGCCGTTCGCATAAACCGGATCGCCCGCGATGCCGTAGAAGATGTCGGAAGTGCCGAACCACTGCCGGCCGAACTCACCCGACACGTACATGCCGACGCCGCTGGCACCGAAGATTGTGCTCGGGGCGGTCCACTTGGCCGTGATCGAGGCGTAATTGCCCCAGGCGCCGAGGTTCAGGAAGTTCGGCGAGTAGTACTCGTTGAAGCCGACCGTCCACTGGTCGTTGATGACGACGTTCAGCTTGGCGTAGGCTTCGAAGAAGCTGGCGTCCTTCTTGGCGAAGTTGCCGTTGATCGGAAGGCCGATTGCGCCCTGCGAGTAGTCGATGTCGCCGCCACAATTGCCCTGAGCCAATGTGTACTGCGAGCCGAAGCATTGTCCGCCCGGATAGAGGTAGCCCCAGAGACCGAAGTCGAAGGCGAACATGCCGAAGGTCGGGCGGATACCGCCGTAGAAGTCGACTTCCGCCGCAGCGCGGTTCGGGAAGGAGATGCTCGAGGCGGACGTACCGACGTAGAGCTGCAAGTCCTTGGTGACGTTGTAGCGAGGCTCGAAATAGGCCGTGACGGCCGGCTTATGGTTCGACTGGGTGATGCCGCGGAAGACGTAATCGCTCATGATGCCGCCGCCGAAGGCGATATCCCAAGGATCGAACGCCGGGGGCGGCGGGGCCTTCAATGCCTTCACGCGCAGATCTGCCGCGAACGCCGAACCCGTCGTCACCATTGCCAGCGCCGTTGCCAACAAAGCCACTTTTTTCATTTCGATCCCCATCTACCCGTTCTTACTTAGCAGTCGCCCCCGGAAGCCCCCCGGGGCATGCGGCCTACCTGCAAAATTGCGTCACTGCGGCAATTTGGATCGATGGACAGGAACCGTGAAGCAAAAAGCACGGGCATCTGCCGACTTTTTAGGCGTTTTGACGAATTCACGAAAGGTTGTCAGGCTGTGTGGCTTCTCGATCACATTATTTGCATTCCAAGGTGCAGTGCAGACCCGTGTAAACCCGGGGATCGCCAGGCGGCGTGACACCTTCGCTACGAATCAGGGTGGGCCCGGAGCGCCAGCCGCCAAGGGCGGCTTCCGCGATGCAAAAAGGCCGCAGCACCGGGGGGTGCCGCGGCCTTCTCGTTACAATCCCAAGTAACAATCCCGAGTAACAGTCCCGAGTGACAGTCCGAAGGCGATGAGAGACCGCCTTCCTACCCCTGCCCCTCGGCCGGCGCCGCTTCCGCAGAAGACGAAGGCATCGCCCAGCTTGTCTCGGCGGGCGCGGGAGTCTCCGCCGGTGCCGACGGCTTCGGAGCAGGCGCTGCCTTCGCCTTCTTCGGTGCCGCCTTCTTCGCGGCCTTCTTCGGAGCAGCCTTCTTGGCCGCCGACTTCTTTGCAGTCGTCTTGGCAGCCTTCTTCGGGGCGGCCTTCTTGGCAGATTTCTTGGCAGACTTCTTGGCGGTCTTCTTGGCCGCCTTCTTCTTCGTCGCCTTCTTCGCGGACTTCTTCGCCGCTACGGCCTTCTTGGCCTTCTTGGCCTTCTTGGCCTTTTTGGCCTTCTTGCTTTTCTTCTTCTTCGCTTTCGCCATCGTGGTCCTCCTGTTGCCGCCGAACAATGCTTGATCGGGCGTCTTCAGTCGTCACCTCGGGAGGACAGTTCGGGCTCCTGAAAGCTCAAACCTGCGCGTTCAGTGCCGGCCGCGCCCCGCCCGTCGCCCAATCGAGAAGCTCAATCGTGTGTACGACCGGAACTGACGTGCCACTGGCAATCTGCACCATGCAGCCGATATTGCCCGCGGCAATCATGTCCGGCTTGACGCTCGCGATGTTGGCGACCTTACGATCACGCAACCGACCCGCAAGCTCGGGCTGGAGAATGTTGTAGGTCCCCGCCGAACCGCAACACAAATGGCTCTCGGGCACATCTTTCACCACGAATCCATTCTTGGAAAGCAATTCTTTCGGAAGCCCTGTGATTTTCTGTCCATGCTGCAACGAACACGCGGAGTGATAGGCGACGACGATGTCGTCCGCTCGCGCCGCGGTCGCAAGCTCGAGGCCGGCGACGTATTCGGTGATGTCCTTGGCGAGCGCCGAGACCCTCGCAGCATCGGCCGCGAACGCTGTGTCCTCGCGCAGGAGATAGCCGTAATCCTTGATCACCGTGCCGCAGCCGGAGGTCGTCACCAGGATGGCATCGAGCCCCTCGCCGGCCATTTCCTTCCGCCACGCCGCGACGTTGGCGCGAGCCCGCGCCAGCGCATCCTCGTCGTTGCCGAGGTGATGGGTCAGCGCGCCACAGCACTGCTCGTCCCTGACAAGGACGACCTCGATGCCGTGGCGGGTCAGGAGACTGATGGCGGCCTGGTTGATGCGCGGCGCCAGCACCTGCTGGGCGCAGCCCTGGAGCAGTGCCACACGGCCGCGCTTCTTGCCCAGCGCCGCGAACACGCTGCCGGCGGCGGGCCCTGCGGGCGGCAGCCGGTCCGGCGCCAGCGCCAGCATCGCCTTGATGCGCTGGATCAAGCCCGGCGTCGCCGCAGGCCGGGGTGTCGGCAGCAAGACGCCGAGCGGACGGACGAGCCGCGCCAGCCACATACTGACGCGAAAGCGCTGCGGGTCCGGCAGGACGAAGGCCAGCACCTGGCGCAGCAGCCGCTCGGTCAGCGGCCGCCGATAGCGCTGCTCGATTTGCACCCGGGCCTGATCGACCAGGTGCATGTAGTTCACGCCCGAGGGGCAGGTCGTCATGCAGGCAAGGCACGACAGGCAACGGTCGATATGCTTGACCACGTCGGCGGTCGGCGCCTGGTCCTTCTCCAGCATCTCCTTGATCAGATAGATGCGGCCGCGCGGGCTATCGAGCTCGTCGCCGAGCAGCACATAGGTCGGGCAGGTTGCGGTGCAGAAGCCGCAATGGACGCAGGCGCGCAGGATCTTGTCGGCTTCCGCGATATCGGGGTCGGCGAGCTGCGCGAGTGAGAATTCGGTCTTCATCAGCCAGCGCTCCGCGTGAGCCGCCCCCGGTTGAGAATGATCTTCGGATCGAAGCTGGCGCGCACCCGCTCGCTCAGCGCGGCAATCCCCGGCGCCTGCGGATGGAACACGTCGACCTCGCGCCTGACATCATCAGTCGCCCGGATCAGCGTGGCATGCCCGCCGGCCGCGTTCGCGTGCGCACGCACCGCCGGGGCATGCGCGTCCGGCTTCGGCGGGAGCGCCGCCCAGATCAGGCCGCCGCCCCAATCGTAGATCACATCGCCCCCCGTCTCGCGCGCCAGCTGCGTGCCCAGCGCCGCGCCCGAGGCCGGCGGGCAGACGATCCGCCAGACCGGCCAGGCGCCGAGCGCGCCGCTCGCCGCGAACGGCAGCACGTCGCGGATCGCGCTCCACAGGGCCGCGGATGCCACGTCCTCGATCAGCGTCGCGGTTCCAAACGGCGCCAGCAATTGGCGCAGCGAGCCGGCGCGGTGCGCAGCGGACGCGGTGATGCCCTCGAGCCGCAGCACGGTCAGCGCCTCGGCCTCGCCTTGGCCCGCAATGTCGCCCAGCCCCTCGGTCCCGGCCCGGAGTGCGGATTTCGGCAGATGCGCGGCGGCGGAGACGTCGAAGGGCGAGCCCAGCGCCGCAGTCATGGCCTTGTTGGCGGCGGCATCATCTAACCCGCGCAGCAACAGCGTCCGCTCGGCCTCGGGCTTGGGCATCACCTTGAGCGTGACCTCGGTCATCACCGACAGCGTGCCCCAGGACCCCGCCAGCAGCTTGCAGAGGTCGTAGCCGGTGACGTTCTTCACCACCTTGCCGCCGGTCTTGAAGCTGTCGCCGAAACCCGAGACGGCATGCGCGCCGAGCAGGTGGTCGCGCGCTCCGCCCGCCCGGATCCGCCGCGGCCCGGCGAGCCCTGCCGCGATCATGCCGCCGATGGTGCCTGTTGCCGTCGTGCCGAGCAGCGGGGCGGTGTTTACAGGCTCGAAGGCGAATTGCTGGTTCTTGGCGTCGATCAGCGCCAACACGTCGGCCAGCGGCGCGCCGGCCTGGAGCGTGATGATGAGCTCGTTCGGCTCGTAGGCGGTGACGGCATTGAGTGCGGAGACGTCGAGCACGGCGTTGGTCGCCATGGCGTGGCCGATGCCGCGCTTACCGCCATGGCCGATGATCTCGAGCGGCTGCTCGCTCGCGATCGCCGCGCGCACCACCTCTTCGACGTCTTTAGCGTCTCTGACCTTGAGCGTATCCACGGGAAAAGGCGGTAGCGAAATTCGCGCAGGAAATCAATTCGACCCGCGACGGAACGCTGGGCCGCGGCGACATTCGCACTACGATCTTCATCGAACCATTGCCGCCCAGAGCCGCGCTATCGAATGGAGCATTCTCAAGGAGCTCCATCATGACCGAACAGGCAATGAATCAAGAGGCCGGCCACCCGGCCATCGGCGGCGGACTTCTCGTCGTGGCGCAATGGGAAGCAAAGGCCGAAGAGGTCGACCGGGTTGCTGAAATCCTGCGCGGCTTCCTCCCTCAGGCGCAGCGCGAGCCAGGCGTCAAGCTGTTCCTGATCTCGCGCGCCAAGGACAATCCGGCCCAGTTCCTGTTCTACGAGTTGTTCCGCGACGAAGACGCCTTTAGGGCGCACCAGGAGAGCGCGCATTTCAAGAGCTACATCGCGGAACAGGCGCTGCCGCTGCTAACCAGGCGCGAACGCGCGCAATACGCCCTGCTGTGAATGATCTGCTTCCTCCTTGCGAGCCAGGGCGATCGCCTATGACTCGCAGCGGCGGGCTGCGTGCAAGCTGGGGCTGGATCAAGCCCCGGCCTTGCACGTGATCCCGCCGTCGACAACGAGCTCGATGCCCGTCACGTATTTCGACTCGTCCGAGGCCAGGAACAGCGCGGCGTTGGCGACGTCGAATGCATCGCCCATATGGCCCATCGGCACCTGGGCGTCGCGCGCGCGCCACATCGCCTCGACATCGCCCTTGGCGTAGCTGGCGGCGAGGCCGGCGGAGTGCTCGACCATCGGCGTCTTCATCAGGCCGGGCAGGATCGCGTTGACCCGGACGTGATGGCGCGCGAACTCGATCGCTGTGGTGCGCGTCATCTGGTTCATCGCCGCTTTCGAGGCGCCGTAGGTAACGTAGGAGATGCCCATGTGGCGGATCGAGGCGATCGAGGAGATGTTGATGATCGAACCGCCGCCCTGCTTCACCATGACGGGAACGACGTGCTTCATGGCGAGATAGGCGCTCTTGAGGTTGACGCTGAAGACGCGGTCCCAGCTGTCTTCGCTCACCTCGACGACACTGCCCATCTCGGCGATGCCGACATTGTTGTCGAGCACGTCGATGCGGCCATAGGCCTTGAGGCACGCCGCGACCATCGCCTCGATCTCGGCAGGCCGCGACACGTCGGCCGTGAACGCAATCGCCTTGCCGCCCTCGCCGCTGATGATCCTGGCGGTCTCCTCGGCCGCGGCACCGTTGCGATCGACGCAGAACACCTGCGCGCCCTCGCGCGCAAAGGTCACCGCGGTCGCCTTGCCGTTACCCCAGCCTGGACCGATCGAGCCGGCCCCCACCACCATCGCAACCTTGCCCTTGAGCCGATCCATCGCGTGTCTCCCGTGTTGTTGTTCTTGTAGCTCGGATGGAGCGCAGCGCAATCCGGGGCAGTGGTCCCGGATTACGCTTCCGCTCCATCCGGGCTACGGTTCTTTGCAGACGCTCAACGTGGTCACGTTAGCACCAATGGAATGCCCGACAATCGCCGACAATGTCCGGCACGTCCCGTCATGGCAGAGCAGCCATTCGCCGGCCGCGCCGGAATTGCCGAGCACCAATTCCGGCATCGGCGCACGCTGCGGCCGCCATCGAAACCAGCCGTCGACCAGCCGCGCTTCGGCCGGCGGCTCCATGCCGGGGCCGGTGCCCTTGACGCGGGCCTGCACCAGTTCGAGGCCGGCGGGCGTGAGGCGCCAGTCTTCCTGCCATTCGACCTTCGCGATCGAATGCGTCCAGACAAGCGTGAACGCGGACAGCGTCAGCGCCTTCACACCGCCCGCTGTCGCAAGACAGAGGCTCACACCGCCTCGACCGGCGCCGGCGGACGCTGCCGCCATTGCCACAGCACCAGCGCGGCGGCGAGCACGAAGCCCGCGCTGTCGCTGAAGGGGAATTCGCCGAGCAGGCAGAACGCGGCGCCGAGCGCGACCAGGCGCTCGATCAACGTCAGCCGCGTGAACAGGAAGCCGATCGCGGCCATGCCGAACAGGCCGATCGCCACCAGCGCCTTCAAGCTCGCCAGCGCCACCGCGCCGTAGAAGCCGAGCTTGGCCGCCATGGGATCGCCGGCCTGCAGCATCAAGGCCGGCGAATAGACGAAGATGAAGGGAATGACGTAGCCGGCGAGCGCGATGCGCATCGCCTCCCAGCCGATCTTGTCCGGGTTCTCCTTGGCGATCGGCGCCGCCGCAAGCGCGGCGAGCGCCACCGGCGGCGAGAGGTCGGCCATGATGCCGTAATAGAATGCGAACATGTGGCTCGCGATCAAGGGCACGCCGAGCTTGGCCAGCGCGGGAGCTGCGAGCGCGGCGGTGATGATGTAGGTCGGGATGGTCGGAATGCCGGTGCCGAGCAGGATCGACAGCAGCATGGTCATGACCAGCGCCAGGAACAGGCTCTTCTCGCCGAGCCCGATCACCCAGCCGCCGAAGATGGTGCCGACGCCGGTCTGCGACATCATGCCGATGATGACGCCGACGATCGCGCAGGCCATGCCGACGGTGATGGCGGATTTTGCGCTCTCGGCCAGCGCATCGCGGCAGGCGCGCAACGCCGCGAAGCCGCCGCGTACGAACGCCGTGATCACGATCAGGCCGACCACGACGGTCGCGACCGGCACGATCTGGAGGCCGTCGCGCGACAATGCCGCGACGACGAGCGCGAGCCCGACCCAGAAGATGGTCCGGATCACGTTCGAGGAGGCGCCCGTCGTGATGGCGGTGCCGAGGATCAGCGTCACCGTGAGCGCAAGGCCCATGCTGCCGGCATAGAGCGGCGTAAAACCCTCGAACAGCATGTAGACCAGCGCCGCGAGCGGCAGCACGAGGTACCAGCGCGTCACCAGCGCCTTCCAGGCGCTCGGGATCTCCGAGCGCTTCATGCCGACCAGGCCGTGCTTGCCGGCTTCCAAATGCACCATCCAGAACGCGGAGGCGAAATAGAGGATCGCGGGGATCGCGGCGGCCTTGACGATCTCCGAATATTGCACGCCGAGCGTCTCGGCCATGATGAAGGCGACCGCGCCCATCACCGGCGGCATGATCTGGCCGCCCATCGAGGCCGTCGCCTCGACGCCCGCCGCGAAGGCGCGGCGGTAGCCGAACCTGATCATCAGCGGGATCGTGAACTGGCCGACGGTGACGACGTTGGCGACGCCCGAGCCGGAGATGGTCCCCATCATGCCCGAGGCGAACACCGCGACCTTGGCAGGTCCGCCGCGGGTGCGGCCGAACAGGCCGAGCGAGACGTCGGTGAACAGCTGGATCATGCCGGCGCGCTCCAGGAACGAGCCGAACAGGATGAACAGGAAGATGTAGGTCGCGGAGACGTAGACCGGCACGCCGTAAAAGCCTTCGGTGCCGAACGACAAATGCGTGACGATCTGGTCGAAATCATAGCCGCGATGGTTGAGCGGCGACGGCAGGTACTGACCGAAGAACCAATAGACGAGACACGCACCGCACATCAGCGGCAGCGCCGCGCCCATCAGCCGCCGCGTGCCCTCGAAGATCAGCACCGCGAGTAGGGTGCCGACGGCGAGATCGAGCCTGGTCGGATCGCCATCGCGCGCGATCAGGTCGGCATAGAATATCCATTGGTAGAGACCGCAGTAGAAGCCGGCGGCGCCGATCGCCCAGCCCAGCGCACGGCCGAAATTGCTCTTCGCGGTGAAGTTGGCGATCAGGCCGAAGGTCAGCAGCAGCAGGAATCCGACATGGACGCCGCGCACCACCTGGCTCGGCAGATAGTTGAAGGCGGCGACGTAGAGCTGGAAGATTGCGAACGCGATGCCGATCCAGTAGGCGAGCCGGCCCCACCAGCCCGGGCCGAAGCCTTCTGGGAAGCCATGCTCGAAATTGTCGAACTCGACCTTGACCTTGTCTGGCGCGATCTCAGTCCCCTCTGCCTTTTCCAGCATCTCAGCCCATCCCCAATCGTCGAGCGCTTGTAGCATTGGCACGGTATGTCCCGAGCCGTCATGCCCGGGCTTGTCCCGGGCATCCACGAAACTTCCATGCACAGCCGCAGAACGTGGATGGCCGGGACAAGCCCGGCCATGACGTCCGACGACAGGAGCTGATTACTTGATCAGCCCCTTTTCCTTGTAATAGCGGATCGCGCCGGGGTGCAGCGGGACCGGGCTGCCGGTGGCGGCGGTCTCGAGCTTGATCTCCTTGCCGGCCGCGTGCGCAGTGACAAGTTCGGGCAGCGATTCATAGACCAGCTTGGTCATCTGATAGGCGAGATCGTCCGAGACGGCGGAGCTGGTGACCAGATAATTGATCACGGCCGCAGTCGGCACGTCCTTGTCCTGGCCGGTATAGGTGTTGGCCGGAATAGTCGCCGCCACGAAGGGCGGGCCGATCTTGTCGACGGTCTCCTTCGGCACCGACACCACCGTGATCGGGCTCGAGGTCGAGAGGTCCTTCAGCGAGGCGACACCGAGCCCGGCCGATTGCAGCGTGGCGTTGAGCTGCCGGTTCTTCATGAGATCGACGGATTCGGCGAACGGCAGATATTCGACCTTGCCGAGCTCCTTGTAGCTCATGCCGGCAGCGGCCAGGATCGCGCGGGAGTTCAGCTCGGTGCCCGACTTCGGTGCACCGACCGACAGGCTCTTGCCCTTGAGATCGGCGAGCGTCTTGATGCCGCTGTCGGCGGTCGCGACGATCTGGATGTAGTTCGGGTAGATCGCGCCGATGGTGCGGAGCTTGTCGAGTTTGGTCTTGAAGCCCGCCTCCTCCTCGCCCTCCCAGGCGGCTTTCAGCGAGTCGCCCAGCGTGAACGCCAGCTCGCCGCGGCCCTGCTGCAGCAGGATCAGGTTCTCGACCGACGCCTTGGTGGCCTGCACCTGCGTCTTCACGTTCGGAATCTTTTCGCCGTAGATCTTTCCGATCGCGACCCCGAGCGGATAGTAGACGCCGGAGGTGCCGCCGGTCAGCACGTTGATGAAGGATTGCGCCTGGGCGCAAGGTGCCGACGCCGCCAGAGCCAGAGCCGCGGCCGCGCCGAAAATCGTCCGTTTCATGGTTGTTGTTCTCCCCAAACCGGCGGCGAAATTGGCCGGACGAGGGATGCGGGTCAACCCATCCAAAAGGCAAAACAGGACTGCGGCAAAGGGCCGTTCCCGCTGGGTTTTTGGGAACCGGACGGTGCGGCGAGGTGGCGCAGCGGGACTGGAGTCGCGTTAGGTTCGAGTCGGAGCGGCTTGCTCGGTCACCTCTCCCGCTTGCGGGAGAGGTCGCGCCGAAGGCGCGGGTGAGGGTTTTCTCCTCTAGGGGATTGTCCCGATGCGGAGACACCTCTCCCCAGCCCTCCCCCGTAGGCGGGGCAGGGAGCGCACCGTCTACGCAGTGGCTATCGAGCGCTCGCTCACTGGAACGTCATGTCCAGGCATTTGGAGATGTCGGAGCCGAGGCCGGAGGAGATGGTGATGCAGCCGCGCACCTTCTGCGCGCCGACGTCGGCGGCCCAGACCGAATAGCCGCCGGGGCCGAAGAACGAATTGGTGTTCGGCGGCTCGGTCTCGGTGGCGTCGAAATCGTACTTGCCGTCGGTCTCGAAAATGCGCGGTTTCTTGGTGCAGCCGCCGTCGGTCTGGACGTTGATGACTTCCTTGTTGTCGCGGGTCAGCGCCAGGGAGACCTGGCAGCGGAAATATTCCGAGGTCCTGGTGTTGAAGAGATAGGTGTAGGACTTGCAGGTCGCCGTGTTCAGCTTGCCCGGGGCAAGGCCGCGGCTGCACGAAATCCGCTGGTTGTGGCTGAGCCGGTAGTCATCGGCTTGGGCGGCCGGCGCCAGCGCCGTGAGCAACAGCGCGGCAGCCGAGCAGGCTTTGACGACTAGGTTCATTCGAATCATCCCCACCAATATTTTTGTCGAGTTGCGTTCTAAACGGAAAGCGGAACATAGTCGCGAGGGGACGGAGGGAAAATCACAAACTGCTGGGCAAGACGTGATGCGCTGCGGCGCTATCGCAAGTTGACCGGGACGCATCGTTCGTGATTTGTTCAATCATGGAATGTCCCGATCTTGGGAGGATGGGATGACGGCATTTTCAATCAAGACATTTGCAATCGCAGCCGCCCTCGGCGCATTGGCAGCGCCCGCATTGGCGCAAACCGCAGCGACGCCCTGGGAGCTGAAGACCGACACCGGCTACGCCTACGACAGGGAAGGCAAGACCTATTCCTACAAGATGGGGACCAGCAACGCCGGCGAGCTCTTGAAGGGCGCCAAGAAGGTGCCCAAGGGCACGCTGTTCTTCATCGGCCAGAACGGCCAGCTCTACATGCGCACCGGCCCGTATCTGGAGGGTGACGGCAAGTTCAAGTTCGGGCCGGATCAGTAGGGGCCGCGCTCGCAGGCGACAGAGCGTAGGGTGGGCAAAGGCGCGTTAGCGCCGTGCCCACCATCTCATATCGTCGAATCAACAATGGTGGGCACGCTTCGCTTTGCCCACCTGCGCCAGCGTCCTAGAACGCCCCTGCCAATTCCCTTGCGCCGGCTTTGCCGCTGTTCACGTCCATGCGCTCGTCGGTGACGGCCAGCAGCTTCGCCACCGTGTTGTGGCGGATCGCGACCGGGTTGCGCTCATAGCCGCCGCGCTGGAAGAAATTCGAGGTCGGCACCCGCTCGCGCAGCGCCTGCGGCATCGTCACCATGTCAAGGCCGGTGCCGTCGCCGGTGAGGTTCATCATCTCGAGCTCGGCCGCCGACAGCGGGCGCGAGTGTCCCTTGGCGCGGGCGAAATGCACCGAAGTCAGCAGCTTGTGGGTCTGCAGCATCGGTCCGATGTCAACGTCGAGCACCATCGCATGCATGGCCCAGCCCTGCGGGGTGGCGCCCATCTTCTCGTGCTCCGACCAGGTATCGGGCACCGACTTCGCGTGCGCCACCATCTTCTTCAGGACAGTGAGCTTGTGCTCGAGCGCATGCCGCGCCGGTCCAGATGTGCGCGTCACCTTCTCGGACAGCGCGCGGATCAGTTCATGGCCCTGCTCGGCGAGCAGCTCGACGCTGTTGGTGGTGAGCAGCTGGTTGTAGCCCATCGCGGTCGAGATCGCGCGCTTGCCGCCATGCTCGATGCCCGCCTGCACGTCGTAACTGCCGGTGCCGCCGGTCTCGAACGAATAGACCCGCACCGCCTGCTCGCGCGTCAGGCCATGGGCCAGAGCGTAGCGCGCATAGGCGCGCTTGAACTCGAGCTCGCTGGACGGGCGTTGCGGCGTGAACTGGTAGAGTTCCTGCGCCGCACGCAGGAAATCGGCGACCACGGGGATCGGTCTTCTCGCGGGGCGATCCGGCGTTTCCTCCGGCTCCGGATTCACCGGCTTCTTCGGCCCGGTATAGAGCGGCGGATGCTCCAGCACGTAATCATCGAGCGTGATCTGCTGCCCATTGCGCCGCTTGGCGTTCCGCGTCTTCCGCTTCTCGGAGATCTGGCTCCAATAGGCGCCGGCCTCGGCATCGTAGGCGGCGCGCGCGGCCTGATATTCCGCGAGCTTGCGGCGATATTCGAGCACGGCCGGCGAAGCCCCCCCGCCTTGTGCGAAAAACTGCGACAGCAGCTGGGCGTTGGCATTTCGAACGGCGGGCGGCAGCGCCTCGGCCTCGGCGCCGCGCGCCGCGGGCGAGATCAGGACGAGCGCGAGCGGAACCAGCGCCAATTTGTTTCGAATCGAATGATGCATGCTGCCTTCTTAGCAGGCATCCGGTAACCGTCGCGTTAACGCGCCGTTTACCATCGTCACGTCCAGGCGAATACCGGCTGTTCCAGGTCGGTGACGCGGGTGTGCCGCCCCGCCAGCACCTCGCGGAACTGGTAGATCAGCGCCGCGGTCGGGGCATGGATCAGGCTCATCTGATGATGGAAGCGGATCACGCGGCGGTTGCTCTCGGGGATCTCAGTGAAATCGAAGGCATCGTCGCGCTCGATCGTGGCCAGCGCGATGCGATGAACGGAGGCGACCTCGTCCGGGTTCGGGCGGATCGCAGCACTATCGGCCGCCCAGACGACGACCGGCGTGATCAGATAGCCCGAGCGCGTCGGATAATCGTCGAGCAGGCCGAGCACCGCATCGGCTGACAGCGCGAGTGCGAGCTCTTCGTCGAGCTCGCGCAGCGCCGCCTCGACCGGCGTCTCGCCGGCATCGCAGCGTCCGCCGGGCAGCGCCCATTGGCCGCGATGGGCGCGCAGGTGCGAGGCGCGCCTGGTGAGCAAGAAGGCGGTGTCGCCACCGTCGTCGGATTCGGTCAGCGCCAGCACCACCGCGGCGCGCTTCAGCGCCGGCGGCTCGGCTGTGTCGGGCAGCCGCGCGAAGGCCGCGCAGGCCTCTGCGATATTCCGTCTGGTGGCATCGTCGAACGCTCTCATGATGCTTGACTACACCAGGACTGCATCTGATGAAACGAGGAGACATCGCGTTGCAAGGACGAACGACGACATGACCAGCAAGGCCGCCGCAAGGTTGAAATCAGAGGGCTGGAGCATCCTGGAGACCACGGGCTTCCTGCATCTGATCGGCCCGTTGTGGGAGCGCAAGGTCGACGGCCATTACGAATTCGCGCTCGCGACCGAGGACAAGCACCACAACCGCCGCGGCATGGTCCAGGGCGGCGTGATGATGACGTTCGCCGATCGCACCTGCGGCATGACGGCCCGTTACGTCTCCGGCAAGGAGTACTTGGCGACGGTGCAGCTCGACACCCATTTCGTCGAGGCCGGCCAGATCGGCGACACCCTGATCTCCCGCCCGCGGGTGGTGCGCTCGACCCGCAGCCTGATCTTCATGAGCACCGAGGTGACCGTGGACGACCGCTGCATCGTGATGGCGAACGGCGTGTTCAAGATCTTGAAGGGGCCGGGGTAGCGGGCGATCAGGCCGGCGCTGCTGCGCGCCACACCCGCAGCCGTCATTCCCCGCGAAGGCGGGGAATCCAGTACGTCGCGGCCCCTCGATCGATCACGACTGTCTCGGCGTACTGGATCGCCCGCCTTCGCGGGCGATGACACTGAATGTGAGGCGCAAACGTGCCCCACCGTCATTGCGAGCGCAGCGAAGCAATCCAGCATCCCTCCGCGGACACATCTCTGGATTGCTTCGCTGCGCTCGCAATGACGGACTTTGCTGGCTATGCTGCCGTCCACCAACATCGAGGACTCGCCCATGCAATACCGCCAGCTCGGCCGCAGCGGCCTCAAGGTCTCGCCGATTTGCCTGGGCACCATGATGTTCGGCGGGCCGACCGATGAGGCCACGTCGAAGCGGATCATCGACAAGGCACGCGATTCCGGGATCAATTTCATCGACACAGCGGACGCTTATTCCAAAGGCGCCTCCGAGGAGGTCGTCGGCCGCGCCATCGCGCGCAATCGTGGTGCCTGGGTGCTTGCCACAAAGCTCGCAAACCCCATGGGGGACGATCCCAATCGCGGCGGGCTGTCGCGGCGCTGGGTGTTGCAGGCGGCGGACGAGAGCTTGATGCGGCTCGGCACCGATCACATCGACATCTACTATCTGCACAAGGAAGACCATGCCACGCCGTTGGAGGAGACGGTGCGCGCCATGAGCGACCTGATCCACGCCGGCAAGGTGCGCTATTTCGGCGTCTCCAACTACCGCGCCTGGCGCGTCGCCGAGATCTGCAACATCTGCGACCGACTCGGCATCGACCGCCCCGCGGTGAGCCAGCCTTATTACAACGCCATGAACCGCATGCCGGAGGTCGAGCACTTTCCGGCTTGCGCTTATTACGGCCTCGGCATCGTGCCCTACAGCCCGCTTGCGCGCGGCGTGCTCACCGGCAAGTACAAGGTGGATGCAGCTCCCGACAAGGAGACGCGCGCGGGGCGCAACGACACCCGCATGATGCAAACCGAATGGCGGCCGGAATCGCTCCAGCTTGCGCAGGAGATCAAGGCTCACGCCGAGAAGAAAGGCATCACCGCCGGCCAGTTCGCGGTCGCCTGGGTGCTCAACTCCGCCTTCGTCTCGTCGGTGATCGCCGGTCCCCGCACCGAGGAGCAATGGGACGGCTACATCAGCGCGCTCGATTATCGTTTCACCGCGGAGGACGAGGCGCTGATCGACCGCCTGGTGACACCAGGCCATCCCTCGACGCCGGGCTATAACGACCCGGCCTATCCGATCGAAGGCCGCCGCGCGCGGACGGCGTGAGGGGGGCCTTCGATGGCGCTTCAAGACCGCTACGGCCTGCCGCTCTCCACCACCTCGCACGAGGCAGCATCCGCCTATCGCGACGGCGTCGACCTCATGCTCGCGGGCTGGACCGGCACGGCGGAGATGCTGGAGCGCGCGATCGCGGCCGATCCTGATTTCGCGCTGGCCCACATCGCCCGCGGCCGCGTGCATGCCTTCTACCAGCAGGGCGATCTCGCGCGGCAAAAGGCGGCACGCGCGCGCGAGCTCGTGGCCGAGCGCGGCAGCGAGCGCGAGCGCTCGCATGTCGAGACGCTGGCGCTCGCGATCGAGGGCCGGCTGCCGGAGGCGATCGCATCGACGCTGAAGCATATCGACGCATGGCCCCGCGACGCATTGGTGCTGTCGCTGCCGCTTGGCGCGTTCGGCCTGTTCGCCTTCTCAGGCATGGCCGATCACGACCGCGCCCGGCACGAGCTCTGCGAATGCGTCGCCCCACATTACGGCGAGGACTGGTGGTTCCTCACCATGTCCGGCTGGGCGATGACGGAGAATGGCGACGTCGCGCGCGGCCGCGCCGTCACCGAGCGCGGCTTCAATCTGCGCCGGGAAAATGCCCACGCCGCGCACGCGGTGCTGCATGCGATGTTCGAGGATGGATCGACCGAGGACGCCGATCGTCTCGTCGACGAATGGCTGCCGGCTTATGACCGCTCCGGAATCCTCCACGGCCATATCCGTTGGCATCAGGCGCTCGGCGCGCTCGAGCATGGCGATGCGGCGCGGGCGCTCGCGATCTATGCCGACGTGCTTCGGCCCACTGCCACGCAGGCGCCGCCGCTCAACGTCATCACCGACAGCGCTTCGCTGCTGTGGCGCCTGTCGATGTACGGTCATGCGGTACCGAAGGCGCTGTGGCAGGAAGCCGACGCCGCCGCGCAAAAACTGTTTCCGAAATCGAGCCTGTCCTTTGCCGACGTCCACATGGCGCTATTCGCAGCCGCGACGCAGAATCGCGAAGCGCTCGCCGCCCGCCTTGCGGCGATCGAGCAGCGGCTGGCCGACGGCAAGCTGCCGGCGGGCCCTGTGGTGCCGGCGATCTTCCGCGCACTCGCGGCTTTCGCCGATGAGGATTACCGGACTTGCGTGCAGATGCTCGCGCCGGTGCTCGGCGAGGTGGTGCGCATCGGCGGCAGCCACGCCCAGCGCGAGCTGATCGAGGACACCTATATCGTCGCGCTCATGCGCAGCGGTGAGCTGCCCCGCGCCCGCGCCGTGCTGGACGCCCGCCTCCACCGCCGCCCCTCCTTCCGCGACAGGCGCTGGCAGGCGGCGATGGGTTAGGTTATTGTTTGAGCATGAGCCTTTCGGAAAATCGCTACGCACTTTTCCGGATCATGCCACGAAAAAAACACCGCCCTGATGGCATGTGCCCGCCGGGATGGATCGGGCGATTTGAACGAATCGCCGTCGGGGTGGCCGTGGTGGTATTCCAGACGGGATTTGCAGCACAAACGGGATCGCAACCAATTTGCGGCTCGATGGCTATGGTGCGGAACTCTTCCGCCATAGCCCTCTGGCTCATGAGCCCGACGATGCGCCTTCGCCGATTGGTCCTCGCCGCGCTGCTCGTGCTTGCGGCAAGTCCTTGTTTTGCCGAGACTTCCAAACCGATTCCGGTCAACAATCCGCCGGCGCGGCCGAACGCCTTCATCGATCTCCTGGCGCTGATGTCCGGCCACTGCAAGACGTTCAGGGTCGCAGGCCGCACCTTCCCGTGCAAGACGGTGGCCTACGCCCATGGCGACACGGGACGGGTCAATTTCGCCGTCGCGGTCGACGATCCCTCCGATGACAGCCACGTGGTGTCGTTCTCCGGCGAGAACGGCAAGCGCGCCGACGACAATTCCTACGAGCTGCGGATCGACCGCGTGCTGCTCAACTCCAAGAACCGCCCCAAGGTCGACGGCCTGCCCGTGCCCGCCGAGCAGACCTCGACCGGCATCTGCCGGCAGACCGGCAACTTCGCCGCCAGAAAGGTGAACGACGTCACCTGCTCGGCGACCGATAGCGAGGGCCGCAAATACGAGCTGCTGTTCGTCTCCGACGGCACGCCGGTCAGCGTGCGCCGCATCCGCCAGTCGGCCCCGTCGATCCAGGACCCGTTCAAGTAGGTCCGTGTCCGCTGGCGTCAACGTGTACGATCGCGCTGATGCCACGCAGCCCTGGCACTGCGCTCAGCTATCACGGTCGTACATTCATCGCAGACAAGGACGCGATCCTCGCTGCGCTCTCCGAGCGACACCGCTTTCCTAATCCGCATCCGTGACAGTTGCGAAAATCTACATGCGCCACTCTCGTGTCCCGGACTCGCACCGCATCGTCGAAGAGACGCTGCGCCGCGTTCGGGGCGCGAGTCGCAGGCCATGCCTCTTCATGCGACGATAGATCGCGCGGCCTTCGCTCGTTCACAAACGTTAACGTGCGTTCATCGGGGAACTGAAAATCTGCGTCGTTTCGACGCCCGCAGTGGCTGGAACGCGCGGGATACTCATGTGTTGTCACACGACCTTCAACTGGAGTGATGACATGAAATATCTCATTGCCGCGATCGCCCTTGGTGCTGCGGCGTTGGCCGGTGGATCGGCGAGCGCGGCCGGCAATACAAGTGCCAAGCAGACCGCGCAGGAAAGCCAAACCACCGACATCAGCGCGCACCGCAGGCATTACCGCCACCATCATCATTGGCGGCATCATCACGGCTATTACCGGCCGTATTACAGGAGCTACGGTTATTACCCGCGGCACCACGGCTATTACGGCGGCGGACCGTACGGCTATTACGGCGGAGGCCCCGGCGTGACGTTCAGCTTCGGCGGCGGCCGCTGGTAAGTTCTGGAGAGACACGCGACGAGAGGCCCGCATCAGATGCGGGCCTCTTTTCATTGTCCCCGAAGGATCATGTCCGCCGTCTCCAGGCCGCTCGCCAGTGCCGCCTCGACCGTGCCCATGTCGCGGCCGCGATAGAGCGCTTCGCCGGAAAACAGCACCAAGCCGTCGCCGCGCGCGAGGATCGCCTGTGCCGCGCGCGTGCGCGGCGTCGCCCACGAATAGGCGCCGCGCGCGAACGGATCATGCGCCCAGTTAGTCGCGGCGGACGCCACCAGCTCGCGCACGATGTGATCGCGCGGCAGGCCGAAGATTGCGGCGAGCGAGCCGAGCCCGGCATCGATCAATGCTCGCGCGTCGAGGCTTTCCAGCTCGGCCGTGCGGGGGCCACCGAACCAGCCCGTCAGCACGGGATGCTGGTCAGGATAGCGCGTCCACCAGACCGGGATCGCCTCATCCGACAGCAGGAAGGTCATGTCCGCAAGGTCTTCCTTGCGCTCGCGCCACCATGGCCGCGCGAAGCGCAGCAGGATCTTGATGACGTTGCCAAAGCCGATGTCGTCGACAGCAGCCAGCTTGGCACGCGCGCCTGCCGGTAGCGCGATCTCGCGCAGCAGCGGCAGCGGCACGGTGAGGATCATGCGGTCGCAGGCGTGCACGTCGCCGCCGGCGCAGCGAACGATCACCGCGCCGCCCTCCTCCGCAATCGCCGACACAACGCTGCCGAGGCGGATGGTGACGCCCTGCCTGCGGCAGTCGGCCGCCAGGAAATCGATCATCGCGCCGTAGCCGCCTTCGATGCGCGCCTGCGGAGCGTGCCCGCCGTCCATCCATTCCGCGCGCAGCGCCAGCGTGGAGGCGCGTTCGGGATCGGCCGCGTCATAGCCTTCGACCATCCGCTCGATCGAATGGCGCAGCGGCGCGTAATTGTCGCCTGCAAAATGCCGGCGCAGGAAGTCGGCGACCGTGAGGTCGTCCTTCAAGTCCGCCAGCTTGGCCTGAAGCTCCGCTTCATGGGGATCGTCGCGCTCGCGCGTGAGCTTCGTCCCGTCAAAGCGCCACTGCTCGCCTTCGATCTCCTGAAGCGACAGGCCGGCTTCGCGCAGCAATGCGCGGGTGACCGGCGCCTCGCCATGGACGAACTCGGCGCCGCCGTCGGCGGCATAGCCGAACTGCGAGGCCGGCAGCGGATGAATGCGGCCGCCGCAGCGCTGGCGCGCCTCCAGGATCGTCACCTTGCGCCCGGCACGCGCCAGCTCGCGCGCCGCCATCAGGCCGGCCGCGCCGGCGCCGACGATGACGATGTGCTCGGACGGATCGGACATGGCCGCGCCTTACCGGCTCACGGCTTGCGGGTCGTTCTGGATCAGATAGCGCAGCAGCAGGACGCCGCCGCCGAGCTCGCGCGTGCTCTCCAGCGTCATCGCGGCGATCGGCGCGCGCCGGTCGCTGTCCGCCTCGGTGGAATCGAACACGAACGGGGCGCCCTTTGCGCCGTCGATCGCAGGGCTGAGGATCAGGTTGAATTCGTCGATGAGGCCGGCGCGCAGGAACGCGCCGTTGGCGACGCCGCCGCCCTCGACCAGCAGGCGCTTCACGCCGAGCTCGCGGCTGAGAATGTCCAGCGTCAGTGCGAGGTCGATCTCGGATTTGCCGGCAAAGATGTAGGACACGCCCTCGCCGCGGAGGCCAGCGAGATGCGAATCCGGGACATTCTCGGTCAGCACGACGACGATCGGATCGCCGCCGATCTCCGCGCGCCCCCAACCGATCTTGCCCTCGGCATCGAGCACGACGCCGTAGGTCTTCGCATCGCACCGGGCGAACCAGTTTTCGCGCGGAACTTTCGCGTCTGTCGGGGGATAGGGCCTGCCCTTGGCGAACTCCGAACCCGTGACGCGACCGATCACCCAAGCATCGCCGCCGAGCTCATCGTGGATCTTCTCGAACCAGTCCGTACCCGCGCCCTTCGGACGCCAGCGGCTGGGATGCGTGCGGCCGTCGAGGCTGGAGTGCATCAGGCAGATGACATACGGTTTCATGCAATCCTCAGGGCAGCGCTCAGGCCGCGGGTCCACCGCGCGCGGCACGATCGTTCACGATCGCCGCCAGCGGATTGAGCCTGGGTGGCGCTATGAGCTGGAGCGTGTTGGTGTCGTGGTGATTGAACGGCGCGCCGCGCACGAACAACTCGGTCTGGATCAGATAGGTCCAGCTGCCGTCGTCGTTGAAGGTGATGTCGCAGCGGTAAGCATCGGTGCGAAAGGCCTGCTCCAGAAAATTGGTCGAGCAGATCCCGTAGGCGGTGTCGCCGCGCTTGGCGGTGACCGAGATCGTCTTGTCGTCAGGCCCGGCCTTGCCCGAGGCCAGCAGCACCTGCCCGCGCGGGATCGCCAGCGTCTGCATGATCAGCCCGGTCGCCGGCTCCCACAGCCAATAGCCGACCTGGTCGTGGAAGGTGATGTCTTCCTCGGGCGTGTTGATGTGGATGTGGTAGCGCAGCCCGTATAGCAGCTGCGGCCCGTTGGCCTGCGGATCGATCGGATCCATGCGGATGTGCTCGATGAAGGTCCGCCGCTCCGGCCCTTCCGCCTTCGGATTGATGTCGATGCCCTTGTCCGCCTGCCAGGTGCCGGCAAGACGCCGAAGCGGGCCGAGATTGGCCAGGCCGTCGGGCGAGACGTCCTCGGGTTCGGTGAAGATATCGGCGGGAATGGGGAGCATGGCGGCCTCGCGGGGGTGCAGAGACCAGCCATAACACGGGCAGGCGGCGGCCTGAATTCAACTGTTAGCGGCACAGCGTCGGAGGCATTCGAGCCATGCGAGGATGCGCATTGCATCCCGCGCCCGCCTCTGGCGCTGCAGCCGGGCCGGTTGACGAAGACGCCGAGGCTGGCGCGCCCCCGCGACCGCTTCAAGCCGCTTCCGACACCGATCTCGCACGCTGCTCGAGCACGCCGATCGTCGCGACCAGATTGTCGCGCCGGGCGCGAAGGTTGGCCGCGAGAAGCGGGTAGGTCGGCTGAACCGGGTCGAACACCCCGGCGCGCGCCTCTTCCTCGAGAATGTCGGTATTAATCAGCCGAACGCGCCACCATAGATCGGCGATCAACGCGTCGAGCCGGAGTTCGTCAACAGCACCAGAACGGGACACTTCCTGCATCACTTGCCTCAACCTGAAACGGCCTCTCCACCGAGGCCCGGGCTTGGATCAGGACTGAGCAAGGGGAGTGCCAGGACGGGCGCAGGCTTCCGAACCGGCAATTGAGGAACGCTCTTCGGCCGAAGGGGCTGCAGTGGCGAGGCATGATGAAAACGCCTGAGGCATTGACCTCACGCCACCCGCCGTTTCCGGCGCGCCGTGGGGGCTTGCCAGGAGAGGCTTGCAAGCGGCACGGGCTTGCTGAAGTGAAATCCCTGGCCGAGCGGGATGCCGAGTGATTGGAGCCGTCTGACCTGTTCGGAGGACTCGACCCCCTCGGCGACGATCGACAGCTTCAGCGTCTTTGCCAGCTGCACGATGGATTTCAGCACGGCGACGGTCTCGCAGCGATCGATCCTGTCGATGAAGGATTTGTCGATCTTGACCTTGTCGAAAGGAAAGGCCGTCAAATAGGACAACGACGAGTATCCGACACCGAAATCGTCGAGGGCAATGGAGACGCCGAGCGCCTTGAGGCGCTGGAGCGTCCTGAGGTTCTCCTCGGTGTCGGCGAGAAATACGCTTTCGGTGATCTCGAGCTCGAGCCGGGTCTGCGGAAGCCCGCTCTGCGTCAACGCAAAGGTCACGGTGTCGACGAGATTGGCGCTGGCAAATTGCAGGGCGGAGAGATTGACAGCGACCTTGATGTCGCCCGGCATGCTCATCGCATCGCGGCAGGCCCTGGCGAGCACCTGGTGGCCGAGCTCGACGATCAGTCCCCCCGCCTCGGCAACCGCAATGAACTCCGCCGGAGGGACGTAGCCCCTGGTGGCGTGATGCCAGCGCGCCAGGGCCTCGACCGATTTTACCCGACCAGTGCCGAGCTCGATCACAGGCTGATAAAACAGCTCTATCTCCTCACGCCAGATCGCTTCACGCAGCTCGATCTCGAGCACGTTGCGTTGATCCGCTTCCGCCTTGAGCTCCGGTGAATAGACGTGGAAGCAGTTTCTGCCGGCATTCTTTGACCTGTAGAGCGCAAGATCGGCGTTGCGAAGGATCTCGTCGACCCGCGTGCCGTGCTCGGGCACGAGCGCAAGGCCAATGCTACAGCCGCTCACGACGGGGTGGCCATCGATGTGAAAGGGTTCGGCAATGGCCTCGACCAGCCGCGCGGCCAGGCTTTCAGCGCCGTCGCGCATCGCGGCCCCGCCGGGTGCGACGATGACGGCAAATTCATCGCCGCCGATTCGCGCCGCCGTATCGGCATCACGGATCTGCGCCTTGATCCGGTCGGCAACCTGCTTCAGCAACGCGTCGCCGCATTGGTGGCCGAGCGCATCATTGACCGACTTGAACTTGTCGAGATCGAGCAGGAGTACGGCGAACGCGGGCTCCGGCCGGCGCGGGCGGGCCAGCGCCTCGTCGATGCGCTCCTTGAACAGGTTGCGATTGGCAAGGCCGGTCAGGCTGTCGTAATGCGCGAGCCGCTCGATGCGGTCCGCCGACGCCTTGCGCTCGGTGATGTCCTCATGCGTGGCAACCCAGCCGCCGCCCTCGCGCCGGCCGTACGAGATGTAGACGACCCGTCCGTCCGGAAACTGCACGGTGTTCGAGATCTGCTCCGACTGGGCGAGCCGGTTCTTCAAATCGACGAGGTACGCTTCGACGTCGAGCACGGCGGTCTGCTTCGCGAACACCTCCCGGAAGTCCATGCCGATCCGGATGTCTTCCGGCACGAGGTCGTAAAGTTCGAGCCATTGCCGGTTGAACGCGATCAGACGGTCGCGGCCATCGAACATGCTCAAGCCCTGGGGGAGGTTCCTGAGCGCATCCTCGAACTTGCTGGCGAAATCGCGCCGCTCGCGGTGGGCGCGATCCAGCGCCTGCTGCCGTCGCCAATGAAATGTCGTCGCGGCGAGGATGATGAACGTGAGCAGCACCGCGCCGCCGAGATAGACCTTCTGCCTGAAGGCGGAGCGGGAATAGATCTCCTGCTCCGAAATGCCGACGGTGAAGATGAGCGGAAACGCACGCGACCTGCGCGCCGTGATCAGTCGGTCGCTGCGGTCCGGTCGGTTCTCGTTCCAATATTGCGCATAGAAGCCGTCGCCCAGTTCGCCCGCGACGCGGCTCGGCGCGCTTTGTCCCAGCACTGACCCCTGGTCCACGCCCCGGGCGGCGAGCACGACGTGGCTCGCATTCCTGAGCACCAGCGTTCCTCCGACGCCGAGCTTTGCGGTGTCGTAGAACCTGCCGACGACGTCGACGCTGATCGAGCCGACAACCACGCCGACCCGATTGCCGGCGAGATCGAACAGCTTTCTCGCGAGCTGTATCGTCCACTTTTTGGACGCGCGGCCCAGCACCGGCTTCGCCACGTAAAGGCGATCGTCGACCTGCGACATGGTATGAATGAAGTGCTCGCGATCACCGAGATAAAGCGGCGGACCGGAATAGCCCGCCGTCGTCTCGATCATGTATCCGTCCGATCCGATCAGAGCGAACTGGACCACGTCGCCGGTGGCGAGGCGGGCCTTGTCGGACCAGAACTTCAGGCTGAAGGCCTGCGGATCCTGGGCGTAGAGTGCCTGTACCACCAGCAACGACTGATCCACGCGCTCGAAGATGCGCTCGGTGTTCTCCTCGAACAATTCGGCGACGCTGTTGCCGTGCGACCGCGCTTGCTGGATCGCATCCATCCGCTCGGAGGCGGTAATTGCGAAATAGCCGATCCAGACTAGCGGCAGAAAGAACAATGCGATCTGCAGCGGAGCATTCCGCAGGATCGCTCTTCCGGCTTTGCGGACTGCCCCTGCGGGAATCACGACGCGCCCCCCCCGCTTCAGCCGCCAGGGCAGAACTGCGCTCGCCCGCAGTATTGGCATCGCCTTGTCTCCGCCTCGACCGCACAGGGACACCCGGAACCGAAGGCGGCGCGCGGGTGCTGTTCGTGGCGCAAAGCTAGTTGAAACAGCCTTAAGTTTCTGTTTTGAGGAAGCTCAATTCTTAGCTCAAAGCATCCGTATCATCACGGAGGCCGGCCGGTTTTGAGCAATTAAGCCGGTGGGCATATCGCAAGCGGCACATTTTAACCGTCTTTGGACCGCTTTCACATCGCGCGCGCAAGAACGATCGTGCCGGACAGGATGAGGAGCGCGCCTGCCGCATAACTCAATCGTTGGCCGAACGGCAGCAGCTTCTCGGCGGCCACATAGAGCGCGATGCCGATGATCCAGGCCAGGTTCATCACGCCGCCGACGAACAGCAATACCATCAGAAACCAGCAGCAGCCGACGCAGTAGCTGCCGTGGCGAAGTCCCATCCGGAATGCGCCGCGCGTGCCGGGCCGCCAATATCGACTGAGAAACAACAGCGGACTGTCGCAGTAACGGAGGCAGGCCTGTTTGAGCGGCGTGAACTGATAGAGCCCTGCTGCAATCAGCACGCCGCCGCCCAGAATCGCGCTGGTGCTTGCCATCGCCATCGACAACAACCCGAAGCGTTCGAATGCTCCTTGCACCAGGACCGCAGCGAGACTGAACCCGGCCCACGTCACGAGATAACCGGCGAGAAAGATCCAGCTATCGATTGCGGCGCGGGAGGCAGCCTCCTGCCTTCGCTTGACGGTCGCATACAGGAGAACGGTGGGCACCGCGCTCGGCGCCATCATCGCGATCATCATCACCCACCACATCACGAACAGCAGCGCGCCATAGAACGGCGTCCACGGCATCGGCGCCATGTCCGGCATGTCGGCCATCATCTCGGTGTCCATGCCGGCGCCCGCAGCGAGATAGGCCCAGGCGAGCGCGACCACTGCGGCGGTCCCGATCGCGACGATCAGCCGGTCGCGGTGGAGCAAGTGTTCGAGTATCGAGCGCTCCTGCATCGACTTGTCCATGGCGAAGAGGAGCTGACACCGAGATCTCGTGTCGGTGTCAGCGCCGCATCACGCCGCAACGCCCTTGGGCGTCTGCACGACATTGGCGAGCGAGCTATGCGTAGCGCGGGTCTCGAACCGGATCGCGCCGGTCGAGCGGATGTCGGCGGATGCGACCTCGGCCGCCCGATGTTCGAACCCTTCGGGCATGACCACCTGGATGCGGTGCGGATCACCGGTCACCGGATTCTTGATCGGCTCGACATCGGTCTCGAGCACGCCCTTGGCGACGAGTCTTGCGACGCGTCCGTCCTTGTCGAAGGAGAATTCGAACGGCACAAACACGGGATCATGGATCTTGGTGACGATCATGCTGACGATCTGGAACAGCGTGCCTTCGGCCGAATGCTTACCGGAGAAGATATCGAACAACGCCTGTCGCTGCTCCGCCGTGGCGCGTTCGTCGATGATGGGCTGGATTGTCCCGTTGCCCTCATGCAGCGGCCCGGGGAAATCGACCGTGATCGCAAAGCAGAGACCATCGAGCCTGGTCCCTTCGAAATGTCCCTTGGCGATCCGCATGGCGACCAATCCCTTGCAATAGCCTTGGGTCGGCCGTGCGTTGAAATCGCAGGGGCAGCCGAACGCACAGGTGCAGTTCTTCATCCATTCGCCTTCGAGACGCCAGTCCGATGCAGCCATGGCACATCTCCTGATGTGAGCGGGGACGCGGCAGCCGTTGGCGAATTTGTTCAGCGTTCTTGTCGAAGCAATGCGAAATGGCGCGAGCGGGATCGAGGTCCGATCAGAAGGCCGGCATCGCAGAAAAGTATGGTGGCGAGCTGCCGTTTACCGTCGGAGGATCATATCAGCGGCCGCCGGCTACGTATAGCGGACGAGGGTAGTGGCTCGGGGGCAGCTACAGCTCGGGGGATATTCGATGTCAGGGAAATGGTGCCCAGGGGCGGAATCGAACCACCGACACTGCGATTTTCAGTCGCATGCTCTACCAACTGAGCTACCTGGGCGTGCTCCAAGAGAGGGGCCAAAGCCCATCGAGCGGGCGGTTTATAGTGGGCTCGAGGCGGCCTGTCCACCCGGCTTCGCCAAGTGGCTGCGCCGGGCGCGGCCCGTCTGTGCACAAGATCGGGCGGGGTTGCTGCGGCTGCTGCTCGGCGCTTCAGCGAGGCAATTAAAGCTTTGATACAGCTCGATTATTCGACGTCGTCGGTTTCGTCGTCGCGGCCGGGGATGACGTAGGAGCCCTTCAGCCAGCGGTTCAGGTCGACGTCGCGACAGCGCGAGGAGCAGAACGGACGGGTGGCCTGCGTCTGCGGCTTGCCGCAGATCGGGCAGGTTTTGAGCGGGCCGGTGGGCTTGTTGACCTGGTCGTCCATGGATGTCGGCAGCTTACACGGGGTGACGGGGTTCAAGAGCCTGCCCGGAAACGGGTTCCTGGCGCAGCCGCGCATGCGCCGCGGCGCGGACCCGGCAGGGCCATTCTACTGTGCATGGGGTTGTTTTCGAGGTTTTTGTCGGCGCGGCCCTTGGGCTCACTTGGGCTCACACCGCGGTGGTATTGAGCCAGCCGAAGCGGATCGGAAAGCCCTCGCCGCCGAGCAGCGTCGTGGTCTCGTACAGCGGCAGGCCGACGACGTTGGTGTAGGACCCCACCATCTTGACCACGAAGGATCCGGCGATGCCCTGCACGGCGTAGCCGCCGGCTTTGCCGCGCCATTCGCCGGAGCCGATATAGGCCTGGATGTCGTCCTCGGACAGGCGCTTGAAGCGCACGCGCGTCTCGACCAGACGCTGGCGGAAAGCCTCGCGCGGCGTGACCAGGCAGATCGCGGTGTAGACGCGGTGGTTGCGGCCCGACAGCAGCCGCAGGCACTGCGCGGCCTCGTCGACCAGATTGGCCTTGGGCAGGATGCGGCGGCCGACCGCCACCACTGTATCGGCGGCGAGGATGAAGGCGCCGCGCAGCTCGTCGTCGAGCTGCACGGATTTCAGCGCAGCGTCGGCCTTGGCCCTGGCCAGCCGGTTGGCGCAGGCGCGCGGCAGCTCGCCCCGCTTCGGCGTCTCGTCGACGTCGGCCGGCCGGAGCGCATCCGGCTCGATGCCGGCCTGGTTGAGCAGCGACAGCCGACGCGGCGAGCCGGAGGCAAGTACGAATTTGGGGCGGCCAAGCATCAGGTGATTTGGAAGATGAGGCAGGGGTGAATTGCGCGCGGAACCTATCGGAAGGGGGCTGATTTCACAACCCGGGAACCGGAGTTTGGTGATTCGAGGTATCCGCCACGGCTGTGCCTGCTCTCTGTGACGCGGGTGTTACGGAGGGCCGATGCTACCCGCTCGCCGCGCCGACCTTGGCGAAGCGCCGCCGGATGCGCATCAGGAGCTGATCGCAGACCTCGCGATAGGCAGCTAACTTCTGGTCGCGGCTGCCTTCGATGGTGGTGGGATCCTGCGTCGGCCAGTATTCGACCTCGGCCGCGAGCGTTCGCGTCAGCTCCAGCGCCTTGTGATGCGCCTCGGGCGAGAGCGTGATGATGAGGTCGAAATTCAGTCCCTCCCAATCCTCCAGCTCCTCGAAGGTCTGCGGCTTGTGGCCGGAGATGTCCTGGCCGAGCTCGCCCATCACGGCGACGGCGAAGGGATCGAGCTCGCCCTTCTTGGTGCCGGCCGACTTCACATAGAGCCCTTGCGGAAACATGTGCTGCAACAGGCTCGCGGCCATCGGCGAGCGCACGCTGTTCATCGCACAGGCGAACAGCACCGACTGAGGATCGCGTGCGCGTGGCGGATCCGCCATCGCGCTCAGCCTCTTTTGATAGAGGGCATGGCCTTGTCGGAAAACCGCTGCACACTTTTCCGGGCCATGCCCTAACCCTTCCAGTGCAGGACTGTAATGAGCGTGAACAGCCGGCGCGAGGTCTCGAAGTCGACCCGCACCTTGCCTTTCAGCCGCTCCTGCAGCGTGCGCGATCCTTCGTCATGGATGCCGCGGCGGCCCATGTCGATGGCCTCGATCTTGTCGGGGGTCGCGGTGCGGATCGCCTGGTAATAGCTGTCGCAGATCATGAAATAGTCCTTCACGATCCGCCGGAACGGCGTCAGCGACAACAGATGCGCGACCACGGGCGTGCCGTCCTCGCGGCGGATGTCGAACATCAGCCGGTTGCCGGTGATGCCGATATGCAGCGTGAACGGGCCCTTGCCGTCCGCACCCTCGGGCGCAAACAGGTTCTGCTCGATCAGATCGTAGATCGCGATCGCCCGCTCGTGCTCGATGTCGGGCCCGGAACGGCCAATCGATTCCTCGTCGAGCGTGACGCCGACGATGCGATTAGTTGAGTCGTCCTGTGCGGGCGGCTTTGTCATGACAGATTGAGGCGCAATCCAATCGAGCGGGAATGGGCGTCCAGCCCCTCCGCCTTGCCGAGCGTCATCGCGGCAGGTCCCAGCGCACGCAATTGGTCGGGCCCGCATTTCAGGATCGAGGTGCGCTTCATGAAGTCGTGCACCGAGAGCCCGGAGGAAAACCGCGCCGAGCGCGCCGTCGGCAGCACGTGGTTGGAGCCGCCGACATAATCGCCGATCGCTTCGGGCGTGTGCGGTCCGAGGAACACCGCGCCGGCATTGCGGATCTTCGCCGCGAGCGCGTCGGGATCGACGGTCATGATCTCGAGATGCTCGGCCGCGATGGCGTCGGCAAGCGGGACGGCGTCGCCCAGGTTCTTCACCATGATGACGGCGCCGAAATCGGCCCAGGACGCGCTGGCGATCGCGGCGCGTGGCAGCGTCTTCAGCTGCGCCTCGACCGCCTTTTCGACGTCGGCGGCAAGGCGCGCCGAGTCCGTGATCAGGATCGACTGCGCGCTGGAATCGTGCTCGGCCTGCGCCAAGAGGTCAGCGGCGATCCAATCGGCGTTGCCGGTGTCGTCGGCAATGACGAGCACCTCCGAGGGGCCGGCGATCATGTCGATACCGACCTTGCCGAACACCAGCCGCTTGGCGGCAGCGACATAGGCATTACCGGGGCCGACGATCTTGGCGACCGGCGCGATGGTCGCGGTGCCGTGCGCGAGCGCGGCCACCGCCTGCGCACCACCGACACGGTAGATCTCGGTGACGCCGCCGAGATGGGCGGCCGCCAGGACCAGCGGATTGAGCTTGCCGTCCGGCGAGGGCACCACCATCACGAGGCGCGACACGCCGGCGACTTTCGCCGGCACGGCATTCATCAGCACCGATGACGGATAGGCCGCCGTGCCGCCGGGGACGTAGAGGCCGGCGGATTCGATTGCGGTGTAGCGCCAGCCAAGCTCGACGCCGAGCGGATCGGTGAAGCGCTCGTCCTTCGGCAGCTGGCGGCGGTGATAGGTCTCGATACGGTCGCGCGCAAGCTCGAGCGCATCCAGCGTCGCAGGCTCGCAGGCCTTCACGGCGGCCTGGATCTCGGCGGCGGAGACGCGCAAGGAGGATGCGTCCAGCCTCAAGCGGTCGAACTTGGCCGTCGCCTCGAGCAGGGCGGCGTCGCCACGCTTGGCCACGTCGTCGACGATCGCGCGCGCGGCGGCCTCGACGTCGGCCGACGCCTCGCGCTTGGCGGCGAGGAAGGCGGCGAATCGCTGGTCGAAATCGGCGCTGCTGCGGTCGAGGCGAACGGGCATGTTTCGCTTGGCTTCCGGCTGGTCTTGAGGGGCGGGTCGGCGCACCAGGTCCCCTGCTCAATGGCGCGGCGGGGAAGCTGCGTCAACCCTCGGCAGATGCCATCCCAGCCAGGGCCCATTCGGCTGGTATACGGCCTCTTCAGCCCTCCCCCTGGACTCCAGTGCCCAGCGTGTCGGCCCCGAGGTCGGTCAGCTCGCATTCCAGACACTCGACGTCCAGGCGGATGGCGCCGCCCTGGGCGAACAAAAGCAGGGCGCTGCCGCCGGGCTCCTCGGCGCGGCCGTCCCGGGGGTGAAATTCAATGCCGACGAGATCCAGGATCTTGTCCGGCGCGGCGAGGTCAATGTTGCGCGACTTGCAGGCGAGCACACGGTCGAAACGGAGCGCTGCGACCAGCCGGCGCGGCTCGGTCTCGCCCTCCAAGGTCTGCTCCCAGTCCAGCCGGCTCATTCCGACCACAAGCCGTTTCTCGCCCTGCCGCCAAATGATATCGGAAGCCTGGACGCGGGCGTCCTGGACATGGGTCGAGATCACGGCGAGGTCGTCGGCGTCGAGAGCGATCAGTTTGAGCTGGGGCGACATCGCCGCGCCTCTCCTTGAGTGGACGGGGCTCAACGCGCGCGAGCCCCGAAATTTCCACACAAGTTAAGCCCTCGTCCGGCTCGCCGCTACGCGGCGAGCCACCCATTCCCACAACAAGGGAGGGTGAGAGTCGTGAAACCTCACTCCCTGAAGAACGCCAGGAGATCCGCGTTGATCGTCTCGGCATGCGTGGTCGGCATGCCGTGGGGGAATCCCTTGTAGGTCTTCAGGATGCCTTTCTTGAGCAGCTTGGCCGAGAGCGGCGCCGAGTCCGCGTATGGCACGATCTGGTCGTCGTCGCCATGCATCACCAGCACCGGGACGTTGATCTTCTTCAGATCCTCAGTGAAATCGGTTTGCGAGAACGCGACGATGCCGTCGTAATGCGCTTTCGCGCCACCCATCATGCCCTGGCGCCACCAGTTCTCGATCACCGCTTCCAGCGGTTTTGCGCCGGGGCGGTTGTAGCCGTAGAACGGGCCGGCGGCGATGTCGCGGTAGAAGGCCGAGCGGCCGGCGGCAAGCTGGGCCTGGAAATCGTCGAACACGCTCTTCGGCAGGCCTCCGGGATTGGCTGCGGTCTGCACCATCAGCGGCGGCACCGCGGAGAGGATCGCGGCCTTCGCGACGCGGCTCTCGCCGTGACGGGCGATGTAGTGCACGACCTCGCCGCCGCCGGTGGAATGGCCGACATGGAGGGCGTTCTTGAGGTCGAGATGCGCGGTGAGCGCGGCGAGATCGTCGGCATAATGATCCATGTCGTGGCCGTCGGCGACCTGCGCCGAGCGGCCGTGGCCGCGGCGGTCATGGGCGATGACGCGATAGCCGCGCGTGACGAAGTACATCATCTGCGCGTCCCAATCGTCCGAGGACAGCGGCCAGCCATGGCTGAACACGATCGGCTGGCCCGAGCCCCAGTCCTTGTAGAAGATCTCGACGCCGTCTTTGGTGGTGATGGTGGGCATGGTGGGGCTCCTTTCAATGAGAGACGTCATTCCGGGACGCGCGTCAGCGCGAACCCGGAATCTGGAGATTGATAAATCGGGATTCTCTGGTGCGCGATTGCGCACCAGAGTTTATCGCTGTGCGATGGCCGGAATGACGAGAGGGGCCAATCAGGCAAACGCCAGGGGCTTGTAGCGGCGCCAGGCGCCGATGGTCAGCACGACGAAGAACACCAGCACGATGCCCTGCACCACGGCGAAGACCGGCCCCGATGGCGGCGCCGGGGGCACGGCGGGCGCGAGCGCGGCAAGTGCGGGCACCTTGAGGAACGACTGGATCACCAGCACGAAGACGTTGAAATAGAGCGAGATCATCGCGGTGACGATGTAGACCGGGCGCCAGACGCCGCCGAGCTTCATGCCGTAGAGCGCGAAACAGGCAATCGCGAGCAGCACCAGCGAGATGATGCCGATGATGTGCGAGGGCAGCAGCTCCTTGAATGGAAACAGGAAACCAGTCGCGCTGGTGAGAATGGTGAACAGCAGGAAGATCGCAGTCAGGCCCGGCATCGACTTCGAGCCAAGCAGGCCGAACATCACGACAAGCCCGGCGACGATGGCAATCAGGCTGATGATGACATGGATCAGCGTAAGGGCGGGCAGGCTTAAGCCAAGCACCATGACATCTCTCCTACTCTCGGCGTTGAGGTGACTAGAATAGTATTACGGTCCTCATCGGATTACCACCTGCGTTGTCGTCACATGCATGAGCGCAGCCATGCGTCATCGTGCGAAATCGAAAAACGCATGGCTGAACTTTTTGCAGCGCTGTCACAAACGACGGCAGGCTTTCGACGAAAGTTGAATCGAACTCACACGTTCTTGGTATCGAAGATCAGGATGTCGGCACCGCCGCTGGCGAATTTCGGCACGTCGGCGCCGGTTGCCTTGCCTTCCGGGCTGCCAAAGGCGGCCTGAACGTCGGCCACGCTGTCGAAGGTGAGGATGGCGACGAGATGGATTCCGGAAGGGCCTGCGGGAGATGCGACCGGCCCTTTACTGACGGCGTAGTTCTTCAGGCCGGGAAGTTTCTTGGCGAGTGGAATGTGCGTCTCGGCATAGTACTTGTCGAAGGCGGCAGCATCCTTGGGTGTCTTGTAGAGCACGACGACTTCAGCCATTTGGTCCTCCCGTTGAATCGTTGTTTTTTCCGCGCGCGATTTGCCTCGCGACGAGGGGATAGTCACGCATTGCGCAGCAAGATGACAAGCCGGATTTGGCTTGCCATTGCCTTGCCTTGTCCTTGACTAAAGCGCCGGTTTTGCGGCGTCGCCGAGATAGCCATGCAGGGAGGCAACGACCTGCGCGCCCTCGCCGATGGCGCCGCCGACGCGCTTGACCGAGCCGGAGCGGACGTCGCCGACGGCGTAGACGCCGGGCACGGAGGTCTCCAGCGGCGCCACCAGCTTGCCCTGGTTCTGCTCCGACTGCGCGCCCGTGACCACGAAGCCGCCGCGATCGAGCGTCACGCCGCAACCGTCGAGCCAGGACGTGGCGGGATCGGCGCCGACGAACAGGAAGAGATTGCGGATGTCGGCGGAATCCTCGTCATCCGAGAGCCGGCTCTTCCAGCGGATGCGCCGCAGCAGCGAGGCCTCGTCGCCCTCGAGCGCGGTGATCTCGGTGTTGAACATCAGTTCGATGTTCGGAGTCGCTTCGATGCGCTCGATGAGATAGCGCGACATGCTGGCGCCAAGGCCGCCGCCGCGGATGATCATCAACACGCGTTTGGCATGGCCCGACAGGAACACGGCCGCCTGGCCAGCCGAATTACCGGCGCCGACCAGAGCCACCTCCTCGCCGGCGCAGAGTCGCGCCTCCACGGGCGATGCCCAGTACCAGACGCCGCGGCCCTCGAACTTGTCGAGGTTGGCGATATGGGGACGGCGGTAGCGCGCGCCGCTGGCGACCACCACCGAACGGGAGCGCAAGGTCTCGCCGCAATCCAGCGCCAGCGCGAAGGTGCCGTTGGCGCGCGAGCAATCCAGCGAGCTCACCGACATCGGAATCATGATGTCGGCGCCGAACTTCTGCGCCTGGGTGAAGGCGCGGCCCGCCAGCGCCTGGCCGGAGATGCCGGTCGGGAAGCCCAGATAGTTCTCGATGCGCGCGCTGGCGCCGGCTTGGCCGCCAAAGGCGCGGGTGTCGACGACCGCGACCGAGAGACCTTCGGACGCCGCATAGACCGCGGTCGCGAGCCCCGCCGGCCCGCAGCCGACGATGGCGACATCGTAGATACGGTCGTCCTTGGCCCCGCCAATCATGCCGATGGCGCGGCCGAGCTCGGTCTCGCTGGGATTGCGCAGCACCGTGCCGCCGGCCGTGACGACGAGCGGCCAATCCTCCGGCTTCGGCGAATAGCGCGCGATCAGTTCGGCGGCGTCATGCTCGCTCTCGGGATCGAGCAGATGATGCGGCTGGCCATTGCGGGTGAGAAAGCCCTGCAGGCGCACCACGCCCGCGGAGTTCGAGGGCCCGATCAGCACGGGGCCGCCGATGCCGCCCTGGATCAGATTGACCCGGCGCAGGATCAGCGCGCGCATGATGCGCTCGCCAAGCTCGGCTTCGGCCACCAGCAGCGCGCGCAGCCGGTCCGGCGGGACGAGCAGCACCTCGACATTGCCTTCGGCGCGGCCGTCGACCAGCGCCGGCCTGCCCGAGAGCTGGCCAAGCTCGGCCAGAAATTGACCCGGCCCCTGATCGATCACCGGAGTGACGTGACCGAGACCGTCGCGCTGGGTGATGGCGACGTGGCCCGCCAGCACCACGAACATGCCGGGCCCGGGCTTGCCGGTCTCGAACAGCAACTCGCCGTCCGCATAGGTGCGGATTTCGCCGAAGTGCCTGATCCGTTCGATCTCGGCGGGCGTCAGCGCCGGAAAGGTCTGCTCGGGGCGGGTGAACCGCAACAGCTGCGCATCACGGTCGGTTCGTTGTGTTTCGTCCTGCCCCATGGCCACTGCATGCACTCCAAAATTTCCAGCCGCCGGCGTTCAACGAGAGGTCTTACCGGCGGCCCCCTCATTTAGGGAACCATCGTCGTTCTGCGAGGGGTCGGTGCTTGCGGCGCGTTCGCGCGCCTGCAACTTCCGCCGCTTCAGGTTTTCGCGCAGCGCCGATTTCAGCCGGTCGTCCCGGGACGCCCTCGGCTGCCTCGCGCTCTTGTCAGTCTCGTCGCCCATCGCGGCTCCATCACAGCAACCGGCCACAGGATGCCATCGAAGTGTGGCAGCTCAAGAGGGTGAGGCGATAGGACCCTTGCGAAACGCGAGATGGATCGAATCCGGCTCCCCGGCCAACTGACCAGTTGGGCAGGGATACCAGACCGTGAATCGGCGTGAACTCGGTCGTTTCGCGCGAAAACGGGCATTTTGACGCCGATATCGGGCCGATTTTCTCGTTTTGGCGGGGCTAGCAAGCTTGCACAGGAGGGGGGCTTGTGGCAGATATCGGCCCGCTTGGTAGGCCCCTCGGGCGGCCGATTCTTGTCCCAGCACATGCTGCCGTAGCTCAGTGGTAGAGCACTCCATTGGTAATGGAGAGGTCGACAGTTCAATCCTGTCTGGCAGCACCAGCTTTCCTCACCGACGCGAGCCGTGTTGAACCAAGCCTTGTGCCTGGCCAGCGCGCCCGCAACACCCATGGATGCGATCGTGATCACACGCTCCCTGCCCTATGAAGGACTGCTCCACGAGATCGTCGAGCACAATGGCGTGCTCTATCTCGGCGGCATCGTCCCTGAAGATGCCGGGCTCGACATGGCGGGCCAGGCCGAGGATGTGCTGCGCCAGTTGAGGACCCTGCTCGAGGGAGCCGGCTCCGATCTGTCCTGCGTTCTGCAGGTGACGATCTTCGTGGCCGACCTCACGGAGAAGGCCGCGTTCAACCAGGTGTGGAAGCGCTATTTCACTGCGGAGCATCTGCCGGCGCGGGCCGCGATCGGCGTTGCGGATCTCGGCCCGGGCGTCAAGCTGGAGCTGACGGCGATCGCCGCGCGCCGCTGATCCTCACGGGCGAGAAGAGCAAGCTCGGTCGTTTCGTCAGTCTTCCACACATGGCTTGGCATTCTCGCGGCCCGAAACGCCCGAGTTTTGCTCGTTTCCTTGTCCCTCTTCTATGAAGAGGGCGCAGGGAAGGCCGGGTGCCGGCTGGCACCCACGGTCCGCTGTGCGACAGCACACGCAGAAAACTGCACAGCGGCATACAGGTGAAGCCCAACACACGGCCTTCCCTGCGCAGTGGTTTGACGGCTTATGCCTGCTCTCCCCGGAGCCGAGTTCCTTCTGGCCTCCGTCACCTCGCGAATTGACGATGCCTCAAGGCCCGGTTGAGCCCAGATGCATCTCCGCAAGGTTTGACCGTAGCAACGACGGTCAGGACCACACGTCTATATTTTGGCATTCGGTGAAACACGCCGAAACTAAGAATGTGCTTTAAAACAAGCACTTTTCGACTACCCTGATGCGGGCTGTTTCAGCGGGCTTCACCAAAACAAGGGCCCGGCCCTAAGACTTTCAGCGTCCGCACGACAAACTGAAAGCCTCGAAGCCGAGCCCTTTGGTCCCAAGCCTTAGGAGCCGAAACCAGATGGATACTACCACTGTCCCCTCCCCCGCCGGCAAGCGGGGCCGCAATAGCAGCGTCATTCTGACCGACCGGCTGTGCGAGAGGCGAGTCGCCCAGCGGACGAAGTTTTACGACCGCAAATGCCCCGGCCTCTACGTGAGCATCACGACCGCCCGGGTTGCGACCTTCTCCTTCAAGTTCACCGACAGGCAGACCGGCAAGCAGCGCACCGGCTGGCTGGGCCTCTACAATCCGGAGACTTTCACGGTGGAGGACGCCCGCAGCAAGGTCTACGGCCTCAAGGCCATGGGCGGCGACGCCCTCGCCGAGACCTTCCGGGACCAGAAGGCCACGAAGGCCAAGCGCGGCAAGACCGTCGCTGAGATCATCGACGAGCGCATCAAATGGATGCAGACGCCGGTCAAGAAGCCGGACGGCGAAATGCGGCCGCGGCTGGAAAGCTGGGAGAACACGGCGAGCCATCTCAACCGCTTTCTCCGCCCCCGCCTCGGCAAGAAGCTGGCCATGGAGGTCACCAAGCACGACATCGCCACGTTGTCGAACGACATTGTGGCAGGCAAGTTCGGCAAGCCCTCCGTCAGCAACGCCCGCCATATGCGGAAAGCAGCCTCCGGCCTGTTCAACTGGGCCGCAGAGGCAGGGCGCGACTACGTGACTGCCAGCCCCTGCGTAAATCTGCCCAAGCTCGACCCGGAGCATCCCCGCACCCGCGTCCTGTCCGAAGACGAGATCAGGACCTTCTGGCATGGGCTGGATCGCGACGACCTCCCCTATGACCGCCGGACCCGGTTGGCGCTCAAGTTCGAGTTGGTCACGATGCTCCGCTCACGCGAGTTGCTCGGCGCGCAGCGAGATGAGCTGTTCGACCTCGACGGCGAGCATCCGCGCTTCGATGTCCCGCTCAAGCGGGTTAAGAAGCGGCGGGTGATCCAGCAGCCACTCTCTGATCTGGCGATCGAGATCATCAATGAGGCCCTGGCCTCGGCTGATCAGCAGTTTGTCTTCGAGAGTCCCATGTACAAGGGCCAGCCGATCCACCGCAAGGCTATGGCTGATGCGCTGCGCGGCACCAAACACGAGAAGAACAAGGATAAGACCAAGACCGCCGGCCTCTGCGAGCTGCTTGGCCTGAGGCGGTTCACGCCGCACGATTTGAGGCGGACGGCGGCAACGCTCGCGGGCGACCTGGGCTTTGACGATTCCGCCATTGCCAAGTGCCTCGATCATGCCGCCAGCAAGAAATCGGAGCAGATCGTGCCGACCGTTACCGGCAAGGTCTACAATCACTCCAAGCGGATGAAGGAGAAGCGCGCAGTGTTGGATGGTGTTGCCAGTGAGCTGCGGCGGATCATCGGCAAGCCGGTAAAACCCGCCGCGCAGGCAGGGCTGATGCTCGCGGCTTGACCAACCCGCCGATCTTGGACGATTGCAACCGGGCGGCGCACCTCGCCGCCCGCCCTCGGAACAGTGGCGAGCCGTTAGCTCGGAAGCGGCCGGCCGACAGAGTCCACCCCCCTCTAACTCGGAAGAGCCGGTGGAAATCGAGAATTACCGCTGGACTCGGACACCCGCTCTGGTCGTAGCATGAGGCTGCCGCAAGCGGAGGACGGGATTTCATGGTCACGATTGCAGAAGGCGTGGCTGCCGCCACGACCGGATTGAACTTCGCGAAAGATTTGCTCGGTCTAAAAAAGATCTACGAGGATGCCGAATTAAAGCTCAACATCGCCAGTTTGAACGAAGCGCTCGCGAAAGCGAAGACCGCGCTATCGGATGCCGAGAAACTCTTGCGCGCAAAAGACACAGAGATCGCGGAGCTAAAGAAGAATTTCGAGTTCAGAGGGACGCTAATCGAAATGCGCGGTTATAAGTACGAAAAGGGTGCGGACGGAAAACCCACCGGCTTCGCGTTCTGTCAGCGGTGCGAGCAAGAAGGAAAACTCCACCGGTTAACCAAATCGCACCGGCCACAGTATTTCACCTGTCCTAACTGCGCTCGGGACTTCAAGGGTGGCGTCACGCAGTATCGGTGATTTGGATATTAGGCGATCACACCCGCGCGCCGTGTCAATTTTGCTTCGATTCGGGAAGCAGAAGTTGCCAAGGGCCCCCCGCACGCTGGCTGCCTCAATCCCGAGTTTTCCTGCTTGTTTATAGTGCACGATTGAAAACTCATGCAATTTATCGCTAACGGGCCCGATATTCCCGACTCCCTCTTGCAAGCACATGAAGAAGGCCGGGTTGTATTTTTCTGCGGAGCGGGAATTTCCTATCCTGCTGGCTTGCCGGGATTCAAAGGCTTGGTAGACGACGTCTACAAACGTGTAGGCATCAGCCGCTTGGCTATTGAACAGGACGCCTACGATCGCAATCAATTCGATGCCACTCTCGATCTGTTGGAGCGCCGACTCCCTGGAAATCGGATCGCTGTTCGACAGAAGCTGATGGAAGCTTTGAAACCCAATTGGCGCCGCAAAGGCGCCACCGATACTCATGACGCGCTTCTTGAATTAGCTCGTTGCCGTGATGGCTCGCTCCGTCTTGTGACCACAAATTTTGACCGCATATTTGAGCGAGTGGGAAAACGCCCCGGTAAAGCCTTTGAGCCCTACGCCGCTCCCATGCTCCCTATACCGAAAAACAGCCGATGGAATGGCTTAGTCTATCTGCACGGCTTGCTACCGCTTAAACCGGACGATACCTCTCTTCACCGACTGGTACTAACTAGTGGCGATTTTGGCCTTGCATACCTGACTGAACGATGGGCGGCTCGTTTTGTCGGCGAGTTGTTTCGAAACTATATCGTTTGCTTCGTCGGATACAGCATCAACGATCCGGTCTTGCGTTACATGATGGACGCGCTGGCTGCTGATCGGCTGCTCGGCGAATTTACGCCGCAAGCGTACGCTTTTGGCGATTATGAGACCGGACACGAGCACGCAAAGACGGTAGAATGGGCTGCTAAGGGTGTCACGCCCATCCTTTACGAAGTCCGTGCGGGCAGTCACTCGGCGTTGCACGACACCCTAAAATCGTGGGCAGCCACCTATCGCGGTGGCACACTAGGCAAGGAGCAGATTGTCGTTGCGCACGCTCTTGCACGTCCTTCTGGTAGCACTCGGCAAGACGACTTCGTAGGTCGAATGCTCTGGGCACTATCGGACGAGTCGGGGATGCCAGCGAAGAGATTCGCAGACTTCAATCCCGTGCCGACGCTCGAATGGTTGGAGGCGTTCTCAGATCAACGCTACCTGCACCGCGACCTACCCCGCTTCGGGGTTCCGCCGCGCCAAGATGTGGATGATAAGCTCCGCTTCAGCTTGATCCAGCGCCCTGCGCCTTATCGGTACGCACCACTGATGACACTAGTGTCCGGTGGCGCTGGCGGCAGCCAATGGGACGATGTGATGTTCCATCTAGCCCGATGGTTGGCCCGCCATTTGAACGATCCCGGATTGATCCTTTGGGTAGCACAGCGCGGCGGGCAATTGCACGAGCGCTGGGCGTGGCAGATCGAACATCAATTGAACCATTTTGCCCAGTTACTTCGTGAGGGACGGATCGCCGAACTAGACGATATCCGCGCTCAGTCGCCCAATGCCATTCCCGGTCCGCTCTTACAGATTGTCTGGCGGCTACTTCTTACAGGGCACGTGAAAGCGACATGGCGCGACCTAGACTTTTACCGCTGGAAAGATCGGCTGAAACGCGACGGACTGACAACAGCGCTGCGGCTCCAACTGCGCGAGCTACTGTCGCCGAAAGTGAAGTTGAAAAAGCCTTTCCGGTGGGGATCAGAAGAGGACGCGGGGGAGCCGACCAGTATTAAGCAGCTCGTGGACTGGGAGCTTGTGCTCGCTGCTGACCACGTCAGATCGTCCATTCGTGACCTGACAGACGATCAATGGCGAGGCGCGTTGCCCACCCTTTTGGATGATCTTCAGCAGTTACTTCGCGACGCCCTGGACTTACTGCGGGAGCTGGGCGAAGCCGACGACCGAGATGACCGTTCGTTCTGGGATCTACCATCGGTCACGCCACATTGGCAGAACCGGGGCTTCCGCGACTGGGTGATCTTGATCGAATTGTTGCGTGATGCATGGGTTGAAGCCTACAAATCCACACCTGATCGCGCCCGGTCTACAGCCGCCGCCTGGTTCAACATACCTTATCCAACATTCAAGCGATTAGCGTTGTTTGCAGCCAGTCATAATGACGCTGTCGATTCTGAGACGTGGGTCCGGTGGTTAGTATCAGATGATCAATGGTGGCTCTGGTCCGGGGGGACGAAGCGCGAAACGATGAGATTACTCGTGCTTCAAGGATCGACGCTTTCGCCGGAAGCTAGAGAAACACTAGAAACGGCAATTTTAGCCGGACCGCCGCGTAAAATGTATCGAGAGGGCCTCGCGCCTGAGGATTGGGACTCAATAGTAGAGGACGCAATTTGGCTACGTCTTGCCAAGCTCCGCGAGGGCGGCAGTGCGCTAGGGCAAGACGCATCCTTGCGTCTCGACAGCTTGACGGTCGCAGAGCCTCGTCGCCGGCTTGCAAGCAACGAACGGGACGAATTTTCGCACTGGATGAGTGGGACGGGGGATCCCGACTTTGAATCAAGGCGGAGGATCGACATAGCCCCTCGTAAACGGGCAGATCTCGTCCAATGGCTCAAGCACGCACAGCCAAAGACGTCTTCCCTTTATGATGAAGACACATGGTTAGATGTCTGCCGAACTCGGTTCTTTCATAGCCTACTTGCCTTATGCGACCTGGCCAATGAGGGTATTTGGCCTGTTGCACGTTGGCGAGAAGCGCTCCAAGCATGGAGTGACGCAAATTTACTGTCGCGGTCGTGGCGATATGGGGCGCCGTTAGTGCAAAGGATGCCTGACGAAACCATGCGGGAAATCTCTCATAGCCTCACGTGGTGGATGAGGGCAGTCTCGAAGAGCGCTGCCCCACATGAGGGAATTCTGCTCGACCTTTGTAAACGCTCACTTGCAATGCCCTCAAACTCCGATGCAGATGGCAAGGATCCAGGCAATGAGCCGGTAACGGACGCCATCAATCACCCGGTCGGTCACGTCGCAGAAGCACTGCTTGACCTTTGGTTCGAACGCAAACCCAACGACAATGAAGGGCTACCTCACGACATCGAGCCGCTTTTCACAGCGATGTGCGAGGTCGGAGTGGTGCGCTTTCGGCACGGACGCGTGCTACTCGCGTCACGTTTGATCGCATTATTTCGGGTGGATCGCCCATGGACCGAGAAGTATCTGCTGCCACATTTTGACTGGGATCGTAATCCGATTGAAGCAAGGTCAGCCTGGGAAGGATTTCTCTGGTCACCTCGGCTGTACCGACCACTTCTTATTGCCTTCAAACGACAATTCCTGTCCACGGCACACCACTTTGAAAGTCTTGGCGATCACGGCCGACAATATGCGGCATTTCTCACCTACGCCGCCTTGGACCCGGCGGACGGCTACACGTCCGAAGATTTCCAAGATGCAGTTGGCGCTTTGCCTGCAGAGGGCTTGTTAGAGGTGGTGCAGGCCCTCACGCAAGCGCTCGGCGGTGCTGGTGCGCAGCGGGAGGATTATTGGAAAAATCGAATTCAGCCGTTCTGGCAACAAATCTGGCCCAAGTCGCGCGACCTCGCGTCGGGTAGTATTTCCGAGTCGCTCGCAATTATGTGTGTTGCGGGGGAAGATATCTTTCCCTCCGTGCTGGCAGTTGTCGCCGACTGGCTGGGTCCGATCGAACATCCCCACTATGCAGTGCATCGGCTTCATACAACTGGGCTGTGCACGCGCTTTCCAGAGGCTGCGCTACGCTTGCTCGCCGCAATCTTGTCGGATCAGTTCTGGGCACCCACAGATCTAAGAGATTGCTTGGATGCCATAGGACAGGCCAAGCCTTCTTTGCGCAGCGACTATCGATATCAGCGGCTAACTGAGTACGCACGACGGCGCAACCATTAGCTCAAGGAATTCTGAGGCTATGCGCTGCTGCGCTGATAAGAGTCTCCGGCGATCGAATTGATCAGGCTTACCGCTCCTCTTGTACACCAATCGGAGCGAGAGACCCTAAACCCAGCCGCCCAACCATCCTGCGCGTTTGGTCGTCTTGAGCGGTTGCGGTACGAGCGGCTGCGGCCCTGGTCCCTGCATCTCGCCAACCTTCCAGTTTTGCGGCTTCGCCTCACACCGCGGCGGCCGGATCCCTAGCGGCTTCGCTTCGACCTGGGCCACGGGACCCAGCAAGTCGCGATCCGGATAAAACCGGGTGCCTTGCATCATCTCGGTGGTGAGCCGGCAGAGCGTGTCGGCCGGCAAGTTTTTGCGGTCCTGTGCGAATTCGAACAGGTCGTCCGGAGCAATGCCGACGTCCTTTGCCAAGCGAGCGTAGTCGATTTTTTCGACGCGAGCCGCCGCGACTTGGCGAAGAAGCTCCGTGCCGGTGATTTCAGTCATTGTACCTCTCCTGACGTTGCATTGATCGCATCGACCAAGGTTCTGAACTCAGTTTTCGGTCGTGGCCTTGTCGGCGCATTTACCGGTGTTGGCCTAGAGCGCGCCAAGTCGCACACGGATCGTTTGTCGGGACCCGCGACGGTTTGGGGAGGCGCAACTTGAGCGGCATTCATGACCCGCAAGGCCGCGACAACGCCCTGCGCACAAATAATTCCGCGCTTGACGATGTCATAGAACTCGACTGCCGCTGACTGCCGATAACGATACAGGACCACCGCGGCGGGATTGGCCGGAACATTGGTCAGGGTGATTTCGTCCAGCGTGGCGCAGGTGACGAGGGCGTGAAAACTCTCGCGATCATTGACCTCCCGAAGCTGATAGCCGTGGATCGTCGCGGCGATACTGAAATGGGTGCACCGTTTTGCATCTTCGTCGCGAACCAGCGCGCGCACGTGCAAACCTTCGTCGGTGCCGCGGATTTCCAGCACTTCGCCAGCCGGGCGGCCGTGGCGATACAACAGTGGAATGTCGGACTTGAATGGCAGCCAGCAATGAGGGGCGAACTTGGTGCGTTCGTGGTCGATTACTGTCGGCGCCGCAAAGCCTTCGAAGATCCAGTCGCCCTCGACGGGCGGTAGAGGTGCGGTTGGCGAGCAATGCGCGGGCGCGATCCGATAATTGCGCGCGAGGCGTTTCAGTTCGAGCCGCATCCGGATTGCTTCGCCGCTCATTCGCACGCCCTCCGGCGGATTTCAGCGATGCGCTTCTTGATTGCAAGCATCTGCGCTTCGAGCGCGTCCCGTTCCGCAGCCAGAGCTTCGAGCTTGGCAGCGGACGGCGGCGGCCCGGCTTCCTTCAGGACGTCGGCGAACATCTCCGCCATATCGGGCGACAAGCGCCCAACGCGTGCTGGATATGCGCCCCCGGTCAAAACGGCGCCTTTGCGGATCCTGGATCTGTCTGGTGACATGTGGGCGCCTCCCGTGGGCGCGCGATCCGGCGTGCGCCGCGATTGCATGACGGGTAAGCCTTGCGACTCCGGTCGCGTCAGGATCCTGCCGGATCAGGCGGGATGTCAAGGCGGTTGGCAACCATATCTCGCGCAGCTCACATGTGCCGTTGAAAGCGAACCGACGCGGCGGAAATTCCGCACGGTTCTCGTGCATACTCAACAAGTGAACAATCGACGAAACATTCGAAGCGGGCTTCTGATCTCGCGCGATGAGATGTTCCCCTATGTCACGATCAAAGGGGCCAGTTACGGTGTCGAATAGTCCCATGAACTTGATCTTGGGCGCTTCGTGGAAAACCTGGTCGCTCTCACATTGTTCGGCCAAGTTCTTCTTAAGGTCTTCAATCGCTCGGTAGTATTGTGTGTCATCTTCTTTCTCTGAGACTGCAATGAAGTCTCTCCACATTCGGTCCAGGTGCGTCAAAAATCCCGATTTCAGTATCCCAAAGTCCGAAATGAGTCTTGAAAAAATACGCGCTGCCGCAGCGCCGCGCGAGAAACCAATCAGAATGATTTCATCACCTACACGGTAGTTCGCAACGAGATTTACATACGCACGCAAAACCAACTGATCGAGATTGTCGCCGAAGATATACTGCGTTTTCCGAAGCAAGATTTCGCTAAAAATCGAGGCCGCGCTCACAGTGAACTTTGTTCCAACTCCCGGAAGATAAAATGTGACCTGCGTCGATATCTCATTTCCTTCTTGCTTGTGATCGGCAATCAGTTGATTGATAGCGTAGACGTTAGAACACGTCTCGGTCTCAGAAATAATTTCAGTGGCGTCATTTGCGGTACCGTCCATCAAGAAAATCATTGTCTTCGACATGCTTTCTCCCTCCGGCAGCCGATCCTCTCGTAAAAGTTGCGCGACCGCAAGCTAAGTAAGCTAGCGACGGCAGCCTTTTTTGTTGTTCCCTCGCTCGGGCGCGAATAGACGGAGGACTATATACATCGAGAGCGACAAGGGCTCTGACCCTCTCGACCGTCCGCAACTCGCGCTACCTTGGCCGCGGCACGATACTCGGTGTCGCACAGCGGACCTGGCACGGATTCCGCTCCTGCCGATCCGCCCAAAGCGTGACGTTATACGTACCGCGTACCAACCGGAAATTGGACGCGGTCAAAGGGAAGGAGCCGCTCCGTTCGCCGGGCAGGCCGGAGGTAAACGTCCTCCCCCCTGATCGCAGTTAGGCGGCGCCCTTGAGCACCGACTGAACGCGACCTGTGCCGCAACCGAGCTTCCTGCCAATTGCGATCACTCCCATGCCCTTCTCGCGCAGTCGGAGGATCGCAGCATCCGTTGCGCCTTTGGCGCGCGGGCGGCCGAGTCTCTTGCCTTCGGCCTTGGCGCGCGCGAGGCCGGTAGCGACGCGCTCGCGCAACATCGCCCGCTCGAACTCCGCGAACACGCTGCTCATCTGTAGCAGCGCACGGCCGGCTGGCGTCGAGGAGTCGACGGCCTGCTGATGCAGGTAGATGTCTACGCCAAGCGCAGAGAGTTCCGCAAACAGTTGCACAAGGTGCGACAGGCTTCGGCCGAGACGGTCGACCGACCATGCGGCAACCATATCGAACTCGCGCTTTGTCGCGGCCTTCATCATGGCGTCCAAGCCCGGTCGCTTGTCGCGGCCCTTGGCGCCGGAGATCTTGTCCTCGAAGGTGGCGACGATCTGCCAGCCCGCGCGGGTGGCGATGGCTTCCAGCTCGCGGCGCTGGTTATCGGTGGTCTGTTGGCCATTGTTGGTGCTGACACGCAGATATAAAGCGACACGCTTCACGAGTTTGAACTCCATCCTGCCCCGGCTATACTAAAACATTTGATTTAGTACAAGCGAAAGACGAGAAGATGGCCCTTTGTTTTTGCAAGGCTTTCGCAGCGTCGAAGGAAAGGAGATTTAGTATAGGGCCGTCGGGCCGGTACATCCGCGGTGCCGACGGCCTTTGACGCGAGCGCTAGGCGCTTCACGTGAAACCGCCTCAGGCTAGTTCGGCTTCGGCCGCTCGATCTCGCGCTCGATGCGGCACAGCGTGGCAACGGCCTCGTCATGGTCGCGCGTGATCAGCTCCTCGACCAGGACTTCCAAGATCGCATCAGCATCGCGTTCAGACGGCTCACTGATCGCTTGCCGGACTCTTGACGGCTTCATGCGCGGCTTCCCTGACTGACGCCTCCACGGGCTCGGCATCGAGCTGGAGTGTCTTGTCGGTGACGTACTGGCCGGATGGAATGGCTTGGATGTTGATTTGCGCGACGAGGGCCGGACCGATGCTGCCTTCAATTACATGAGGAACAAGCTTGCCGAGCAGGTTCAAATAGCTCTTCGGATGCTTCCGGGCGCACATCGCGAGATAGCCCTTCAGTCCTCCGGCCCCCTTTCCATCGGATCCGCAGCTAATTGCTCCATCCAAGATGCCGTTCTTGAGGTCGCGTGTGATCTTTGCGACGGCGCCTTTTGTTTTCGTCGGCGGGTTACCACGCCCGTGCCGGCGCGGTTCTGCAATCGGCGTGACTGAGAAATCAGCGGGCAGCGGGCGGTCGGGACCAAACGTCATGGCGTGCCACGTCCGTTTTTCTAAGTTGGGCGAGGTCTTGGCTCACCCTACGCTCCTCGCAGCCCAGGTCCAGCGCCCCTTAGAAACGGAACCCTGTCCAGAATTGTCAGAGGGGGATTGGAGCCTCTTTCTAAAACCCCTCAACCATACTTACTGCCAAATCTGGTACGCACAGGCGACCGTGCCATGATAGCCTGATCGAGGCGGCCCCGCTCGGTTGTGGTGACCGAAACGGGGCCCGAACATCGTCAACGCGCGCGGAGCGTCGACAAATGCCCGGCCCATTTTATAACGGCGGGGATCTTCCGCTAGACGATGTCCGCTGGCGGTCGATCAGCGTGGCGGCGGAGCGGTTGTTCGAGCGGCTTCGATCCGGCCCTGACGTCGTTCGCGACCTTGAACAGGCATGGGCTCAGGGAAAAATCCGCTGCATGCTTCGATCCTGGACCGGCGAACGTTCGCTGTTGCCCACGGCAACCTTGGACGAGTTCAAGCTGACGTGGCGGGGACTCCACAACAACCCGGAAGAGCCTCGCGTAACTCTCGAAGAGCGTCGACGACACGGCGCGGGTGAAGCGCCCTCACTGACAAAGGGGACCATCTACGTCTGGGGACCCGACTTCGAGGCGACTTGGCCTGCCGCACCAGCCGTGGCGAAAGAGGCGTCAACGAGCGAGAGCGTTTTGGAACTGCCAAGAACCTCAGAGCGGGAACGCGCGGAGTGGCGGGAGTTTCTCGTGCCCATCCTGAACACGCTGCGGGAGGTCGACAAACTTCCCAACAAAAGCACTGCGTTTAACGTGGTCGATCGTCTTATGACGACCTTAGGACAGCCAATGTCCAAGAGCACGATCTACGAGGGACTCAAGCGACACTGCACAGGTTGGTGGTCCGAGTAAATCGGACGATACCCGGACAATACCCGGACAGTTTTCCCTCGCAGTTTGAGGTTTGCTCTTCCGCACCGCTTAAACAGCGACACGGAGAGCAAGATGCCCGTCCCCAAAAGCGAAGTTTCGCAGACACGGCGCCTGATCCCGGCTCGGGACGTCGCCACGAGGTACGGCGTCCACCTAAGGTCAATCGTGCGTTGGGTCGCGATGGGTGTCATCCCACGGCCTGATCAGATCATAAACCGAAGAAATTACTGGTGGATCGACACGCTTGACGCCGCCGATCGCGCCCGCACTGTCGAAGCCGCCAAGGGAACGCCGGCCAGGCATCACGGCTCAAACGCAGCCCTCTAATCAACAAAAACGGCCGCGTCCCGAGCGAGCCGCGACCGTCTGTTCCGTTGAAGCTCGCTCTCCCGGCCAAGGAAGAAGGAGACCCTTGATGACTCTATATGAGTTTCGGGACGCAGGCGTCAACCCAGTCGAAGGACGCGATGCCTACCTGCTCGCCACAGCACTGCGTCGCTTCATCGCCACAGAACTCGCCAAGCCCACGCGTTACCGCGCAGACCGGGACGTTCGCGCCGCCAGAATCATTCTTGCAGCCCTCTACTCCGACGACGATGAGCCGTTCGAGCAAGTCTCCCGCAGCAAATAGCCAAAGAACCGCCGGTGCCGGCCTCCGGGCCGGCATCTCTTCCTCCAAACAAAATCGATTGGGCAGAGACGATGGGCAAGCGCTCCGACTTCGAACGAATTCCGCGCGACCTCTACGCGACGCCAGCAAAGGCCGTTCTGCCACTGCCAAAGTATCTGCGTCGCGACGGCATCAGGACGTTCGCCGAGCTTTGCGCCGGCAACGGCGATCTGATCCGGCACCTGGAGGCGCACGGCCTGCGCTGCGTCCATCAGAGCGATATTACCACTGGTAATAATGCGCTTGACGTCAAGCGGTACAAAGGCAATCCCGACGTCGGCATCACGAATCCTCCGTTCCGCCATCCCGAGGATCCGAGGCGCAGCACCCGCCTGTTACGCGAGTTGATTGCCCACTTCCTTACACTCGGCAAACCGTTCTGGCTTCTGCTCCCACACGACTTCTCAACCAACCAGAATGCCGCGCCCCTGATGCAGTATTGCAGCGACATCGTTGTAGTCGGCCGCGTGCGGTGGATCGAGGGCACCGACAACGACGGTAAAGATAACTCGTGCTGGTACCGCTTCGACGCCAGCTTTCGCGGAGAGATCGCGTTTCATAACGACCGCGGCGAGCCGGTCGCGGTCATCTGGGCGGCGACGCGTCGCTCAAGGTTGGAGACCGCGTCATGACAGAGCAGGACGAAATTTGGTTCAACGACCATCCATGGCGCTATCACCGCGTTAGGCCGGTGTGCGCGGAAGATGGCGTCCCTCCGAATGCTCCACCCGGCTGCACTCGGGTCGCCGTTATCCGGCGCCTTCGTTCCTGCCGGCTTATAACGGCCTTTGCAGTCGAGCGCAGTCCTAGGAAATTTTGGAAGCTGAACGAAGCAGCGGCCGCCGCGATCTTTGATCGTGCGGCTGCGTCAGAGCCTACAATCCGGGCCTTGCTGGCACGTGCCGAAAGGGACGAAACATGGCCGTAGAAGTGGTGCGGCACAACCACGCCAGCGACTCTCACTTGAAGGAACGCGGGAATGAGCAGCAAACGCGCATTCGACGATTGGGTTAGTTGCGCCCGCGCCGCCAGGATCGAGGAGATACTACGACAGCGCAATGTTAGGCTCAGGCGCAAGGCGGGACCATGCCCGGTGTGCGGGGGCCGAGACCGATTCAGCATCAACGCGGCTAGACAACTTTTCTTCTGCCGGCACTGCGCTCAGGGCGGCCACGGGCCAATCGACCTTGTGATGTTCATCGATGGCTGTGACTTCCTCGCCGCTGTCGAAACACTCACCGGCGAGCCGCCACCCAAACGGCGGCGCGAGGAAACCGATGACGAGCGTGGCCTCCGTGAGCGACGTATTCAAGAGCAGCGCGAGCGACTGGACCAGGAAAAGCTCGCCCGCCAGCAGTGCGAGGCGGCGGAGCTGCGAGCAACCCTGCAGTATTGCGATCGGCTCTGGGCAGAAACCGAACGGCTGCCGCAAGCAGCCATCAGCTACTTCAAAACACGCTCTATCAATCTCGACGACGTGCCGAATCAGGGCGGCCTCCGATTTCACCCACAATGCCCATTTGATGGCGCAGTCATGCCATGCATCGTCGCTCGCTACAGTGGTGTGGTGACGAATGCGCCGGGCGGCATATGGCGTCGTCCGATCAATGGCCAGAAGCCAAAGTCTGTCGGGCCTATCAAAAATCATATCATCCGCCTATGGCCGAATGAATACTTGACCGGAAGACTGGCAATCGGCGAAGGAGTTGAAACGACAATTTCTGCCTCCACCAACAAGGCACTTCGCGGCATAGCGCCAGCATGGGCAACTGGCTGCGCTGGCGCCATGCGTGACTTTCCAGTCCTTTCCGGCGTCGAATATCTGACACTCCTTGCTGATGCCGACGCGAACGGCGTCGGCCAGAGCGCTGCGCGTGCATGCGCTAACCGCTGGGCCGCAGCAGGTCGTGACGCCGAAGTGCTAGTGCCCAACAGGATCGGGGCCGATTTCAATGACTTGGCGCGAGTCGCATCATGAGCCCGCAACAACATTTTCACAGCGAAAAATACAAATCCCGCGGGTCGGTCGGTGGAAACAGTGGTGCAAGCACGTTCCGGGCCTGCGCGCTCGACGAGGTCCACGATACTTTTCGCCGCTGGTTGGGCGACGACTATGACATAGAGACGTTGGACGCGGTGCTGGCAACAAGCGCTTGCGAACAACTTGCCGGTGATCCGCCATGGCTGCTGGTGATTGCCGGCAGTGGAAATGCCAAGACCGAGACAGTGCAGTCCCTCAGCGGTTTGGATGCGCATATTGTCTCGACCATCTCAAGCGATGGTGCGTTGCTATCGGCATCACCGCAGAAACAGAAAGCCAAGACTGCTACCGGTGGGCTGCTGCGCAAGATCGGGCAGCGCGGAATTCTCGTGATCAAGGACTTTACCTCGATCCTCTCGACCAGCCGTGAGATCCGTGGCGCAATACTGGCAGCCCTGCGCGAGATCCACGACGGCCATTGGGTGCGAAATGTAGGCACCGATGGTGGCCAGACGCTGGATTGGCACGGCCGGATCGTGGTGATCGGCGCCTGCACGACCGCCTGGGACCAAGCACACACTGTCGTCGCCAGCATGGGCGACAGATTCGTTGTCATCCGGCCAAACTCGCGGATCGGCCGCATCAATGGCGGCCTGAAGGCTATGCGCAACACCGGAAGCGAGGTCGCCATGCGGGATGAACTCGCGGAAGCCGTGGCTGGGCTTATGAGCGGAATTGACACCAGTCAGCCCTATGAGCTGACGAATGACGACGAGACGACAATCGTGGAAGCAGCTGAGCTGGTGACACTGGCGCGCACCGGCGTGGAAGTCGATTACCGCGGCGACGTCATCGATGCTCACGACGCCGAAGCGCCCACCCGATTGGCCAAGCAACTGACGCAAATCCTGCGCGGTGCGATGGCTATTGGCATGGCACATGATGATGCGATGCGACTGGTGAAGCGTTGTGCCAGAGATAGTATGCCGCAACTGCGGCTGCTGGTGCTGAAAGACGTGGCCACGCACCCTCACAGTCCAGTTATGGAGATCCGCCGGCGGCTTCAGAAGCCAAGGACCACCATCGACCGCACACTGCAAGCCCTGCATATCCTCGGCCTGCTGGTCTGCGAGGAAAAGGAAATTGTGCGAGGCAATCAGACCGTCTGGACGCGTAGATACGAACTCGACCGCAGCGTTTGCCTCCAGCCCCTTTCGTGATCAGTGACACCCCTACGCGGAGTCGGCGCTTTCCTGTACTCGCCCGTGATGCTCCGACACAATACACGACGAAACACCGAGCCGATGCGTGGTGCTCCAGATGGCAACAGCAAAGCGAGTGCAAGCCGATAGACCCGCTCACGCGCGTGGCTCCGAGCCCCGGCGAATGCTCAACGAGCCGCAGGTTCTTGCGATCATCCCCGTCAGCCGCACCACGCTCTACCGCATGGAGAGGGCGGGCCGGTTTCCCAAATCGACTTACATCTCGCCCAACCGGCGCGTTTGGTTCGAGGACGAAATCGTGGCGTGGCAGAACGCGGTCAACGAGTTCAATCCGAACCGTGGCAGAGGCAAGGGGCGGCGCACTGGTGTATAGCCAGTGGAAATTCAGTCCGTCGTAGCGGAAAACTCGATGTGGAATTGAGAGTATTTTTCCTTCAATACATTCATTGCTCGGTGCCAGCTGGCTCCCCCCCACTGATTCGAGAATGCATAGGTTCTCCCATTAGCCCGCACTAACTCGCCGTCGTCACAAAACCACCGGCGGCTGTTGAAAGTCTGACCGTCTTTTGCCGCACGCTCGACCGCTCCTTTTTCAAACTCTGAGGCGTCGACAACGTCGCCCTCAATTGCAAACCAAACGCGATTGGAGCGCCAATCCAATAGTGATTTTATTTCTTCTGGATTGATCCCCCGGTCGCACAGATGCTTGCAGACTAAGAAGATCGCATTTCTCTTCCACTGTGAGACATACTTCTCAGCTTCAATGCGGACATCATATCGCGTAAAGTCAATGTTGCTGGTCCGCGCTTGGCGTTCTTGCTCCCTCTTTTCACGAATTTGTATTTGATACTCCGTCGCCTCCGGCGGCGGAATAATTTGCTGCACATCGACAAGAATACGCCCATTCATGTCATAGGGCTTCAGTCGAACGCAGCGAATATCGATCCCGTGGTCGATGAGCCATAAGACAGATGATGTCAGTTCTCTGTTGAAGTCACCGGCGGCAAGAACGATACGAACATCTTGCGCGAACTCATTGTCGTTTCGTTCGTCCCAACCCAAGAAATCCAGAATCGCTTTTTTAGCGTCTAGTTCTTTGCCTTGCTGCCTATGATACTCACTCAGGACGTCTGCCGCTTTCTCAAAAGTCATAGTGGACACCATGGCTGCGTATCGGATCGCCTGAAGGTCCATGTGCCCGCCATCCTCCGTCCGCTTTAGCTCGATGACGACCAGGTTGGCATCTTTGTCGATTGCAAGTAGATCGATACGACGCTGGGATTCCTCCCAATCCTGAAACTCTTCGGAAATGACGAGCGTCTCCGGTGAAATCACCTCGATGTGGTCACGCAACAGTCGTTGAAGATCGCGCCGTTCGTGCAGACCCGCCACATTGAACGTTATTTCATCAAGACGGCGAATGCCGGTTTGCGCAAATTCATAGATCGCCATTTTTGTGTCTTATCGCATTGCCCCAAAAAAATACGGTGCTCGATCTTGATGATGGGCTCCCTTGCAAGACCCATATTTGGCAGAAGAACTCGCTTGAAACTAGGGCCTATTGGGGCCCAGCGAGTCTGGGGCGGCTTGTCGCTTGTTAATGCGAGCAGCTAAAATACTATTGTTTTCAATTGTTTGAGCCGATTGAAACAACTTCAGAAAAACACTTGCAGCCAGGACCACACGGTTTTGCCGTACGCAGCTTCCGGCTCCGCCAAGAGGCTTCGCCGGATGTTGGCGCCGTCCGTTCCGCACGCTGTGAGACCTCACGAGGTTCATCTCGCCCTGGTCCCGCCCCGCGTGCCCGACGCAGCCGCGTCCACCGCACCCTGGCCCTCGTTCGTGACGACGTACGATCGCCCCTCTCCTTGGGCCGGGATGAGCGATGGATACTGCAATTCCGAATTTCGGTAAAGTGGAATATATTTGCGGGAAGGGATTGACGGGGGCTGCGCGGGAGAGGTGGTGTTTTGCCCGACGGGCCAGAAGCGTTGCGATCGGTGTCCTTCCGGTTGCGCCTCTTCGAAAGGTTGCGGCCACACGGCACGTTGACCCCTCATTTCATGGTGCTAGTCTTTTCGCTCGCGACCTGTCCGGGAGGACACGATGGGATGGTTCGACCGCCTGTTTGGAAGGATGTCGGAGCCGACGATTCCTCTTCTTGCGAGATTTCGGCGGAAATCAAAAGCACCGACCGATCCTGATCTTTTGAAAATCGCCAAGGACCGGAAGGGACATGTTTCCCGCAGAGCCGTCAGGGACGAGTATAATCGGCTGGTCCTGGAGAAGTACGCGCACGACAAGTCGTGATGCGCGTCGAGGATCTCAGTAGCCCGTAGGATGGGTAGAGCGAAGCGAAACCCATCTGCTCCTTGTCGAGCCACGAAACATGATGGGTTTCGCAAGGGCTCTACCCATCCTACGCACTGCGCACCATCAATGGTCGCCATTCATTTGCAGTGCTGCGAAGCGGTCGTCCGAACGGCGCAACCGCCGGCATAGCTCGCGATTGATGTTCTGCAGGACGATCACGTAGGCGTGGATGTCGGCCTTGTAGCAGGCATAGAGCTTTTGGGCCGTCAGCTCGTACAGCACGGTCGGCGCCTCCGCGATAACAGTGGCGGAGCGGTTCTGCATTTCGATCAGCGTCATCTCGCCGAAGAAATCGCCAGGCTCCAAACGCGATATCGGGATGACCCTGCCCGCATGCGTGCGTTTGCTCACCGCCAGCCGGCCGGACTTGACGATGAACATCGAACGTCCCGGCTCGCCCTCGGCCACAACGGTCGCGTCGGCCTCGAAGCGGCGCTCGACTAGCATCGAGATCAAGAGGTCGAGGCCTGCCTCCGAAAGCCCGCCGAAGAACGGCGTCGCCAGCAGGAACGCTTTCAGATCGGGGGACGTGACGAGCATTGCGCGAGGTTACGCCCGGTCGAAGGCTGCGGCAAGCTAAGCGGTGCAGCCAGGTTCCGTCATTGCGAGCGTAGCGAAGCAATCCAGGAATGTGTCCGCGGAAACAGTCTGGATTGCTTCGTCGCAAGGGCTCCTCGCAATGACGCGGCGAGAGATTTCACCTCTCGACTCTGGACCACTGCCGCGCGCAGCGAAACCCATCAGACTCGTGCGGTGGCGAAGATGATGGGTTTCGCAAGTGCTCTATCCATCCTACGGGCCGCACAGTGCGAGCTATTTGGGCCGGCGCCCCGTGATCGCGTGCGCGCGCGCAGTGCAGGTGATGCGACCGTCCGCATGCGCCGGCAGGCCCGCACGCACCCGCGCTATGAGCGTCTCGACGTCTGCGGGCCTCATGGCGGCAACGGAAGGCCGGAGCGCGGGGGACTTCAGACTGATTGCCCAGAAGTCGTCGAAACCTGAAAACGTCCGTTGCACCGTAATCTCTCGCGTTTGCACGTCCTCGAGACCTGCTCCTCGCCACAGGTCCCGCAACGCTTCCATGCGAGAGGCGTCCATCCGCGGCGGGCGCGTTGCCGGAATGCCCATCGCCTTCATCTCGTCGTAGATCGGGTCGAGCGGAAAGCCGCCGCCCAACATGTCCCACATATACGTCATGACCGCACCGCCGGGGACAACGACCCGCACCATTTCGCTGACGCCCCTCGCGGGGTCCGGAACGAACACCAGAACCAACGCCATCACGGCCGCGTCGAAGCTGGCGTCGGCGAAAGGAAGTGCGATCGCATCGCCCTGGTGAAACTTTGCCACGCGCGCCGCAGGTCGTGTGCGCGCAAAAGCGAGCTGCTCTGCCGAGGGGTCAATGCCCTGGACCTCGGCGGGGTTGCAGCGCTCGACCAGGAGTTCAGTGAAGGCGCCGTTGCCGCAGCCGATGTCGATCCACCGCAAGCCTGCAGGAGGTGCCAGCCAATCAAGGAATATCTCGCCTGCGAACCGGCTCCAGATTCCCATCATCTGCTCGTAGGCGGCACCGTCGTCGAAGCGAATGGTCTGCTCTGCCATGTCGAGATCCTCCCGGCCCGATGACGATGCTTGGCGCGCGCCATTCTGCGCACAAGAGATGGGACTGGGGAAGTGCCGGAGTGACCTGATCCGCGGATTATTGCCGCGCGACATTCTCCCCGCGCGGCGTCCTTCGCTTCCGCCACACCTGCAGGTCAATCATGACTTTCACGGCCGCCGCGAGGACGAGCGCACAGAGTGCCACCTTGGAGATCGTCTCCATCGTCCCCTCGATCAGCAGGCAATGGACCACGCTGGCTGCGACGATGACGATGGCGAGGGGAATATGGATAATGCGCCAGGTTCGCGGGCGCAATCCCAACCGCCTTCGCAACAAAGCCAGGAATGCAACCGCGAAGATGGCCCACATCGCGGTCACGCCGAAGGGAGAGAACGGCGTCGGCGATGAGAAGGTCAGTGCGTCCACCATGTCGGGCGGGCTGGTGATCCAGAGGCCGGCGACGTGGATCAGAATCGCGAGAGCAAGCGCGCCGCCGATCCAGTGATGGGCGCGCCTGCCGCGATAGGCCGACAATCGCGGCAGGTAGCCGCCGATCAGCAAGGGCTGCACGAGCACGAGACCGAGGGCGATGATCCCGGCGAAGCCGGCGATAATGTAGACAGGATCGCGCCATGCCAGCTGCTCGCTGGCCGCAGCAAGCGCAACCGGCACGCCGATCGCCAAGCCAAGGGCGCCCCAGATCAGGGGCGCCCGGGCCGATCTCCATCGCGTCATCTGCAAGTCGGGTTCAAGCCGGCTGCAGCACGAAGTGCGCCTCCAGGCTGGTCTCCTTGGCGCTCCGCATCACCGGCCGCAGGAAGACGGTCTTGAACTCGCCGCTGTCATAGGCGAGGTGGCCGTGCGGCTGGCCGAAGATCGGAATGATCTGCGGCATCTCCAGCCGGAACCTGCCGTCCTTGTCGGTGAGCGTTGCGCCGTGGCTCTGCGGCTCGTGCTCCCGCCCTTCGACGGTGTGCGCCCAGATCTGGATGCGCTGCCCGGCCAGCGGAGCCCCGTCGCCAGCGCGGCGCACGGTGCCGCTCATCCAGAAACCGCCCTTGCCGATCCGCTCCACGATCGCCGCGCCCTTGCGGTAATTGTTCGCGCCGCCCGACATCGACTCGGTCGGTGCCAGGCCGCTCGCACGGGCGGGCAGCAGGACGCCGGAAGCGCCGGTTGCCAGAAGGCCCGTTGCGAGGACGGAGCCGCCGGCAGCGAGGAGGTTGCGGCGGGTGAAGACGACCGTGGTCATGTCAGTTCCTCCTGGCAGCAGCGCAGCTGCTTCCCGCAAGCTACAATACCAGGTGTAAAACGCCCAGTTGGCGCGAGGGGCGCCAGGGCCTGCAATAACAGTGTTGTGAACGGCCGTCTTCGCGGCGTGCATCTCTCAGATGAGCTGACAAGAGGGGCTCGCAAGTGCTCTACCTATTCGGCGCGCTGCCACTACATGTGTGTCCTGCAAGCGCGCACCGTCACGCGGCCCCTCCACACCGGCAGCCCTCCCATGATCCCCTTCTCCGTGCTCGACCTCGCCCCCATCTGCCAGGGCGGCGACGCGTCGCAGGCGTTCCGCAATTCGCTCGATCTGGCCCGGCATGCCGAGACGTGGGGCTTCAAGCGGTTCTGGCTGGCCGAGCATCACAACATGACGGGCATCGCGAGCGCGGCGACGTCGGTAGTGATCGGCCACATCGCGGGCGGAACGAAAACGATCCGCGTCGGCTCCGGCGGGATCATGCTGCCGAACCACTCGCCGCTCGTCATCGCCGAGCAGTTCGGCACGCTGGAATCGCTCTATCCCGGGCGGATCGATCTCGGGCTCGGCCGGGCGCCGGGCACCGACCAGTTCACCGCGCGGGCGCTGCGGCGCGACCTCGCCACCACGTCCGAGAACTTTCCGCATGACGTGCTGGAGCTGCAGGCGCTGCTCGGCGACGTGCAGCCGAACCAGGCGATCCGCGCCGTGCCCGGCATGGGGACCAAGGTACCGCTGTGGATCTTGGGATCGAGCACCTTTGGCGCGCAGCTGGCGGCAATGCTCGGCCTGCCCTTCGCGTTCGCCTCGCATTTCGCGCCGCAGATGATGATGCCGGCGCTGCGCGAATATCGGGCGCGCTTCGAGCCCTCGGCGCAGCTCGACAAGCCCTATGCGATGATCGGCGTCAACGTGTTCGCGGCCGACAGCGATGAAGAGGCACAGCGGATGTTCTCCTCGCTGCAGCAGCAATTCATCAACCTGCGCCGCGGCACGCCGGGGCCGCTGCCGCCGCCGGTGGAGGACATGGACGCGTTGTGGTCGCCGGCCGAGAAGGCCGGCGTTGCGCAAGCGCTGTCGTGCTCAGCGGTCGGGTCGCCCGATGTGGTCGAAGCGAAGCTGAAGGCGCTGATCACTGAAACCGGCGCGGACGAATTGATGACGACGGGGCAGATCTACGACCACACGGCACGGCTGCGCTCGTTCGAGATCGCCGCGGAGGTGCGGGATAGGCTCGCGAAGCAGCCGGTGGGGTGAGGGCCCGATTGTCGCGGCGATGAAGGTGCGCTCCCTCCCCCGCTTGCGGGGGAGGGTTGGGGAGAGGGTGTCTCCGCAATGGGACAATCCCCTAGAGGAAAGAGCCCTCACCCCGACCCTCTCCCGCACGCGGGAGAGGGAGCGCACCGCGCGTGGCGAGCTGCTCAGCCCAATCCTCTCATGCCCTAATCCGCAAAGCCGAACAGCTTGGCCGGATTGTGCACCAGGATCTTCTCCAGCTCCGCCTGGTCGGGCGCGTAACGGTACATCAGCTCTAACAGATCGGCATCGTTCGGCGGCTGCTTCACCGAGACCGGATGCGGCCAGTCGCTGGCCCAGACGCAGCGATCGGGAGCGGCCTCGATATAGGCGCGCGCGATCGGGATCACGTCGTCGTAAGGCGCGCCGGTCTTCGAGGTTTTCTCGCCGAGCGAGAGCATGACCCAGAAATTGCCCTTGGCGAGCAGCTCCAGCATCTTGCGCAGATTCGGATCGTTCCTGCCGGCCTCGGGGTCAGGCCGCGCCATGTGGTCGATCAGCACGGGCACGTCGAGGTTCTCGTATTTGGCGACGCTCGAGACGATGCCGTCCTTCTCCGGCTGGATCTTGACGTACCAGCCGAGCTCGCGGATGCGGGCGATGGCACGGGCGAAATCGGCATCCGACAACACGGCGCCGAGCTCCTGGCGGAAGCTGAAGCGCGCGCCGCGCACCCCTGCGTCGTGCAGCTTGGCGAGATAGGCATCGTTCGCTTCCGCGAACACCAGCGCATTGGCGCAGCCGCGATAATTCGGGCCCATCGCGGCAAGGCCGTCGAGCACGACGGCGTGGTCGGCGCCGTAGGTCGTGGTCTGCACGATGATGCCGCGCTCGATGCCGAGCGTCTTGTGCATGCGCAGCGCCGCTTCCCAGGTCGCGGTCGGCATCCGATAGGCGGCGCCGGGACGCTCAGGATATTTCTCGATCGGACCCAGCACGTGAAACTGGCTGTCGATGGTCTTCGGCGGCGGCGCCTTGCTTGGGCGGCGCGGGTTGGGGTCGAACGGCAGATAGGTCGGCATGCGAGCGCTCCTTCAGTCGATCACGGCGGTGAAGTCGCACTGCACCAGCGCGCCGCCATCCATGTTGTCCATCGGCAGCGCGTGGCGCGCGGGGCGCGAATGCTCGTCCGGAAACATCTTCAGCCACTCGACATTGAGAGGGCCGCGGTTGCCGCGGTCCTTCAGCCACACCGTCATCTTGATGATGTCGGAGGTCGAGCCGCCAGCTGCCTCCACCGTCGCCTTCATATGCGCGAACATGTTGGCGCATTGGGCATCCAGGCTTTCGGGCATCGCATTGGTCGCGGGATCGCGGCCGAGGATGACGCCCGACATCACGAGATTACCGATGCGGCAGGCGTTCGGAATCGGGTTGACGTGCTTGAAGCCGCCGATGTGGACGCTCCTGCGCCGCGTTTGACCACTCATGGTTCGCTCCCTGCTCGCTATTGCTTCAGACGAATTGGCACGACACCGAGCCGAAGGCGCCGTAGTCGGCATGGAAAGTGTCTCCGCGGCGGATGTCGACGGGCCGCGTGAACGATCCCGCCAGCACGACCTCGCCGGCTTTGAGATGCTCGTCATGCGGTGAGAGGCGGTTGGCGAGCCAGGCGATGCCGTTGGCGGGGTGATTGAGCACGCCGGCGGCAAGCCCGGTCTCCTCGACCTCGCCGTTGCGGAACAGCAATGCGCCGATCCAGCGCAGGTCCGCATCCATCGGGCGGATCGGCCGGCCGCCGAGCACCAGCGCGGCATTGGCCGCGTTGTCCGAGATCGTGTCCATCACCTTGCGGGTCCTGCCCGTCTCGGGGTCGACGCGGTGCATGCGCGTCTCCAGAATCTCCAGCGCAGGCGTGACGTAGTCGGTGGCGTTGAGCACGTCGAAAATGGTGCAATCGGGCCCGCGCAGCGGCGCCTTCAGCACGAAGGCGAGCTCGACCTCGATGCGCGGCGCGTGGAAGCGGTCGAATGGAACAGGCGTGGCATCGGGGTAAAACATGTCGGCGAACAGCACGCCGTAATCGGGCTCGTTGATGCCGACCGCGTTCTGCATCGCCTTCGAGGTCAGACCGATTTTGTGGCCCTTGATGATTCGGCCGCGGCCGAGCTGGAGTTTCGTCCAGGCGCGCTGGACCGCGTAGGCATCCTCGATGCTGAACTCCGGATAGTCCTTGGTGAACATCGGGATCAGCGTCTTGGTTCGCTCGGCTTCATCGAGCCGGGCGGCGAGGCGTTCGATCGTGGCGGAATCCAGCATCGTTTTACTGCTCCGCCGCCACGGTGTTGCGCAGCACGCCGATGCGGCTGGACTCGACCTCGACGACGTCGCCGTCCCTGAGCCAGCGTGGCGGATCGAACCGGGCGCCCGCGCCGGTCGGTGTGCCCGTCACGATCATGTCGCCAGGCTTGAGGGTCGCGAAGGTCGAGAGATAGGAAATCAGGAAATCGAACGGGAACATCAGCCGCTCGGTGGTGTCCTGCTGGCGCACCTCGCCGTTGACGCGCGTAGTGATGTCGTGAGGCCCGCGCGGGTCGAGCTCGTCAGACGTCACGATCCACGGGCCGATGCTGCCGGAGCGATCAAAATTCTTGCCCTGCGTGACGTTGAACTTGCCGTGGCGCAGCCAGTCGCGGATCGTGCCCTCATTGCACAGTGTCATGCCGAAGATGTGCGACCACGCTTTTTCGCGCGGAATGTGGCGGCCGCCCTGCCCGACCACGATGACGAGCTCGCCTTCATAGTCGAGCTGGTCCGAAACCTTCGGCTTCTCGATCGGCTGGCCGGAGCCCGTCATCGAGGACATGCTGCGCACGAACAGGCTGGGATATTTGGGCAGGTCCGAATTGTCTTTATACTCAGCGTTGCGCTCGGCGTAATTGACGCCGATGCACCAGAGCTTCTCCGGCGCCAGCACCGGCGGCAACAGGACGAGCTTGTCCAGCGCATGATCCGGCTTTTGCCCCGCGACGGCCTCCTGCGCTTCGGCGAGTGCGTTGGCCGCGATCAGCGCCTTGACGTCCGAATAGTCGCGGCCGATGCGCCTGGTCAGATCGACCACGCCGCCGTCCACGGCCGCGCCGTAGCGCGCCTCGCCGTCCAGCAGATAGCTCAGCAGTCGCATTGTATGTCCTCCGATGATCTTGGGGCGGCGGCCGGCGATGAGGCCCGCACGCTCAGTCTTTCGACTTGGGAGTCTGGAACACGCTGCCCAGCGTCACGATCTCGCCGAGGCGGGCGTAGCGCGGCCCGCCGATGCGCGCGATCGGGTCGAGCGCCCTGGTCTCGACCTTACCGTCGTTGACGAGACCGTCGCGCAAATGGAACAGCACGACCTCGCCGACGATGAGCCGGCTCTTGGCGTCACCGAATTCGAGGCACTGCCGGAATCGGCACTCCATCGCGACCGGCGCGGCGGCAAGCCGCGGCACCTTGATGCGCTCGCTCACGAGCGTCTCCAGGCCGAGATGCTCCACCTCGCTGATCTCGGGCGGATGCTCGACCGATGAGTCGTGCACGGCATTCATCAGCGGCGTATCCGCGATGTGGATCACATATTCCTCGGTGTCGAGGATGTTGTGCGCGGTGTCCTTGTAGTCGGCGCCCTTGCGGCCGACGCTGATGGCGAGCATCGGCGGCTTCTGCGAGACGAAGGTGAAGGCGCTGAACGGAGCGAGATTGAGCACGCCCGTAGCTGACAAGCTCGTCACCCAGGCGATCGGGCGCGGCACCACGATGCCGGTCATCAGGCGGTAGATGCGCTCGGCGCCGAGCTCGGTCGGATCGATCCGCATCGATCAGTCCGCCCTGATATTGGCCTTGCGCACCACCGGAATCCACTTGGCGTCCTCGCGCTCGAGATAAGCCTTGAACTCGGCCGGCGTCATCGGCGTGGCTTCGCCGCCGAGCTTCTCGAACTTGTCCGCAATGGCAGGGTCCTTGAGGATCGCGACCAGCGTCTCGTGCAGCTTCTCGACGATGGGCGCAGGCGTGCCAGCGGGCGCGAACAGGCCGGTGAAGGTCTGGCCGTCGAAGTCCTTGTAGCCGAGCTCGGCGAAGGTCGGCACGTCGGGCAGCGATTTCAATCGATGCGGTGAGGTGACGGCGAGCGCGCGGAACAGGCCGGCCTTGATGTGCTGGAGGCTGACCGTGAGCTGGTCGAAGGCGAACTGCACCTGACCGCCCAGGAGATCGTTGATGGCCGGCGCATTGCCGCGGTAATGCGCCGTGACCCATTGCAGGCCGAGATTCGACTGCATCAGCTCGCTGAGCAGATGGTTGGTGGTGCCGGGACCGGGCGAGGCCATGGTCAGCTTGCCGGGCTCGCGCTTGGCGAGGTCGAGAAACTCCTTGAGCGTGGTCGCCTGCACCGAGGGATGAACCTCGAGCACCAGCGGCGTCATCGAGATCGTCGAGATCGGGAGAAAGTCCTTCTTCCAATTGTAGGCGTCGCGCTTGTTGATCTCGGTCGCGAACAGCACCGGGCCGTTGGCGCCGACGAACAGCGTGTAGCCGTCGGGCGCCGATTTCGCGAAGGCTTCGCCCGCGATCATGCCGCCGGCGCCGGCCTTGTTCTCGATGACGAAGGGTTGGCCGAGCTTCTCCTGGAGCTTGTCGGCGACGATGCGCGCGGCGCTGTCGACATTGCCGCCGGCGGGATAGGGCACGATCAGCTTGACGTTGCGCGCCGGCCATTGCTGGCCGGAGGCGGGTCCCGCCAACATTGCGGCTGCTGCAGCGATGGCAATCCAGATTAATCTCATGTTAACCTCCCGGCGGCGCTTCCAATTCCATATCGGGCGCAGACTTTCGTGCATGGCATCCCGATCGAAGCGCAATCTCCAGATGCGCGCTTGCCCTGTCGAGCGAATTGTGGCGTTCTTGTCCATATTATGGACAAACGACGCGCAACGAAATCCACCCGCAGCGCCGTGGAGCCGCGACATGGCGCGCAGGCGATCCGGCGCGCGCTCGCGGTGCTGCGCATCCTGGCCGCAGGGCGCGAGGACGGTGTGCCATTGGCAGAGGTGGTCCGCACCACCGGCCTCACCCGCCCCACCGTGCATCGCATCGTCCACGTGCTGATCGAGGAAGGCATCGTCGAGCGGCACGGCCGGAGCGGCCGCTACGCGATCGGCAACCAGGTACCGGAACTGGCGCTGGCGCGTCCGCGGCCATCGCGGCTCTTGGTCGCCGCAAATCCGTCGCTGCAGCGCGCGTCCGCCGCGATCGGCGACACGCTGTTCCTGACGGTGCGCACCGGCAACGACACGCTCTGCGTCGATCGCCGGATCGGCGTCTACCCGATCCAGGTGCTGTCGATCGAGGTCGGCGCGCGCCGGCCGCTCGGCGTCTCCAGCGCCGGCGTTGCCATTCTCGCCGCAATGCCGGCGCAGGAGGCGCGAAAGATCGTCGCGGCGAACGAGAAGCGGTTCGAGGCCTACCGGACCGACGTCGCGACCGTGCTCGGCGAGGTCACCGCCGCCAGGCGGCTGGGATATGGCATGAGAGAGATCGGACTGGTGCAGGGGACGAAATCGATCTCGACCTGGATCAAGACGCCGGACGGGCAACCGGCTGCAGCGATGACGGTCTCCGCCGTTCGCACGAGGCTCGGGCCAAGGCGCGAGCAGGAGGTCGCGGAGATCCTGCTGCAGGAGGCGCGGACCATCGAGCAGGCGATCGGGGGGTGAAGCGCGGACGGCGCCTCTTCGCCTCTCCCGCTTGCGGGGAGAGGCCGGAAATTTGCGCAGCAAATTCCGGGTGAGGGGGAGCCTCCGCGAGTCCAGCTGCCACCATCTTCGTGGAGAGAGCCCCTCACCCCAACCCTCTCCCCGTAAGAACGGGGCGAGGGAGCGCACCGCCGGCGCGGCTGGAGCTCGCTTCAAACCCAGCGCTGTCAATGGGCTGACGTACCGCTCCGTTTTGTGGCACAACGGCCGCCATCGCCGACCGATCAACGAGGCCACGCATGCCCGCGCCGAAACCGCCTGCCTTCGAGACCCTGAGCCTGCATGCGGGCCAGCATCCGGATCCCACGACCGGCGCCCGGGCGGTGCCGATCTACCAGACCACGTCCTACGTGTTCCAGGATTCCGATCACGCCGCCGCGCTGTTCAATCTGGAGCGCGCCGGCCACATCTATACGCGCATCTCCAATCCGACCACCGGCGTGCTGGAGGAGCGGCTTGCGGCGCTGGAAGGCGGCGTCGGCGCGATCTGCACGGCGAGCGGCCAGGCGGCGCTGCACCTCGCCATCGCCACGCTGCTCAATGCCGGCGACCACATCGTGGCGTCGAGCTCGCTCTATGGCGGCACCATCAATTTGTTGGCGCACACGCTGCCCCGCTTCGGCATCACCACGACGTTTGTGAAACCACGCGATCTCGACGCATTCCGCGCGGCGATCAAACCGAACACGAAGCTCGTGATCGGCGAGACCATCGGCAACCCCGGCCTCGAGGTGCTCGACATCCCGAAGGTTGCGGCGATCGCGCATGAGGCCAAGATTCCGCTTCTGATCGACAACACCTTCGCCACGCCCTATCTCAGCCGTCCGATCGAGCTCGGCGCCGACATCGTGATGCATTCGGCAACCAAATGGATCGGCGGCCACGGCATTGCGATCGGCGGCGCTATCGTGGACGGCGGCCGCTTCGACTGGCGCTCCTCCGGCAAGTTCGGCGTGCTGACTGAGCCCTATGGCGGCTATCACGGCATCGTCTTCGACGAGCAGTTCGGCACCGCCGCGTTCATCATGCGCGCCCGCACGGAAGGCCTGCGCGATTTCGGCGCCTGCCTGTCGCCGACCAATGCGTTCCAGCTGCTCCAGGGCGTCGAGACGCTCGGCGTGCGCATGGACCGGCATATGCAGAACACGCATCTGGTGCTGGAGGCGCTGAAGTCCAACAAGGCCGTGGACTGGGTGCTGCACCCGTCGCTCGAGGACCATACGGACTACCAGCTTGCCAAGACGCTGCTGCCGCGCGGTGCCGGCTCGATCGTCTCCTTCGGCATCAAGGGCGGCCGGCCTGCCGGACGCAAGTTCATCGAGAGCTTACGCATGATCAGCCATCTCGCCAATGTCGGCGACGCCAAGACGCTGGTGATCCATCCGGCCTCGACCACGCATCAGCAGATGGACGCCGAGCAGCTCAAGGCGGCCGGCATCGGCGAAGAGCTGGTGCGGCTCTCGGTCGGCATCGAGACCGCAAGCGACATCATCGACGACCTCAACCAAGCGCTGCGCATCTCGCAAAAGGCCTGACACCATGAAGCTCTCCGTCAACGGCACCGATGTGTTTGTCGCAACCGGTGGCCGCGACTTCGACAAGTCCCTGCCCGCGGTCGTCTTCATCCACGGCGCCGGCTTCGACCATTCGACCTGGGCGTTGCATACGCGCTGGTTCGCCCATCACGGCTTTGCCGTGCTGGCGCCCGACCTGCCCGGCCACGGCCGCTCTACTGGGCCTTCGCTCGGCAGCATCGCCGAGATGGCCGACTGGACGGCGGCGCTGCTCGATGCGGCGGGCGCCGCAAAGGCGCATCTGATCGGTCACTCCATGGGCTCGCTGATCTCGCTGGAGACCGCCGCGCGACATCCCGACAAGGTGTCAGCGCTGAGCCTGATCGGCACCGCCGCGACCATGACGGTGGGTCCGGATCTGTTGAAAGCCGCCGAAGCCAACTCGCAGGATGCCAACGACATGGTCTCGATCTGGGGCCTCGGCTTCAACGCGGAGCTCGGCGGCAGCCTGGCGCCGGGCCTGTGGATGCATGGCGGCGCGCAGGCGGTGCTCAGGGCATGCGAGCCGGGCGTGCTGTTCAGGGATCTGTCGGCCTGCAACTCCTATACGAATGCGCTTGCCGCTGCGGCGACCGTGAAGGTGCCGACGACGCTCATCCTCGGCGAGCGGGACATGATGACGCCGGCGAAGGCCGGCAAGGCGCTCGCCGCGGCGATCCCGCATGCAAAGACCGTTGTGGTGCCCGGCGCCGGCCACATGATCATGGCCGAGCGGCCGGACGAGCTGCTGGCGGCGCTGAGGAACTAAAGTTGTCTACGCATGATCTTTCCGGAAAACCGCTTCGCACTTTTCCGGATCATGCTTTAGGCGGATCAATCTTCCGTCTTGCGCGTTGCGGTCAGACATCCCTCTCACTCAGAAGGGAACTGGACCATGCCGAGACAGGAAGTCATTCGCAAAGCCAGGCAAGACAAGCGCGCCGGCAAGTCGGCCAGCACGCAGGCCGGCGAATTCGTCAAGGACGAGATCGACAGGATCCGGAAAGGCAAGCACGGCGCACGCTCGACCAAGCAGGCCATCGCGATCGGCCTCTCCGAAGCGCGTCGCGCCGGTGTCGATCTGCCGCCACCGCGCAAGGGAAGCACTAAGAAGTCGACGCGCCGTAGTGCCAAGTACGCTTACGAGGTCGGCCAGGGCAAACGCACGCCGAAGCGGAGGCCAAAAGTATCGCGCGCCGCCACGAACGCTCTGAAGAAGGAACCGCGATCGACCGCATCGCGCAGTGCGCTGTCGAAACAGGCCAAGCGAGCCGCAAGCCGCCGAACCGCAGCGTCCCGTTCAGCCGCCGCGCGCAAGGCAAGCCACACCAAGGGTGCCAAGGTGCGCTCCGCCGCCGCGAAGAAGGCGGCGCGCACCAGGGCGCGCCGCCAGAGCTGATCAGCTCAGGCGGCGTCAGGCGGATTCATCTGGCGCGGTCAGAAGTGGTCGGCACCACATCGCGGGCGTCTGTGGGGTGGGCAAAGCGAGGCGTGCCCACGATTTCTTCGCCGCGTTGGGCAGGTCGTGGGCACGGCGCAAATGCGCCTTTGCCCACCCTACGATTCCGTCGATCGTGGAAAGAGACGGCTCACTCACCACATCGTCGCGGCGGCGCGCTCGGGCCAGATGCGGTCGTATTCCGCGCCGCCGACTTTGTTGTCGCTCATCTCCGCAAGAATCTGCCCCGGTGTCGGCAGCGTCTTCGGATCGACGCGCTTGTCGGGATTCCAGAGGTCGGAGCGAACGATGGCGCGGGCGCACTGGAAGTAGATTTCGTCAACGTTCATCACCATGACGCTGCGCGGCGCCTTGCCCTCGACCTTGAACGAGGCCAGCAGTTCCGGATCGATCGACAGATGCGCGCGGCCGTTCGCCCGCACCGCATTGCCCGAGCCGGGAATCAGGAACATCAGCGACACGCGCGGGTCGCGCACGATATTGCGCAAGGAATCGACCCGGTTGTTGCCACGGCGGTCGGGCAGCATCAGCGTCTTGGGGTCGTGGATGCGGACAAAGCCGGGCAGATCGCCGCGCGGCGAGCAGTCGATGCCTTCGGGCCCGATGGTGGCGAGCGCGGCGAACGGCGCCTTCTCGATGAAGATGCGGTAGAGCGGGGTGACGTGGTCGGCAACTTTGACGGTCGAGGCATCGTTCGTGACGCCGTAGATGGCCTCCAGCTGCTCGACCGTTTCAATCACCGTCATTCCACTCTCTCCGTGTTATTGCCCGCAACTAATCTTGCCAGCCTTGATTCCTGATCACGCGCACGAGCTGGCGGCTGTGATAGTCGGCGCTGCCGGCATTGAGGATGGTGACATCGGCGTGTGCCGAGGCGTCATCGACGCTGCGCGACAGCCGCTCGGCGATGTTGCCATCGCTTTTCCGGGCGCGCGCGGCAAGCCGCTGCGCCAATACGTCCGGCGGCGCCGTGATCGCGACCACCACGACGTTGGCATAGGCGCGGCGCAAGGCAGAGATCACGGTGCGTGAGACGTTGGCAACGATGGTGCGGCCCGCGCGGACGTCGTCGTTGATCTCGAGCGGCAGTGCATAGGAATGCCCATGCGCCTCCCAGTGCACGGCAAAGTCGCCGTGCTCGCACGCGCGGCGGAATTCGTCGGGACTGACCGCGATATTGTCTTCATCGGCCGAGGACGCACGCGTCACGATGCGGCGCGGGAAGACGATGTCGGGATCGTCGCTGCAAGCCGCCTGGGCCAGCCGCAGCAAGGTATCCTTGCCGGCGCCGCTGGGGCCGACCACGAGCACGAGCCGGCCGGGGCCGATCGCACCCGTCTCGCCTTCGCCCGTGGCCGCCATCTCGCTCATGCGACGCGGTGTCCTTCGCGCCAGACGCTGCGGACCACGGGAACGTGGCCTGCGACATGGACGCGGATCAGATCGGCGCGCTTGCCGGTCGCGACCTCGCCGCGGTCGGTGAGGCCGACCGCTTCGGCGGGCGCTTTCGTCACGGTGCGGACCGCGGCCGGAAGGCTGATCGCGGGCACATGCTCGGGCAATTGCAACGCGGCCATCAAAAGGCTCGACGGAATGTAATCCGACGACAGGATGTCGAGCAGGCCCTCGCGGGCGAGATCGACCGCGGCGATGTTGCCGGAGTGCGAGCCGCCGCGCACCACGTTCGGCGCGCCCATCAGGATGTCGATGCCGGCCTGGTGCAGGCCGCGCGCGGCCTCCAGCGTGGTCGGGAATTCCGCGACCGAGACGCGGTCGCGCACGGCGTCCGCGACGTTCTCCTCGGTGGTGTCGTCGTGGCTCGCTAGCGGAATGTTGTACTGATGCGCCAGCGCTACGATCTCGCGCATGTTGGCCGCGGCGTAGAGCCTCTGATACTCGAAGCGCTTTGCGAATAATTCGTCGAGCTCGGCATCGGTCTTGCCGCCGCCCTTGCCGCGGTAATAGTCGCGCAGCTTGACCTCGTCGCGAAACTGGCGCTGGCCCGGCGTGTGGTCCATCAGCGACATCAGCTTGACGTCGGGACGGTCGATCAGCTCCTTGGCCTCCTCGACCACGCTCGGCATCGGGATCTCGCAGCGCAGATGCAGGAAGTGATCGGCGCGCAGCAGGTTGGCCTCGCGCGCGGTGGTGATCGCGGCGGCGAGCACGCCGGCGCGGCCATCGACCTCCTCGGCGCCGTCCTCGCGCCAGACCCGGAGCGAATCGAACACGGTGGTGATGCCCGAGGTCGCAAGCTGGCCGTCATAGGAGATGACGGCGGCGACAGGATTCCAGAACACCTTTGGCCGCGGCACGTAATGCGCCTCGAGATGGTCGGTGTGGAGTTCGATCAGGCCGGGCATGATCAGATCGCCGCCGGCATCCTCGGCACCCGCGGGCGCAGTCCCCTCGCCGATCTCCGCAATGCGGCCGTCGGCAAGCGCGAGCCAGCCCTGTTCGATCACCCGGTCAGCCAGCACGATCCTGGCGTTGGCGATCACGGATTCCTTCTTCATTTCCCCATTCCTTCAGGCCGCGGCGGCAAAGCCGGTGACGTCGACGATGCGGTCGGCAATCAAATGACGGATTTCGTCGTCATGGACAATGGCAACCATGGCGACGCCCTGACGTTTCTTTTCAGCGACCAGCTCGACCACCACGGCGCGATTGGCCGCATCGAGCGAGGCGGTCGGCTCGTCCAGCAGAAGGATCGGCAGGTCGGAGATGAAGCCACGGGCGATGTTCACGCGCTGCTGCTCGCCGCCGGAGAAGGTCGCGGGGGGAAGCTGCCAGAGCCGTTCGGGGATGTTGAGACGATGCAGCAGCTCGCCGGCGCGCGCCTGTGCGTCTGCCCGGCTCATGCCATTCGCGATCAGCGGCTCCGCGACGACGTCGATGGTGGCGACGCGCGGCACCGCGCGCAGGAACTGGCTGACATAGCCGATGGTGGAGCGGCGGATGTTGAGCACCTGGCGTGGCTCGGCGGTGGCAAGATCGACCACTTTGCCGCGATGGCGGATGCCGATGCAGCCGCTATCGCAGCGATAATTGCCGAAGATCATCTTCAGGATGGACGACTTGCCGGCGCCCGACGGCCCCGACAGCACGACGCACTCGCCTGGATTGACCTGGAAGGTCACGCCACGCACGACAGGCAGCTCGATGCCGCCCTGCAGGTGCATCGTAAAGGTCTTGCCGGCGTCAGTGATGTCGATCATGGCGGTCATTGGAAAGCTCATATCGTAAAGTTCATGGCGGCAGGATCGAGGAGACGAGGAGCTGGGTATAGGGCTCGCGCGGGTCGTCGAGCACCTGGTCCGTGAGACCGGTCTCGATGACGCGGCCGCCTTTCATCACCATCACGCGGTGCGACAAGAGGCGCGCCACCGCGAGATCGTGGGTGACGATGATGACGGCGAGGTTCAGCTCGGCGACGAGGCTGCGCAAGAGATCGAGCAGGCGCGCCTGCACCGATACGTCAAGGCCGCCGGTCGGCTCGTCCATGAACACGAGCCGCGGCTCGGTAACGAGGTTGCGGGCGATCTGGAGGCGCTGGCGCATGCCGCCGGAATAGGTGCGCGGCGCATCGTCGATGCGCGCGACGTCGATCTCGACGCGCGTCAGCCAATCCGACGCGGTCTCACGGATGCGGCCGTAGTGATTCCACCCCACCGCCATCAGCCGCTCGCCGACATTGGCGCCGGCCGAGACTGCCATGCGCAGGCCCTGCGCGGGGTCTTGATGCACAAAGCCCCAATCGGTGCGGAACAGGAAGCGGCGCTCGGCCTCGCCGAGCGTCGTGAGATCGCGGGTGACGCCATCACGCATCCGATAGGACACATGGCCTGCACTCGGCGCGAGCTGGCCCGACAGCATTTGCAGCAGCGTCGACTTGCCCGAGCCGGATTCGCCGACGATCGCCAACACCTCGCCGGGATAGAGCGAGAACGACACGCCGCGACAGGCATTGATGCGGCCGAACGACTTGCTGAGGGATTTTGCGACCAGCAGCGGCTCGTCGTTCTCGACCAGATTCTGATCAGCCATTCGCGGCCTCCTGCGCCTTATCCTTGTACGGCGCGGCACTGAGGCTGCCGTGATGGCCGGCGCCCTGGCGGCCCTCGCAATAATCGGTGTCCGAGCAGACGAACATGCGGCCGCCCTTGTCGTCGGTCACGATCTCGTCGAGATAGGAATTCTCCGCGCCACACAGCGCGCAGGGCGCGTTGAAGCGGTAGGGCTCGAACGGGTGATCCTCGAAATCGAGCGACACCACTTGCGTGTAGGGCGGGATCGCGTAGATGCGCTTCTCGCGGCCGGCGCCGAACAATTGCAGCGCCGGGGAATTGTCCATCTTGGGATTGTCGAATTTCGGTGTCGGCGACGGGTCCATCACGTAGCGCGCGTTGACCTTCACGGGATAGGCATAGGCGGTGGCGATGTGGCCGAAGCGGGCGATGTCCTCGTAGAGCTTCACATGCATCAGGCCGTATTCGGCCAGCGCGTGCATGCGCCGCGTCTCGGTCTCGCGTGGCTCGAGGAAGCGCAGGGGCTCGGGGATCGGTACCTGATAGACCAGCACCTGGTTCGCACGCAGCGCCGTCTCCGGGATGCGGTGACGGGTCTGGATCACGGTTGCCTCGTCCGTCGCCGTCGTGGTCGCAACGCCCGCGGTCTTGGCGAAGAATTTGCGGATCGAAATCGCGTTGGTGGTGTCGTCGGAGCCCTGGTCGATCACCTTCAGCACGTCCTGCGGGCCCAGGATCGCGGCGGTGACCTGCACGCCGCCGGTGCCCCAGCCATAGGGCATCGGCATTTCGCGGCTGGCGAACGGCACCTGATAGCCGGGGATGGCGATCGCCTTGAGGATCGCGCGGCGGATCATGCGCTTGGTCTGCTCGTCGAGATAGGCGAAATTGTAGGCGGGCGCGTTCATTCCGCGGCCTCCTTCATGGCATCGGGCGTATTGGCATCGGCGAACTCCTGACGCAGCTTTCGGAGCAGGCCGAGCTCGGACTGGAAGTCGACATAGTGCGGCAGCTTCAGGTGCTCGACGAAGCCGGTCGCCTGGACGTTGTCCGAATGCGACATCACGAACTCCTCGTCCTGCGCCGGTGCGAGCGCCTCCTCGCCGAGCTCACGGGCGCGCAATGCGCGGTCGACCAGCGCCATCGACATGGTCTTGCGTTCGCTCTGGCCGAAGGCGAGGCCATAGCCGCGGGTGAAGCACGGCGCCTCGGTCGCCGAGCCCTTGAACTGGTTGACCATCTGGCACTCGGTGAGCTCGATCGCACCGAGCGGCACGGCGAAGCCGACGTCTTCCGCGACGAATTCGACCTCGACCTCGCCGAAGCGGATCTCGCCGACGAAGGGATGGTTGCGGCCGTAGCCGCGCTGGGTGGAATAGCCCATCGCGAGCAGAAAGCCTTCGTCACCGCGCGCGAGGTTTTGCAGGCGCAAATCACGGTCCGCGGGGAAATTCAGCGGCTCGCGGGTGAGATCGCCGACGCTGGTGCCGTCCTCGGCTTCCGGCGATGATTCGATCAGCCCGTCGCGCCCGAGAATGTCTGTCACGCGCGGCGTCGGCGCGGTGGAGGCTTCGGCCGCAGCCGGCCTCTCCGGCACAAAACCTTGGGCGAGCGATGGATCGAGCAGGCGGTGCGTGTAGTCGAAGGTCGGCCCCAGGATCTGGCCGCCGGGAATGTCCTTGAAGGTCGCCGACACCCGCCGCTGCACCCGCATGATGCCGGTGTCGACCGGCTCGCTGGCACCGAAGCGCGGCAGCGTGGCGCGGAAGGCGCGAACCAGGAAGATCGCCTCGATCAAATCGCCGCGCGCCTGCTTGATCGCAAGCGACGCGAGCTCGCGGTCATAGAGCGAGCCTTCGCTCATGACGCGATCGACGGCCAGGCCGAGCTGCTCCGAGATCTGGTCGAGCGTGATTTCCGCAACGCTCTGGTCGCCGCGCCGCTTATGCGCGAGCAGGCGATGGGCGTTCTCGATGGCGCGTTCGCCGCCTTTGACTGCGACATACATGCTTCTAGCTTCCCTTGCTCACGACGCGCGTGGTGCGGGGGATCGCGACCACGGCGTTATCGGCGACCAGCATCACATCGATGCCGCGCGGAAACAGCGCCTCGTTGATATGCAGGCGCTCGAACAGGTCGAACGGCTTGATCGACGCTTGCAGCGTGGCGACCCCGTCAATGCCGGGGCCGCGCAGCTCGAAGCTGCGCCCGGAGGCGAGGCTGTCGACCTGGATGATGACCGTGGTCGACCGGTCCGGATACTCGCTGGTGCCGAGCGCGAAGGATTCGAACGAAGGCAAGGCGCCGCCGTCACTGATGAGCGCGAACGAAGCAACCGACGAATCCTGCACAACCGGCGCTCCGGTGTGGAACTTCAGCCACTTCGTCACGTCCGCGCTTTCCGCCATCCGTGCGTCGAGCCAGAGCGGCGTGTCGTGGTCGAACAGCGTCAGCGCGATCGCGGCGGTGCCTCGCATCATCGGCCCTGGCGCGCCCGCCATCGGCACGATGCGCTGGACCGAGCCCGGCCGCGCCATGGCGTCCATGACCGAGCGAAAGGTCGATTGCGCCGACAGCACCTTGTCGGCGAAACCCGGCGGCAGTTCCGCAATCGTGGTCATGATCTCACCCCTCACCGCGCACCATGGTGTAGAAATCAACCTTCGTCGCGGCGGCCGCTGCCGCCGCCTGCTTGCGCCTGACCATAAGCTGCTCGCGCAACGGCGCGATAACGTCGCGCTCCACCGCTCCGCCGAAATCGCGGGACTGCACCAGCGCATCGCACAGCGCGATCAGCCGCGCCTTCTCACCGTCGCGGCCGAGCGTGTAGCCGAACCCGACCTCGCCGCTCGCAAGCCGCACCGCGGCGCGCGACACCGTCGCTTCGCCGAGATTGAACGGCGCGCCGTCGCCGCCGACCCGGCCGCGCAGCATGACGAGGCCGTTCTCGGGCGTGCGCAGATCCTGATGGCCCGGGAGGGACAAGTTGCGGAGGCGAGCGGCGATCTCGCCCGCCTCCGCGTGCGCCAGCACCGCCATTGCGGCCTTGCGCTGGGCTTGCTGGTCGTTGTGCTGGGTCACCTGGTCCACCGAGCTTTTTGACAGAACTTGCCGCGTCGAAGTTGTCTATGATAATAGACAACTTCATACGGACGCGCCATGACTGTTTCGTGACAATGCCGTGATTTCTGGAGTAGGTTTCCCGCGACATGAGCATGCAGGACACAGCCTCCTCGGGCGTCGCGCTATGGCGCCTCGTGGCCGATGGCATCGAGCGCGGCATCGCCGACGGCCGCTTTGCGGCCGGCGACAAATTGCCGGGCGAGATGGAGATCGCCGAAACCTATCGCGTCAACCGCCACACCGTGCGGCGCGCGTTGGCAGCCCTCGCCGAGCGCGGCCTGGTGCGCGCCGAGCGCGGCAGCGGAACCTATGTCGAGGCGCAAAAGCTCGCTTATCCCTTGCGCTCGCGCACGCGCTTCTCCGAGATCGTCGGCGCCGATGGCCGCGAACCGCATGGCCGGCTGATCGAGGCGACCGATGACGTTGCGACGCGCGAGCTCGCACGAGAGCTGGGATTGAAGACCGGCGCGCCGCTGGTGCGGATCGAGGCGATTCGCCTCGCCGACCGCACCCCGATCTGTGTTTCCACCACCTGGCTCTCGGCTGACCTGTTCCCGGACGCGGGCGCCGTGTTCGCAGCAACGCGCTCGATGACGAAGCTGCTGGAGCATTTCGGCGTCCGCGATTATCGCCGCGGCGCGACGAGAATCACCGCAGGGATCGTCGACGCGAGCGACGCCGCACGGCTCGACCTGGCGCTGGGGCGGCCGATCCTGGTGGTCGACGCCACCGACCATGATCTCATGGGCAAGCCGCTGGTGACGAAGCACTCGCGCTTTGCGGCAGAGCGGGTGGAGTTTTTGGTGGAGAACGCTTAGATCAGAGCGTTTTCCAGCGAAGCCTGCCCTCGGACTTGATCCGGGGTGGAAACGATTTGCGTCGAGAAAACGCGTCAAAACAAAAATCAGAGCTCCGTTCCGATCCAATCGGAACGGATAAGACTGCAGCACGACGTTAGGCGACCGTCCGCTTGCCGATGATCGCGAAGCGCAGCTTGCCGGAAATCCAGTCGATCGACGATACAGTTACCAGGATCAGCAGGATCAGAAACGATACCTTCTGCCATTCCAGCACCCGGATCTGTTCGGCAAGCTGAAGGCCAATGCCGCCAGCGCCAACGATTCCGATGATCGTCGCCGATCGCGTATTCGACTCGAAATAGTAGAGCACCTGGCTCAGCAAGACCGGGAACACCTGCGGCAGCAATCCGAAGCGGACGCTGTGGAGATGGTTGCCGCCCGATGACCGAACGCCTTCCGCGGGGTTCTTCTCGGCGACCTCGATCGCTTCCGAGAACAGCTTGCCGAACGTTCCGAAATCGCTGCAGATCACGGCCAGGATGCCGGCAAACGGCCCCAGCCCCACGACGCCGACCCAGATCAGTGCCCAGATCAAAGTGTCGACTCCACGGATGGTATCGAGGCCACGACGCGTCAATAGGCGGATGATCCGGTTTGCAACCACGTTGCGCGCCGCGAGCAGGGATACCGGCAGCGCGAGCAGCGCGCCGCCCAGGGTGCCGAGAAACGCGATCGACACCGTCTCTCCGAGCGCATGCAGATATTTCAGAACCTCCGCCCAAGAACCCGGGTTGGGCGGCAACATGAGCTGGACGAATTCGCCCAGCCTGACCATGCCCAGGGAGAGCCGATTAAAGGGAATATCGAGCTGGACGATCCCGAACAGGAACAGCCCGACCGTCCCGCCGACGAGTATTGCGATCCTTCCCCGCTGCCACCAATCGGTCCGGAAGACGTCGGGATACCGTTGGGCAATGCCGGCCCGGTTTTCAAAACTGAAGGAGCTCATCGGGTGCTTCCCTCCAGCCCGAGCAGGCGGTGTCGCAACCGTTCCGTCAGGAAGTCGATCAACATGACGGTAAGGACGATGAGCAGCAGGATGGCGCTGACGTCGGTGAAGTAGAACTTGCGAACCGCCTCGATCAGATCCTGGCCGATCCCGCCGGCGCCGACGAAGCCCATCACGGCCGCGCCACGCACGTTGATCTCGAACCTGAGCAAGGCATAGCTCACGAAGTTCGAGAGGACCTGAGGCAACGCGCCGAACCGAACAACCTGAACCCAGCTGCCCCCGCTTGCCGCCACCCCTTCGACCGGCTTGCTGTCGATGTTCTCGACAACCTCGGCGAATTGCTTGCCCAACGCTCCGGCGGTATGGATTGCAATCGCCAGAACGCCCGGCAGCGGCCCGAGACCAAAGGCCAGCACGAAGATCAGGGCAAACACGATCTCCGGCACGGTCCTGAAAAACTCCAGAACGCGCCGGGTGACGAAAACAGTCGTTCCTGATTTCACGAGATTGGCCGAGGCGAGGAAGCAAAGCGCGAAACCGCACAGCGCACCCGAGAGGGTGCCCATATAGGCTATCAGCAACGTATCCCCGAGAAGCCGTGCCCAGCGCGGCAATCCCCACAGCCAGTCCGCCAAATCGCTCCATGCGGTCGCGAACGAAAATTTGGGTGCGATGCTGACGAAATAGGCCGGGAAGCGCCAGAAGTTCTCGACAAAATTTCCGAGACTGACCTCGCCCATCCAGCCCGCGGCAATGGCAACGGCGATCAGGACGGCGGCACCGAGCCATACGCGCCGGCGCTTGGCGGCAATTGCAGCCGCATAGCGATCGGCAAGCTCACGCAGCCTGGCTTCCGGAAATTCGGGAACTGCTGTTCGCATGGGATGTTCGGAAGAGCCGACGGGCAGATCTTGCAATCTGCCCGCCTTGTCCAACCCTTCGTTTCCCTCAGGATTTCTGCTTACGAATGCTGTCGACAAACTTGGTCAGTTCGATCACGGCCTCATACGCCTTGTGGTCGACCTCGACGTAGGGCAATTGCTTCCCCTCATAGATCTTGTCGAAAGCCGCCTTGTCCTTCACCGCAATTTCCAGCACGGCTTTCTTGATCGCCGCCTTGAGGTCGTCAGGCAGGCTGCTGAGATAGGCCATCGGCGAGTTCACGATCTGCTCGGACTTCATGATGATCTTGAAATCAGCGGCCTTCGCCATGCCCTTCCGTTCCATCCGGAGCAGGTTCGATTCCTTCTCGTCGTTCCACCAGTTGAACGCCGCGTCGCAGGTGCCCTGGGAAAGCCCGATCACCGCGTTTTCATGGCTCCCCGAATAGACCACCTTGGCGAAGAACTTTTCCGGGTCGATGCCCATCTTGTTCATCGCGAAACGCGGCACGTTGTTGCCGGAAGTCGAATTGGGATCGACGAGGCAGAGGTTCTTGCCTTGCAGGTCCTTGACGTCCTTGTAGCTCGAATCGCTTTTGACATAGAGAACCGAGTAATAGCCTTTGGTGCCGTCGCCGTTCACCTCGATCGCGAACGGTTCGACCTTCGCGCCAATGATGTAGGCACGCGCGTAGGACGCCGGGCCGTACATCGCGATGTGAATGTTTCCTGCACGCTGACCTTCGATCACCGCGGCGTAGTCATTGGCGATGCGCAGCGTGACCTTCGTTCCAAGCTCGCGGGACAGGTACTCCGTCAAAGGCGTCCAGCGGTTGGTGGTGCCGGAGGCATTCTCGTCGGGGACTTTTGCGAAGATCAACTCAGGATATCTCGCCTTCCAGTCCTGCGCCGCAGCGGCTGAAACTGAAAATGCTAGGGCCGCCGCAGCGGCAACGATCGTACGACGGTCTATCATGACGTCTCCCATTTCAAGGTTATGAAACTGTCGAGTTCCGGCTCTGCGCTAGGCTCGATTTAAAGAAGCAGCGATCAGGCCACGGCAACCGTGCGGAGGGCAGGAACTGCTGTGCCGACCGATGCATCCGCGGGCGCAACATCCATGACTTCATTCGCCTCGAGATCGTACAGCTCGCGCGCGATATGATCGGTCAAGGCCGCCGGCGCGCCGTCGAACACCACGCGTCCGGCCGCCATGCCGATCAGGCGGTCGCAATAGCTGCGGGCGAGATCGAGCGAATGCAGGTTGCAGAGCACGGTGATACCGAAATGCTTGTTGATGCGCAGAAGCGCATCCATCACGATCTTGGTGTTGCGGGGATCGAGCGAGGCGATCGGCTCGTCGGCAAGGATAATGTCGGGCTGCTGAACCAGCGCCCGCGCGATCGCCACGCGCTGCTGCTGACCGCCCGAGAGCTGGTCGGCGCGCTGGGCCGCGATGGCAGCCATGTCGAACTGCTCGAGCGCCGACATCGCGATGGCCTTGTCTTCTTCGGGCCAAAGCTGCAGCAGCGACCGCCATGTCGGCACCGTCGACAGCCGCCCCATCAGCACATTGGTGAGGACGTCGAGCCGGCCCACGAGGTTGAACTGCTGAAAAATCATCGCCGACCGCGCACGCCACTGCCGCAGCTCCTTGCCGCGCAGCGCGGTGACGTCGACGCCTTCGAACAGGATGCGGCCTTCGGAGGGCTCGGTGAGGCGGTTGATGGACCGCAGCAATGTCGACTTGCCGGCGCCGGATCGCCCGATCACCCCGACGAAGCCGCCGGGGGAAACTTGAAACGAAGCATCGTCCACGGCGGCCTTCGCGCCGAAGCGACACGTCAGGCCTTCAACCACCAGCATCGAGGGGCTCCAGAGTAGCTGGAGCCAACCGCTAACGCCCGTGGTTAACACTTGTGTGACAAGGCTGCTGCAGTGCGGCCATCCTACGCACGTCATCCCCTGTCATCTCATTGTCACGACACCGTCATCCGGCCGCTCGAAGAAAGACTCCCGCCCTCGCACTTCGGATGCAACATGGCCAAAGCTCTTTCGGTTCAGCCGACCGTCGATCCCTCGGCCAAGCTGCATGAGACCAGGCTTGGCGCCTACACCGAAGTCGGCGCGCGCACGATCCTGCATGAAGTCGCGATGGGCGATTATTCCTATGTCGTGAACGATGCGCAGATCACCTACGCCACCATCGGAAAGTTCTGCTCGATCGCGGCGATGACCCGCATCAATCCCGGCAACCATCCGATGCATCGCGCCACTCAGGCGCATTTCACTTACCGATCCAGCGCCTATTTCGAAGGTGAGAGCGACGATCTCGAGTTCTTCGACTGGCGCCGCCGGCATCACGTTCATATCGGCCATGACGTCTGGATCGGCCATGGCGCGATCGTGCTGCCGGGCCGCAACATCGGCACCGGCGCGGTGATCGCCGCCGGCGCGATCGTCACCAAGGACGTGCCGGCCTACAGCATCGTCGCCGGCAATCCGGCCCGCATCGTGCGGCGGCGATTCTCGGAGGAGATCGCCGGACGGCTCGCAAGGCTTGCTTGGTGGGACTGGGATCACGACAAGTTGCGCGAGGCGCTGCCCAATTTCCGCAAGCTCGGGATTGAAGATTTCCTCTCGGCATACGAAGCAAAAGCGAGCTCACTCGCCAATTCTCCTGCCAGCAAACGAAGCGCGGTCGCGTGACAGACATATTCATCGAAGGCGGCCGGGCCCTGATCGGCGCCGAGCTCGTCGAAGCCTCCCTTCTCGTCTCCGGAACAGACATTGCAGAGGTCGATGCTTCTCGCGGCCGGGCGCGGCTGGCACTGGATGCCCGTGACCTGCTGGTGCTGCCCGGCATCGTCGATCTGCATGGCGATGCCTTCGAGCGGCAGATGATGCCGCGCGCCGGCGTCGACTTTCCGATCGACGTCGCGCTCGCCGACAGCGACCGCCAGGCGATCAGCAACGGCATCACCACCGTGTTTCACGCCACGACCTGCTCGTGGGAGCCGGGCCTGCGAAGCGCCGACAATGCGCGCGGCCTGATGGAGGCGATCGAGCGGCAGCGTCCGCAGTTCGCTGCCGACACCCGCTTCCACCTGCGGCACGAGACCTTCAATCTCGATGCCGAAGCGGAGATCGCAGAGTGGCTCAGCGAGGGCCGCGTCGACCTGTTCGCCTTCAACGATCATATGGACGGCGTCGTTGCCGACATCTCCAACCCACGCAAGCGCAACCGCATGGTGGAGCGCACCGGTCTGTCGAGCGAAGAATTCGACCGGCTGGTCGAGCGCGTGGTCTCGCGCGCCGACGAGGTGCCCGCCTCGGTGTCACGCCTGGCCGCCGCGGCCCGCGGGGCCGAGGTGCGGATGCTCTCGCACGACGATTCGAGCCCGGCGATGCGCCGGGACTTTCGCGAGCTCGGCGCCTTGATCGCGGAGTTTCCGATCAACGAGGAGACGGCGCAGGCTGCGGCCAGCCACGGCGATGCCATCGTCTATGGCGCGCCGAACGTCGTGCGCGGCGGCAGCCACACCGGCTGGACCAGGGCCTCCGACATGATCGCCAAGGGGCTCTGCTCGGTGCTGGCGTCTGACTATTATTATCCCGCGCAGCTGCTCGCCGCGTTCCGCCTGGCCGCCGATGGCGTGGTGCCTCTGGCTCAGGCCTGGGATCTGGTCTCCGCCGGCCCGGCGCGGGCAACCGGCCTCACCGATCGCGGCCTGCTCGCGGAGGGACGCCGCGCTGACATTCTCCTCGTCGACGACAACGTGAAGCTGCGGCCGCGGCTGATCGCGGTGATCTCAGGCGGCAGGCTCGTGCATCTCACCGACGCGACGCGGCTGCTCACCGCAGTGGCGGCGCCGCGCGAGACTGTCGTCGCGGCGTAAATTGGTTATGCTGAGGCAATGACAGGTTTCCCCCGCTACGCGATCTATCATGCCGCAGGCCGCGACAGCGCCCTCTCCCGCTTCGGCGCCGAGCTGCTCGGCTATGACGCCTACAGCGGCGGCGAGATTTCGTTTCCAGAGCAGGCGCTGCACGCCGCGCCCGACTGGCGCGAGGTCAGCGCCGATCCTCGCAAATACGGCTTTCACGCCACGCTGAAGGCGCCGATGGCGCTGGCGCCTGGCAAGACCGAAGCCGAGCTGCTGGCCGCCTGCGCGGCCTTCGCGGGCAGGACACGTCCGATCCCGGCGATCCGACCAGTGGTCGATGCCATCAGCGGCTTCATTGCCGTTATTCCGGCCGAGCCGATGGAAGCGCTCCAGCAACTTGCCGCTGATTGCGTTCGCGAGTTCGACCCGTTTCGCGCCGCGCTGACGGCGGAAGATCGCGCTCGGCGCAAGCCGGAGAAGCTCAGCGAGCGGCAGCGCGATTATCTCGACCGCTGGGGCTATCCTTACGTGATGGAAGAATTCCGCTTCCACATGACGCTGACGGGGCGGCTGGATGCGGAGCGGCGCGGGCCGATCCTTCAGATGCTGCGAACACGGTTTGCGGCGCTGGGGATCGAGACGCTCGCGATCGATCGCATTGCGCTGTTCAGGCAGGATGATGCCAAGGCGCGGTTTCGCATCATCGGCGAGTGGGCTTTGGTGCGGTAGACCTCAGCGCGAGGCCGCAAGATTGAAAGCGAGCGCCACTGCGCCAACCAGAACGAGGCTGGTCGCCCAGACTGCATCCAGGTTGAACCAGCTTCGCGAGACGAACCTCAGTCCCAGATGGCGGTAGACCAGCCACGCCAGACATCCGCCGGCGCCGACCATGGCGGCAACGTGCACCAGCGACACCAGCACCGCCATCCCGAGATTTGCCGTCATCAGCGCGCCCGCCGCCTGATGGCCGGCATCGAGCTCGAAGGCCTGGCAGAGCCCGAGATAGATCGGCACGAGCATCAGGGCAGCGCCGTGAGCGATGGCGACGGCAAATGACCAGAGCACCAATTGCGTCGGCGGAATTCGTGCCAGCGCGCGCGGATGACGCCGGTCGATCAGCCGGTAGACGCCAAAGCCGATGACGAGAAGACTCGCACCGATCTGGATTGGACGCTGCCATTCGGCCAGTACGAGCAGGAAGGCGAACGGCAGCAGCACGAGAAGTGTTGCCAGGAGGTGCCCGGCCGCCAGAGCCCACAATGCACGGAAGAGCGCGAGGGGGCTCTTGTCCATGAGCCCGGCCGAAACGGCGAGCGGCCATCCCATTCCCGGATTGACCCCGTGGTAGAGACCGCTCGCAACAAGCGCGAGCCACAGCCAGCCAAGGGCCGGGCTCGCCTGCGTCCCATCTAGACCGACGGGTAGCAAAATGAGTCCGTCGAACAATCGCCGCCCTCGAGCCTGATCTGGTGCGCACGATATCCGTCGGGGAAGCTCACGAAATAGTCCTTGTCGAGTTCGAGGCCGCCGTTCCGACCGACATTGGCCATGACTTCCACACCCGGAACCCCGTCGGGATAGAACTGGTCGTCCCAGGTGGAATAGAGCGAATTGGTCCAGTACACGCGCCGGCCGTCGCGGCTGATCTCGACCATCTGCGGACCCGCCGCAAAGGGCTTGCCGTTCGGATGGGGCGTGCGGCGCGCGATGCCGCCGATGTGGACCGAGCCCGCAAGCTTCGGCTTTCTGGGATCGCTGACGTCGTACTGGCGCATCTCACCCGTGCCCCAGCACGAGACATAGAGAAACCGGTCGTCCATCGACAGGTCGATGTCCGTCACCAGCGGCGGCACGGCGCCAAATCCCTGCAGCAGCGGCGGCAGCTTCTCCTTGGGCGCGGGTTCGGGAGGGATCGTCGCCGTTTTCTCGGCATGGAATTTTCCGCCCTCGCGCCACCAGGTCCAGATCGACGCTTCGAGGTTGGTGGTGTCGACCACGACACCGACGAAGCCGTACTCGCGAACCGGATCGTGCGCGGGGCGCACCTCCAGCGCCATCTGATGATTGGCGCCGAGGTCGATGGTCTGGACGTTGCGACGGGCGCGAAGGTCCCAGAAGTGGAGGCGATGGCCATATTTGTTCGCAAGCAGATCTTCCGGGACGATCCCGTTCTCGAACTGCGGCGGTAACGCCCATTCGCTCGTCACCATGTAATCGCGCGGCAGATTCCACCAGAAATCATAATGCAGCGTTTGCGGGCCACGGTCGATCTCCCATCGTCCAAGAACTTCGAACGTCTCGCAATCCATGATGAAGACGCCCGGAGGTCCGTTGGTGCCGTCCTTGCCGCCGCCACCCAGCGTGCTCACGTAAATGCCGTCCGGCCCGCAATGGATCGTGTGCGGTCGCGAGTAGCCGGTCTTCTTGAAGACCTCCTCTGGCTCGATGATCTTGTGGATCTTGGCCTTCGTCGGATCGGGCTTGGTATCGATCACGTAGATCCGCGACGAGCGCAGCCCCGGGATGATGAGATAGCGCCGCTCGATGAAGGCGTGTCCGGCGAGCGGCGACAGGGCGGAGGAGCAAGCATTCCAGCCGAAATGGTGAAACTCATCACCCTTGTTGGGCATCGTTACGGTGTGGACGATCTGGCTATAGGTCGGCGATCCCGGCTTGACGTCGATGACCGCGAGAGCATCCGGCTTTGAGAAATCCGGACTGAGCAGCAAGGTGTAAGCAAAATTCTCCGCAGGCGCTTCCATCGCAAGCTTGGGCGATGCGTGAAAGGTAGGATCCGGCCTCATCGTCATGGCACTGCCTCCCTGTTCTGTCGGTTTGCACCAACCTGGCTCGGGATAGTGGCAAAAGAAGAGCTGTTGCGAGATGTCCTGGGAATCTCCGCACGGCCGGTTGGCGCGCGTACATTATGCCATCGCGGGGCCATGGGGAACGGCCCGGCACGCGCTAATTCGACGCCTTCAGGCGAAATGGGCATCCCTCGTTCATTTCGAGCGAGGGCGCACAAGTCGCTCCTCGCAGCCTTCGTAGGGTGGGCAAAGGCGCAAAGCGCCGTGCCCACCGCTCTTCCCGCGGGCGCGCAAGTTGGTGGGTACGCTTCGCTTTGCCCACCCTACGACAGGTTCACGCAATGACGGGGGAGAGAATTACTTCCCCCACCTGAGCGCCAACGCGTCGCGCTCCTTGGCGAGCTCCAATAGCCCGGCGCGCGTCGCCGGATGCAGCGGCTGCAGCGGATGGCGCACCGCCTCCGACTTGATCACGCCGCCGGCCTGCATCATCACCTTGCAGGCGATCAGGCCGCATTGGCGGTTCTCGTAATTGATCAGCGGCAGCCAGCGCTCATAGGCGGCCTTCGCCTTTTCGCGATCGCCCGCGAAATAGGGATCGATGATCTGGCGGATGCCGTCGGGATAGCCGCCGCCGGTCATGGCGCCGGTGGCGCCGGCGTCGAGATCGGCGAGCAGCGTGATCGCCTCCTCGCCGTCCCAGGGGCCCTCGATGTCCTTGCCGCCCGCCTCGATCAGGCTGCGGAGCTTCGAGGCCGCGCCCGGCACCTCGATCTTGAAATAGCGGATGTTGGAAAACTCGCGCGACAGCCGCGCGAGCAACTCGACCGACAGCGGCGTGCCGGCAACCGGCGCGTCCTGGATCATGATCGGGATGTTGATCGCGCCGGAGAGCACCTTGAAGAATTCGACGATGCCTTTCTCGGGGACGCGGAAGGTCGCGCCGTGATAGGGCGGCATCACCATCACCATGGCGGCGCCGGCCGCCTCCGCCTGCTTGCTGCGCGCGGCGCATACGGCCGAGCTGAAATGGGTGGTGGTGACGATCACGGGAACCCGGCCGGCCACATGGTCCAGCACCGCATGCATCACCGTGTCGCGCTCGGCATCGGTGAGCACGAACTGCTCGGAGAAATTGGCGAGGATGCAAATGCCGTGCGAGCCGGCGTCGATCATGAAATCGATGCAGCGGCGCTGACCCTCGAGGTCGAGCTCGCCGCGCTCGTCGAAGATGGTGGGCGCGACCGGGAACACGCCGCGATAGGGGCGTTGGGCCTTGTGTGGGGTGACCGGCATCGAACTCTCCATCCCTGATGTGTCTTGCGTCTGCCGCCGCGCCCGTGGGAGCGAGGCGGCACAGATGTACCCGCAGTGCCGAGCTGCGGCAATGCCCGCGCGACGTCCGATGGAAAGAGTACGAAAATCAGGCGCTCTTCACGGCGCCCAGGAAACCCTCGACCGCGACGCGAAGACGATCGGCATCCGCCGACATCTTCTTGACGGACTCCGACAGCACCGTGCCGGCGTTGCCGGTCTCCTGGTTGAGCCTGGCGACGCTGCCGATGGTATCGGTGACCTCGCGGGTGCCCTGGGCCGCCTGCTGGAAGTTGCGCGAGATCTCCGTCGTGGCCGCGCGCTGCTGTTCGACCGCGGCGGCAATCGCCGTCATCTTCTCGTCGATGCCGCCGATGGCGCCGCCGATCAACCGGATCGCGGCGACCGCCTGGCCGGTCGCGCCTTGGATCTCCTCGACCTGGCGCGAGATCTCTTCCGTCGCCGTCGCGGTCTGCGCCGCAAGGCTCTTGACCTCGCCTGCAACCACCGCGAAGCCGCGGCCGGCCTCGCCGGCGCGCGCGGCTTCGATGGTGGCGTTCAATGCCAGCAGATTGGTCTGGGCCGCGATCGCGTTGATCATCTTCACGACCTCGCCGATGCGACTGGCCGTCTGATCGAGAATCTCGACCGTCGCGTTGGTCTGCTCGGCCTGCGCCACGGCCTCGCGGGCCTCGCGCGCGCTCGACTGCACCTGCGCGGAGATCTCGCCCACGGATGCGGAGAGCTCCTCGGTCGCGGCGGCGATGGTCTCGAGATTGTTGGTGGCCTGCTCGGCTGCCGAGGAGACCGCCGCGGTCTGGCTGCTCGATTCCGAGACCAGCGAGCGCACGCCGCTCGCGGTGGCGTCGAGCTCCCGCGTCGAGGCCGCGACGCTCTGGATGACCGCCTGCACCGTGTCGTCGAAGCTGCGGCAGGCGGTGTCGACGGTGCCGGAGCGGGCGAGCTGAAGCGCCTGCTGCGATTCGCGTTCCTTACCCAGCCGCTCCGCGGTCGCCGCGCTCTCGCGCAGGCTTTCGAGCGCAGCCGCCATGGTGCCGAACTCGTCGGGATGTCGCGATTGCGGCACCGGCGTCGCATAGTCGCGGGCGCCGATGCGGGCGATGGCGTCGAGGATGGCGCGCACCGGGCGCATCAGCCGGTTGCGCACCACAAACACGCCCGCGACAGTCACGGCCAGTGCAAGCAGGAAGCCGAAGGATTGCACGATGAGATTGGTGAGGGCCTTAGCCTGAACCGCCTCCGCGTGCGCGATCGACAGGTCGAGCGCCTTGCTCGCGACCGCGACGATGGAGGCGAACGGAGCCTGGCACAACGCGTTCCATTCCGCGGCGGGCATCGCGGGCCGGCCGCTGCCGTCGAAGCCCTTGGTGATCTCGCCGATCTGCTTGAGGGCGCCGTCAGTCTTGGCCCTCGCCTCCTTGGCCGTGTTGACGAGGTCGGCCGGCACGTCAGGCGCAGCCAGCAGCTCCTCCATGCCGGTCCAGCCGGCGGTGACGACGCCGTTCCATCCGGCCACGGTCTGCTTCTGGGCATCGTCGAGCGGCTTGCTGGCGTTGACGTTCGGCCGCAGGGTCGAGCACTGGATGCCGTAGCGGTCGCGCACCTGCCAGGCGAGGCGGCGGGCCTGGATCATGCGGGCGATGTAAGGATCGTTCATCCAGGCGCGGTTCGACACCGCGGTGGATGCGAGATTGGCGGTCTCGATCACCTTGGTGACCGCATCGTACCAGGGCGCGGTCCGCTCCAGCTTGCGCTCGGCGCGCGGCAGCTTGGCCTCGTCGTAGAACAACTGGAATTTTGGCGCGGCCTCGCTCCAGCGCTGCTTCAGCGTGCTGGCGAGTTCGTCGCGGCGGGCGAATTCGACGGTGGGGAGCGCCGCGCTGATGGCGTCGAAGCCGGCCTGTTCCGCCTTCTCGGCAATGCCGAGCTTGGCGCGCGGGTCGTCCTCGCCGAGCAGGGCGCTCTGGGCATCGCCACGGTTGCTGCGCAGGGCAACCACGCCATGGAAGATCGACTTGTCGGCATTCGCGAGCCGCTCGGTCTCCAGACTGTCGCTATAGCGGCCGAAAGCCCCGACCATCTGGATGGCCGTGCTGGTCAGCGCGCCGGCCGCCAGCAGCGTCATCAGGACCAGGAGGAGCGTGCTTACCGATTTCTTAAAAATGGACATGGGTCGAGGGATCTAACTCTCAGGAGAGGCCCACCTTGCACCGCCACGTGCCAATGTTTCGTTAAGGTTTGAGTTGAATCGAAGCGATCCAACCTGCACGCATTCGGAATACTATCCTATTCTGGTGAAATCCGGCGGGCGGCGCTCCGCAAACGCCGTAAACGCCTCGCGCGCTTCGGCGGTGCGCAGGCGCTGCGCAAACTGCTCGCCTTCGGCCTGCATCTGCGCGACCAGCGCCTCGCCGTTGCGCATCAGCCGCTTGGTCGCGATGAGGGCCCCGGCCGGCTGGCGGGCGAGACGCTGCGCCAGCGCAAGCGCTTCGGCATCGAGCCTATCGAGCGGCACCACACGGTTGGCGAGTCCCCATTCCAGCGCCGACCTGGCCGGCACGGTTTCGCCAAGCGCGAACATCTCGTAGGCGCGGGCATAGCCGATGCGCGCCGGCATCAACAGGCTGGAGGCGGCTTCAGGCACCAGCGCGAGGCTGACGAACGGCGTCGACAATTGCGCGTTGTCGGCGAGCACGACGAGGTCGCAATGCAGCAGCATCGTGGTGCCGACGCCGACGGCACGGCCCTGCACGGCCGCGACCAGCGGCCGGGTGCAACGCGCCAGCGACTGGATAAAGCGCACCACGTTGCGGCTGCCTTCGGACTTGCCGGCCGCGACCGCCGCAAACTCGCCGACGTCGTTGCCGGCGGTGAACATGTCGCCCTCGCCGCGGATCAGAATCACGCGGGCGGACGGGTCGAACTCGGCGGATTCGATCGCGTCGGCGAGCTTGCCGTACATCGCATCCGTCAGCGCGTTCTTCTTGTCGGGACGTGCCAGCGTGAGGGTGAGGATTCCGCCGCTATTCTCGATCCGGACGTGCTCGGTCATTAGTCTGCTCCGTGTTATTCGTCTGAACGTCTTGCAAACTTGTCCTGAATGCTCGTCAGCCAGCGTGCGACGATGTCGATTTCCGCGGCCGTGAAACCTTCCGTCAGCGCCGCATTGACCTCCGCCGCGCTAGTCTTGGCCTGCGCCAGCGCGGTGCGCCCCTTCGGCGTCAGCCAGATGCGAAAGGCGCGGCCGTCCTCGCGATCGGCCCGCCGCTCGACCAGCTTCGCAGCCACCGTCCGGTCGACGAGACCCGAAATGCCGGCCGGTCCCATGTCGAGCGCCGCCCCAGCCTCGCCCATCAGCGCGCCATCCTGCTTGCCGAGAATGAACAGCAACCCCGCCTGCGCCGGCGTCACCGCGCTCTCGGGCCGCGCCGCCATCCAGCGCTGCAGCCGGCGCTGGGCGACACTCAGCAAGTAGATCAGCCGATGGTGCTGCGCGCCGGCGCCGTTATTTCGCATGCGAAATAGATAGTGAAACGCAGGCGCGTTGTCAAACGGGCCCTCTTGGTTACGGCGCGCAGGTGAAGCTCGCCGCTTCCGTCACCGGGCCGCTCTTGTAGTGCGGCCAGGCCGGCCAGCGGCACAGCGGCAGCGCGCGCGTCGCGGCAAACGACGGCGCCTCGACCTTCTGCTCCCTGACCTCTAAGTCGCCGGGCGCTTTGCCATTCTCGACCCAGTCGACCAGAACGCTCAGCATATCGACATTGGCGGGCGCGCCGGAGCCGACATGGTCGACGCCGGGCGCGGTGTAGAGGCGCGCGAACTCCGCGGTCTCGGCCTTGCCCATCTTGCGCTCGACGCTCTCGAAGTAGCGGATGCCGGCATAGGGGCTTTGGGCGTAGTCGGCCATGTGCTCGAGCACGATCAGCCGGCCGCCCCGCGCCCGGAACCGACTGAGATCGGGATCGGTGGAATCCATCAGGCTGGACACTTCGAGCAGCCGCGCCTTGTGCTCTTCCACCTTGTAGGTGGTGACGTCGAGCTTCGGATCGCGCGCGAAGACATATTGGATGCCGCCGGCGCCGTAGATCCAGGCGATGCCGTTGTTCGGCGCGGGCGGCTGCGCCGGCGGCGCGGTGCCGAGCCACCAGGAGACCCAGCCGCCGGTCGGCCCGACCGCGGGGATGTCCTCGCCGGAGACGCCCCAGCCCGGATAATCGTCGAGGCCATTGGCGAGCGCGAAGGGGAATTTATAGGTGGAGTGCAGCGTGTTCACCGCCTTGATCTGTGCATCGGTGAGACACTGGTCACCGCTCTTGCCGGCCGCGCAGCGCAGCGTCTCGACCTTGAAGGCGGCCTTGCAGCCGACGGGATCCTGCACCAGCGCATCGTCGGAGCCGTCGGGCTTGTCGCAAGCCGCGCGCACGGCCTCGCCTACGAGCTTGACCTGCGCCGGGTTGATCCAGCCCTCGCCCATGGTGACGAGACCCGAGCGCGTACCGGCATGCTGCAGTCCGACCCAGTTGATCACGGGCACGCGGGCGAAGATTCCGTCGAAATCATCGGGATAGCGCTGCGCCATGGCGAGGCCTTCGCGGCCGCCCTCTGACGAGCCCATGAAGTACAGCTTCTCCGGCTTCCTGCCGTAGGCACGCTGCATCAGCCCGACCGCAGCGTCGCGCACCTTCTTGTAGGCGCGATGGGCGAAATTCTCGAACGCTTCGTCGTTGAGCGCAAAGACCTGCGGCGGCTCGCCCTGCTTGGTCTCGTGGCCGGAGTCGGTGCCGTAGGTGACGAAGCCGCGCGCCAGCGGCGAGGGCTTGTCGAAGGGGTAGGCCGGCGGCAGCGCAAGGCCCGTGATCAGCACACCATTGAAGCCGCCACCGCCATATTGCAGCGAGCGACCGTTCCATTCGACGGGAAGGTTGACCTGGAATTTGATCGGGGGCGCCGTGGGATCGGTGGGATCGATATGGCCGAGCACCTTGCAGAAGCGCGGATTGGCCGGCGTGATGCGTGCCGATGGCGTCGGCCCACGCTCGGCGACGGCCAATTGGGATGGCGCCTGCAAGGTCGCGGAATCGATCTTGACGGCGTCAGCGCCGCCGACGAGGCCTTTGCAGACGGTCTCGGCGTCTTCGGCCAGCGTTGCCGCTGAGGCACCACTCGCGCTCATTGCGGCCCCAGTGCCCACCAGCCATGCACACAGCTTCGCTCTGTTGCGCTTCATCGTTTCCACCCGGCTTGTCCTGTTGCGTTCGGCACTTGGCCGCATTCAATGCAACCTTCGCCCGTCCGTCAATCGCTGACGCCGGCTTTCCGTCAGAACGAGCCCAGCGCAGTGCCCAGGGCGATCACCGCCAGCAGCGCCAGGAGCGAGGTCACGATACCGACCATGACGATATCGAAATAGCTGTCGCGATGGGTCAGGCCGCAGATCGCGAGCAGGCTGACCACCGCACCGTTATGCGGCAGGATGTCCAGCGTTCCCGCGCCGATCACCGCCACGCGATGCATCAGCGCAAGGTCGATGCCGTGGCGCGCGGCAAGTTCGACATAGGTCGGGCCGAGAGCATCGAGGGCGATGGTCAGGCCGCCCGATGCCGACCCGGTCAGCGCGGCCAGGATGTTGGTCGCGACGGCGAGCGAGACCAGCGGTCCCCCTTCGATCGCCAGCACCCAGTCGCGCACGATCGTGAACGCCGGCAGCGAGGCCACGACGGCGCCGAAGCCGACGAGGCTGGCGACGCTGAACGCAGGCAGGACCGACGCATTGGCCCCGGCGTCCATGGTCCGGCGCAGCACCGGCAGGCGCGCCCAGTTCAGCGCGATGGTCGTGACGATGGCGGCAGCCAGCGCCACCGCGACCGACCACACGCCTGCGACCGCCGCAAGCGTCGTGTCGCCAAAGCGCGGCTCGGCGAGATAGCTGACATCGAGCCGCGGCAGCACCACCAGCGACATCACCAGGTTGACGGTCACGACAACGACGAGCGGCGCCATGGCGTTCAGCACGGGCGACGGCCGCTCGCTGCGATGACCGTGCTGTAGCTCCGCCGGATCGAACTCGCGGGCAGTCGTCGCGCGCTCGCGCACGAGCTCGTCAGCAGCGGCCTGCTCGATCGCGCCCTCGGCGTCGTCGCCATAGCCTTCACCGGCGCGGCGCGCCGCAGCTTCGGCGCGATGCAGCCACCACAATCCCGCGCCGAGCATGATGAGCGAGCCGACGATGCCGAGGCCCGGCGCGGCAAACGGCGTCGTGCCGAAGAACGGCATCGGAATCGCATTCTGGATCGACGGCGTGCCAGGTAGGGCCGACATGGTGAAGGTCGACGTTCCCAGCACGATCGCGGCCGGGATCAGACGACGCGGAATCGAAGCGGCACGAAACAGCGAGCGGGCCATTGGAACGATGACGAAGAACGCAACGAACAGGCTGACACCACCATAGGTGACCAGCGCGCCGGCGAGCACGACCGCCAGGATCACGCGGCGTTCGCCGAGGCGCTCCGCCATGAAGCCGGCGACCGACGTCACCGCGCCACTGTCGTCCATCAACTTGCCGAAGACGGCACCAAGCAGAAAGATCGGAAAGAACTGCGCCAGAAATCCCGCCGCGTTCACCATGAACACCTGGGTCAGGTTCGCGAGCAGCGGCTCACCGCCGAACAACGCAGCAATGAGTGCGGCGAACGGCGCGAGCAGCAGGACGCTCCAACCGCGGAAGGCGAATAGGACGAGCAGACCGAGTCCGACGAGGAGGCCGAGGAGACCCATGCCTCAGCACTCCGACAGCAGGACATCGAGATCGGCGGTCGAGCGGCGGCCGATCTCCGCGCCGTGCTCGGCGAGGAAGTTGTCCGCGGCCATGCGTCCCTCGGCGCGCAGCATCGAGACGAACTCCCACTCCGCGTTGAGCTTCGAGGAGGCCCCGAACTTCGCCAGCATGTCGCTCTTGATCCGGTGCGTGCGCATCTTCGCCCAGCGCGCGCCCTCGCCGCTGCCCGGATCGGCCGCCTGGCGCAGCAGCGCGATCATGCGCAGCTCCTTCATCAGCGGCGAGTTGAAGGAGATTTCGTTGAGACGGTTGAGGATCTCCGCAGCCGTCCGCGGTTGCTCCGGCCGCTCGGTCGGATTGATCTGGACGAGAATGGTGTCATGCGCGTCGCTTTCGCGGACCAGCGGCGTGATGGTCGGGTTGCCGGCATAGCCGCCGTCCCAATAGGGCTCGCCGTCGATCTCGATCGCGCGGAACATGGTTGGAAGACAGGCCGATGCCAGCAGCACGTCGGCCGTGATCTCCGCGTTGCGGAAGATACGTCCGCGCCCGGTGCGTACCCGGGTCGCGGTGATGAATAGCTGGATCGGCGAGCGCACGAGCCGTTCGAAATCGATGCTCTCGGCCAGCACCGCGCGCAGCGGATTGTAACCGGTAGGATTGAGGTCGTAGGGCGAGAGCACACGCGACATCAAATCGGTGAGGATGTAGAACGGCGACGTATCGAGGGTCCAGCGCCCCATCAAGCGGTCGAGCGGAGAGCGCTGTAGCGGGCTGAAGGCCGCGGCCTTCGAGATACGACGCCAGTATCGGTCAAGCGCCTCACGCGCCCCCTCGGCGCCGCCGGCCGTCCACCCGTCCGCCAGGACCGCCGCATTCATCGCGCCTGCGGAGGTTCCGGAGATCGCGGTGATCTCCAGCCATTTCTCTTCCAGAAGACGGTCGAGCACACCCCAGGAGAAGGCGCCATGCGAACCGCCGCCCTGCAGCGCGAGATCAATCAGTACGGCGTCCCGTTCCATGGCGGACACTCACGCAACTGAAGCTCAAATTCGACGCGATTGGAACACGTCGAATTCGACCGCAGTGTGGGAGCACCGGCCGCAAGATGCAACCGGAACGTGGGCGGTTTAGTGCTCAAATACCAGCCGCGCCCCGACCGTTCCCTCGAGGCCGCGGATCTGCCGCAGCAGCTCGCCGGAATCCTGACCGCCGAGATCGGCGTCGAGCACGACGTAGCCGAGGTCGCCGGCGGTCTCCAGATATTGCGCGGCGATGTTGATGTCGCGCTGGAGGAAGACCTCGTTCAGCCGCCGCAACATGCCGGGCACGTTGCGATGGACATGGCTGAAGCGTGCACCGGAGGGACGAAGATGCAGCTGCACCTCCGGGAAGTTGACCGCGCCCATGGTCGAGCCGGTAATGAAATAGTCGACCAGTTTTCGCGCGACTTCCCCACCGATGCGCTCCTGCGCCTCCTCAGTCGACCCACCGATATGGGGGGTGAGGATGACGTTCTCGATGCCCTGAATGGGACTATTGAAACGATCGGCATTCGACGAAGGCTCGACGGGAAAGACGTCGACGGCCGCACCGGCGAGATGACCGTCGCGCAAGGCACGCGCCAGCGCATCGAGATCGACCACGGTGCCGCGGCTGTTGTTGATCAGAAACGAGCCCGGCTTCATCGCCCGCAGCTCCCTCTCGCCGATCATGCCCGCAGTCTCCGGCGTCTCCGGCACGTGCAGGCTGACGACGTCGCTCTGCGCCAGCAGATCTTCCAGCTTCTCGACCGGCTCGGTGTTGCCGTGGCGAAGCTTGTCGGTGCGGTCGAAATAGATCACGCGCATGCCCATGGCTTCGGCCAACGTCGAAAGCTGCGAGCCGATATTGCCGTAGCCGACGATGCCGAGCGTGCGGCCGCGCACCTCGCGGCTGCCCGCCGCCGATTTGTCCCAGCCCCCGGCATGGGCCGACACCGAGCGCGGAAAGATCCGCCGCAGCAGCATCACGATCTCGCCGATGACGAGCTCGGCGACGCTGCGCGTGTTGGAGAACGGGGCGTTGAAGACGGGAATACCGCGCTTGCGCGCCGCCGAAAGATCGACCTGGTTGGTGCCGACGCTGAAGCAGCCGACCGCGAGAAGCTGGCCGGCCGCCCCCAGCACCTCATTGGTGATCTGCGTGCGCGAACGGATGCCGAGCAGCGACACGCCTTCGAGCGCGCGCCGCAGATCCGCGCCGTCCAGCGCCTTGGTCAGCCGCTCGACATTGGTGAAGCCCGCGCCCTTGAAAAGGTCGACAGCGCTATCATTGACGCCTTCGAGCAGCAGCGCCTTGGCGCTTCGCTCAGGGCTTTGGCCTGGGGCGGACATGGCATCTCCGTAGATGGCAGCTTTGCCTTCGCACATAGACCGCGGGCGGTGCGCAGCACAATAGGGAACGGATACGGGGAGAAGACGGCCGGAGCTGAGGATGCGCTTGGCATCCCAGAGCTCGGTCAAATCACATAGAACCCGTGCGTGCCGTCGCGGCGGAGCTGCTCGACGAGGCCGTATTCCCAATCGAGATAGGCCTGCATCGCGGATTCGGCCACATCGGTGCCTTCATAGGGCCGGCGATAGCGATGGGCCGGGTTGGGCTTCGGCAAGACCTGCGGTGGACCGATTTCCAGCGCGCAATCATAGCCGCCCTCGAGCACATAGACTTCCCAACCCATCTGCGCCAGCCAGGACGCCGTCATGTCGGCGCGGACGCATCTGTCATCGGTCAGGACGATGCGCGCGCCGCGCACGGGCGCGGCCATGTCGGTTTCCTGCACGAGCTGGCCGCCGGGATAATGGCGGAAGCCGGGGAGATGGCCGGCCGCATAGTCCTCGGCATCGCGCACGTCGAAGCGATACAGCGTGCGATCGGTCTCTGCGACCAGCGCAGCCATCTCGTTCGCTCCGATATGGCGAACACCGGCGCGATAGGCGACGTCGCGGGCATTGGCTGGACCGCCCTCGAACGGGCCGATCGCGCCGCGCCTGTCGGCGCCGTGATTGAGCCCGTGCCGCGCCAGGGTCCAGCCGATGGTGCCGTTGCGCAGCGCCCGCACCTTGTTGGGCACGCCGGCATTGATCAGCGATTGCGTGCCGATGATAGAGCGGGTGCGGCCGGCGCAGTTGACGATGATCGTCGTTTCAGGGTCGGGCGCGGCCTGCCCTGCCCGCAGCACCAGCTCCGCGCCGGGCACGCTGACCGAGCCCGGGATGTTCATGGTCGCATATTCGTCGAAGCGGCGGACGTCGAAGATGGCGATGTTGGCCTTCTCCGCGATCAGCTTTGCCACCTCGTCGGCGCTGAGCGAAGGCGTGTGGCGACGCGACTCGACCAGCTCACCGAAGGCCTTGGAATACGAGTTGACGTCCTCGAACACCTCGAAGCCCGCATCGCGCCACGCCTTCAGCCCGCCGTCGAGTGCGCTGACATTGGTGTAGCCGAGTGAAGCCAGACGCTCGGCGCCGGTCGCAACCAGCCCCTCGCCGTCATCATAAAGCACGATCGCAACGTCCTTGCGCGGCAGCCGCACCTCGGCCTCAACTGCAAGCCGGTCGGCGGCCATGTTGGCGGCGAACAGCGGATGGCCGGTGGCAAAGGCGGCCTCGTATCTGAGATCGAGCAGCGCGATCTCTTCGCGCAGGAGCAGGGCGCGGCGGATATCGGCGGGGGTGACGGTCGGAAGCTTCATGGCGAAAACCTGACAAGGACGTGCCCACGGGCTTTTGAACGATTGTCGAGGTGTTGGCTAGCCTCTTCGGCTGCAACTCACTCGCCCGGAACGAGCCGCCCAAGCGGCGGCTGCGCCGGGCGCCGCAGCTTGCGGCGCGACAGATAGAGCAAAATGCCGGTGACCGAGAACAGCGGCATCAGGGCCGCGGCAATCATGAAGGCGAGCTTGCCGGGCCAGCCCAGGACCGCGCCGCGATGGATATCGAGCATGTTGGCGATGATCTTCTCGCCGAACGTCTTGTCGGCGTAACGTTCCGTGGAGGCGACCTGACCGGTGACGGCATCGATGCGGAATTCATCGCGCTTGGTGTCGAGCGTCGAATCCTTCCCCCACGACCGGATCCGTATCGCCGTGCCAGGCCCCGGCGGCAGCGTCAGCCAAGCCCTGGCGAAGCGGTCGCCCTCCTCACGCCGGAACGTCGTCCACGCCAGGTCGAACCCGATCGGCTGGGCCGGCTCGGAACGGGCCGCCGCACGCGGCGCCTTCGCGGACATTCTTGGCTGCATCTTCGCGGCAGAGACTTCTGGACGCGACAGCAGCCAGACGACGCCGTCCTTGTACCAGTCGAACGAATACCACAGGCCCGTGAGCGTCATCACAAGATAGACCGGAAGAACCCAGGTGCCGATGACCGCATGCAGCGAGCGATGCAGCCCGCGTCCGCCGAGACCGAGATTGGGCTTGAGCCACATCTTCACGCTGCGCGCGCGAGGTGGCCAGCGCAGCACGAGGCCCGAGACCAGCATGACGATCAGGCCGAGTGCGGCCACACCGGTGATCTGGCGGCCCCAGCCCTTGGCATCGCCAGGGATCAGCAGCCAGCGATGCAGCTTCCGAACCGTCGCGAAGAACGCCTCGCCGCGCGGCGCACCCAGCACGCGCGCATCATAGGGGTCGACATAGAGCGAATTCCGCCGCTCGCCCTGCTCGTCGCGCGCGAAGCGGACCCGCACGGCCGCAGTCGGATCGCTCGACAACATGACGGCCGAGACCTGACCGAAATTTTGCCCCGCCCCCAGCCGCGCGACCAGTTCGTCCGGCATCAGCGCCGGCATCTCGCGCGGCACGACGTGCATGATGCCGGCGTTGAGATGATCGACGATCTCGTCCTCGAAACTCATGATCGCGCCGGTCAGCGCGATCAAGGCTAGCAGCAGCGCGAGCACCAGGCCTGCGATGGAATGGACCTGGAGCAGGACAGTTTTGATCATGTGCCCGGGCCGCGTGGCCATGGCTAGAACTTCACCGTCGCCGAGAGAGACACCCGGCGCGCGTCGCCGATAGCGACGTTTAAATTATTCACGGCTGAGGGATAGTAGACCGTGTCGAACAGGTTCTTGACGTTCACCTGGTACACCACCGGAAACTGCTCGTGTTTCGTCTCGTAAGTCGCAAAGAGGTCTGCGACGACATAGGACGGCAGGAAGAAGCTGTTGATCGAATCGCCGGGACGATCGCCGACATAGCGCGCCCCGCCGCCGAGACGGAACTGGCCGGGCAATGCGGTGCCGAAGTCGTGGACCAGATAGAGCGAAGCGGTGTTCAAGGCGACGTTTTGCAGCTTCTTGCCGAGCAACGTCAGATCCTCGGAGGCCGTCACGCGGGCGTCGGTATAGCCATAGCTCCCAATCAACGCCCAATCGTCGGTGAGCCTGCCGGTGACGTCGATTTCGAGGCCGCGCGAATGAGCGCGGCCGACGGTGTGAAGCTCCACCACGCCCGCGCTGTTCGTCTTCGTCGTTTGCACATTCTTCTTGTCGAGGTCGTAGAATGCGACGGTTCCGGAGATGCGCTGGTTGATGTCGAACTTCACGCCGGTCTCGTACGACACACCCTCCTCGGGCGCGACCCTGGAGTCGATCACCACGCCGATCGGCGCAATCGTCGAATTCGGCTTCAGCGATTCGGTGTAGCTCGCATAAAGCGAGATCTGATCGGTCAGCTTGAAAATCGCGCCGCCAAGCGGGAGCACCTTGTCTTGCGACACGTTTGTGTTGGTGTAGAACGGCTTTCCGCGTCCGGCGATCTGATCGTAGTCCATATAGCGCACACCACCGACCAGTGCGAACCGCTCGGTCAGATGCAGCGTGTCCTGGAAGAACAGCGACCACTGGCCAAGCTTGTCGGTCTGGGCGCTGTCGGGGTTCGACACCCTGGTTCCAGGCCCGATCAGCCCATAGACAGGATCGTAGACGTTGAAGGCGGGAGTTGTCTGCCGGATCAAGACGTCGCGATAGATCGTGCGATACTGACCGTCGCCGCCGAATAGCACCTCGTTGCGCATGTCGCCGAGCCAGAAGCCGCCCGAGACATAGGATGTCCCATAGCTGACATTGCTCAGCGAGCTTCCCGTGCCGTCGTTGCTGCGCGTCTCGACGCCGGTCGTGAAATTGATGCCGGTGATGCGGAGCTGGTTGGCGCTGAAGGTTTCGGTGTTGTAGCTGTAGCCTGCGTAGAGCTTCCAATCCTGGTTGAAGCGGTGCTCGACCGAAGCCTGGATCAGATCGGACGTGCCCCAGGTGTTGTTGAAAGGCTCATCCAGCCGGCGCGTAGCGGGCACGGCCAGCGGCGCCTTCGTCACCGGATTGAACGCGGTGCCGCGGTCGAACGGATAGATGAACTCGCGGTGCTCGTAGTTCAGCTGCACCGTGGTGTCCTGGCCGTACCACGCGAGCGAGGGCGCAACCAGCATCTCGCGGTGACGACCGAAATTCCGCCAATAATCCTCGCTGACGCCGTAGCCAATGAAACGATAGGCGAGCCCCTGGTCGCCGATCGGACCGGTGACGTCGAGCAGGCCGTCGGCACCGGTCTTGGAGGCACTGAAGGCCGAGCCGAGCAGCGTGACCGAGCCATGCTGATAGAGCTCGGGCCGCTTGCTGATGGTGTTGACAATGCCGCCGGGATCCATGATGCCGTAGAGCAGCGAAGCCGGACCTTTCAGCACCTCGACGCTTTCGACCGCAGGATTGAGACTGCGGCCCTGCACCAGCGGCATGCCGTTGCGCATGATCGAGCCGTCGCGGTTGTCGCCGAAGCCACGGCGGATCACCGCGTCCTGGCTGCCGGCGAGCGTGTTGGTCTGGGTGACGCCGGAGACGTTGCTCAGCGCGTCGTCGATGTTGCGCGGGAGCTGGTCCTTCAGCACCTGCGCGGGCACGACGTTGACGGCCTGCGAGGTGTCGAGCGGCGAGGCGCCGCTGCGCAGCGTGGTCGCGCTCGGCATCGCGCGGTAGCCGAGCTTTGCGGCTTGCTGTGCGGCGGCTACGGCAGCGGCGCGCTCCGACAGCGTCGGCGCCGCGGGTGCGGGATTGCGGCTGGGCTGGCGGCGCGCCGCCGTTTGCGCGCGGCGTGACGACTGCTCCGATGCACGTGCCGGCTTCGGTCGTGGCGCCGGCGCCTCCACCGTCACCGGCGGCAGAGCCGATTGCGCCTGTGCGCTCGTCGTGATGGAGGGATATTCGATGAGCAGCACCGCTGCTCCCATGAGAAGACCTGCACGGCTCTTGCCGGCACGAGTTCGATGGCCGTTGTCACGTTGGCCATCCACGAAGGCACGCACTTTCATTCCACTTCAAGTCAGGAGCATTGAAGTGTGCGCCTGTAACAGCCGCCGCGATCAAGGAGAACCGTAGCCGGGCTTGAATCGCTCTAGTGTTGAATTGTTCTAAGAGGAGGCGGATGCTGAACAGCAATCATGAATTGCCGGTGCACCGCGCATGACACGCTGCACGCGAAATCGTGGCCCGATATTTCACGATCACGCGATGGCGGGAGCGATCAACTCGTCGAGCTTCCGCTTGAACGCACTGCCGTCCGACAAAGCGCGGAGCGGCGGACGCACGCGCAACCAACCTGCATCGCCGGTCTGCGCCGCAAGGATCGCCTTCAGCGTTGCGACAAGGGAGGGCGTCTTCAGCACGACGTCGACCGCCGCCTGCATGCGCGCTTCGACGTTCTTGCCGTCAACCATCGCCTTGACCAGCTCCGGCGCAATGTTGGCCATGCCGCAGATGGTGCCGGCGCCGCCCGCAGCGATCGCGCGGGCGATGTCGGGTTCGTTGCCGACGGTGATGGCGAGCTCGGGCGCGGCGGCACGGAATGCTTGGAACTGCTTGAAGTCGCCGCTGGAGTCCTTCAGACCGGCAACCACTTGGCCGTAGCGCTTGCGCAGGCTTGCGGCGACTGTCGTCGGGATCGCAACGCCCGAGACTTGCGGAATGTGGTAGAGCGAGGCGCGCAGGCGATCGTCGGCAACACCGTCGATGACGGCCGCAAAGGCGTCCTCGATGCCTTCATGCGTGACACTCCGATCGAAATAGGGCGGCAGCAGCAACACGTGGCGCAGGCCGAGGCCGAGCACGGCGCGCGTCAGCGCAATGCTGTCGGTGATGGCCGGAAAGCCGCCGCCGATTCCGATGCGCTCCGCCGCGACCCCGGCCTTGAGCATCGCTTCGATCGTCGCAATCCGTTCGGCGGCGTTGAATGAGGTCCCCTCGCCGGTGGTGCCGAACAGCACGACGCCGTCGACGCCCTTGCCGAAGAGGTGCTTGGCGTGAGAGGCGAGCTTGGCGGCGTCGACACTGCCGTCCGTCGCCAGCGGCGTCGCCGACGCCACCCAGAACCCGCAAATTGCCTCGGCCATCACACCACCTTTTGCTGCCGCACCCGGCCAAGCCGCTGATCTCCAACGATCTTTCGCGCTTGCCGAGACCTTGTTTTCACTTTACTGTTGCTCTTGTACCTTACATACAACATTGGTGCAAATCCTCCGCGCCATGTGCGCGGCCAGATCTTGAGGAGGTCTCGCATGGGCATGGTGACCCCCACCGGACGCCCCGACCAATTGCTCGGCGCGTTGCGCGACAGGCTCGGCGCGCTGGCAGTGCTTGTTGGCACAGATGTGCCGGCGCGCAATTGCAACGACTGGAGCGCGAGCCTGCCGCAGACGCCGCGCGCGGTGATCCGCCCCGTCGATGCGCAGGGCGTCGCCGATGCGATTGCGACCTGCCGGCAGGCGCATCTGCCGTTCGTGCCGCAGGGCGGACTGACCGGACTGTGCCGCGGTGCTTCGCCCGAAGCGGGCTGGGTCGCGATCTCGCTGGAGCGCATGACCGGCATCGAGGAGATCGATCGCGCCTCGATGACGATGACGGTGAAGGCCGGCACGCCGCTGGAGACGATCCAGAAGGCGGCGGACGAAGCCGGCTTCTTCTTTCCGCTCGATCTCGGCTCGCGCGGCTCCTGCGCGATCGGCGGCAATCTCTCGACCAACGCCGGCGGCAACCGCGTGATCCGTTACGGCATGACGCGCGAGCTGGTGCTTGGTCTCGAAGTGGTGCTGCCGGACGGCACCGTCATCACCAGCCTCAACAAGCTGATGAAGAACAATGCCGGCTATGATCTGAAGCATCTGTTCATCGGCTCGGAAGGCACCCTCGGCATCATCACGCGCGTGGTGCTAAAACTGTTCCCGAAGCCGCGCTCGACCATGGCCGCGCTGTGCGCGCTGAAGGATTATGCCGCGGTGATCGCGCTGCTCGACGCCGCGCGCTCAGGGCTCGGCCCGCTGCTGTCCGCCTTCGAGGTGATGTGGCCGGATTATTGGGACGTGATCACGAATCGCGCCGGCGTGAAGCCGCCGGTCGCCCCAGGCCACGGTCTCTACGTGCTGGTGGAAGCGCAGGGCACCGACGAGAGCATGGATGCGCCGCGTTTCCAGAGCTGGCTCGAGGAGCTGATGGAGCGCGGGCTGCTGGCGGATGCCGCTGTCGCGCAATCGCTGGCGCAGACGCAGAGCTTCTGGCGCGTGCGCGACATCTGCGCCGAATTCGGCCAGGTGCTGGGGCCGCACATCTCCTACGACATCGGCCTTGCGGTGGCACGGATGGACGAGTTCGTCACACGCTGCAAGGCGGCGCTCGCTGCGGGCATCAAGGGCTGCGAGAGCGTCTATTACGGCCATATCGGCGACGGCAATCTGCATCTCGTCTCCTGGGTCACCGGCCTTTCCGTCGCGCAGCAGCCGAAGGAGGAGATGGACGCGATCATCTACGGTCTGGTCCGCGAGCTCGGCGGCAGCGTCTCGGCCGAGCACGGCATCGGCACGTTGAAGAAGCAATGGCTGGGCCATGCCAGGAGCGAGGCCGAGATCGCGCTGATGCGCACGCTCAAGGCGGCGCTTGACCCCGATCACCTGCTCAATCCCGGCAAGGTGATCTGAGCGCACAATGCGATCGCTCAAGCTCGATACGCCGAAATCGCTGTCGCAGCGTGTGATGCTGCGGCTGCGCCAGGCCATCATCGACGGCGAGTTCGCGTTAGGCGCTGCCATCTCCGAGGAGATGGTGGCCAATTCCTTCGGCGTCAGCCGCACACCGGTGCGCGAGGCCATGGGCCAGCTGCAGGCGCAGGGACTCGTGGTGATCCGACCCCAGGTCGGCAGCTTCGTCTTCACGCCGAGTGCGGACGACATCCATGCGCTCTGCACCTTCCGCATTGCGCTCGAGCCCAAGGCCGCCGAGCTCGCCTTCCGCAATGACCGCGACGGCGCGATTGCGTCCATGAGCGCGGCGATCGCGGCGATGGAGCCGGCCGTCGCGGCAAAGGACAACATCGCCTATGGCCGCGCCGACACCGCTTTTCACGAGGCGCTGTTCGCCCATTGCGGCAACCGCTATCTCGCCGAATCCTATCAGCTCGTCTCCGGCCGCGTCGCCGCGCTGCGCACCAATCTGACCTCGCCGATCGACGTGCGCACCCGCACGTCCTTCGACGAGCACCGCAAGCTGCTCGATCTGTTCGCGCGCGGCGAGTTCGCCGCCTTCGAAGGCCTGATGACGACGCACATCACGAATTCGGGAATGGTCTATGCCACGGCGCTGAAGGTGGATTGAGCGCGTCTACCGCTCCTCCTTCGATCCCGGCCTGTCCAGAAAATCCAGCGCGGTGTTGATCTGCTCGAGCTGGTGCTCGATTCGGTCGCGATCCTCCACCGATGGCGCCTGTTCGAGCTGTTCCACCAGCTTCTGCTTCCGCATCAGCAAGTTCTCTATGACCGTACCCACGATTCCCCCATCGCCAGAGGCGACGTCACGGACGCCGAGACGATGGAGGCGCGCGCAACCCGGGCCCGCGTCGAACCCTCCATTTGAATGTTGCTGGGAGCGATTGGTTCCTCCGGCGCCGTGCCGGATCGCACTACTTCTTGGTGATGTTCCAGTAGACCGGGACCGCTCCCTTTACGAGGCCGTCAACGTTGCTGCGTACCGCCCGCACCAGATAGAGCTGTGCAGCCGGCCAATACGGCACATAGTCGACGGCGCGGAGCTGGAGGTCGGCTGCGATCTTCTTTTTCTGCTCGGGATCTGTCGCCAACGCGAATTCGTTGCGCAGCTTTTCGATTTGCTCGTCGCAAGGCCAGCCGAACCAGGCCTTGTCGCAGTTTGCGCGCAGCCCAAGGTGGCCGACCGGCTCGAACATGTCGGCGCCCGTCGGTCCCGACATGAACAGTGACCAGCCGCCCTTGTCGACGGTTTCCTTGGACGCGCGCCGTCCAACCAGCGTGCCCCAGTCCATCGCCTGCGGCTCGACCTTGAGGCCGATCTGGCGCATCATCTGCTCGGCAACGAGGCTGAACGTATTCGTGGGCCCGCTTTCGGTCGCATGCAGCACCACGACCGGCGTACCGTCATAACCGCTCTCGGCAATCAGCTTCTTGGCTTTTTCGATATCGGGCTTGGTCCAGCCGGCGGCCGTGAAATAGGGTGACGAGCACATGTAGAAGCTCGGGCAGCTCTTGTAGAGCTTGGGGTCGCTGACATAGGCTCGCGCGAACTTGTCCTGGTCGATCATGTAGCTGATCGCCTGCCGGACCTTTGGATTGTTGAACGGCGGGACCGAAATGTTCATGCGGAACACCATCTGCATGCCGAGCGTGTCCTGCGGCATCGTCTTGATGTCGGGATTGCCGGCAAGCGTCGGCAGGAAGTCCGGCGGCACCTCCTCGAAAATGTCGATCTCGCCGGCCTGGAGTGCATTGAGCGCGGTCTGCGCATCCGGGATGTAATGCCATTCGACCCGGTCGACCTTGGCGAGCTTACCGCCGGCAAGCCCGCTCGCCGGCTCCGCGCGCGACTTGTAGGACGGGCTCTTGACGTAAACGACCTTGGAGCCCGGAACCCACTCGTCCTTCTTCATGATGAAGGGACCCGAGCCGGTCGCATCCGTGATGGCGGTGTCCGCCGGCGTCGCAGCGATCCCCTTCGGCATGATGAAGGGCACATTGGAGCTCGGCTTGGAGAGCGCCTCGATCACCAGCCCCCACGGGCGCTTGAGCTTCAGTTCGAAGGATTTTTCGTCCTTGACCGTCAGGCTGTCGCTGACGGAGGCAAGCTGTTGGCCAAGGCCATCGCGCTGCCACCAGCGCTTCAGCGATACGACCGCATCCTCCGCGGTGACCGGCTGGCCGTTGCTGAAGGTCAGGCCGCCGCGCAGCGTGAAGGTGTAGGTGAGTTGATCGCTGCCGACCGCAAAGGACTCCAGCATCTGCGGCTGCGCGACGAGCTTCTCGTCCAGTGAGAACAGCGTGTCGTACACCATATAGCCGTGGTTACGAACCATATAGTCGGACGTGATCACGGGATCGATCTGCTTGAGATCGCCGAAGGGGCGGATCTTGAGCACCGTCTCCGCAACGGCAGGCGATATTGCACCCAGCCAGCCTGCCGCCATCATGACCGCAAATATTCTGTTCGGCGATCTCATTTGATACTCCTCCCGTTTTCTGTTTCTAGGCAACTGCGTCGGGGGCTACGGCCCGGCCCGGACCCGGCGCGCCGAAGCGTGGCAGCGATCCTGCGTGATGACAGGCGACGGCATGGCCGGGCGTGACTTCAGTCATCGCCGGCGCCGCTTGCGCGCAAATGTCCGTCGCGAACGGACAGCGCGTGCGAAAGCGGCATCCGGACGGCAGCGAAGCGGCACTCGGCACCTCGCCTTCGAGAGCCGCGCGGCGGCGCCGGTTGCGCGGGTGGACCGCAGGGACGGAATCGATCAACGCCCGCGTATACGGATGCGCCGGTGCAGCGAATACGGCCTTCGCCGGCCCCTGCTCGACGATGGCGCCAAGATACATCACCGCCACGTCGTCCGCGAGATAACGCACCACGGCGAGATCATGCGAAATGAAGAGATAGGAGATTCCGATCTCGCGCTGGACATCCTTCAGGAGATTCAGGATCTGGGAGCGGATCGACACGTCCAGCGCCGCGACCGCCTCGTCCGCGACGATCAGCGCGGGATCCGCCGCGAGCGCCCGCGCGATGCCGAGGCGCTGCCGCTGTCCGCCCGACAGATGATGCGGCAGACGTGCGCGAAAATGTTGGGGCAGTCCGACCTGGTCGAACAGACGCGCGACCTTCCGCCGTCGCGACACCGCATCGCCGATGCCGAAATTCTGCAAGGGCTCTTCGACGATCTCCGCCGCGGTCATGCGCGAGTTGAGGCAGGCGAAGGGATCCTGGAACACCATCTGCACCTGCTGGCGCTTCCTGCGCAGCGTCTCGCCGGAGAGATTGCCGAAGTCCTCGCCATTGATGTGGACCGAGCCGGCCGTCGGCCGCAACAGGCGCACGACCATGCGGCCGATCGTGGTCTTGCCGCAGCCGCTTTCACCAACGAGGCAGAAGGTACGTCCGCGCGCGACGACGAAGCTGACGTTGTCGACGGCGCGAAGATCGCGCCGGCCGAACAATCCGAACGGCCCCTGCCGTGAGGTGAAGATCTGGGTCAGACCTGAGACCTCGAGGACGGCGCTCATGCCGGCACCATCGCGCCGGCCTTGCCCAGCCAGCATGCCGTCAGGTGCTCGTCAGCGCCCGACAACAACGGCGGCTCCGAGTGACACACCGGCATCGCCGCGCCGCAGCGCTGGCGAAAGGCGCAGCCCGTGCCGAGCGAGACCGGGCTCGGCACGCTGCCGGGAATCTCGGCGAGACGATCGCGGGTGCCGCTGTTGAGCTGGCCGATCGCCCCAAGCAGGCCGCGCGTATAGGGATGGGCCGCGGCATCGAAGATGCCGTTGACGCCGGCCTGCTCGACGATGCTGCCGGCGTAGAGCACGACGACCCGGTCGGCCATTTCCGCGACCACCCCGAGATCGTGCGTGATCAGGAGCACGGACGTGCCGAACTCGCGACGCAGATCGTCGATCAGGGTCAAGACCTGGGCCTGGATGGTGACGTCGAGCGCGGTGGTCGGCTCGTCGGCGATCAGCAATGCAGGGCGCAGGGCGAGCGCCATCGCGATCATCACGCGCTGCCGCATGCCACCGGAAAGCTGGTGCGGAAATTCGGAGGCCCGTCGCCGCGCATCCGGAATGCGGACGAGATCGAGCAATCCGACCGCCTGCCGCCGCGCGTCCGCCTCGGACACGCCACGATGCTCGACGATCACCTCCGCGATCTGCTCGCCGACCCGCAGCAGCGGATTGAGCGACGTCATCGGCTCCTGAAACACCATGGCGAGACGGTCGCCCCGGAGCTTGCGCAGTTCCTCGGCGCCGAGCGTGACGAGATCGCGCCCCTCGAAGAGGATGCGGCCGGAAGCGACCTGCATGACGCTTCGGTTGAGCAGACCGATGATTGAGAGCGCGGTCAGGCTCTTGCCGCAGCCGCTCTCGCCGACGAGGCACAGCGTCTCACCCGGATCGATCGCAAACGAGACGTTGCGGACGAGCGGCACCGGGGTGCCTCGGGTGTTGAGCGTAATGGAGAGGTTCTCGACGGAGAGCAACGGCGCACTCATCGCATCTCGCCTCCCACAAAGCTCGGATCGAGCAGGTCGCGAAGCCCATCGCCGAGCAGGTTGGCGGCGAGCACCGTCATCGCCAGCATCAAGGCCGGGAAGCCGAGAATCCACGGCGCGATCTGCAGGAACTGCCGTCCCTCCGACATCATGTTGCCCCAGCTCGGCACGTCGGGCGGCGTGCCTGCACCGAGAAACGACAGGATCGATTCCAGGATCATCGCGGAGGCAAAGACGTAGGTCGACTGCACCATGATCGGCCCGGCAGCGCCGGGCAGGATGTGACGATGCAGGATGGTCACGGTACGCCCGCCACAAGTGATGGCGGCCTCGACATAGACGCGTTCGCGCAAACTGAGAACGCTGGCGCGCACCACGCGCGCCATGCGGGGAATTTCCGGGAGGCTGATCGCCGTGACGATCACGATGGGCGAAGCGCCAATCAGCGCCACGAGTGCGATCGCGAGCAGGATCGCGGGGATCGCCATCACCGCATCCATCGCGCGCATCACGATCTTGTCGACGCTGCGGAAATAACCGGCGATGACACCGATGCACACGCCGATCAGCGTGGTGAGAACAGCAACGGCAATGCCGACCGACAGCGAAACCCGCGTTCCCACCAGCGCGCGGGCAAACACGGAACGTCCGACTTGATCGGTGCCGAAGGGCTCCGCCGGCGACGGCGGTTGAAGCCGGTTCAGCGGGTCCAGCGCAGCGGGATCCGCGGTGATCCACGGGCTCACGACGGCCGTCACGCCAAAGGCGAGCAGCAGAACGCAACTCAGAGCCAGTATCGGCTGGCGAACCGGCAGGCTCGCGATCTTCGCAAACCGGTTGACACCTATGTCCGGCGCATCGAGCCCTTCAGCTGCGTGGGTCATCGCCATCGGCTCGTCCTGCATCAGTACCGGATCCGCGGATCGACGACAGCATAGAGAATGTCGACCACGAGATTGACGACGACATAGACGAAGGCGAACAGCAGGATCAGGGCTTGCACCACCGGATAGTCGCGCCGGAGAATGGAGTCTGCGGTCAGCCGGCCGAGGCCGGGAATGGAAAACACGGTCTCGGTAACGACGACGCCGCCAAGCAGCGCGGCAAATCCGATGCCGACGACCGTGATGATCGGGACTGCGGCATTGCTGAGCACGTGCCGTACGATGATTTTGCGGGCCGCGAGCCCCTTGGCATGGGCGGTGCGGACATAATCTTCGCGCAGCACCTCCAGCACCGCAGCGCGCGTCACCCTCGCGATCAAAGCGATATAGAGGAAGCTCAGCGAGATCGCGGGCAGCACGAGCGAATGCAGGCAGGCCAGCACGCCCTGCGACAGCGGCTTATAGCCCTGCACCGGAAACCAGTGCAGGCCGAGTGCGAGCGTATAGACAAGCGCGAAAGCGACGACGAAGACCGGCAATGAGAAGCCGAGCACCGCCCCCGCCATGGTCAGGCGCGCGACGAGCCCCCTCGGACGATAGGCGGCGACGAGGCCGAGCGGCACGGCGACGACGACCGCGATCGTGATCGTCATGAGAGAGAGAAGCAGCGTCGGCTCGATCCGCTGGGCGACGAGCTGCGAGACCGGGATGCGGCTGAACAGCGACAGGCCGAAATCGCCGCTCAGGATGCGGCCGGCCCATGCGATGAAACGCGGCAGCAGCGGCAGATTGAGTCCGAGCGCCTGGCGCACCGCCTCCACCTGTGGCGGCGAGGCGAAGTCACCGGCGATCAGCACGGCGGGATCACCCGGCACGAGGCTGAGCAGCAGAAAGACGAATACCGCGACGGCGAGCAGCACGGGGATGGCCGCGAACAGCCGACCGACCACATAGCCGGTCATGCCGAGCGCCTGCAAATGCAGACCGGCGATCGCCGGACGCCATCCAGCCCACGCACCATTGCCTCCCTGGTCTTAGTTAAACGTTTTTCTAATGAAGCACGGAAGCTGGTCTATCGCAACGGTATTGTACACTTATCATGCTCTTTTGGCTTGCCTCCGGTCAATCCAACCAATACAAAAACGTTTAACAGGAGAATGGTTGATGCCGGCAGGGCCATTGCCCACTATCCACGAGGTCGCCCGGCTCGCCGGTGTCTCCGTGGCCACCGTGTCGAAGACGCTCAACCGGTCGGGCAAGGTCAGCGAGCTCCTCCAGGCGCGCGTCAATGCGGCAGCACGCAAGCTCGGCTATGCACCGCATGCCAGCGCCCGCAGCCTGCGCAGCGGCGCCACGCGCATCCTCGGGCTGCTCGTGGCGGATCTCGCCAATCCCTACTTCCTGAAGCTCGTCGAAAGCATCGAGTGGCTGTCGAGCGCCGCGGGCTATTCCGTCATTCTCTGCAACAGTGCCGAAGACCCCGGGCGCGAAGAGCGGCATCTTGCCATGCTGCTGTCGCAGCGCGCCGACGGCGTCATCGTCATCCCAACCCGGCGCGGCTGGAGCGGACGCCAGGCCGCGCTGGCGGACTTGCCGATGCCGGGCATTCTGGTGGACCGACGCATCGAGGGGCTCGACCTCGATTCGGTCACGACCGACAACGTTGCGCTGGGACGGCTCGCGGCCGAACATCTCGACGATCTCGGCCATCGCCGCATCGCCGTGATCATGGGATCGCCCGAGCATCAGATCGCGCGCCACCGCCTCGATGGCCTCAGAAGCGGCCTGGCCTCGCGCGGCACCACCCTCGACGAACGGCTGATCGAGAAGGACAATTTCTCCGAGGCCGCCGGCCATGCCGCCGCAATGCGGCTCCTGCGGCATGCGCAGCGACCGACCGCGATCTTCGCCACCAACAATCATCTTTCGCTCGGACTGCTTCGTGCCATTGCCGAGAGCGGGCTCACCATTCCCGACGACCTCTCCGTCATCGCGGTTGACGAGCCTCCGTGGGCCGGCCTGGTGCGGCCGGGCATGACCATCGTGACGCAGCCGTCCGAGGCGATTGCCCAAACCACGGTCTCGACCCTGCTGTCGCGAGTTTCGGAGGGACGTTCCGGCGTCGAGGGAGAGGCGAGATCGATCCAGCTTCAGCCGGCGCTGGTGGTGCGCGGGTCCACCGCCGCGATCCGGACATAGAGATGAGTGATGCGCCCGGCCTTGCGCCTTCCACCGGCATTCTTGCGCTGTCCGCCGTCGACGCCATTGCCGAGATTCGCAAAGGCCATCTGTCGCCGCTCGACGTGGTCGATGCCGCGATCGACAGGATCGAAGCGACGGATGCGGGAATCAACGCGATTCCGGTTCGCTGCTTCGAGGCCGCACGGGGTGAAGCACGGCGGCTTATGCAGAAAAAGGCGGCCGGTGAGGACTGGCCCCTGCTCTGCGGACTTCCGCTCGCGGTCAAGGACAACACCGATGTCGCAGGCGTGCCGACCAGCGGCGGCAGCGCGCTGACGGCCCGCGGCGCCCCCGAGATATCGACTCCCGCGATCGATCGTCTCCAGCGCAATGGCGCCATCGTCGTGGGCAAGAGCAATCTGTCGGAGCTCGGCGGCGCCAACACCACCAACGCGCTGTTCGGCGCGACGCGCAATCCGTTCTTTCCTGCGCTGACCGCGGGCGGCTCCTCCGGCGGATCGGCAGCGGCGCTGGCCGCGCATCAGGTCTATCTCGCCCATGGCAACGATGTCGGCGGCAGCCTGCGCACGCCGGCCGCATTTTGCGGTGTTGCGGGGCTGAGGCCCACACCGGGCCTCGTGCCGAGAAAGCCGCTCTCCGATCCGTTCGACACCGTTTTCGTCGAGGGACCGATGGCGCGGACGATTCCCGATCTTGCCTTGATGCTGGATGCGATGGCCGGCTTCCATCCGCCCGATCTGTTGTCGCGCGAGCATCCCGCATCGTTCCGCAACGCCGCCGCACGACCCGGATGGGCGGGGCGCATAGCGGTGTCCGAGGATCTCGGCCTGCTGCCGGTCGATCACGACATTCGTTCCGCCTTCCGCGGCGCGATCGACCGGCTCCAACCCGCAGGCTGCAGGATGAGCGAGACCGCCCCTGATCTCGCCGGGCTGCCGCGCGTGATCCGCGCGCTACGTGGTCTCGCCTATCTTGCCACCTGGAGCAGACTTTGGCCGCAATCGCGCGCGGCCTTCACGCCCGAGGTGGCAGGCGACATCGCCCATGGTGAAAGCCTCTCCGCAACAGACATCGCGGCCGCGATAGAGCAGCGCGCGGCCATCTATCAGCGCATGCAGGACTTCTTCGGCGACATCGACGTCCTGATCTGCCCGACCGTGCAGGTCGCGCCCTTTCCGGTCGAGATCATGTGGCCGGCCGAGATCGAGGGGACCGCGTCGAAGATCTACATCGACTGGATCATGATCACCTATGTCTGGTCGATCCTCGGCTGCCCTGCGCTGGCGGTGCCCGCCGGCCGCGATGGAGCCGGCATGCCCGTCTCCTTGCAGATCGTCGGCCCACCGCACAGCGAGGAGCGCCTGATCTCCTTCGCGGCGCGGATCGAGCAGGCGTTTTCCTCGCCATCCTGAGGGAAAGGCGATGTCCCGCGGAACCTGATCTTTCACGCGCCCGTCGGTTGAATTCATCGCCTCGGAGCCCTATGCGTAGGCGCCATGGACACCCAGATGATCACCGCCGAAAAGCCGCTGATGGCCCAGGCGCGCCCGCGCAAGCCGGCGCCGTTCCTCCCCATGAGCCGCGCCGAGATGAACGCGCTCGGCTGGGACGCCTGCGACATCGTGCTGGTGACTGGGGATGCCTATGTCGACCATCCGAGCTTCGGCATGGCGATCATCGGCCGGCTGCTGGAGGCGCAAGGCTTTCGGGTCGGCATCATCGCGCAGCCGGACTGGCATTCGGCGGAGCCGTTCAAGGCGCTCGGCAAGCCAAGAGTGTTCTTCGGCGTCACCGGCGGCAACATGGATTCCATGGTGAACCGCTACACCGCCGACCGGCGCATCCGCAGCGATGACGCCTATACGGCGGGCGGCGAAGGCGGCAAGCGGCCGGACCGCTGCACCATCGTCTACGCCCAGCGCTGCCGCGAGGCGTTCAAGGACACCCCGATCGTGCTCGGCGGCATCGAGGCCTCGCTGCGCCGGATCGCGCATTACGATTACTGGTCCGACAAGGTGCGCCGCTCGGTGCTGGCGGACGCCAAGGCGGACTTGCTGCTCTACGGCAACGCCGAGCGTGCCGTGGTCGAAGTGGCGCACCGGCTCGCGGCTGGCGAAGCGCCGCGCGAGCTCGACGACATCAGGGGCGTGGGGCTGTTCCGCAAGGTCCCGGACGATTACGCCGAGCTGCACGCCGACGATCTCGAGTCCGCCGACGAGGGCGCATCGCGCCAGAAGGGCTTAACCGTGATCCGCCTGCCGGCGCTGGAGCAGGTCGAGCAGGACAAGGAAGCCTATGCGCGCGCCTCGCGCGTGCTGCATCGGGAGAGCAATCCCGGCAATGCGCGGCCGCTGGTGCAGCGCCATGGCGACCGCGACCTCTGGCTCAATCCGCCGCCGATCCCGCTCACGACGGAAGAGATGGACGCGGTCTACGATCTGCCTTACGCGCGCGCGCCGCACCCGTCCTATGGCGATGCCCGCATCCCCGCCTGGGAGATGATCAAGTTCTCGGTGACGATCATGCGCGGCTGCTTCGGCGGCTGCACCTTCTGCTCGATCACCGAGCATGAGGGCCGCATCATCCAGAACCGCTCGGAAGGCTCGATCCTGCGCGAGATCGAGCGCATCCGCGACAAGACGCCGGGCTTCACCGGCGTCATCTCGGACATCGGCGGCCCCACCGCCAACATGTACCGGATGGCGTGCAAGGACCCGAAGGTCGAGGCGGCATGCCGCCGGCCGTCCTGCGTCTTCCCCGAGATCTGCCCGAACCTCAACACCTCGCATGACGATCTGATCCGGCTCTATCGCAAGGTGCGCGAGACCAAAGGCATCAAGAAGGTGATGGTCGCCTCCGGCGTGCGCTACGACCTCGCCGTCGAGAGCCCCGAATACATCAAGGAGCTCGTCACCCATCACGTCGGCGGTTACCTGAAGATCGCCCCTGAACATACCGAGCGCGGCCCGCTCGACAAGATGATGAAGCCGGGCATCGGCGCCTACAACAAGTTCAAGCGCATGTTCGACGAGGCGGCCGAGCGCGCCGGCAAGAAATATTATCTGATCCCCTATTTCATCGCGGCACATCCGGGCACGACCGACGAGGACATGATGAACCTCGCGCTGTGGCTGAAGAAGAACCGCTACCGCGCCGACCAGGTGCAGACCTTCCTGCCTTCGCCGATGGCGACCGCGACCGCGATGTACCACACGGGCGTCAACCCCTTGCGCGGCGTGCGCCACGGCGGCAGCGACAAGGTCGAGGCGATCAAGGGCCTGCGCCAGCGGCGCCTGCACAAGGCATTCCTGCGCTACCACGACCCCGACAATTGGCCGCTGCTGCGCGAAGCCTTGATCGAGATGGGCCGCCGCGACCTGATCGGCTCGCAGCCGCACCAGCTCGTGCCTGCGCACCAGCCTCCCGGCACCGGCAAGGCCGCCGGCACCAAGCGGCCAATGCGGCCCGGCGGCAAGACGCAGCGGTTCACGACCAAGGGCCTGCGGGTGATGAAGTAGCGGGCGTGAGCCGGATCTGGCACGGTTTGGTGTGGCGTCTTCGCGTCGGCAAGACGAAAGCTCGAAAACAACCCCATGCACAGTAGCCGGGGGTAGCAAGATCAACGGCTTACGAGCGCGATGAGATCGGCGCGAACATCGACCGCAAATCGAGGCATGATCGGCCCGGGGAAACGGTCAATTTTCTGTTTTTGCGAAATTCGCTTGATCGTCGGGCAAAACAGGCGTATGATGCCACCAGCGCGGAACGTGGATGAGACGAACCCGTCCTGCTGCTCCGTATCGATAGCTTGAGCTCACCGCGCCGCGCCCGAATTTCTCCGGCTTGGCTTGCAGGTTCGCCACGAGCGCCCTCTTGCCCGTCCTCAACGCGCTGACGACGCAGCGGCCGCTGTGGCACAGCCTGGCGCAAGGCGACTGGGTGTTCGCCGGCATCGACGTGACGTGCTGGGCACTCGCACTGCTCCACGTTGTTCTGGCTGTTCGCACCGCCCGGAACCGATCCATTGTGCAATCGAAGCGCATGCCGCAGGTGCCGGTCGCCATTGCTTCAAGCGGTGCGGCAGAATGATCCATCTGCTTGCCCTTGGGCTGTGTCTGGCGGGCTTTGCTGCGCTGGCTTTCGCCACGCACCGCCAGCAGCGCGATATTTTCGGCAAGGCGCTGCCGCGGGTGACGACCTATGGACTTCGGGCTGCCGGTGCAGGGGTGCTGCTGCTGGCGCTCGGCATCCTCGTGGCCGCAAAGAGCTGGAGCGTGGGCCTCGTGATGTTCAGCGGTCACACCACGATGGCTGCCGCCATCGTGTTTTGTGCGCTGATCGGGTGGGGAAGACTGGCTGCCCGCACGGCGCGACGTCGACAGAATGATGCTCGCATCCGCTCCGTCACTCGACGTTGAAGGTATTCGTTTCGTGATCAAGCTGGCCAGAAACGGTTGTGGATGCGGCAAATAGATGGTCGTGACTTTGTCTGCTTCTGGTCCAAAGCTGACCTTGCCGCGCTGCCTGCCTAGCGTCAGCTTTTGACCCGAAGCCGACTCTTTGTGATCATCGCCTCCAGTCCGCTTGGAAATGCCTGCCAAAGGCGGACCGAACGTCCGCGACGGTGGTCGACTTCGTTAGGCTTTGATCCAAAGCCTCTCGGTGCGAGAGGTGGATAAACCACCTTACGCAACCACGTAAGTCGCACATCCGCAGCGCGAGACCAGATGTCGAAAGGTAAGAAGAAGTTTTGACCATGCACATGCACCTGCGCTTTTCGTCAGCAACTGAATTGCATCAGGTTCAAATTGGGCAAATGCGACCAGAAGCCGATTCCGGGGACATTTACTGATCCTAACGCCAGATTTGGACATATCAGGCGCCCATTGCCCGTAGCGAAAAAGAAGCCGCCGCGCACTCAGGACGACGATCCAGCCTGGGCGATCTCTGCCCGATAGAGGATTACCCGAGTCGATTATTGACCCGAACCGGACATCGACCTGAGCGGGATGTCTACATCGAACGACAAACACTGCACCCTCGGCTAAATTATCATCCCTTAGCGGCACTTCAGGTCGTGATATTGAGACCACGGGCGCCGTGAGGCGGCGGCTGTTTGAAAGGAAAGCTATGTATAGTCCTTCTCAACAACTCATTCACCTGGGCCTTGGCTTCATGGTCTCCCAAGCCTTGCGCGTTGCGACAGATCTCAACGTTGCGGATCGCTTGGTCGCCGGAGAGCGGAGCGTCGACGATCTGGCGGAGGAAACGCATTGTCACTGCGATGCGCTCTATAGGATTATGCGGCTTCTCGCCGCCGAGGGGGTCTTTAGCGAAACCTCGGCCCGCCGCTTCCAACTCACCGAATTGGGCGCAGCCTTGCTTTCCGACGCGCCCTCAAGTCCCCGCGACCTGATCCGAATGATGAACAGGGAGCCCTATCTCGCCTTCGCTCAGCTCACTCATTCAGTGCAAACGGGTTTGCCGACGTTCGAAACCGTATTTGGAAAGCCCAGGTTCGATTGGCTGGCGGACCATCCGGACGCGGCTTCGCTATTCCAGCAGGCGATGATCGCGCTTAGCCAAGGCGCCAATGAAGCTGTAGCAGAGGCGTGTGATTTTGGTGCGTTTTCTCAGATTGTCGATGTCGGCGGCGGCCATGGACAGCTGCTTTCGGAGATCCTAAAGAGACACCCTCACCTTTCCGGCATATTGTTTGACCTACCGGCGGGGGTTGAGGCAGCGCGGGCTGATGCGGCAAGTTTCCCGCCACAGACCTCGTTCGTGGCCGGCAATTTCTTCAACGCCGTTCCCGCCGGTGCGGACGTCTATATCATGAAAAAGGTCATTCACGATTGGAATGACGAGCAAGCGGTACGCATCCTGCGCAATTGCCGAGAGGTAATGAAACCCCACGGACGAGTGTTAATTGCGGAGACTATTATTCCCCCGGGAAACGAACGAAATACGATCAAGCTAATCGATGCGAACATGCTTGTCGTTACGGGGGGCGTCGAGCGAACCGAGAGCGAATTTGCCGCTTTGCTTGCCGCCGCAGGTCTGCGGCTTGAGCGGGTCATTTCGACCGCCCGGGCTATCTCAGTTCTTGAGGCAAGCCGAGCCTGAAGTCTTCGAAAAAGCATCGGGTCATACATGCGCAACGAACCTTTAGATCGTCGAAACCTCTGCATGTCAGCTTTTGCCCCATCGCTGCGGCATCCCGCGACCGAGGATATGTCGGCTGTCAGGGGTAGACCGGGCCTAACCTAAGCCGGGCCAGATCGCCGCGATTGACCCATCGCGGCCTCCGTGTTGCCAAGGAGGGGATTTGCCATCGGCAGCGTTGGAGCAGATGAGCTGGCCGGTGCCAGCCGGCCCGGAACCCTTTCAATAGTATTTTCTTGAACAGATGGATCGAGGCTCGATCGTCGGTGGAATCCGACAAAAAATGAGCTCCGTAGACGTCGTTGTTCCCTGCTTCAGGTATGGGCACTTCCTGCGAGAGTGCGTCGAGAGCGTTTTGACGCAATCCGGTCCCGAATTGCGCGTGCTCATCATCGATGATGCGTCACCTGACAATACCGCGGAAGTTGCGCAAGAGTTACGGTCCGATTCCCGCGTCGATTACCGCAGGCACATCTCGAATCAAGGTCTCATCGCGACCGCCAACGAAGGCATTGCCTGGGCGAGCGCCGACTATATGCTTCTGCTGTCTGCGGACGACTACCTGCTGCCCGGTGCCCTGTCGAGATCGGTCGATCTGATGGACAATCACCCTTCTGTCGCTTTCACCTTCGGAGGCGCGGTTGTTCTAGACCAGCGCGGGGATCATCCATTCTACAGAAGCTATTATGGAACGGAAGTGGATCTCCGAACGCGCATCTTGTCCGGACTCGAGTTCATCACTCTTGGTCGTGCACAATGTATTGTGGTGTCACCGACCGTCGTAGTTCGCACGAGCCTGCAGAAAAAACTGGGCGGGTATCTAGCAGACTTGCCCTACGCCTCCGACATGGAAATGTGGTTGCGGCTCGCCGCACATGGCGACGTCGGATTCATTGGTGCGGACCAGGCCGTGTATCGATACCACTCACTCAACATGTCGAGTGAGCCTTCACCGGAGCTAAACCTGCTCCAACGCAAGGCGGCTATCGAACATTTCCTGAATGGCGGCGCCGCGATGCTGACAAACGATCTCAGGAACTGGTTGACCCGCCAATTGGCACTTGACGCGATCGTCCGCGCAAGCATTGCCTTCAACGAAGGAGCGATAGACACCTCAGCACGCCTTGCCGAACTTGCGTTGAGTATTGACCCAAGCGTTCAACATTCACGTCGTTGGTGGTTTCTTGCCTGCAAGAAGGTGCTTGGATTGCGAGGATGGCAGCTGGTGCGGCCTTCAGTTGAGTTGTTCAGATCCATCTTCCGGAACGAGCGGCGCTGAGTAGCCGAGCTCGCCGCGACGCATAGGCTGCCCGCTAGAGCCATTGGCGCATCATTTCCGCTTCTGGCCCGTAGCCGAAGGTTCCGGTGGCTGTCGGCGCGTCGGTTGCGGGGTGTAGCGCGGAAGCCGCTGAGATCGGATCCCATTGCCAGCATGTGCGCCCATGGCCGACCCACGAGCGTCCTCCGCCAGGAGCCGCTTGTGGCCCAAGAGGGACATATCGGGTTGCGAAGCAGAATGCCTGCTCTCGTTCACCACATTTAAACCTTAAGATTGTACGAAGAGTGCTCACCCACAGGCTGCAGGAACATGCGAACAGCCCTCGTACGGAAGCCAGCATTGGACTTCGGGCAATGAAGGCCTGGCAGACCAGCTGCATCGTGGCTGTTCTCGCATCCGTGGGACTCTTTCTGGCCGCCGCTAACAGACCGGCCGCGACGGTGCCCGATGTCATGTCGCAAGCGGCAGCGAGCATACCGGCTGCAGCGAGCATGGCGGCTCCCACGAACGTGGTGACGCCGGCCGCCTACGCAGAGGCATCCGCCAGACTTGCGGCAGCGCTTCGGGAAGAAAGAGCAGAGCCGCGCGCGGTGATGTCGGCAGGTTCGGCACCGCTACGCACCGAAGCCGAGATCGTCGATCAACCCGTCGCGCCGAAATTGGCCTCGTTGGGACAGGATGTCGTCCAATCGCTGCCGCCGGAACGCGATGCGTCCAACGGAGCTCCGAAAGCGGCGTCGACGCGGGATTTCCGTCATCTGGCCTACTACGTCTGGTCCGAACTGCCGCCCGCCGAGAAACCGGCGGAGATCGTCTTGCGTGCGTTCAGGGACATTCCGCTGGGAACGCCGACCGAAGAAATCAAGCGCGCTGCCGACGCGTTTGGTCTCGATTTCAATTTCATGATGGCGGTTGCCAAGATCGAATCCGGTTTCAACCCCAATCAACGCACCGGGTCCTATATCGGGCTGTTTCAGCTGAGCTATTATGAGTTCGGAAAGTTCGGCTTCGGGCAAATTCGCAGTCCGCGGGATAACGCCGTCGCCGCCGCCTACAAGATCATTACCGAGGGCGTCCTGTTCGAGTGGATCACCCACCGTAAGCCGGACATGAGCGATCTCTACCTGATTCATCAGCAGGGCTGGGAAGGCGCCGCCGAGCACATCAGCCGGCCCGCTCGCGCCGCGTGGAAATCGATGTGCGCCACCAGCGAAGGCAAGGAGAAGGGTGAGCGGTGGTGCAAACGCGCGATTTGGGGCAATGCACTTCCGGCCTTCAAGCGCACCTGGAAATCGGTCGACAACGTGACGTCAGAAGCGTTCGTCGGCATGTGGCGCGGCCGGGTCGCCGAATTCTACACGAAATATGTGGCGACTGCTGCGGCGGCGGCAAACTAATAAGTCGGTCGTCGGCAGCGCCGCGCATGCTTGCTTGTCTTTAGCGCAACTCGCCGGCCGTCGGCCTTACCCAGGGTGTGTTGGGCCCTCACCTGAACGGGCTATTGAGCCGTGTAAACGCAACGCAACCCGATATAGACCGCGTGAAAGTCGGCCGATTTCCACTGTACGGCCGACGCTTTTGTCTTGTCCGCACCGTACCACCACGACCCGCCGGCCGTCAGTGCCTCATCGCCCCGCCGATCCGCGAGCCATTCCCAGACATTGCCACCCATGTCGTACAGACCGTTGACACCCCGCTTGGTGGTACCCACGGCTGCATGCCGCGGCCAGCGATCTCTATCGGATGTGTTCATGCCGTCAGGTCTATCGCCGACAGGATAAGGATAGGTGCGTCCATTTACGAAATCGTCGGTAGGATTCGCACGCGCTTCGGTATAGGCGGCTCTTTCCCATTCTTCCAGGGTCGGCAAGCGTCCGCCCACGGCTAAGCAGTAGTCACGAGCTTCGTTCCACGACACATGCACCGCCGGCTCATCGTCGCTGCCCGGTTCTCCGAAAGGCGTCGCCCATGTCCAGCCGCGGCGACGGATCCAGCCGCTCGCGAATTCGTGTCCGCCTCCTTCCTGTTCGGCCGCGGTCTTCAGAGCTTTGTCAGCCGCGAAATTGCGAAACTGGCCGATCGTGACCTCGGTCCGGTCGATGGCAAACTTGCCCAGATTCTCGCGTTGGGCAGGCTCGGCGAATGCAACGCCGGTAACGGCCATCAAGCCACATCGCAAAGCAATCGAGCGCCATTTCATGTATGAACTTCTCCTGTATTGCTTCCAGGTGAGAAGGGCAGGCGTCGACCCTGCGCGCCTGCCATTCATCGATCAACTCATGCGCTGACGCAATGCCGCCTGCGAACGGCGGATGACGCCCTGGTACATGCTCTGCTTGTCAGGATACCATTGCATCGACGCGAGATTGGCGAAGCCGGGAATGCTTTCCATATGCCGTGCCATCCGCTGCCGCATGGATTGATCCGGCTGAGGACCGCGCAGCGCGCCGACATTCTCGGCCGCGTGATCCGGGTTCGATGTCGCGGCAAGAACGGTCGTCACCGCCGGATGGCCCATGACCCATTTGATGAAGAACTGCGACCAATTCTCCGCAGCGATATCGCGGGCAAAATCGGGCAGCGGCCGGCCCTCGACGATCTTGTGCAAGCGGCCTTTTTCCAGCGGCATATTTGTGAGCACGCCGACGCCCTTGTCGCTCGCCGCGCGAAGGACGCGCTCCTCGGCGTGACGATTGAAGATCGAATAGTTGACCTGGATGATGTCCACCAGATCCTTGTCGATCAATCCTGCGAGAATGTTGTGATAGTCATTCTCGTGGACGGAGGCGCCGACATAACGAATCCTGCCCTCTCTCTTCCATACGCGCAGCAGTGGCACGATCGCGTCGACATTGACCAGGCTGTGGCAGTGGAGCACGTCGATCTTGTCGCGCCACAGCCGAAGCCTCGATTGCTCCATGCTGGCCAAGGCGTGGCTTTCGTCGGCCAGGTAGCCGCCGGTCGACCAGATCTTGTTGCTGATGAACATCTGGTCCGTCACGCCCATCGCGCTGAGAAATCCACCGACGCTGACCTCGCCGGTACCGTAGAGCGGCGATGTATCGATCACCCGGACGCCGGCATCTATATATTTCCTGGTGACCTCTCGCAGCGCGTCGCGATTGCTGCCGGGCAGCAGGTCAAAAGTCAGAAACGTTCCCAGTCCGAGCGCGGGCAGACTTTCGTTGGTGCGGCCGATCGTTCGGGTGAGTACCGGCCCCGCCGCAGGCGCCCGCGATGCAGTGCCGGCTGGCGCTTGCGCACTGGCGCTCGAAACGCCGACCGCAGTTGCGTGAACAGCTGTCGCCGCGACGGCGCCCATCGCGGTGGCGGCGCCGAGGAACTGCCGGCGGTCGGTCGAGGTCGGCCAATCCTGTGGTGTCTTGTCCATTGCAAATCTCCGTGATTTCGCCTGCGGCACTTGTCGCCTGCCAATAGAAAGGATCGACCTCTCGCTTTGTCGCGCGGGATTCTGATCAAATCACCCCGATCCTGACGCGACGATGCTCCCTTTCCGGCCTGCAAGGAATTGCGGTTCCAAGCTTGAATGTGTATTCAGGCGACATCGCTTCGCAGGAAGTCGCGATGCACCGTGTCATTGAGAATGCGTCGACAATCGATCGGTTGAGTTCCCGGCCGGATGGCTGGCGGCGCACTCAATGGGCGAACGGCGCATTCGAAACGGCGTACCGGCCGATGACCTCCATCGTCGAAGGACGCATCCTGTCGCCAAATCACCTCATCATGGCGACCCTGTCCGGCGGCGCCGAGCGACATGAAATCTCGGCCGATGGCGGGCATCGCTATGACGGGCCCGATTTGCCGTCGACCGTTTCATTTCTCCCGGCTGGCTGCGAACGACGGCTTCGGCTTCACAATGTGGGTTGGCGATGGGCAGCGATCGCCCTCGACCCCGCCAGGATTTCAGCAATCGCCGGTGCATCGATCGAAGGACTCGGCCCCCTGTCGGGCTCGGAAGACAGCTTCGTCTGGAACATGCTCGCGGAGTTCGAACGAGTTGACGCGCTGGAGGGAGGTCTCGACGCGATCTATTGCGACACGATGAGCCTTGCTCTCGTTGTATACCTTGCACGCCGATACGGTGGTGCAAGCGTGAAGGATACATCGATCAAGCTGCCGGCGTGGAGGTTACGGCGCGTCACCGAATTCATCGACGCGCATTTAAGCGCGACAATTCGGATTGCCGATCTCGCTGATCTTGCGCAGCTCTCGGAAGGCCATTTCCATCGCGCATTCAGGGCAGCGACGGGGCAGACGCCGCTGGCATTCGTCCATGCGCGGCGAGTCGCGATGGCAAAACAACTGCTGGCGAGCAGCAAGCTTTCGGTCGCGCAGATGGCGCTACGCGTCGGTTTTATCAGTCCCGCGCATTTTGCCCGCGTCTTCCGGTTAATGACCGGCCAGAGTCCATCCCAATATCGACGCTCATTCCATCTTTGACGGGGGAAAGTAGCGCCTGACGGCCAATGGCGGACAACGGCAGCCGGCAAATAGCCGACGACACGCCTCAACCCTGCGTCATTTTCCGACGAGCCTGCGGCCCCGGCGTCAAGACGCAGCGGTTCACGACCAAGGACCCCTGCGGGTGATGAAGTCGCGGCACTGCCCGCGCTACAGCGCGAGCACGACCTCGCCCGACACCGCGTCCGTCACGCCGCGTCCGTTGCCCTGGTCCTCGAGCACGGACCTGAAGCTGTCGAGGGTCTTGATCATCGCCGAGCGGGCCGCGACCAGCGCGTCCTGGCTGGACCACGTGCCGATGAGGCAGAAGGTCTGATCGCCGGTCCTGATGATGACGCCGTGCTCCAGTCCCGGCCATTTGGCCTTGCCGTCTCGGTGCGCATCGAGAAAGGCGCCCTCCTGGCCCGGCTTCACCTTGAACTTGACGACGTTGTAAACCTGCATGATGCGCCTCCGGAAAATGATTGGATGAAAATGCGAGCGCCGTACCAGATCGGGTTCGGACCGATATCTTTGCACCCCCGCAACAAAAAGTCGAAAACAACCCGACGCACGGGCTTCACACCTCGTGGAACCAACGAGGGTGTCGCGCGTTGCCGCGCTGCTCTTGAAGGTGACGCGGCTGAAGCCGGGTCGCATTTCTGGGCCAATCAAGACGGGAAAGCCGGGCGAGCCAAACCAGATGCGTCGTATCCGACTCGTGATCGCAGATCGCCGTCCGATCGTCTTGCAGGGTTTTGCCACGCTATTTGCGACCGAGCGTGACTTCGAGATCGTTGCATCCTGCATCAATGGAGCCGATTGCCTCGAAGCCGTCCGGACATTGGCGCCGGACGTCGCGCTCGTCGAGGACCGATTTCCCGACCTGACGGCCTCGGCCATGCTGACCGCCGTCAACACCGAACGCCTTCCCACACGGCTGGTCTTCTACACCGCATCGATCGCGCGCGGCGATCTCGCTGCGGCCGTCGCAGCGGGTGCCTGCACCGCCATACCGATGCGCGAGGAGCCCGAAAACCTGTTGCAGTCGCTGCGGCTGGTGGCGCCGAACGCGCACCCGGCGGCCCGCAAGACAGGCAATGGCGCGTCTGGCGAAAATGGCCTGGCAGCGCTGACGGACCAGGAGCGCAGGATCATGCGTCTGGTCGCCAGCGGCATGTCGAACAAGGAGATTGCGCGCGAGCTCAAGGTCGCCCCAGGCACCATTCAGGCGCGGATCGATCACATATCCGCGCGGCTCGACATCAAGGGCCGGACGGAGCTCGCAAGCTTCGCCCTGACGCGCCTTTACGGCGGGGTCGGCGCGCTTGCAGCTCTGATTTGGGCGGCGCTCGAGGACGTTCGATCCGCCGGCGCGACCGAAGTCGATACTGTGGATGCCGACACTGTCACGGTCATGACCGCAGATGGCACCGGCGCGATCGTGACCATCAAGATCACCTCCGCAAAAACGACTCCTGCTCCGGGCAAGATGGCCAGAGCCGTCCGTATCGAGAACTCCCCGACGGACATGCCGACGCGGGCCGCCAAGCTCATCGAATCCCGAGCCGATATTGCTGGCAGCACGATCACAGTGCCGCCACTCAACCCTGCAAGGCCGGGCTTGAGCAGCGCCGGCACGTTCATGATGACGGCAGTCGGAGTCTCGCTCCTGAGCAGTCACGCCCAGGCGTTCACTGCTTGGGAAAGACCGAGCGATGTCTTTGCGTGGGCTGACGCGAACGCCCCCCGGGAGTTGGTCGCCCTCGATAGTCCCGGCAGGCCCGATCTCGACGGCTTCGACAAGCTGCCCTGGCTCGATCCCGACACACACCATGAATCATTCGCGTTGGAAGCTGCCCGAGGCGACGCCATGGCCAGAGCCGACGAGGTTCAGATCATCGATGCGGCCGCGCGCGAGGACGGCTTCGGCGACAACGGCAACCCTCATATCGGATCCGGCGCCATCGACGCTCTGAGTGATCATGGCGGCTTGGAACAGGCGGCCGCAACGGGCGCGAGGAATGCCGAACGCGCCACGACACAGGCAGCGGCGATCGACGCACGCGATCATGGACAAGCGCAGCGCGATTTGCACGCTTCGGAAGACGGCGCAGCAGCCGGCAAGCCGGAGACCGAGCACGGGCCACCCGACCACGCATCAAGCCAGGGAAAATCGCACGCTTCGGAGAAGGATGAAGCAGCCGGCAACAAGCATGCCGAGCTCGGCCCGCCGGAGGGCGATTCCGCTCGTGGACAATCGCAGCGTGATTTGCATGGTTCGGAAAACGGCGCAGCGGCCGGAAAGCATCAGGACAAGCAGGGCTCGACCGGGCACGACTCCCATCATGGGCAATCGCATCACGCTTCGGAATCCGGTTCCGCAGCTGCCAAGCAGCTTGCCGACGATGACGGACCCGCAAGCCATGCCAATTCCGGCCAATCGCAGCGTGACTTGCACCAGGCGCATCCAAACGCTTCTCAAAATCCGCATGCAGAGCCGGGCCAAAAGGCTGACGGCCACAACCCGGCGAACCACGGCGCCGGTGCAGCACAAGCGGCTGCCGCGCCCGGGGCCGGAGATTCCTTTCATTTCAGGAACGATATGCCATCGGCCAAGGGTTCGGATCATCGCGAGAGTGGCTATGGCACCGACACGGCAGAACACGGCCCGCACCGCGCCGGACATCCCGAACTGTCGCTGATCCCAGATGCAGACCTGATTGGCCATTCGCACGCGGAGCAAAGTGCCGTTGATCACGCGAGGGGCGTTGAGCATCATCCAGTGCATGATTGGTTTGTGTAGCTGACCAAGCAGAAGCTGCCAAAGCAAGAGGACGAATGACGCCGCTTCGCTCGACGATCTCCCGCGCGGCCGCCGCGGGCTCAGCCGGCGTTAACCATGGTCGACGGTTCCGGTCCCAGCAAAATCGCTTCGAAGTTTCTTAAATCTTGCTGGGTACTCCTCCTGGGCGTGGCGACCTGGGAGAAGACATGAGCAAGCGGGCCAAACGCCGGAAGGTCGAGACGATCGCACTGCCGATGGCAGCGAGAGTCGGAATTGGCGCCGTGGCCATCGCAGCATTGGGGTATGGCCTGCTGGCTCGCCCGGGAAACGTGCAACCGGTGCGGAAGCCGTCCGCGCCCCAGGCCATGGCATCGTCAACGCCGGTCTACGTGGCACCGCAGGTTCACGCAGCAGCGCCCGCGCCGCCCCCGGTTCCTACTCCGGCGCCGCTGGTCGAACCGCCCAAAGCCGACGCCGAAATTCCCGGAGCCTTGGTCCGGCAGGTGGTCGACTATGCCAGCCGCCAGACGCCGGGCACCGTGATCATCGATACCAACAACACGTTCCTCTATCTCGTCCTGAGCGACACGCAGGCGATGCGCTACGGCATCGGTGTGGGCCGCGAAGGTTTTGCGTGGTCCGGTGAGCAGACCGTGGCGCGCAAGGCAGAATGGCCGGATTGGCGCCCGCCTGCGGAGATGGTCTCGCGTCAGCCTTATCTGCCGCGGTTCATGGCGGGCGGTCCCGGCAATCCGCTCGGCGCCCGGGCGATGTATCTCGGCGACACCGAATATCGCATTCACGGCACCAACAAGCCCGAGACGATCGGCAAGCGGGTGTCGTCCGGCTGCATCCGCCTGACCAACGAGGACGTCGTCGACCTCTATGAGCGGGTGAAAGTCGGCGCGAAGGTGATCGTGCTTCCGACGAATGCGGCCCGTCGACCGTCCCAGGGTACGCCGCCCGATGCCGCATCCCGATCTCCGGACCCGGCCTCGCCGTCGAACCGGCCGTCGGCAACGAGCGCACAGGTGCCATCACCCGGACCGAAGATCGCCGAGGTGCAGTAGTTCGGTCCTTCCTCCTGGCTCTGCCCCGAGGACAAAGAGCAATTCAAGTCGTCACTTCACGTCGATAGCCACGGCCGAACAGACCATCTTGCGCGACCAAAGCCGGTCTGCGTTGGCAAGATGCGGCACCGAATTAACCCTATCGACAAATGATTGCCGTTGGGCGGCGGCCGCCGGCAAAGTTGCCTCATTGACGCGCAGAATTTTCAGCGGCGCTAACCTGGGTCAGAGGCGCGTTATGCTGAGAATGGCGTTGTTGGGCCTCCTCATCCTGTTGAGTGTGGGAATGCTGTCGGCCATGGAGCTGAGCGCTCCACCGCGTCGCATCGCCGCCACGGTCCAGCCGCCTGCCGAGCAGAACGCAAGCATCCCCGCTTCGCACGATGCGCTGGCGAAGGCCGATCGCCTCGAGGTTGCCGCTGAGAGCCGCGCGATGCCGACACAGACCGCTTCGATGGATAACCCGGTTGCTCCGCAGGACGTGCATGTCCGTTCATTCGCGCCGACGCCGATCGTCCGTCCGCGAAGCAAACCGAAACGGATCGCGACCGCTGAACCTCCCAAGCCGAAGCCAAAGGCATTTGTCGTCAAACGAGCCGCCACTGTTCAGCGCGAAAAGGCGGCCAACGAGACCGAGCAGTGTCGCCTCAAGGCGTTCGGCGGCCTGCTCAAGGCTTTGAACTTGACCGGCTGCGAAATCTGAGGCCGCCTCCAGGAACGTCTCGCAAACTCTTCCGATCAGCCATATGTTGCCCGCATGAAGAAGATCGGATTTCTCTCCTTCGGGCACTGGACGCCCTCGCCGCAATCCCGGACGCGCTCGGCGGCGGATACGCTGCTGCAATCGATCGAGCTGGCGGTCGCGGCCGAACAGCTCGGGGCCGACGGCGCCTATTTCCGCGTGCATCATTTCGCGCGGCAGCTGGCCTCGCCGTTTCCGCTGCTCGCGGCCGTCGGCGCCAAGACCAGCCGAATCGAGATCGGCACGGCCGTGATCGACATGCGCTACGAGAACCCGCTCTACACGGTGGAGGACGCCGGCAGCGCCGATCTCATCGCCGGCGGACGGCTGCAGCTCGGCATCAGCCGCGGCTCGCCAGAGCAGGTGATCGACGGCTGGCGTTATTTCGGCTATCGTCCGGCCGAGGGCCAGAGCGATGCCGACATGGGGCGGCGCCATGCGGAGGTCTTCCTCGATCTCCTGCGCGGCGAAGGTTTTGCCGAGCCCAACCCGCAGCCGATGTTTCCCAATCCTCCCGGGCTGTTGCGCCTGGAGCCGCATGCGCCGGGCCTGCGCGAGCGGATCTGGTGGGGCGCCGGCTCGAACGCCACCGCGGTGTGGGCGGCGCAGCTCGGCATGAACCTGCAGAGCTCGACGCTGAAGAACGACGAGACCGGCGAGGCCTTTCACGTGCAGCAGGCGGCACAAATTCGCGCCTATCGCGCGGCGTGGAAGGAAGCCGGCCACAGCCGCGAGCCCCGCGTCTCCGTCAGCCGCAGCATCTTCGCGCTGATGGACGAGCGCGACCGCGCCTATTTCGGCGGCGAGCGCGGCAGCGAAGACCAGATCGGCTTCATCGACCCGCGCACGCGCGCGATCTTCGGGCGGAGTTATGCGGCCGAGCCCGACGTGCTGATCGAACAGCTGCGCCAGGACGAGGCGATCACCGAAGCCGATACGCTGCTGCTGACGATCCCGAACCAGCTCGGCGTGGATTATTGCGCGCATGCGATCGAGGCGATCCTGATGCATGTCGCGCCGGCGCTGGGGTGGCGGTGACCTGAAAGGCGTGACACGACCGCAAGTCGTGATTGACTTCATGCACCACCGACGCCAATGATCCCCCGGGGCATTGTTGGACTGATCGGGGGTTGAATGGGCTTGCGTCCAGGAATTTTCGTTGCAGCATTCTTGCTAGCGGGGTGTGCGTCAGGGCCGATGGGCAGCTCGGCGCTGACAGAGAACGTCAAGGCCAACACTGCGCGGCTTGTCATCTATCGCTCGTCCGCCCTTGGTTTTGCGATCCAGCCAAATTATGCGGTCGATGGAAACGTCGTTGGAGGCAGCCAGGCTGCAGGGTTCGTCGCCTGCGAGCTGCCTCCGGGCCGCCACGAGGTTGCGGTCAACAATCTTCCACTGAGTACCAACCTGTTCGGGCAGGGAAGCGAGAAAGTGAGCCTCGATCTGCGCGCCGGCAGCACCACCTACCTCTCCGCCCAGCCACAGGTGGGAATCATCACGCCCGGTGCGATCACGTTGGTTCAGGTCACGGAAAGCCAGGGTCGTGCCGACGTCGCCAGCTTGCATCAGAGCAACAGCTCATGTGGCAAGGCGTGATCTGAGGCTCTCCGCGGCCGAAACGCGGATGAAACGCCTTATTCTGCAAATCGTCTTGCGCCTTGGTCGCTATGCGGTGCTTCCCGTCGTCGCGCTGGCATGCACGATTCTCGCCATCTGGCTGATGATCATGGACCGCTACACGATTGCGGCGCTGGCCACGGCACCGATTGTGTTCACAAGCTCCATGGCCACCATAGCACTCGCAATTGGGCTCCTGTTCCTGCCTTCGCGCAAGCATGGCGGTTTCGAAGCCGACGAACAGACCGCCCCGGGGCTTTGGGCCGCATGGAGGGAGCTCGATCGCAGTTTTGTCAGATCGAACCGCACTCTGCTGGTCGACACCGATTTCAACGCTTCGATCTCGGAAGAAAGCCGGTATGCGGGCGTGTTCGGGCAGCATGTCACGATGACCATTGGTCTGCCATTGTTGATGATCCTGGACCAGCGATCGGTTCGTGCCGTTATCGCTCATGAAGTGGCGCACGCCCGGCTTCGGCACACTTCGGGAGGCACCAACCTCGCCGATTTCATGGCGGCCGCGGAGAACGTTTTCTTCTACGCCGATCCGGAGCACACGATTACCGGATACATTGCTCGCATCCTACTCCATTCCCTGCTCGAAAGGCTGGAGAAGGAATACAAGGCATTGTCACGGGAGAACGAGCTTGCCGCCGATCTGGAAGCGGCCGAGCAGGTTGGACGCGAGGAGATGGCACGCGCGCTGGTGATGATGGAGGTTTGTGGAGCACGTCTGGCCGATCTCGTCTTCGCTCCCCTGCAGAAGGAGGTGCTCGGCGCAATCAAGGCGCCATCGCCGCCATTCGCGCGAATCTTAGATCAGATTCCAGCTATAAGAGCGCCCGGATTCATGACCGCCGCCGTCGCCAGTCTGAGCCGCCAGCACGATCCCGATTCGACACATCCGCCTTTTGGCCAACGGTTGGCCAGCCTCGGATACATCGACGTACCTGACGTTGGCGAGATACAAATGTCCGCGGTTGACCAACTTCTCTCACCGGACGCTGCCAACCAACTCACCTTACGATTCGATGAGGAATGGCGGAAGAAGGTCCAGGAGTGGGTCAGCGTCGGCAGATGAACGTGCGGGCTCTGGCCGAGCGAACAATTGCTCGACGATCTTCGTGTGTCCGTGCTAGCTCTTGGGACCGGCGGCAGGATCACGCGAGCTGGACAGTGTTATGCTATCCTGTCTCCTCCACAGCGAGCTTGCCGCCATTCGCCGGGTCGCGCGATGAATCAGCGTCTGTCACTCGTCAGTCTCGTGGTCGCCGACTATGATGAAGCGATCGCCTTCTTCACGCGCGCTCTGGATTTCGAGCTTTGCGAGGACACGCCGCTCGGCGGCGGCAAGCGCTGGGTGGTGGTGCGGCCGCGGGGCAATCCTGGTTCTGGCCTGCTCCTGGCGCGAGCAGACGGGCCGGCGCAGACGGCGCGCATCGGCGACCAGACCGGCGGGCGCGTTTTCCTCTTCCTGGAAACGGATGATTTCGAGCGCGATCATGCGCGCATGGTTGCCGCCGGCGTGCGTTTCGTCCGGCCGCCGCGGCACGAGGCCTATGGCGTCGTCGCGGTTTTCGAGGATCTGTGCGGCAACCGTTGGGACCTCATCCAGCCCTCCAGCCGCAGTTGACGCCCGACGACGCCGCTTCCGCGACGCTCACCCCGTCTTCGTCCCCGTGATGACGGCCAGCGCCTCGACGAGGCGGTCGAGATCGGCCTCGTCGGTGAAGAGCGCCGGAGTCACGCGGATGCACTGGCCTTTGGCGATGCCGGCGCGGCGCACCGTCATGATCCGGTAGCTGTCCCGAAGCTTCGCAACGATGGCCTCGTTGTCGGTCTTGCCGGTCTTGCCGGCGAGGCGGAACGACGTGATCGCGCCATATGAGCCGGCCTCATCCGGCGTCAGGATCTCGATGTCCTTGAAGCCGCGGACGCGGCTCACCCAATAATCGCGCAAGTGGCGCAGGCGCGCTTGCTTCGCCGCCGCGCCGATCTCTTGATGCAGCGCCAGCGCCGTGGGCACCGTCAGCATCGTGGCGAAATTGACCGTGCCGGTATGCACCCGCGAGCGGATATCGCTTTCCGGAAAATCCTCGTCGCACATGTTGCGGTCGATGGCGGCGAGGCGATCCTTCCTGATGTAGAGGAAGCCGACGCCGAGCGGCGCGCCGATCCATTTGTGCAGATTGAAGCCGACGAAATCGGCCTCGAGCTCGCTCACCCGGAAATCGAGCTGCCCCCAGGAATGGGCGGCATCGACGATCGTGTCGATGCCTTTGGCCTTGGCCATGCGGGCGATCTCGGCGACCGGCATGACGAAGCCGGTGCGGTGGCTGACATGGGTCAGGAGCAAAAGCCTCGTCTTCGGGTTCGCCTCGATGGCGCGGGCATAGGCGTCGAGCACAGCCTGGCGGGTGGCGGGCTCCGGCACGTCGAACTTGACCACTTCGACGCCACGGCGCGCCTTCAGCGCGTTCATCGCATATTGCATCGAATCATAATCGAGATCGGCATAGAGCACGCTGTCGCCCGGCTTCAGCCTGTTGTAGCCGCCGATGAGGAGCTGGAGCGCTTCGGTGGCGCCGCGGGTGAGCGCGATCTCAGCTGGAAGCGCGCCGACCGCCTCCGCCACCTTGGTGCGCACCGCCTCGAAATCCGCACCCGCACGCAGCCGCGCGTAATAGGTGTTCTGATAATTGACCATGTCGGACTGGCGGATGAACTCGCGCCGCACGGGCTCGGCCATGATGCCCCAATAGCCGTTCTCGAAATTGACGATGTCCGGCGTCACGGCATAGAGCCCTTTCACGGCCGCCCAATAGGACTTGTCGGTGGCGATGGCAGCCACTGAGCCGGTCGGCTGCGGCGGAAGTCCCTCGGCGGCAAAGGCCGGCCCCGCAAGCGGCGCCACGGCTGCTGCCGCGAGGCCCTTGAGCATCGCGCGGCGGTCCGCTGAAAACGTCCTGATCAGTTGCATGTCAGCTCTCCCCAGAGCGTTCGAGCGAAGCGGCGTCGGGATCGCATCGCGAAAACGCCAAACGACGATCCAGAGCTCCGTTCCGACGTCACCGGACGAAGCAGGCTCTGGCGCGCGGGACAAGAGCAACGGACGATGCAGCGGAGATGACCGGAGCGTGACAATGCGATGATCGGAAGCCGATGGCGACGGCGCGGCCGGAGCACCGGCCTCGACGCGCGCGAGCGGATGTGGGGTCCGGTTTCTTCCTTTGTCCGGAAACCGGAACCTTCACATTCATTGCAGGTAGCCGATGAGATAGATGCCGCCGCCCAGGACGATGAGCGCGGGCACCGCCCAAAGAATCAACACAGGCATTTTCCTCTCCTCCAGTTGAGTGCTCCCCGTGAGAGAACGGGAAAAAACGGCAAACGTTCCGGGTTTTGCCGGAACGGCGCAGCTGATGGCGAGTTCATTGCAGCGCCGCATGCAGCGGCGAGGGAGAACGCAATGAAGAAGCTCATGTTGATTTCGGCCGCCGCTCTGCTCGTGTCGACGGGCGCGATGGCACAAACCACCGTCACCACCACGACCGGAGCCGGGCACGGCGCGGCCGTGCAGATCGAACCGGAGTACCGCACCAAGATCCGGTCCTACGTCACCGAGCGCAAGATCCGTCCGGTCGAAACGCGCGAAAAGATCGTCGTCGGTTCGCCCGTGCCGAGCGACGTCGAGCTCGCAGCCGTGCCGAGTGACTGGGGTCCCTCGCTCACCAAGTACCGCTACGTCTACTCGGGCAACCGCGTGATGTTGGTCGATCCCGGCAGCCGCATGGTCGTCCAGGAGATTGACTAAACCGCCGCACGGCGGGTCGTCGAGGCGGCCCGCCCGTGCATTCTTTCGACAGCTCGTTTGCGGTAGCGCCTGATGCCGATCGTTCGATATTTCGTGTTTGCAAGCAGTTTCGTCGTGGCGCTGCTCTTGTTGCTGGATCGCTCTCTGCCGCAGCCCGCGGAGCGTGCTGCCGGCCCGGAGGCCGCTCGGGCCACCATTCGCATCCACTCCGCACGGGCGCTGCCTGAAAAAATCATCTTCGACACATCCACTCGGATCGCTGCCACCGTCTCCACTCCCCTGCTCGCCGCCGACGCGCCTGATCGCGGTACGAGCGGCGCATTGACGATGCTTGAAACGCGAACGCCGGACGTCGCGGCATCTCGGCGCGAGACGGCGCGCGCAGCCGGTCTGCATTCGAATCGGAATGGCCGCGCGGCTTCCTCTCGCCTCTCCACGCGTCAGGTGACGGCCGGAGCATTCTGAGAGCCGGCGATCGTAGCGAACGCGACTCCATGGCCGCAGCACCAGATGAACGCTGAATGAATAAAAGCTGTGCGCTTCGCGTCGCGGAACTGTCTCAGGCTGAATCGAAGCGTCAACGTGTCCGACACAAGGAACGTTTCCGCGATTGCCAATTTATCCCGGGCCTGATTGGCGATTTGATTTTTGGAAACCTGGAGGAAATGCACATGAGGATCCTGAAGCTCTCTGCGGCTGCGGCCGCGCTGCTGGCCGGCACGGCGCTCGCCGTTGCGCAATCGAGCTCGACGGTCGGCACCGGCGGTTCATCGGCCGGCGGCGGCACCAGCTCTTCGACGGTGGGCACCGGTGGCTCTTCGGCTGGCGGCAGCGGGTCAGGCTCTGCTTCGACACTCGGCACCGGCGGCTCTTCGGCCGGCGGCGGCACCAGCTCTTCGACCGTCGGCACCGGCGGATCGGCGGCCGGCAGTGGCTCGGGCAGCGGCTCGGCCTCGACGCTCGGCACCGGTGGTTCATCGGCGGGCGATGGCAAGAGCTCATCCAGCGTCGGCACTGGCGGCTCGGCTGCGGGCGGCTCGACCGTTGGCCAGTCCGGTTCGTCGAAATCGCCCGGCATGGGCGACGGCAAGTCCGGTAGCCACGCCAGCGACATGGGCCTCGAAAAGGGCAAGGGCCATAACAAGGACGAGTGGAAGAAGGACAAGAACTAGTGCCTTGACCAGGAGCGGCAGCGATGCCGCTCCTTCGTCTTTGTTGGAGGAGAACTCGCATGAACAGATCAATCATTGCGATCGCAGCGTTGGCACTGACGTTTAGCGCAGCTCAGGCGGCTACCATGGAAAAGACCGGCAAGACGGCGTCGGGCGAGACGTGCAAGGTGACGGTGGTGAAGCATGCGGACGGCAGCATCACGGCCGCGGGCGCATCGGGTTCAGGCACGACGGGCTCGACCGCATCGAGCGGCTCGCTGTCGAGCTCGAGCTCTGCCGGCGGATCGTCGGTCAATGTGCAAGCGGGCGGCGGCCACGTCTCGAGCTCCTCGTCGACGGCGGGTGGGCCCGGCTCCACCAGCGCCAGCACCATCACCGTCAACGGCTGCACAATCTCGACCTCGTCGCCTTAGGGTACAGAAAGGATTGAATCATGAGAACGCTCGTTACGACCTCGGCGGTCGCGCTTCTGCTTGCCGCCACTTCACCATTGCTGGCGCAGACCAGCATCACCGGCGGCAGCGGCGGCTCGGCTGCAGCAGGCGGCACCTCCGCCTCCACCGTCGGCACCGGCGGAACGTCCACCTCGGCGACGGGCCGCACGGGCTCTTCGATCGCGGCCGGCGGAAGCGCCGCTACCGTCGACGGCAAGACCAAGACCGGCGTCAGCATGAACAAGGGCAACGGTCCGGTACTGAACTCCAACGCCCGCGCGCAAGCCCATGATGGCGGCACGTTCAGCCGCTCGCACACCCGCACCAAGGTCAAGGCCGGCGAGCAGGTCGGCTCGACCACCAAGACGATGTCGCATGTGCCGGGCTCGAAGCCGACAATGTCGAGGACGACGACGACGGCCCGCTAGCATCGCGCGGCTCTATTCCTCACCACCTGCTGCCCGGCTTGGCCCGGGCAGCTTTTCCGTTTGCGACTTTCCGTCTTGCGAGCCGGCTCAGCCACCACGCAGGCTGTGGCTGATCCGGGTGACGACGGCATCCCATCGCCGCTTCTGGGCGGCCGGGTAGTTGATCAGAACGCAGTGCACGTAGCCGCGCCCGAAATTGCAGCGGTTGTACCAGATCTTGTCGCGCTTGATGCTCGAGACCACGAAGAAGTTCGAGCTGATCCGTTTGTAGATGATCCCCGTCGGCGGATTCTTGCTGGCGAGGAATTCGGCCGGCGACAGACCTTGCCGGTTCTCGACGGCCTGAACGGTGAAGTCGGCATTGCCGTCGGAGCTGCGGAAATGCTGCCCATATCCGTCAGGCTTGCCGGCCGGTTCGGTGAAGATCGCGGCGGGAATGTCGACCGACGTTCCGGATTCCGGGATGCGGTAAGTCCTCCAGCCGCTTGCCGAGGCGATCGAGGATGTCGCACAGAGCGCGATGATTGCGGCAAGCAATGTCTTCATGTCCGCCTCGTCATTTGCGCGGCGCCAGTTGCAGCTCCATCAAGGCCATCCTTTGCAGGTTGGAGACGTCCCGCTCGCCAGCGCCGGCGGTGCGCAGGATGGATTCGGCGAGCGCGTTGACATGCGAGGAATGCACAGGATCCGGCAGGGTCGCAACCGCAGCTTCCAGCGCGGTCGTCATGATCTCGATCACCTCGGGAGAAAATTCGGCGTTGGAAAAATTCTTCATCGCGTGCGTCGGCCGCTTGTGCGGGTCGTGTTCAACGCCGGGAAAAACCGGAAGTTCCTGGATGGGCACGGTCCCGAGTACTGGGACCGTCGGCAGGTCGGCAGCTCACGCAGCCGGCTGGTAGCCGGTGAGCCGAGCGGGCTCGGCATGCTCGTTTGCAACGCTCTGCACCCTCGCATGGCTGCCGATGACGAGACCGGCGAGCGAGAGCATCAGGCCCAGCGCGAGCGGCGCGAACAGGGCCTCTTCCTGAAATAATCCGTTGAGCAGAACGACCAGGATTCCGAAGCTGGCGAGGCCCTGCGTCAGATATCCCGACGACGCGTACAGGCGCCAGGCCTTGAGCGCCATCGCGAAATAGAAGGCCAGCGGCACGAAGGCCGCAATGCCCATCTGGTACAAGAGGACGCCGATCGCGCTTTCGACCGCGCCGTCGATCGTGCCGGCCGCCTGCGCGGCGCTCCAATCGATCGAAAAATAGCTATCCGACAAATTGCCGCCGATGCCGAGGCCCCGGCCGTAAGGTCTCTGCACGAATCCGTCGAGGCCGCCCATCAGGCCGATGACGTGATAGTCGCCGATCTGCAGGCCGATGCGGATCGCCAGGATCGCAAAGGCGATCATGCCGGCGAACCCCAGCAACAATGTCGCTACGGCACCGATGAGGCGGGTCCCGATCCAGCCCGCAGCCACGAAGATGACGGTGATGAGCGCTCCCTTCACGCTGCAGAAGACCAGCAGCGGCAGGGCTGCCAGGGCGAGCAGCGGGCGTCCGACCGAGAACAGGAACAGGGCGAGAAAGCCGATCCCGTAGGCGAAGCTGATCGGGTGCATGTTCGGGCCGTGAATGCGCAGCATCTTCGACAGGCCGAAGCCTTCGAGCAAGGGCGTGTTCAGGAAATCGAAGCTGAAACGATCCTTGAGTGTGACGGGCACGTTGCCGGTCTGCCGCATCTGGGTTTCCCAGACGCCGGAATGGGTCGCCTTGAGCTCGTCGAAGCCCCAGAACGTATGGCCGTTGGTGACGGCCAGCCAGACATCGCGCAAGACGAGCTCGACATAGCCGCACAGCATGAGGATGACCGCTAGCGCGACCAGGAACGGCGTGATGCGCACCTCAAAGGTTGCCGCGGTCAGGAGCGACAGCTGAAACAGAAACAGCGGCAGAACGATGTTGCGCAAATAGACCGCCGCCGGCTGTCCGTCCTGGACGAAGCCGATCGCGAAATAGAGCGAGACGACGGCGAGGGTGACGACGCCCCAGCGCATGATCTGATTGATTTCCCTCGACTGACTCCTCTGGCCCAGCACGTAGAGCGCAAACGTCGCCAGCCACATCACGGAGCAAATCAGGAAATTGTAGCCCTTGATGAAATCGAGATCGGAGGGGAGCGGGACCAGCGGCGACAGGATGGAGACGAACAGGTTCTGGAAGAACAGGACGAAGATCGCGACCGCCGGGGCCCAGGTCGGGACCGCAACGACGATGGCGATACCGATCAGGACCTCGATGATGATGGCCAGCGCGGGATTGGCGAGATGCAGAACCGGCGCAGAGCTGATCGTCGCGATGGCGATGCAGAAGGTCGCGGCCAGCTCGCGCCAGGCCGGAGGCGACGGCGCGGCCTGCACGCTCTGGCCTTGCGGTGAGTACCCGGCGCTCATCAATCGTCCTTTGCCATCGCGCCGGACACGATAGCCGCGCGAGGGGTAAGGATCCGTTAACGATCACGGCGCGTGGCGCGAGCCCCTTCAGGCCGGACGGGCGCGCCGAGCAGCGCTTCCATCACGTCGGGATCGGGCTTGCCGGTCGCGGCATCGACAAGGCCAAAGCCTTGCGCCAATTCCCAATGCGCCCAGCCCCAGCAATGCGCGCGGGCATATGCTGTGACCTCCGCCAGCCAGCGCAACCGGCTCTGCCTGGGCGCGCCGGCTTTCAACACGCCGAACTCATTGACGACGATCGGCCGCGAAAATTGCTGCTGCCATGCGAGCGCGGGCGCGAGCCAGCGATCGGCCCCCGGCTTGTCCCTGGCGGCGGCAATCGCGGTATCGAGCATGGCGAGCGCCTTGACGGCGGCCCTGTCCTGCAAATCCTGCCGAAGCGCCTGAACCTTGGGATCGCCGGCATTGATCGGATAAGGCAGATCCATGATGTCGTGCAGCGGATCGCGCGCGTCCCAGTGACCCTGATGGGTGAACACCATCGGATCGTAGAAATGGATGGCATAGACGACGTCAGGGTCCGCCAGCGGACGAAACCGCGGCAGCGAGTCCGCGCGCTGCCAGTTGACCGGGCCGACGATGAGCGTGGTGGCGGGCAGCAACCGGCGAACGAAGGCGGCGAGCGCCTCGACCTCCTTTTGCCATCGGTCCGCTTCGATATCGGGTTCGTTGAGCAACTCGGCGAAGACTAGATCGGCTGGATATGACCGAATGACCCCAGCAAGCGCGCGCCAGGCCTCCTGCATCTCGCCCATCGCTGCATCCGGATCATCCTTGTGCAGGCGATTGAAGCGCTCGCCCGGATGAAGGTCGACGGAGCTGGAATAGCCGAGCGAGGTCAGCTGCTTCAACGCGCCGTCTAGCACGCGCAGCGTCGCCTCGCGCTCGTCCTTTGCGGCAAAGCGCGGCATCACGCGTTCCGCCGGCACCGGCAGGCGGACATGGCTCATGCCCGCCTTGCGCAGCTGCTGCAGCAGCGCGCGGCTCGGTGGCGCACCGTTGATCCAACCGTCGGCGTTGAAGCCGCGCGAGAGGGCGGCCAGCCGCCCGGGCGAAACCGTCGACGGCAGTGGCACGCAATCCTCGGCGAATACCGGACGGCCGAACGAGATCGACAACAGCATCGCCGCAGCCAGCAGACGGCAGCGCAAGGCTGTCATCGTCACACCGCAAGGCCCAAAGCGCCACCGTCGGGCTGAGCCACCATTGAATCAGCGGGCACGTGATTGACGACGAGGCCGGTCGGCACCGCCGCGTATCTTGCCAGCGCCGCGGTCACCCTGCGCATCGCGGACGAGTCGAGCTCGCCGGCGCGCGCCACCAGGACGATCAGGTCGGCATGCGCGGCCAGCGCAATGGCGTCGGGCTGCAAGGCGAGATTGCCTGCGTGGACGACAATCAGGTCGAACTCCGAGCGGATATCGTCCTCGGGCCGCGCATCGGGCTTGCGGCCGGCACTCAGCAACTCGTCGATCGACTGAAGTCCCGCCGTGGTCGAGCCGTCCTGCCATTCGGTCACCGGCGGCTGGGAGCCTGCAAATTCCGGCTGGAGCCGGATCAGCACGCTCATCATGCCGCGGTTGACGGCGGCGCGATTGAGGGAGCGCGCCACCGTGTTGCCGCCGGCGCTCTTACCGACCGACAAGACCAGCGCGACCTTGCAGCCGCGCACCGGCACGCGGTCGATGCGTTCGAGCAGCGGCCGTAAGTGGGGGCCGAGATCGAGCTCGGCCGACGCGCCGACCGGTCTTTGCCAGACCGTGTTGATCCCGCCTCCGTTGATCCCGGCGCCTGGCGCCAGCTCGGGGATGCGAGCCCAGACAGGAAGGCGGGGCATCGCCTCGGCTGGGCGCGCGGCGGCGGCAGGAGGGGAAACTTGCCGGTTGGGCGTCTCCGCTTCACGTGAGACAGGCGCCTCAACGGATTCGGGCTTGTCGGCGGACAGGCTCGTCGTCACCGCAACGGCGGCGGTCGACGTCAGCAGCGAGCCGATCGCCAGCGCCGCGAGCAGCAAGGCGAGCGGCGGACGCGTCGAGCGCAACGGCGGAATGGCAACGGATGCGATCTTGGTCTGGGACGCCTGCAGCTGACGCTGCTCATTGGTGGTCTTGAACCGCGACAGGAACTGCTCGTAGATGTTGCGGTTGGCATCGGCGTCGCGCTGCAGCTCCTGCAGCTTCACCAGCGCCTGGCCGTCGCGCAGCATCTTGGTCTCGACCGCCTTGAGCTGCTTTTCCAGCGCGTTCTGCTGCTCCAGCTGAGCCTCATATTCGGACTTGGCCGTATCGATGTTCTTCTTCCGCTCGATCTCGATCTGCCGGTTGATATCCGCCAGCTGGCTGTAGGAGATCGCAAGGTCGGGATGGCGGTCGCCATAAACCGCCTTCTTCTGCGCGATCTGGTCGTTCAGCGCCGAGCGCTGCGCGCGCAGCATGCTGAGGAGATCCTGCTTCACCGGCCCTTCGACATTGGCCTTGACGTCGCGCTGCACCTGCTCGTAGCGCGCCTTGGCCTCCTCGGTGCGGGCGCGGGCGGCGGAGACCTGCTGGGTCAGGTCGGTCACCCGCAATTGCTGCGTGGTGGATTCCTTGCCGGCATTGACGATGTTGTGCTCGAGCCGGAAGGCGGCGACGGCGTCTTCCGACGCGCGCAGGCGCTCGCTCAGCGTCTTCAGCCGGTCCTGGAGCCAGCCGGCCGCCTCGTCCGTCGCCTCGGTGCGGACGCGGCCCTGGCTGACAACGAAGGCCTCGGCGATGGCATTGGCGTAGTAGGCGGCGCGATCCGGCCGGTTGGAGGTGAAGGAAATCGCGATGACGTAGGTCAGCCCGCGCCGGGTGATCTCGAGGCGGTTGCGGAATCTTTCGAGCAGGCGCGTCATGTCGGTGTAGCCGCCCGCGATGTCCTCGTCGTCCGCGATCTTGAGCTGCTCGATCAGGGGGCGGAGGAAGCCGTCGGATTTGGCGATCTCGATCTGGCTTTGCAGCGCCGCGGCATCCTGGCCGATGCCGGGCAGCACGTCCTGCTCCGAGGTCACGCGCAGCTCGCGCGGATCGAGCACGACCAGGGCCGTCGCGGCATAGCGGACCGGAAGCACCATCAGGGCGACGACGCCGAGGGCGAACAGCGCCAGCGCCAGCGTCAGAATGCGCCGGCCGTTCTCGCGCAGAAAGGACAGCGTCCCGGAGACGGTCAGCGATCCCTTGGTCATGCCCGGCGAGGCGCCGTCAGGCTTCGCCTTCGCAGCGCGCGGCGCTTCCCACGAAGCCGCTTGCTCCGTCGGGGCGATGCTTCGCGGAGATGCGCGGCTACCGAACGCCATGGGTTGGACTCGAAATCAACTGACAGTCATAGCTCTGAGGCTTGCTACACCGTAAATATCCATGGTTAACCGGCGGTTACGGCTGGGCCGGGCTGGGATGGTCTTGGGCGGTGAACGATTCGTTAACGCGACGCTGCCAGCCATTCAGGCGCGGCGCACATCGGCGGCGCCTGCCTGCGCTCGCCTCGATGTGCGACCGCTCACAAGGCGATGACATATCCATCCCGCCTCGGATCGGCGGCACCCGTCATCACGCCGGTTTCCGGATCGAGCGCGATGGCCTGCATGCCGCCGCAGAGCATGGTCCACCCGGTGTCCAGGATCTCGATCTCGTGACCGCGGCGTTTCAGTTCGACGATCGTTTCCGGCGCGATGCGGTTCTCTGCCTGAATGAAGCGGCCGTCCCACAGCCGTGAACGCGGCGCCTCGATCGCCTGCTGCAGCGGAAGGCCGAACTCGATGTGCTGCACATAAGCCTGGGCCTGGGTTTGCGGGATGCCGTAGCTGCCGGGCGTCCCCAGCGCCAGCACCGGACGGCCGCCGCGCGTCGCAATCGACGGTGCCATCGTCACCGGCAACGCGTCGCCCGGCTTGGCGAGGTTCGGGCTTCCCGGCTGCACGTCGGCCCAATGCAGATGATTGTTGAGGCAAACGCCGGTCCCCGGCACCACGACGCCGCTGCCGAACGGGCTGCCGAGACTTTGCGTCATGCAGACCAGATTGCCTTCGGCGTCGGCGATCGAGAACGAGGTGGTGTGGCCGGGATCGGCACGATCCTGCGGCATCCATTGCTCCGTCGGGCCCGCGATCGGCCGGCCGTCGCTCACACGCTGGCGAAGCCGCGCGATCGTCGCCTCGGACATTGCTGCAGCGGCTTGATCCGGTCCCAGATTGCCATGGGCGATGCGCTCGCCGGCGGCGAGACGGATCGCGCGATAGACCGTGTCGAGATGATCGGCGCCGTCCTTCGGCAGACGCCCGAGGTCAAAGCCTTCAAGGATCTTGAGGGTCAGGGCGAACTGGAAGCCGCCGCATTGCTGCGCCGGGACGTGAAGCTCGAGCCCCCGATAGGACACGGTCAGGGGATCGAACCAATGCGGCTTGACGGCGATGACATCGTCCAACGTCAGGCTGCCGCCGAGCGTGGCGAGATAGTCCACGATCCGCCGGCCGAGCTTGCCGCCATACAGATGCTCGGGCCCCCATTCGGAGATCTCGGCAAGAGTCTGCGCAAGATCAGGCTGCGCGACGATGCTGCCGAGCTTCACCGGCATTCCATCCGGGAGATAGTTCCTGACCAGTGCGGCGTGCAGCTCCGGCCAGGGTTCGAGCAGCGGCACCTGCTCGTTGATCTCATCAACACCGAAGTCCGAGAGCGCAAAGCCGCCCTGCGCCAGCGTGATCGCCGGCGCAAAGACGTCTGGAAGCGATTTGCGTCCATAGCGCGAGAGCAGCTCGCACCAGCCCGCGAGATTGCCGGGCGTCGAGGCTGCCTGCGGACCGCGCTCGAACTCGAATCTGCTGGTGTATCTGCCGACCGGGAAGCTTGCGGGCATCGGCGGCGCGAAGTCGAGCACGCGAATGCGCTGCTCGATCGCCACCCAGATCGTGGCCAGTCCAAACCCGGCAAGCCCCGACATGAACGGCTCGACCACGTTGAGGGCGGCCGCCGTGGCGACGGCCGCATCGAACGCATTGCCGCCCTGCATCAGGATTCGTGCACCGGCCTGTGCCGCGAGCGGATGCGCGGCGGCGACCATGCCGTGCCGCGAGAACAGCGTCGGACGCCCATATGTCCTGGCGAGTTGCATCCGGAAAAGGCCTTCCGCCGATCAGTGCGTCGTCACAACAGCCTGGATCGCCTCCGACATGATCTCGAGACCGCGATCGATTTCGGCCTCGGACACCGTGAGCGGCGGCGCGATGCGGAATACGCCGCCCATGCTGGGCAACTTGACGATGTTCATGCTGAGACCGCGACGCATGGTCTCCTCCATGATCCGCGCGCCGAGTTCAAACCCCGGCGTCTTGGACTGCCGGTCGACGACGATTTCAAGACCAAGCAGAAGCCCGCGGCCCCTGACGTCACCGACGCATTCGAACTTTTGCTGCAGCGACAGCAATCCATCCCGGAGCCTGTTGCCCCTGGCGGTTGCCTGCGCCACCAACCCGTCGCGCGCGACAACGTCGAGCACCGTGACGCCGATCGCGGCGGGCAAGGGATCGGAGACATGCGTGGTGTAGAACAGGAAGCCGCGCTCGAACGCGGTCTGCTCGATGGCCTTTGTCGTCATGACCGCGGCGAGCGGCAGACCGGCGCCGAGCGTCTTCGACAGCGTGAGAATATCAGGCACCACGCCGTCACGCTCGAAGGCAAACATGTGCCCGGTGCGGCCGATTCCGGTCTGAGCTTCGTCGAGGATCAGCAGCATGCCGCGCTGCTCGCATTTTTGCTTCAAGGCCGCGAGATAGCCGAGCGGCAGTTCCAGAATGCCGCCGCTGGAGAGGATCGGCTCGGCGATGAAGGCCGCCAGACTACCGGTCGACTGGCTGTCGATCAGTGCGAACGCATCGTCGAGCTCGGTCTGCCAGTCGTTGCTGCCGTCGACGTTCCTGAAGCGCGGCCGATAGGCGTTCGGCGCGGGAATGACGAACGATCCGACCGCGGCCGGCCCATAACCGCGCCGGCCCGCGCTGTAGGTCGCCGACGCCGCCGCGCCGGTCATGCCGTGCCAGCTTTGCGCGAAGGCGACGATTTCGTGCCGGCCGGTGACGAGCTTGGCCATCCGGATCGCCGCTTCATTGGCTTCCGCGCCTGTCGTCAGCAGCTGCACGCGGTCGAGACCGGGCGCAAGCGCAGCGAGACGCTCGGCCAACGTCACCACCGGACGCGAGAGCATGCCGCTGAAGAGATGAGCGACCGCTCCCATTTGCCGCGCGACGGTGGCAACGATGTCGGGATGCGTGTGCCCCAGCACGGCGCTCATCTGACCCGAGGTGAAGTCGAGGATGGCGCGCCCGTCGGCGTCGTAGACGAAACTGCCGGCCGCACGCTCAATGATGACGGGTTCGAAACTCGGCCCATAGCGGGTCAGATGCGTGTTGGCGGACGCCCAGAAATCGGGATCGGCATTCAAGGTCATGACAGCCACCTCTCGCTTAGGACGTCTGACCTCTAGTCAAGAATCTGGCTTCAGGCTAATTGATATAATTCAATCTGGATATCAATCTTCCTGATGTCGACGCTGGATCTCACCCTCCTGAGGAATTTCGTCGTCGTGGCCCGCACCGGCTCAATCAGCCTGGCGGCCTTGCAGATTGGCCGGACACAGTCCGCGCTCAGCATGCAGATGCAACGGCTGGAACAGACGATCACGCAGCCGCTGTTTCACCGCAGCGGATCCGGCATGAGGCTGACCGCGGCCGGCGAGAAACTGCTCGCCCACGCCGAGACGCTGCTGGCGCAGCACGACGAGATTCTCGCCGACATGAGCGGCGAGGGTCTCAAGGGGACGCTGAGCCTCGGCTGCCCGGAGGACTATTCGATCGCTTTCCTGCCGGCGCTGCTGAAGGGGTTCTGCGCGCTGCATCCCAATGTCGAGCTGCGCATGGTCTGCGCACCGACCTCCGAGCTGCGCCCGATGCTAGCGCGGCGCCAGATCGAGATGGCGCTGGTCTCGCTGTCCGATGCCGGAGCGCGCGAGGTGATCCGAGAGGAGCGCTTCGTCTGGGTCGCGAACGAGGCCGAACCGAAAATACTGACGCAGGATGTGCTGCCGCTGGCGCTGGCGGCGCCGATGAGCCTGGACTACCGCGCCGCCTGCGCCGCGATGGACGCGGTCAATCGGCGCTACAGGGTCGCCTACGCGAGCAACAGCCTCGCCGGCCTGATCGCGATCGCGCGGTCCGGTCATGCGATCAGCGTCCTGACACGAACCGCCGTTCCGTTCGATCTTCATGTCGTCTCGGCCGGACTGCCCCTGCTTCCAACCATCGGCATCGCGCTCGAATTCTCGGAGGCGAGGCCCTCGCTGCTGGCGACGACGCTGGCCGAGCACGTCCGCACCGTGTTGCCCGGACTGAAGACCAAGGCGGAGATCGATTAGTGACCTATTGCACTCGATGTTCGCGCGTGCGCGGCGAGCATAGCGCTCAGCTGATGTTCAGGAGGATCCGTCCCGATGTGCCGCTGCGCATCAGATCCAGGGCGTCGTTGATGTCGTCGAGCGCGAACTCGTGGGTGACGATGCCGCGGTAGCTCACCTTGCCGGCGTCGCTGAGTCGCACCAGGCGCGGGATATCGCGCGCGGGCTGGCATTGCCCGCCTTCCGAGCCCTTCAGCACCTTCTCGAAGTGCAACGGCAGGGTATAGATCTCGGCCTTCTCGCGGGGCACGCCGACGAGGATGCAGCGGCCTTTCTTGGCGGTGATCTCGTAGGCGAGCTCGATCAGGTTCTTGACGCCGGTGGTCTCGACGACCTTGTCGGGTCCGTCGGACCCCGTGATGCACCGGACCTCGGCGGCCACATCCTTCACCGTCTCGGAATTGATGATGTGGGTGGCGCCGAAATCCTTCGCCATGGCCAGCTTGTTGTCGAGGCGATCGATCGCAATGACCGGCCAGGCGCCGACCATCGCGGCGAATTGCACGATGTTCAATCCGACGCCGCCGACACCGAATACGACGACGGCTTCGCCGATGGCGATCTGCGCATCGTTGTTGACGACGCCGAGCGCGGTCGTCACCGCGCAGCCGAGCAGCGGCGCACTGGTGCGGTCGATCGTATCAGGAACGGGCGTGACGCGATTTTCCGACACCACGGCATATTCGTTGAAGGTGGTGACCCAGCCCGCATTGAGGCGCTTGCCGCGCCAGGAATAGACCGGCGTGTTGGACTGGATGCCCTTGCCCGGCCGCCAATGCATGACGACGGTGTCGCCCTGCTTGCAGGAGACGACGCCGGGTCCGGTTTCGACGATGGTCGCCAGCGCCTCGTGCCCCAACAGGTGCGGCAGGAACTTGTCGACGCCCTTGACGGCGTCGATCTCGTTGATCTGCGCGCCGCAAATGCTCGACGTGTGCACATGGGCGAGCACCTGACCGTGCTCGAGCCTGTCGGGCAGATTGAACTCGTCGACGATCAGCGGCTTGCCGGATTCGACGAGGATCGCGGCCTTTGCAGTCTTGATGTCCATGGGTCGCGCGCCCGGTCACTCGAAATAGATGAATTCGTAATCGCCGGTGTAGCCGAGCTTGCCGTAGAGCCAGATCCATTCCGAGGTGTGCAGGATGGATTCTGCCGTTAGCGCCCAGCATTCGAGGTTGTGCAGCTCGGTGACGTTCCGGTAGCCCTCGACCATGACGTATTTGTTCTTGCCGACCCGCTCGATCTCCTTGAGCGCGGCCTCGAGCTCGTAGAGCCTGAGATTGTGCAGGGTGCCGAGCGAGATGACGAGGTCGAAGCTGTCGTCGCCATAGGGATAGACGTCCTGGGCGCGATAGTTGAACAGATACGGCTTCACCTGCTCGTGCGCATTGGCAAGACCATGCTTGGAGATGTCGAAGCCGGTGACCTTCAGGCCCGGCAGGATCTTCTGCATCTCGTACAACAGAAAACCCTTGCCGCAGCCGACGTCGAGCACGCTCGACCCGTCCTTCAGGCCATAGGTCTCGATCAGCGCCTTGGCGACCGGGGCCCAGCGCCCCTCGATGAAGCGGTAGCCGCCATAACCGAAACGGCGATCGCCGTCCCAGTAATCGGCCTCGTACTCCCGCGCCTTCAGCGAGCAGCCGATCTTGTCGTCGTTCATGCGGCCCATGTAGTCGCGCTTGGTCGCAGTGTGCAGCGGCGTTACGATATTCAGCAGTCGTCCCATTGAGCCCTCGGATTTCATCACGCGCGGAGATTGTCTTGACCGGCCTGGGGAGCCTCGCACGTGACCTGCGACTGGCCCTAGCATTTGTGGCGAAGACCATCATTGTTTCAGATCAATGATGTGGAAATGCTGCCGCGGCGCCGGTCAAGATCCGGCCGATGATTCGCCAGTGCCGACCAAGCGCCAGGTTCCAGCCGCGGCTGCCGGCGGCCGTGACATGGCGACGCTGGAACGAGATGCGCCGCACGGCGTTCGGCAGCGAGGAGAATCCTGCCATGCCGACCAAGCCGACCATCGCCCGCGTCTGGCGCGGCCGTACCCGCCGCGACCTCGCCGACGCCTACCAGGCCTATCTGCAAGCCGAGGGCATCCCGCCGCTGCGAAAGACCGCGCTCGGTGTGCAGCAATTGCGGGAGGACCGCGACGAGGAGACGTGGTTCACCACCATTTCCTATTGGGCGGACATCGCAGCCATGACGGCTTTCACCAAGGGCGAGCCGACCAAGGTCCATCATCTCGCGCGCGACGCGGAGTTCCTGATCGAGCTGCCGGAGCGTATCGAGATCCACCGCATCCTGATCGACGAGCAGGGCCTGCGGTGAAGGCCTCGCCCATCCGCTTGTCCGTGTCTTGATTCCGCGCTCCGCCGCGCTATACGTTCCCGCCATGATGTTCATCTCCACATTCTTCCCGCTGATCTGAACGGCCGAACGTCGTTCCGGCGCTCCTGCGCCACTCAGATCAAACGGCTACGCGCGCTGCGGTAGCCGAACGGAGAGATGTGCAATGCCCAAGACCGAACAGGTTGGCCTGACGCCCCGTCAGGTCCAGACCTTCATCGACGACGGTTTCGTCAAACTCGAGAATGCCTTCAGCACCGACCTTGCCAAGCAATGCAGGGACGAGCTGTGGGCGGATATCGGCCTGTCGCCGGACGAGCCCGAACATTGGACCCAGCCCGTTGTCCGGGTCGGCGCCAAAGCGACGCCCCGCTTCATTGAAGCCGCGAACACGCCGCGTCTGCACAAGGCCTATGATCAGCTCGCCGGCGAAGGACGCTGGCTTGCGCCCAGGGGTCTCGGAACCTTTCCGATCCGCTTCCCGTCATCGCAATCGCCAGGCGACGATGGCTGGCATGTGGACATGAGCTTTGGCACAGCCCATGCCGACTTCATGGAATGGCGTGCCAATGTGAAGAGCAGCGGCCGTGCGCTGCTGATGCTCTTCCTGTTCTCAGACGTCGGAAACGATGATGCGCCCACGCGAATCCGGAAAGGCTCGCATGCGGCCATCGCGCGGGAGCTACTGCCCCATGGCGAGGCGGGCGCAACGCTCCGGCAACTTGCTGCCGGCGACTGGGCGTCGACAAGGGATCGCGAGGTTGAACTTGCGACCGGCAAGCCAGGCACCGTCTATCTGTGCCACCCGTTCCTGGTTCATGCCGCGCAACCCCACCGCGGGAAAGAGCCGCGCTTCATGGCACAGCCTCCGCTGCTGCCGAAGCGCGAATTCGATCCGGCGCTGCCACCTTCGCCGATTCAGATCGCGATCCGGCGGGCTTGCGGGCTGACGGTGTAGGCGGATGGCATCCGGGGCCGCTGGGCGGTCCCGGATGTTGCTGTCGCCTTGTGTCGTTTGCGAAACCGCATCACGCCGGCAGCGGCACGCTCAAAGGCACGGATTTTTCACCGGTGGTCGCTTGACGGACAAGAGCGTGTTCAAAGTTGAAACTCGCAAGTCGTGCGAAGCGGACCGCAATGCAATGCTCATGGGACGAATAGGGTTGGCTTCGCACAGCTTGCGGCGATCGTCGTCGGATTGCCCGCGCACCACGTCCCCGACGTGCTGCTTACGTTGCCGAATGGCATCCTGAAGCTCCGATTTGGTCACGGGAACGATGCTGTTCTCAACGATGAACTCGTTCATGCGAGCTATCGCATCGTCCAGATCGGCTTCAAAGGCTTGATCTTCGCTCGGCTGGCAAACTTCGGTGTAGGCTCGAACCCCGACATAAATCTCCCAACTGCATTGCACGGCTCCGCGTCCGCTATTGTCGAACCCGGTACTCATGATCCGGTCGCCATCGCGCTCCAAAAAGAAGGACACCCCCGAGGAGAGATCTATACGTCGCGTCGCCTTGCCCTTGTCATTGACGCCATCAACCACCTTTGCGTCGGACCGCTTCGTCAAGGCATCCCACAACGGAGACCACTGTGCCTCCTGGGCATCGGCGGTGAGGGCTGATAGCAGCAGCGCGGCAGCGACACAGATCAAGTCACTGGCTGCGGACCATGTGCGACGCTTAGACATCAAGGGCTTTCCAGCAGACCGTGCGGTGTGGGACGATAGCTGCGCCCGCGGCAAACGCAATCCAGAATTGCGCGACGCAAGTGTGACTCCGACCACCGTCGTCACAGTTTCCCATACACCCGCGCGGCAACCGCCTTCAGGCGCTCGACCGAGCCGGACTGCGGATGCGGCTTGACCGGGGCGAACAGGATCGAAGCCTGGCGGCCGTTCTTCCAGACATGGATGTGGACGGCGTTGCCGTTGCCCTTGGTGCAGGAATGCTCGCCGAAGGCTTCGCGGCCGAGCTCGGGGATCGCCACGTGCGTGCATGGCCCTGCACGCTTCATCATGCCGATGGCGGTATCGCGCGAGGTCGTGATCACCGCGACGGTCATGGTGTTGGCCTCACGATCGAACATCATGCAGCTGCCTGCCCCGGTCCGCTGCACCGTCAGCGTGCCGTTGTCGAGAAAGCCGTCGGCATCGGCGGCCGTGAGCCACTCGCAATTGCCGAACCGCTCGCTGCTCCTGCTCACATTGCCGACGGCAACGCGCGCGGCCTCAGTGATCGGCGCGAGCAGCGCATCATCGGCACGCCGGCCGATCGGATAGACGCTGATCTGCAGGATGTAATCGCCGGACAGGGCGACGACCGAGGCCTCCTGGCGTTCCGCGCCCGCCGCGCTCGTTCCACCCTGGCCCTCGTCGCCGATTCCGGACACTGCGCTCAGCGGCATGCGTTCGCCAAGCGTCTTGACGAAGGTCGCGTACAATTCCCTGGCGCGGTCCTTGTCGGGATTGCGGAACACGGAGAGCATCATCGTGTCGCCGCGCCCGGCCTGGTAGATGCAGCCGCGGCCGTCCTGGTTCGAAATCAGCGACCATTTCAGCGCCGGCATCGCCCGGGCGAGCTCCTGGGCGCTGATGAACGGGCAGGTTTCGGCCGCGCGCGCGGGAAGCACCGGGGCGGCTGCGATGGCAAGGAATAAAACGAAGCGGGAGAATAGATGATCGATCGTGCGCATCGGACGAACTTACTATCGAAACGGTGCGCCCGACGAGATGAAACTGAACAAAAATCCTATTACGCAGCCCCCGGTGCCTTCGCCACCGTCAGGTCCTTCAGGAACTGCTCCATGAGCGGCTTGTTGCCAAACCGGCGATAAGAGCGCTCTGCCTCCAACGAAAATGTCGGTTGGGCCCCTACCAAGCTTGCCATCGTCAGCTGCGCCGCTTCTATATCACCGCGCCGCCCTTGCAGCGCAGCCTGGATGAGCAGGCAGTTGGCATCGCGCGGCGCCCTTACAAGGCATTCGGAGATCACGGTAGCCGACTCATCGCGACGATCAGCGGCGTAAAGAGCCTGGCCATGCACATAGGCGTAATATTCCGGTGCCATGGGATGAAGGCGACGTGCCCGTTCGGCATTGGCAACGGCGTCCGCGTAGTCCCCGAAACGGACTTGTGCTTTTGCCAATGCCATCATGCTATCCGGGTCATTGGGATTCAGTTCGACGGCGCGCTTGGCGGCCTGCAAGCCGCCCGCATAATCGCCCTGCACCGCCAGCCCGAAGCTGATCACCTGATAGCCGAGCGAGAGATTGGGATCGAGGCGCACAGCCTGGCGCGCTTCGCTAAGACCTAGTTCCAGCTCATGCGCTGTCGCCCGACCACTCGACCTCTTGGCCACATCCGCGATGTAAGTGAGGGCCAAGCCCGCACGGGCGACGGCATAGGCCGGGTCCATTTCCAGCGCGCGCTGATATAGGCCGCGTGCCTCCATAAGTGCTTCCGCATCCTGGACGCCATGCCGGTATCGATGACGGGCCCGCAGGAGAAGATCGTAAGCCTGAAGGTTGTCGGTCGGACGTTGCGCGGCAGCGATGGCTTCACTTCGGCCGATATACGGCGCGAGCTGGGCGACGATTTCCGTGGTCAGCTCGCTTTGTACGGTGAAGACGTCGGCAACCTGCCTGTCGAAGCTGCGCGACCAAAGGTGCGCGCCCGATTTCACGTCGATCAGCTGCGCCGAGACGCGAAGCCGGTCCCCCTCGCGGCGCGCGCTGCCTTCCACCACGTAGGAAACGCCCAGCTTTGCCCCGAGCTTGCGCATATCGCTTTCCTGCCCGCGCACGGCATAGGTGGAGTCGCGCGCGATGATCTGAAGCTCGGAATTCCTTGCGAGCGCCGTGGTCACATCCTCGGTCAGCCCGTCTGCAAAGTACGACTGGTCCCCGCCCATGGTCGCAAAGGGCATGACCGCAACTGACGGGCGCGGGTCGGCGCGGGTCTGGTCGAAAGATAGCGCGGCCGGGAGCCGGCTGACCATCGCCGCCAGGGAAAGCGGTTGGATTTGGGTGCCGATGAGGACAAGGGCTACGGCGGCGACGCCATACGACCAGCGCGCAGCGGTACCGCGTAGAACGCGCGGGACTTTTCGCCAGCGAGACCACGAGGATTGCGCGCGTCGGACCCGGTAGACGTTAAGACGGTCGGGAATGTTTTTGGCGCGCCTGCGGCCCACACGCGCGAACACATCGCCGCGATTGCGGTCTGCGGCCATGACGACAGCGCCGCTAACAAAGATGCTGCCGGGATCGGCCATCGTCTCGAGCCGTGTGGCGACATTAACGCCGTCGCCGTACATATCGCCATTATCCTCGATGACATCACCGAGGTTGATGCCTATGCGCAGCTCAAACGGGGCGTTGTCGAACCCTTGCTGGATGGCAGAGCCCGCATCAACGGCTTCGTTGACGCTGGGAAACATCGCCAGAAACCCGTCCCCGGTCTTCTTGAAGATGCGTCCACCATGCTGCGCGACTGTGGGCTCGATCAGATTGTCGAAGACCGTGCGCAGCTCTTTATAGGTGGAGGCCTCGTTTTCGGCCATCATCAGGCTGTAGCTGACGATGTCGGCGGCCATGATCGCGGCGAGCTTGCGTTCCATCAACGGTTTCCCTGTACAGGGGCCAAGCACAACTGGCATTGCGGACATTCTACGCCAGCTTGAAATTAAACCTTCCAACCCGCATGCGGTTATCAACACAGCTCATATATGCGTGAGCAATGAGACCCGTCCGGCGGCGCGCAAGCAGCACCACTCCGCTCGTACGGCTGATCCTGAGTTTCCCTGCGGGTTCCCATATGGCGACGGTGAGGCCGGCGCTGGGTCAGCGGGCCGTCGTCACCGCCCCTGATATTCGGCCCAGCAATCCGTCGTTTCATAAACGCGGACCGCCCACAGCTGCGGCAGGCTGGGCTTCAAGCGGTCCCAGATCCAGACCGCGATATTCTCGGCGGTCGGGTTCGCGAGGCCGTCGACCTCGTTCAGGCACTGGTGGTCCAGCGCCGCCATGATGCCGGCGAAGCTTTTCTCGATATCGAAGAAATCAGCGACGAAGCCGGTGTGCGGGTCGACCGGCCCATCCAGCTGGACCTCGACCCGATAGGAATGACCATGCAGCCGGCTGCACCTGTGAGTCTCGGGCACGTTTGGCAGCCGATGCGCCGCCTCAAACTTGAACGCCTGCGATATCCTCATCCAGCTCCCCACACGGCATGGCCATCCGGTCTCGGGCCGGTCTGGCGACCAGATGCTGTCCTGTCCTGACCTTTCGGCAAAGAATGGCGCGCCCGGAACGATTCGAACGTCCGACCCTCAGATTCGTAGTCTGATGCTCTATCCAGCTGAGCTACGGGCGCGTGTTTCGCAAACAGCGCGGGCAGGGCCCGCAAGCAGCCCCCGGCGGAGCCGGAGGGGGTGCGAAAGAGCGCTCTGACTAACCGCTCTTGTCCCGATTGGCAAGGTCCGGCTCGCCGGTATTTTGGGGCATTTCCGCACTTCTCTTCGTCATTCCGGGGCGCGACGAAGTCGCGAGCCCGGAATCCATAACCACCAGCCGGGGTTATGGATTCCGGGCCCGACCCTTCGGGTCGTCCCGGAATGACGGAAGGAATGGCGATGGCCCAGCTCGTTTCAGTCGGCCGCTGGCCTAGCCTTAAGCCCTCTGGCGCTCGTTGCGGATGGAGAGCAGTTCCACGGGACGGTCGGGGATGACGATGCGGAACGTGGCGCCGATGGTGCCCTCGACCAGGTGGATCTCGCCGCCATGGGCGCGGACCAGCTCGGCGGCGATGGCGAGGCCAAGGCCGCTGCCGCCGGGGCGGCCCGAGGTCTGGAAGGCCTCGAACAGGCGCTCCCGGGTCTTCGGGGGAACGCCGGGGCCGGTGTCGGAGACCTCGAGAATGGCGACGGCGCCTTCGCGCTTTCCGGTGATCCGGATCTGCTGCACGCGCCCCTCACCCGCCGCATGGCTTTCGAGCGCCTGGGCGGCGTTGCGGACGAGGTTGAGCAAGACGCGGAACAGCTGGTCGGGGTCGGCGTCGACCGCGAGCCCGCGCTCGATCGCGGCGACCCAGGCGATCGAGGCGTCGTTGGCGAGACCTGCGGTCTCCCGCACCTCCATCACAACAGGCTCGATCAGGATCATGCGGCGGTCGGGCGCGGCCTCCTGGGCGCGGCCGTAGGACAATGTCGACTGGCAGAAGGCGATGGCGCGCTCGAGCGAGCGCACGAGCTTGGGCGCAAAGCGCTGCACGCGCGGATCCGGCACGCTGGCGAGCTGATCCGACAGCAGCTGGGCCGAGGCGAGCAGATTGCGCAGATCGTGGTTGATCTTGGAGACCGCGAGGCCGAGGGCAGCGAGCCGGCTCTTCTGATTCAGCATCGACATCAGGTCGCGCTGCATGTCGGACAATTCGCGCTCGGCGACCCCGATCTCGTCGCTGCGCTGGCTCGGCACGATGATGCCGGCCGAGCTCTCGGGATTCTCGTGGAAGCCGACCAGGCTCGCGGTCAGCCGCCGCATCGGGCGCACGAAGAGATAATGAAGCGCGAGATAGACGAGGCCCGCGGTCAGCACCGCGATGATCAACGCGACCACGACGAGGTTGCGGGAGAAGCGGTACATCTGCTTCCGCAGCGGCAGCTCGTCGGTGACGATCTCGATGAACTGGGCATTGCCGACCCCGGGGCCGACGATGCGGATGGCCTGGTTGCCGGTCTCCAGCATCATCCGGAACGAGCCGGTGATGGCCTCCCAGGCCGTCATGTCGCGCAGGTCGATGTCGTGCTCGATGGCGGCCGGAATGTTGTCGCTGGCGAGCAGCCGGCGCTGCTGGCCCATCTTGATGGCAACAGCACGGGCGTTGATGCTCTTCAGGATCTGCCGCGACAGCGAATCGGGGACCATGCCGAGCGGCGCCGCATCCAGCACCAGCGCCGCGGTGTTGGCCGCCGCGACGCGATCATTCAGCCGGTTGACCCAGAAATTCGCGATGGCTGGCACGTAGAGCAGCACCGCGGCGATCATCACCAAGGGAATGGTGAGCAGCAGCAGCTTGCCGGACAACCCGAGCCCGCGCGAGCCGCGGGGCCGCGTCGCCGGCTGGTCTGGCTGATCCAGATCCTGGATCGGCTGGCGATCTGTGGCTGGCACGAAACTCGCCCCTGTTGGCCTTGGCTGATGGAGGATGCGACCCGACCGATGTCCGGTCAAATTACGGATCGCTAATCTGCCGAGGTGTGATGTAAGCGCTGATAGCGCGAGTCGCCACCTCAAGGGTTAAAAACGCCGCGCAAACAGCGATATTCACCACAATCGCGCGCTTGTGCGGCGTTGACGAAGACAAGGCGCTCCCTTATAAGCCGCGCGAATTGTCCGCGATGATCCGGTGCGACACCGGGAGCGGCTCTCTTGGGGCCGAAAAAGGGCCCGTTTTGGGCCGCATCTTCCGGACTTTACCATCAATTCTACAGGCAAATTGCCCGGTCAGCGGAGAAAAACCCGTGAAGCGGACTTATCAACCCAGCAAACTGGTGCGCAAGCGCCGTCACGGCTTCCGCGCCCGTCTCGCCACTGCCGGCGGCCGCAAGGTTCTCGCCGCCCGCCGCGCCCGCGGCCGCAAGCGTCTGAGCGCCTGAGCCGGACCCCCTTTTTGGGATTTCATCATGGATCGGCTGAGGCAGCGGGCGGATTTCCTCGCCGTTGCCAATGGCGCGCGGGTGAATAGTCCCGCGTTCGTCCTGCAAAGCCGCCGCCGCGATGATTCCGGCCCTGTCAGGATCGGCTTCACCGTCACCAAGAAGAACGGCAACGCCCCCGAGCGCAATCGCATCCGGCGCCGGTTGCGCGAACTGGTGAAGCGGCTCGATCCGACATCGATGCAGCCCCACCATGATTATGTCCTGGTCGGACGAAAGGACGCGCTCTCGCGCGACTTCGCCACCATGCTCGACGATCTGCGCATAGCGTTCACGAAGCCCGCGGGGCATACGGCCAAAGCGCGCGGCCACAGGCCGGGTCACGCCGCAGCGACCAGCCGCAAACCGGAATGATGACGAGACAATCGAGATGACCGACAATCGCAATACTATCCTCGCCGTCATTCTGTCCGGCCTGGTGCTGATCGCCTGGCAGTACTTCTACAATGTGCCGCAGATGGAGAAGCAGCGCGCGCAGCAGCAGGCGCAGTCCGAGCTCCAGAAGGGCAGCACGCCGCAGCCGGGCGCGTCCCCGACGCCGGGCAGCGCGCCGCAGCCCGGCGCGGCCCAGCCGTCGACGCCGGCCGCGAGCCCGCCCCAAGCGGTCGTTTCGCGCGAGACTGCCATTGCAGCGAGCCCGCGCGTCAAGATCGAGACGCCGCGGATCGCCGGCAGCATCTCGCTGAAGGGCGGCCGCATCGACGACATCGCGCTGGTGCAATATCGCGAGACGGTCGATCCGAAATCGCCGCCGATCGTCCTCTATTCGCCGTCGGGCACGGCGGAGCCCTATTACGCCGAGTTCGGCTGGGTTGCAGCGACGGGCGTGACGGCAAAGATGCCGGATGCCCAGACCGTCTGGCAGCAGGAGGGCAGCGGCAGCCTGACGCCGTCGACGCCCGTGGTGCTGAAATGGGACAATGGCGACGGCCTGACTTTCCGCCGCACCATCGCCGTCGACGACCATTATCTCTTCACCATCAAGGACGAGGTGAGCAATGTCGGCAACGCGCCCGTCACGCTCTATCCGTTCGCGCTGATCTCGCGCCACGGCGCGCCGCATGTCTCCGGCTACTATATCCTGCATGAGGGCCTGATCGGCTATCTCGGCGAACACAGGCTGCAGGAATATGCCTACAGCAAGATCGACGAAGCCAAGCAGGTGAACTTCAAGGCCACCAATGGCTGGCTCGGCATCACCGACAAATACTGGGCCTCCGCGCTGCTGCCGGATACCAACGCCCAGCTCCAGGCGCGCTTCTCGTCCAACCCGGTCGGCAAGGTCCATACCTACCAGACCGACTATCTGCTCGACCCCGTCACCGTCGCGATCGGCGGCACCGCGACGGCCAACGCGCGGCTGTTCGCAGGCGCCAAGGAAGCCGGCGTGGTCGGCATCAACTTCCCGCTCGCGGGCCTCGGCGGCTACAACAAGGCGCTCGGCCTCAACCAGTTCGACCTGCTGATCGACTGGGGCTGGTTCTATTTCCTCACCAAGCCGATGTTCCTCGGCCTCGACTTCTTCTTCCGCTTCTTCGGCAATTTCGGCGTCTCGATCCTGCTCGTCACCGTGATCGTGAAGCTGTTGTTCTTCCCGCTGGCGAACAAGTCCTACGCCTCGATGGCGAAGATGAAGTCGATCCAGCCGCAGCTGCTGGCACTGAAGGAGCGCTATCCCGACGACAAGGTGAAGCAGCAGCAGGAGATGATGGAGATCTACCGCAAGGAGAAGATCAATCCGGTCGCCGGCTGTCTGCCCGTGCTGATCCAGATTCCGGTGTTCTTCGCGCTCTACAAGGTGCTGTTCGTCACCATCGAGATGCGGCACGCGCCGTTCTTCGGCTGGATCAAGGACCTCTCCGCGCCGGACCCGACCAACCTCTTCAACCTGTTCGGGCTGCTCCCGTTCGATCCGACCACGATTCCGGTGTTCGGCTATTACCTCGCGCTCGGCATCTGGCCGATCATCATGGGCATCACGATGTGGATCCAGATGAAGCTGAATCCGACGCCGCCGGATCCGACCCAGCAGATCATCTTCAACTGGATGCCGCTGATCTTCACCTTCATGCTGGCGGGATTCCCGGCGGGCCTCGTGATCTACTGGGCCTGGAACAACCTGCTCTCGGTGGTCCAGCAGGGCTACATCATGCGCCGCAACGGCGTGAAGGTGGAGCTGTTCGACAACATTCGGAACTCGTTCAAAAAAAAAGTGACGACTGAGGCAACGTAGCCGTCGTTGCGGAACCGAGCTGCCTCCACAACATCATGCCCGGGCTTGTCCCGGGCATCCACGTTTTGGAGGGTACCGCGGCGACAGACGTGGACGGCCGGGACGAGCCCGGCCATGACGAGGGGATAGATCCTTCTCATGGACGAGAAAAAAGACGGCAAGCTGATCGAGGCCGGGCGAAAACTGTTCGCCCGCGACTGGCAGTTCATCTGGGCCTCCCCTTCGATCGAAACGCTGCCGCCGATGGCGGGGCTGGAGATCGCCTTTGCCGGGCGCTCCAATGTCGGCAAGTCGAGCCTGATCAACGCGCTCACGGGCCGCAACGCGCTGGCGCGCACCTCGCATACGCCGGGCCGCACCCAGGAGCTGATCTTCTTCGAGGTCCCCGGCAAGAACGACCTGCGCCTCGTCGACATGCCCGGCTACGGCTATGCCAAGGCGCCGAAGAGCCAGGTCGCGTCCTGGACCGAGCTGATCCACAAATTCCTGCTGGGACGCGCCAGTCTCGCGCGCGTCTACGTGCTGATCGATGCGCGGCACGGGATCAAGGATGTCGATCTCGAGGTGCTGAAGACGCTCGACCGCTCCGCCGTCAGCTACCAGATCGTGCTGACCAAGGCCGACCAGGTGAAAGTCGCCGAGCTGCAAGCACGCATCGCCGAGACCGAGGCCGTGCTCGCCAAGCATCCGGCCGCGTTCCCGACCGTGCTCGCGACCTCGTCGCGCAGCGCGACCGGCATGGCCGAGCTTCGCGCCGCGATGGCGAAGCTCCTGGAAGAGCGGGCCTCGTGATGGCAGCGCACCGCCTGCTGATCGGGCTTGCCGGCTTGATGGGCGCCGCCGGCGTCGCGCTGGCCGCCGCGTCCGCCCATGGTGCCGACGCGAGCCGTCTTGCCTCCGCCAGCGCCATGCTGCTGTTTCATGCAAGTGCCATACTTGCGACCATCGCCTTGCTCACGCGCGGCCTTCTGCACGGCGGAATTGGAATCGTGGCGACGTTCGGCTTCGCGATCGGTGCCGCGCTGTTCGCAGGCGACCTCACCTTGCGGCAGTATGCCGGGCACGCGCTGTTTCCGATGGCGGCGCCGACGGGCGGGATGGTGATGATTGCGAGCTGGCTGGCGGTAAGCGTGGCGGCGGTGGCGGCGAAGCGCTGAATCCGTAGCCCGGATGGAGCGAAGCGCAATCCGGGGCCGGTGTCTGCGGCGACGAATCCCGGATTACGCTGCGCTCCATCCGGGCTACATAGCTGCCACACCTTTGCGCTGTCCCCGCCAATCGGATAGAACGCGCACCATTCGACCCGCCAGCGAGACCGCGACATGACCGACATCTCTCCGCTCGACCAGGCCCGCATCCTGTCCGAAGCGCTGCCGCACATGCAGCAATATGACGAGGAAACCATCGTCATCAAATATGGCGGCCATGCCATGGGCGACGAGGAGACCGCGAAGAACTTTGCCCGCGACATCGTGCTCTTGGAGCAGACCGCGATCAATCCGGTGGTGGTGCATGGCGGCGGGCCGCAGATCGCGACCATGCTCAAGCGTCTTGGGATCGTCTCGGAATTCGCCGCGGGCCTGCGCATCACCGATGCCGCGACCATCGAGATCGTCGAGATGGTGCTCGCCGGCTCCGTCAACAAGCAGATCGTCGGCTACATCAACGAGGCCGGCGGCAAGGCGGTGGGCCTGTCGGGCAAGGACGGCAACATGGTGAAGGCGACCAAGACGACGCGCACCATCGTCGATCCCGACTCGAACATCGAGAAGGCGATCGATCTCGGCTTCGTCGGCGACCCCGAGAAGGTCGACCTCACTTTGCTCAACCAGCTGATCGGCTACGAGCTGATCCCGGTGCTGGCGCCGCTCGCAACCTCGAAAGAGGGCCAGACGCTGAACATCAACGCCGACACCTTTGCAGGGGCCGTCGCCGGCGCGCTGAAAGCCAAGCGCCTGCTGCTGCTCACCGACGTGCCCGGCGTGCTCGACAAGTCGAAGAAGCTGATCCCGCAATTGTCGGTGAAGGACGCGCGAAAACTGATCGCCGACGGAACCATCTCCGGCGGCATGATCCCGAAGGTCGAGACCTGCATCTACGCGCTGGAGCAGGGCGTCGAGGGCGTCGTCATCATCGACGGCAAGATGCAGCACGCGGTGCTGCTCGAGCTCTTCACCAACCAGGGCACGGGCACGCTGATCCACAAGTGATGCGGGAACGCGAGCAGCGGAAGAAGGTCGTCATGCCCGGGCTTGTCCCGGGCATCCACGACCTTTCTTCTCGCGGCAAAGACGTGGATGGCCGGGTCAAGCCCGGCCATGACGATTTGAGAGAGCGTCATCCACGCCGCTCCCCCCTCACCCGCTTCCTGATGACGCTGCCTGCCGCAACTGTCTCCTTCTTCTTCTCCTCGGCGCCGGCGATCGCCGACCTCAAGATCTGCAACCGCATGTCCTATGTGGTCGAGGCCGCGATCGGCATCGACGACAAGGCGGCCACCGCGACGCGCGGCTGGTTCAGGATCGATCCCGCCGCCTGCCGCGTGGTGGTGCAGGGCACGCTGACCGCCGACCGCATCCTGCTCAACGCGCGCGCGCTCGGCGTCTACGGCGCGTCCCCGATCCCGCAAAGCGGCAACGACATGCTGTGCGTCGCGCAGGACAATTTCGTCATCGCGGCGGCGCGGCAGTGCCGCAGCGGCCAGACGCAGGTTCCCTTCACGCAGGTGACGCCGACGCAAAGCCCGGACGGCAACCTCGTCGCTTATCTCGCTGAGGATTCCGAATATGACGACGAGCAGGCGCGCCTCGCCGGCATCCAGCGGCTCCTGGTGATCGCAGGCTACGACGCCGCGCCGATCGATGGCGTCGACGGGCCAAAGACGCAGAGCGCGCTGGCCGCATTCCTGAAGAGCCGGGGCTTGTCGTCCGACATCGTGGGCTCGCAGAACTTCTTCAAGACCATGGTCGATGCCGTGCAGACGCCGTCCGCGACCGGCCTCACCTGGTGCAACGACACGCCGCACAAGGTGATGGCGGCGATCGCGACCGACGACGGCAAGGCCGTGACCAGCCGCGGCTGGTATCGCATCGATCCCAAGACCTGCCTGCACCCCGATGTATCAGGCCAGCCGAAGCAGATCTTCAGCTTCGCGGAAGCGGTCGACGCCGACAACCGAATCGTCAAGCTGAAGGACAAGCCGCTGAATTGGGGCGGCGACAGGCAGCTCTGCACACGCGAGACCAAGTTCGAGACCAGCGAGCAGACCGATTGCGGCGCGCGCGGCTTTGCGCCAACGGGCTTCGGCGCGGTAGACATGTCGAGCGGCGGCAAGACGCTGCGCTTTGCCGTGCCGTGAGATTGGCGCAATGATCAGCACGCAAGCATCCACAAGCTCCGCCGTCGTCCCCGCGAAGGCGGGGACCCATAACCCCAGGGAGTGGTTGCGGAGGGAAGCTGGTCACCCCGAGTCTTCGCAAAAGTCCTCCCTGGGGTTATGGGTCCCGGGCTCGCGCTTCGCGCGCCCCGGGACGACAAGTTGAGAATGCCGATATGACCTTCCCCCGCAGCTTCAACCATGTCGACACCTGGGTGTTCGACCTCGACAACACGCTCTATCCGCATCACGTCAATCTGTGGCAGCAGGTCGATGCGCGGATCGGGGAGTTCGTCTGCAACTGGCTGAATGTCGGCCCGGAGGAAGCGCGGGCGATCCAGAAAGACTATTATCGCCGCTTCGGCACCACGATGCGCGGCATGATGACCCTGCACGGCGTCTCCGCCGACGACTACCTCGCCTATGTCCACAAGATCGACCACTCTCCGCTGGAGCCGAATCCGGCGCTTGGCGCGGCCATCGCAAAGCTGCCGGGCCGCAAGCTGATCCTCACCAACGGCTCGGTCGACCATGTCGATGCCGTGCTGGCGCGGCTCGGCTTCGCCGACCATTTCGACGGCGTGTTCGACATCATCGCCGCCGAGTTCGAACCGAAGCCGGCGGAGCAGACCTACCGCAAGTTCCTCGGCCAGCATGCGGTCGATCCGACCCGCGCCGCCATGTTCGAGGACCTCGCCCGCAACCTCACCGTCCCCTACCGGCTCGGCATGACCACCGTGTTGGTGGTGCCCGACGGCACCAAGGAGGTGGTGCGCGAGGACTGGGAGCTGGAAGGCCGCGACGCCGCCCATGTCGACCACGTCACGGATGATCTGGCGGGGTTTTTGGCAAAGTTGTCGGGGTGATTTCGTAGCCTGGATGGAGCGCAGCGTAATCCGGGGCTGGCGTAGCTGCGGAGAGACTGTCCCGGATTGCGCTTCGCTCCATCCGGGCTACGGGTCTTCCCGGGTGGTGATCCAGAACGCAGCCTTGACTCCGCTCCGCCAAATCCCGAAAAAGCGCTCCAATTCTCGCGAAACCACGCGCTTCCCAGAGGAAATCACGATGTCCCTTGCAGCCCTCGAATCCACCATCAACAGCGCCTTCGAGGCGCGTGAAGGCATCTCGACCACGACCAAGGGCGAGGTGCGCGAGGCCGTCGACCAGTCGCTGGAGATCCTTGACAAGGGCGAGGCGCGCGTTGCCGAGCGCGGCAGCGACGGCAAGTGGAAGGTCAATCAATGGCTGAAGAAGGCCGTGCTGCTGTCGTTCCGCCTCAACGACATGGACGTCATTGGCGGCGGCCCCGGCAAGGCAAGCTGGTGGGACAAGGTGCCCTCGAAATTCGAGGGCTGGGGCCCAAACCGCTTTCGCGATGCCGGTTTTCGCGCGGTGCCGGGTGCGGTGGTGCGCCGCTCGGCCTTCATCGCCAAGAACGTCGTCTTGATGCCGTCCTTCGTCAATCTCGGCGCCTATGTCGATGAGAGCACGATGGTCGACACCTGGGCCACCGTCGGCTCCTGCGCGCAGATCGGCAAGCGCGTGCACATTTCCGGCGGCGCCGGCATCGGCGGCGTGCTCGAGCCGCTGCAGGCCGAGCCTGTCATCATCGAGGACGATTGCTTCATCGGCGCGCGCTCGGAAGTCGCCGAAGGCGTGATCGTGCGCAAGGGCGCGGTGCTGGCGATGGGCGTGTTCCTGGGAGCCTCGACCAAAATTGTCGACCGTGAGACCGGCGAGGTCTTCATGGGCGAAGTGCCCGAATATTCCGTCGTGGTGCCCGGCGCGCTGCCCGGCAAGCCGATGAAGAACGGCCAGATCGGCCCGAGCACCGCTTGCGCCGTGATCGTCAAGCGCGTCGACGAGCGCACGCGGTCGAAGACCAGCATCAATGAGCTGCTGCGGGATTGATGCAAGGCGAGTAGCGAATAGCCAGTGGCGAATAGGGCGCCAATCCTACTTGCCATTCACCATTCACCATTCGCTGCTAGGATCGAACCCACCCTCCCTCCATCGCGACCAATTTCCGGGCGGCCATTCCGCCCGGAGCCACTCGCATGGACTGGATCTGGTACCTATTCCGCTTCGACGGCCGCATCAATCGCGCCCTGCTGTGGCAGGCGCTGCTGATCGTTGCGCTGCTGGCAGGCTTGCTGGAGGTGATCGGTCAGATCATTCATCTGCCCAATGCCGACGGATCGTTGAAGCTCTCGCTCAAGCTCGATTTCGGCCTTGGCGATCTGTTCAAGCTGGCCGATCCCCGGGAACACCCTTCACTCGCGTCTACCGACCGCGCGCCCCTGATCCTGAGGGCATTCGGCATGTCGCTGTTCCTGTGGGTCTATCTGGCAACGGCGATCAAGCGGCTGCACGACCGTGACAGGAGCGGCTGGTGGCTCGTTCCGTTTTTCCTCGTGCCCGGCCTGTTCAACCAGTTCTCGGACCTGCTCCCCGACACCAGCGTGATGCTTTTTTTCAACCTCGCCGCTTCGATGCTGTGGCTGTGGGGTCTCGTCGAGATGCTCTGCGTGCCCGGCACTGTCGGCGATAACCGGTTCGGGCCTGATCCGCTGGCCGGGATCGCGTATGAGTCCACGCCCGCCTCGCCGCCTGCGAAGAGCTGGGACCAGGGCCGCGAGATCGAAATTGTTCCGCCCAGCGCTAGCCCACCCGGCGGCATGCATGTTAAGCGGGGCGCATGACCGATGCCCTCTCGATCGCCCGCGACCTCATCCGTTGCCCCTCAGTCACTCCGGCCGATGCCGGCGCGCTCGGGGTGCTCGAAAAAATCATGGGCGCTGCCGGTTTCACCTGTCACCGCGTGACCTTCAGCGAGGAAGGCACCGCCGACGTCGACAATCTCTACGCTCGGATCGGCACCGACGGTCCGCACATCACCTTCGCAGGCCACACCGATGTGGTGCCGCCCGGCGACGAGAGCGCCTGGAGCGTCGGCGCGTTCTCCGGAGAGGTGAAGGACGGCGTGCTGCATGGCCGCGGCGCGGTCGACATGAAAGGCGGCATCGCCTGCTCGGTCGCCGCGGTGCTGGAGCATCTCGCCGCCAACGGCGGCAAGCCGCGCAGCGACGGAAAGGGCTCGATCTCGTTCCTGATCACCGGCGACGAGGAAGACGTCTCGATCAACGGCACCATCAAGCTGCTGAAATGGGTCGCCGAGCGCGGCGAGAAATTCGACCATTGCGTGCTCGGCGAGCCCTCCAACGTCGAGGCGCTCGGCGACACCATCAAGATCGGCCGGCGCGGCTCGCAATCCGGCACGCTCGTCGTCGACGGCGTGCAGGGCCACGTCGCCTATCCGCACCGCGCCTCCAATCCGGTGCCTGATATCTCGCGGCTGATCGTCGCGATCTCCGACGAGCCACTCGACCATGGCAGCGCGCAATTCCAGGCGTCCAATCTCGAATTCGTCTCGGTCGACGTCGGCAACAAGGCCTTCAACGTCATCCCCGGCGAGGCCCGCGCAAGATTCAACATCCGCTACAACGACAACCACACCCAGGCGAGCTTGCGTGAATTGGTGGAGACGCGTCTCGCCAAAGCCTGCGGCAACCGCATCAAGGCCCGCATCGTCTGGGAGCCCTCGAACTCGAACGTGTTCGTGACCAAGCCGGGTCCGTTCACCGATCTCGCGGTCTCCGCGATCGAGGAGGTGACGGGGCGCAAGCCCGAGCTCTCGACCTCAGGCGGCACGTCGGATGCGCGATTCATCTCCTTCTATTGCCCCGTGATCGAGTTCGGCCTGGTCGGGCAGACCATGCACCAGATCGACGAGCGCGTGCCGGTGGCGGATCTGGAGAGGCTGACGAAGGTGTATCGCGGGATTTTGGCGCGGTATTTTGCTTGAGGCAGTGTTGCCTCCACAAACACGACCGTCATCGCCCGGCTTGACCGGGCGATCCAGTATTCCAGAGACGGCAGTGATTGAGCCGAGAGGCCGCGGCGTACTGGATGCCCCGGTCAAGCCGGGGCATGACACCGAGGTTTGGCGAGAGCGTGCCCGCTCTCTGCGCCGCTCGCCTAATAATCCACCTTCATCAAATACAGCCCCTCGGGCGGGGCGACGATGCCGCAGGCGGCGCGGTTGCGGGCTTTGAGTGCGGCGGAGAGATCGTCGGCGGTCCAGCGGCCCTCGCCGACCCAGACCAGGGATCCCACCATCGAGCGCACCTGGCTGTGCAGGAACGAGCGCGCCGAGGTGATGACGTTGATCTCGCGGCCATCGCGGATCACGTCGAGCTGGTCGAGCGTCTTCTCCGGCGATTTGGCCTGGCACTCGGTGTCGCGAAAGGTGGTGAAATCGTGCTTGCCGAGCAGGCGCTGCGCCGCCGCGTGCATTGCGTCGGCATCGAGCTTGCGCGGCACGCGCCAGGCGTGGCCGACATCGAGCGCGAGATTGGCGCGAGTGTTGACGATGCGATAGCGGTAGTGGCGCTTGACCGCCGAGAAGCGCGCCTCGAAATCGTCGGGCACGATCTCGGCCTCGAGCACCGCGATCGGATGCGGGCGCAGATGCGCGTTGAGCCCGTCGCGAAAACGGCCCGGCGGAAACTGCTTGTCGACGTCGACATGGGCGACCTGGCCGCGCGCATGCACGCCGGCATCGGTGCGGCCGGCACCGTGCACGCGCAGATCCGAACCAGTCATCGCCTTCACCGCGGCTTGCAGCGCGCCCTGCACCGATGGCAGCGTGTCCTGCACCTGCCAGCCGAAGAACGGCGCGCCGTCATATTCGATGGTGAGCTTGTAGCGGGGCATCGTGTCCAGTTTCGTCGTCATTGCCCGCCTTGTGCGCTGTTGCGCACTGGGGCGGACAATCCAGTAATCCGCAGCTTATCCGATTGACCGAGAAGCCTCGGCGTACTGGATACCCCGCCTTCGCGGGGTATGACAGTGTCAGGTGAATTTGGATCCCGCCTTTAACGGCACGCCGCGCAGGAAGTCCGCGGCCTGCATGCGGGCCTTGCCCTCGCGCTGCAGCTCGATGATGCGGATGGCGCCGTCGCCGCAGGCGACGATAAGCTGATCGTCGAGCACCTCGCCAGGCGCGCCGGCGCCTTGCGCCAACTCGCAACGCAGGATTTTGACGCGGGCATCGTCAAGCTCGCTCCAGGCGCCGGGGAAGGGCGAGAGGCCATGGACGTGGCGCAGCACCGCGCGCGCGGGCCTGGTCCAGTCGATCCGCGCCTCGGCCTTCTCGATCTTGGCGGCGTAGGTGACGCCGTCCGCGCTCTGCGCCTTGAGCTGGAGCCCGCCGCGTTCGAGCGCGGCCATCGCGCGCACCATCAGGTCGGCCCCCAACCGGGACAGGCGATCGTGCAGGTCGAGCGCGGTCATGCCGTCGGTGATCGCGATGCGCTCGGCCATGGCGACGTCGCCGGTATCGAGGCCGACATCCATCTTCATCACCATCACGCCGCTCTCGGCGTCACCTGCCATGATGGCGCGGTTGATCGGCGCAGCGCCGCGCCAGCGCGGCAACAGCGAGGCATGCAGATTGTAGCAGCCGAGTTTTGGCGCATCGAGGATCGCCTGTGGCAGGATCATGCCATAGGCGACGACGACGGCCGCGTCCGCATCGAAGGCGCGGAACTCCGCCAGCGCCTGCTCGGTCTTCAGCGTCTTCGGCGTCAGCACGGGAATGCCCAGCTTTCGCGCGGCCTCCTCGACCGGGGTCGGCTGCAATTGCAGGCCGCGCCGGCCGCCCGGCTTCGGCGCGCGGGTGTAGGCGGCCGCGATCTCGTGGCCATGCGCGACCAGCTCGAGCAGCGTCGGCACGGAGAAATCGGGCGTGCCCATGAAGATGAGGCGGAGGGGCATGTGACGAGACAATCCTTGAAACGAGCAAGGTACTCGTCATGGCCGGGCTTGTCCCGGCCATCCACGTTCGTCCTGCTCGCGGCGGCAAAGAACGTGGATGCCCGGGACAAGCCCGGGCATGACGGCGGAGGAATTATCACTCCGCCGCGCGCTTGGCGGCTTTCTCGAACTTCTTCATGACGCGGTCGCGCTTGAGCTTGGACAGATAGTCGACGAACAGCACGCCGTTGAGATGGTCGATCTCGTGCTGGATGCAGGTGGCGTAGAGGCCTTCGGCATCCTCCTCGTGCACCTTGCCGTCGAGATCGGTGAAGCGCACGCGCACCTTCGCGGGACGCTCGACCTCCTCGTAATATTCCGGGATCGACAGGCAGCCTTCCTCGTAGACCGACAGTTCCTCGGACGAGGCGATGATTTCAGGATTGATGAAGACGCGCGGCACGTGCTTGGTCTCGCCGCTCTCGTCACGCTTGGCGAGATCCATGGTGATGAGACGCAAGGGTTGCGCGACCTGGATCGCCGCCAGCCCGATGCCGGGCGCGTCGTACATGGTCTCGAACATGTCGTCGGCAAGCTTGCGGATCTCCGCCGTGACCTTCTCGATCGGCTTGGAGACCAGGCGCAGCTGCTTGTCGGGCAGGATGATGATTTCTCTGAGGGCCATGGCCGCGATTTAAGCCGCGCGCCGGATGCGGTCAATGCGGCCAGGAACCCGTTAACCCCTCGCTAACCATAAAACTTCACCTTTCATTAACCATGAAAATTAGGGGGCGGTTAACCCAGAATGTTCCCTCTTCGTTCGCGAGAGCGCAGCGAATCGGCTACAAGGCGGCATGAACGAGATCATTGTCATGCTGGGCGACTGGCCGGTGCGCATCGTCGATGCGCTGATCGGCTTCGGTGCGCTCGTCCTCATCCTGCTGGTTGTGATTGCGGTTGTGATCGCGCGCTCGGGGCGGCGTGGCGCGGAACTCGCCATGGCGAACGCAATCCGTGCCGACGAGCTCGAGGAGCGGCTCGCCCAGGTGCTGCACGCCCAGAGCGAGGCCTCGGGGCGGGTCGACGCCATGACCCAGGCGCTCGCCGGCCGCCAGGCCGAGATGGCGCGCGCGGTCAACGAGCGGCTTGATTCGGTGACGCATCGGGTCGGCCAGTCCATGGAACATTCGACCCGCAACACCATGGAGAGCCTGCGCGCGCTGCATGAACGGCTCGGCATCATCGACAACGCGCACAAGAACCTCACCGACCTCACCACGCAGGTGACCACTCTGCGCGACGTGCTCGCCAACAAGCAGTCGCGCGGCGCCTTCGGCCAGGCGCGGATGGAGGCGATCGTCCAGGACGGTCTGCCCAAAGGTTCCTACGAGTTCCAGTTCACGCTCTCGACCGGCAAGCGACCGGACTGCGTCGTGTTCCTGCCCGACCAGCGCCCGCTCTGCATCGACGCGAAGTTTCCGCTGGAGGCGATGACGGCGCTGCACGACGCCCGCACCGACGAGGAGCGGCGCGTTGCCACGCAGCGGCTGCGCGGCGACGTGATGAAGCATGTCAGCGACATCGCGGAAAAATACCTCGTCACCGGCGAGACCCAGGAGATGGCGCTGATGTTCGTGCCGTCGGAATCGGTCTATGCCGAGATCCATGACGGCTTCGACGACGTGATCCAGAAGGCCTATCGCGCCCGCGTCGTGCTGGTATCGCCGTCGCTGCTGATGCTCGCGATCCAGGTGATGCAGCAGATCATGAAAGATGCGCGCATGCGCGACGCCGCCGACCAGATCCGCACCGAAGTGATCAAGCTCGGCGACGATCTGGGGCGCCTGCGCGACCGCGTGCTCAAGCTGCAAAAGCATTTTGCCGACGTGAACGAGGACGTCCGCCAGGTGCTGATCTCCGCCGACAAGATCGAAAAGCGCGCAGGGCGAATCGAGGAGCTCGATTTCAGCAAGAGCGATGGGCCGGAGGCGCCGCGCCTGGTGGCGACGGGAGCGGCAGAGCTGTTTCCGCGCAAGCTCCAGGCGGGGGAGTGAGACTAGGGCACACTGTCGTGCCCCGCGAAGGCGGGGCATCCAGTACGCCGTGACGATCGTTGTTAAGCCGACGTGCCGGTGTTTACTGGATCGCCCGCCTTCGCTGACGATGACGGCGGAATGGAAGGCGAAGATGGATCCACGCCAGTACTACGTGTACATTCTCGCCAGCCGAATTGGCGGCACGCTCTATATCGGCGTGGCGAACGATCTCATCCGCCGGTGGCGCAGCACAGGTTGAAGGTCATCGAAAGCTTCACGGAAAAGTACGACGTCGCCCGACTTGTCTACTTCGAGCAGTTCGACGATCCCGAGAATGCGATCAAGCGGGAGAAGCGGTTGAAGAAGTGGAATAGGGCCTGGAAGGTCCGCTTGATCGAGCAGCATAACCCAAACTGGGATGACCTCTATCCTGGGATAGCCGGACCGTCATGATGGCGTCATGCTCAATGTCATGCCCCGCGAAGGCGGGGCATCCAGTATTCCGCGGCCCGTGTGGTTGAACCGAGACGCCGCGGAGTACTGGATCGTCCGCCTTCGCGGACGATGACACCGAGCGTGTTGGAAGCTCTCCCGTCTCACCAGCTACCGCGAGAGTCTTTTCTCCCAGAATCTGCTAACACGCCCCCCATGACCGCACCCGACGCGACCTCCCCCGCCGCGACTTCCACCGCCTCGCCCTCCTGGCGCGACAGCCTTGCTGTTTACCTGCAGCCGCGGGTGCTGATCGTGCTGTTTCTCGGCTTCTCCTCGGGGCTGCCGCTGGCACTGTCGGGATCGACGCTGCTGGTGTGGATGGCCGAAGCCGGGGTCGATCTTGGAACGATCGGGCTGTTTGCGCTGGTTGGAACGCCATACACGCTCAAGTTCCTGTGGGCGCCGCTGGTCGATGCGCTGCATGTGCCGTTGTTCACGCAGGCCTTCGGACGTCGCCGCGGGTGGCTGGTGTTTGCGCAGCTGCTGCTGATCGGCGCGATTCTGCTGTTGGCGCTGACCGATCCGGCACGTTCGCCGCTGCTGGTCGCGCTTGGCGCGCTGCTGGTCGCGACGATGTCCTCGACGCAGGACATCGTGGTCGATGCTTTCCGCGTCGAGAGCCTGCCCGAAAGCGAGCAGGCCGCCGGCATGGCCGCCTATGTCGCCGCCTATCGCATCGGCATGTTGGTATCGACCGCAGGCGCCCTGTTCATCGTCACCGGCTTCGAGGCGATCGTCCCGCGTGGCGCCGCCTGGATGTGGGGCTATGTGGTGATGGCGGCTCTGGTGCTGATCGGCACGGTGACTGCGCTGGCCGCCACCGAGCCCGCACAATCCGCGCGCGCCGAGGCCGCCACGCAGGACGATGGCGCGCTCACGCGGGTGTTCCATGCCGCGCTGGGCGCGTTCTCGGAATTCCTGCGACGCAAGGAAGCATGGGTCGTGCTCGCCTTCGTCGTGCTGTTCAAGTTCACCGACGCGTTCTCCGGCAACATGACCGTGCCGTTCGTCATCGATATCGGCTTCACGCGGAACGACTATGCCGTGATCGTCAAGGGTGTCGGCATCATCGCGACCCTGGCCGGCGGCTTTGCCGGCGGCTTCGTGGCCCGACGCTATTCGCTCGCGACCAGCCTGTGGATCGGCGGCATCGTGCAGGCGATGTCCAATTTGTCGTTCTCGTGGCTTGCGATTGTCGGCGTCAACGAATGGGCGCTGACCCTCGCGATCACCTCCGACAATTTCTGCAACGCCATCGGCACCGTGATCTTCGTCGCCTATCTCTCGGCGCTGTGCCAGAACCCGCTGCACACGGCGACCCAATATGCGCTGCTGACGGCGCTCGCCGCGGTGGGACGGACCTATTTGTCGTCGGGCGCAGGCTATCTGGCGAAGGCGACGGGCTGGCCGATGTTCTTCGCGATCTCCGTCCTCGTCGCCATCCCGAGCCTGATGCTGCTTGCGTATTTGCAGAAGCGCGGGCATTTCGAGGCGCTGGGGCCGGTGCGGGTGTAGGCACCCCTGTCATGCCCCGCGAAGGCGGGGCATCCAGTACTCGGAGACAGTCGTGATCGACCAAGAAGCTGCGGCGTACTGGATCGCCCGCCTTCGCGGGCGATGACACCGGAATCGGGGAGACGACTCCACCCCTACTGCTTCTTGATCAGGCTCCACTTCGTGATCACGGCCTCGCTCATCTGGCCGGGATCGCTGGCGCAGGCGACTTCGTCCACCTTCACGGAGATCTCCTTGCCGACGAAGGATTTCAGCTGGGCGGCCTGCGCCTCGCTGGAGGTGACGAGCTGGAACGTCTCGGGGCCGGTTTCGAGATTGCAGAGCCCGTTCGGCGGCGGCAGGCGGCGCGGTTCCGACGTGATCTGGTAGGTCGCGACGCGCTTGCCGTTCTTGACGTCGCGCACCTTCATCGCGTTGAGCTCGCCGGAGAGCACATCGCCAGTGTTGATCGGCTTGCCGGGCTTGGACGGCGGCAGCGCCGCGTCGCCCTGCTGCGCGGAGATGGCCGGGGTCACCAGCATCAGCATCGTCGCGACCAAAGCCCATCGCGTGGCGAAAAGTTTCGTCATGTCGTCCGTTCCGTAAAGTCTGGATGGAGATTCCTGTTTTGACGCGTTTTCTTCACGCGAACCGGTATCCACTTCGCTCGAAAACGCTCTAGAACAGGGTGCGCTGCCGCATCGCAGCCGATAGCGTACCTTCATCGAGATAATCAAGCTCGCCGCCGACGGGAACCCCGTGGGCGAGCCGCGTCACCTTCACATTGGCGTCCTGAAGCAGGTCGGTGATGTAATGCGCCGTGGTCTGGCCGTCTACCGTCGCATTCAGCGCTAGGATGATTTCATGCACTTGCGAATCATGCGCGCGCGCCACCAGCGCGTCGATGGTCAGGTCCTGCGGGCCGACGCCGTCGAGCGGCGACAATGTCGCGCCCAGCACGTGATAGCGCCCCTGGGTGGCATTGGCCCGCTCCAGCGCCCAGAGGTCGGCGACATCGGCGACGACGACGATGATCGCAGGATCGCGCTTCGGATCGGTGCAGACGGTGCAGGGATTTTGCGTGTCGATGTTGCCGCAGGTGTTGCAGACCTGGACCTTGTCCAGCGCCACCTGCAAGGCGCTCGACAACGGCATCATCAGTGCTTCGCGCTTCTTGATCAGATGCAGCGCCGCGCGCCGCGCCGAGCGCGGACCGAGGCCCGGCAGCCGCGCGAGCAGCTGGACCAGCCGCTCGATCTCGGGACCTGCAACAGCGCCCATTTTATTGGCCGAACAGCCCCGGCGGCAGGCCGAGCCCGCCGGTGAGGGCCTGCATCTTCTCCTGCATGGCGGTCTCGGCCTTGCGGCGCGCATCAGCGAGGGCGGTGACGAGCAGGTCTTCCAGCACCTCGCACTCCTCGGCCTTCATCAGCGAAGGATCGATCTTGATGCTCTTGACGTCCATCTTCGCGGTCATGCGCACGGCGACGAGACCGCCGCCGGAGATGCCTTCGACCTCGACGTTGGCGAGCTGGTCCTGCATCTCCTGCATCTTGGATTGCAGCTGCGCCGCCTGTTTCATCATGCCGAGAAAATCAGCCATGGGTGCGTGTCCTTGGAAAGAATGGTTCAGAGATCGTCGCCGTCGGAACCGTCGGGCGGATCGTCGCTGCCATAGTCGGCGTTAATATCGGTTTCCGGCGTCTCGGGAGCAAGCCTGCGGACCTCGACGACCTTGGCGCCGGGGAAACGCGACAGCACCTCCTGCACGCGCGGATCGGCTTCCGCGGTACGGGCATGCTCCTGCTTGGCCGCCTGGTTCACCGAGCGCAAAGTCGGCTGGCCCTGCTCGTTGGAGACGATCACGGTCCAGCGGCGGCCGGTCCACAGCTCGAACTTCTTCGCAAGTTCCGAGATCATGGTCTTGGAAGCGTTGGGCTCGAGCGCGATTTCCAGCCGCCCCTCCTCGAAACGGACGAGGCGCATGTCGCCTTCGAGCGCGCTCTTGGTCATGATGTCGCGCTTCTGCCCTGCGAGCGCAACCAGCTGGGTGAAGCTCGCGATGCGCAGCTGGGGCGCCGCCCCTTGCGTATCCGGCGCGGGGGCCGCCATCTGCGGCCGGGCGCCACCGCCAAACGCTGGAGCCGAGGCTGTCGGCATGCGCACGGGCGCAGCTGACATCGGCGCTGCGGAGGCAACCGGCGCGGCCGGCGCGCCGTTGCGCGCGCTACTTCCGCCGTTCACGACCGGCGAGCCGCCGCCGTTCTGCTCGAGCATTCTGATCGCTTCGTCGGGCGTCGGCAGGTCGGCGACATAGGCGATGCGCACCAGAACCATTTCGGCCGCGGCTGCGGGACGCGTTGCGGCCTGCACCTCGGCGATGCCCTTAAGCAGCATCTGCCACATCCGCGACAGCACGCGCATCGAGATCTTGGAGGCGAACTCCTTGGCGCGCACCCGCTCGGTCTCTCCATAGGCGACGTTGTCGGCGGTCGCCGGGATGACCTTCACACGGGTGACGAAATTGACGAACTCGGCGAGGTCCGAGAGCACGACGATGGGATCGGCGCCGACATCGTATTGGTCGCGGAACTCCTTGAAGGCGGACGCGATGTCGCCGCGCGCCAGCGACTCGAACAGGTCGATGACCCGGGTGCGGTCGGCAAGGCCCAGCATCTGCCTGACGGCATCGGCCTTCACCTGCCCCGCCGCATGCGCGATCGCCTGGTCGAGCAGCGACAGCGAATCGCGCACCGAGCCCTCCGCGGCGCGCGCGATGATGCCGAGCGCTTCCGGCTCGATCTCGACGTTTTCCTTCGCCGCAATGCTGGCGAGGTGCTTCATCAGCACGTCGGCCTCGACGCGGCGCAGGTCGAAGCGCTGGCAGCGCGACAGCACGGTGACCGGAACCTTGCGGATCTCGGTGGTCGCGAACACGAACTTGGCGTGCTCCGGCGGCTCCTCCAGCGTCTTCAGGAAGGCGTTGAACGCCGCCGTCGACAGCATGTGGACTTCGTCGATGATGTAGACCTTGTAGCGGGCGCTGGCCGGGGCATAGCGCACGCTGTCATTGATCTGGCGGACGTCGTCGACGCCGGTATGCGAGGCCGCGTCCATCTCCAGCACGTCCATGTGCCGGCTTTCCATGATCGCCTGGCAATGAACTCCCAACGTCGGCATGTGGATGGTCGGCCCCTTCACCGATCCATCCGGCATCTCGTAGTTGAGTGCGCGGGCGAGAATGCGCGCGGTGGTGGTCTTACCGACCCCGCGGACGCCGGTGAGAATCCAGGCCTGCGGAATGCGGCCGGTCTCGAACGCATTGGAGACGGTACGGACCACGGCCTCCTGGCCGATCAGGTCGTCGAACGAGGATGGGCGGTATTTGCGCGCCAGCACCCGGTAGGGCGCATTGCCGGCCTGGCCGGCGCTGTCGGGATCGGGAGGGGCGCCAGCGTCGGTCATCGGTCGATCCGCAATGAAATGTCTCTTGGCCGGCTTTTGCGGAAAGGAGCGCGCTGGCGGCTGGTGCCGCCGGCGCTGGTTCGCTCGAAAAACAGGTAGGAGACTGACGAGCGACCCGATCCGGACCTCGTTAGGGCTGCTTCCTTCCGGACCTGACCCGGTTGGCGAGTGGCTCGTCCACCGCCAATCTCCCGGTCCCTATTTGGGGCCAAAGGGAGCGGAAAGCAAGCGGGGTCTCGGGCTGATCCGACGGCGCTTGAGGACTTCCGGCGCCGAATTCGCCCTCATTCGGCCTGTCCCACCGGGTCCGGCGCATAAGGACCACGGCGCATACGCATGTTGTCTGGGGGCGTGGTCTCTGCGACGGTAAGAATCAATCCAGAGAAGCCTTCATGCCCGAACCCGCCTGGTCGCTGCACTCCCGCCTGAAAGAGGACACCATCGATATCGGCGACCTGCCGCTGTCGAAGGTGCTGGTCATCAAGGACGCGCATTATCCCTGGCTGCTGCTGGTGCCGCGGCGCGCCGACACGGTCGAGATCATCGATCTCGACGAGGTGCAGCAGGCGCAGCTGATGACGGAGATCTCCCGCGTCTCGCGCGCGCTGAAGGAGATCACCAAATGCGACAAGCTCAACATCGCCGCGCTCGGCAACCTCGTGCCGCAGCTGCATGTCCACATCATCGCGCGCCGCACCAGTGACGCCGCCTGGCCGCGGCCGGTGTGGGGCGTGATGCCGCCGCTGGCACACGACGCCGCGGAGGTTCAGAATTTCATCAGCGCGCTTCGCCGCAAGATCTGGTTGGGTTGAAAGAACAATAATGTCAGCATTCAACGCGTTTCCGCTGGGGCAGCCGGCCTTCGTCACCAACGTCCTCGACCGCGCCGCGCATCTGCGCCGCGACGACGAAAAGCTGTTCGCGCTGGAGCAGAAGCCGTCCTCGCGCGCCTACGTGGTCTATCGCGACTCGCTGCTGGTGAAGCGCGAGGGCGACAAGGTGCGGGCGCTGCTCGGAATCGACGAGGCGCTGAAATGCGGCGCCAATCCCGGCACGGTGTTCCTCGGGCTTCGCGACGGTGCTGCCGTGTTCGGCATGGGCCTGTCGCAGGCCGCCGCCGAGAAGCTGGTCGGCCGCGAGGATTATACCGTGACCGAGCTGCGCGGCATGGCGATGCAGGGCGCGATCCCGCCCGAGGAGCTCTCGGCCGTCGCGATGGCAAAGTCGATGGTGGGATGGCATCAGCGCCACGGCTATTGCGCCAATTGCGGCGTACGCACCAGCATGAAGGAAGGCGGCTGGAAGCGCGACTGCCCGAGTTGCAAGGCCGAGCATTTTCCGCGCACCGATCCGGTCGTGATCATGCTGGTGGCGTCTGGCGACAAGTGCCTGCTCGGACGCCAGAAGCAGTTTCCGGCAGGGATGTATTCCTGCCTCGCCGGCTTCGTCGAGGCTGCCGAGACCATCGAGGACGCGGTGCGCCGAGAAATCTTTGAAGAGTCCGGGATCCGCTGCACCGACGTGCAATATTACATGACCCAGCCCTGGCCCTATCCGTCGTCGCTGATGATCGGCTGCAGCGCGCGGGCGTTGAACGAGGACATCGTCGTCGATCGGATGGAGCTGGAAGACGCGCGCTGGTTCACGCGCGAGGAGGCGGCGAAGATGCTGACGCGGACGCATCCTGACGGGCTCGCCGGCCCGCATCCGTTCGCGATCGCCCATCATCTGCTCGGCCGCTGGGTACACGACAAGAGCAGCTGAGCCGAACGACGATGGCCGGGACCGCGCCGCGCATCCTCTGCATCGGCATGCCGGTGCGCGACCTCATCCTGCGCGTCGAGGCCTTGCCCGAACGCGGCAGCAAGGCGAACGCCAGCCATCTCGCCGAAGTGTGCGGGGGCAACGCGCTCAACGCTGCGATCGCGATGGCGCGGCTCGGCGGCCGCGTCGCGTTCGGGGGGCCGATGGGCGATGCGCGGGAGACGTCGAGCGCTTTCATTCTCGCGCAGATGGCGCAGGAGGGCGTCGATAGCACGCACATCGTGCGCATGCCGGGCCTGAGCACGCCGGTCTCGGCGATCATGATCGAGCCCTCCGGCGAGCGGACGCTCACCATCTATCGCGATCCCGCGCTGTGGACCGTGAGGCTGCCCGAGGCCGATGCGCTGCTTGCCGATTGTCAGGCGGTGCTCGTCGAAAGCCGCTGCGCGGCGTTCGCGACCTCGTTTTGCGCCGAGGCACGCCGGCGCGGCATTCCCGTCATCGTCGGCGTCGACCGCGCGATGGCGCTGCAGGACGGCCTGCTCACGGCCGCCTCGCATCTGCTGTTCGCCAGCGCCCAGCTGCAGGAGACGGCCGGCATCGCTGACGACGGTGCGGCCTTGAAGCGCCTGGCGGAGCTGACGCCCGCCTTCCTCGCGGCCACCCGCGGCCCGCACGGCGCGATCTGGCTGAACCAGGCGGGCACGCTGGAGGAAACACCAGCCTTCCCGGTCCGGGCGGTCGATACGCTCGGCGCCGGCGACGTCTTCCATGGCGCGTTCGCGCTCGGCCTCGCCGAGGGTAAGGGGTTGCGGGAAGCGATGCGATTCGCCGCGGCCGCCGCAGCGCTGAAATGCATCCGCCATGGCGGCGGCCTGGCTGCCCCGCAACGCGCTGAAGTTGAAGAGCTTTTACAAGGCAAGCTCTAGAGCGATTCCACTGACGCGCCGAGATTATGGGCTTGCCGTGGAAAGATTTTCTCTATATCAGGGAAATCTGCCCCTGAAATGAAACAAAGTTCTTCAAATGACTGATGTCGCCGTCCAAATTCCCGAGACCAGCCGCCGCCTCGACGCCATCGACCGCAAGATCCTGATGGTCCTCCAGGAAGACGCCTCCCTTTCCGTCGCCGAGATCGGCGACCGTGTCGGCCTGTCCTCGACCCCCTGCTGGAAGCGCATCCAGCGCCTGGAGGCCGACGGCGTGATCATCAAGCGCGTCGCCCTCGTCGACCAGAACAAGATCGGGCTCGGGATCTCCGTGTTCGTGTCGGTCGAGAGCTCCGACCATTCGGATGCCTGGCTGAAACGGTTCGCCGAGGCCGTCAGCGCCATGCCGGAGGTGATGGAGTTCTATCGCATGGCTGGCGACGTCGATTACATGCTGCGCGTCGTGGTCGCCGACATGCAGGCCTATGACGTGTTCTACAAGAAGCTGATCAGCGCCGTGCCGCTGAAGAACGTCACCTCGCGCTTCGCGATGGAAAAGATCAAGTCGGTGACGGCGCTGCCGATCCCGGCGGTGGTGGCGGCTTAATTTACGCCACGCGGAAAGTGTCATCGCCCGATTTAATCGGGCGATCCAGTATTCCAGACGCCGGTGATAGAATCGAGAAGCCGCGGGGTACTGGATGCCCCGGTCAAGCCGGGGCATGACAGCGGAGCGAGAGGGACGGATCGCGCCTCTCTCAGGTGCTCCTCAAATCTTCTGATTGTACTCGCCGACTTCGGGATGCGTGCGCAGCACGCTGTTCACCATCTCGAACATGTCGTGCATGCGCTGCTCCGAGACCGGGCTTTCGACCACGACGACGAGCTCGGGCTTGTTGGACGAGGCGCGCACCAGGCCCCAGCTGCCGTCCTCGACCGTGACGCGCACGCCGTTGACGGTGACGAGATCGCGGATCGCCTGCCCCCCGATCTTCGCACCCTTTGCTTGCAGGCCTTCGAAGTGCTTCACCACCTTGTCGATGACGCCGTATTTGGTCTCGTCGGCGCAATGCGGCGACATGGTCGGCGACGACCAGGTCTTCGGCAGCGCGTTCTTCAGATCGGCCATCGACTTGCCGGGCGCGCGGTCGAGCATGTCGCAGATCGCGAGCGCCGAGACCAGGCCGTCGTCATAGCCGCGGCCATAGGGCTTGTTGAAGAAGAAGTGGCCGGACTTCTCGAAGCCCGCGAGCGCGCCGGTCTCGTTGGTGCGGCGCTTCATGTAGGAATGACCGGTCTTCCAATAGGCGGTCTTTGCGCCCTGCTTCTGCAGCACGGGATCGGTGATGAACAGGCCGGTGGACTTCACGTCGACGATGAACTGCGCGTCCTTGTGGATCGCCGACATGTCTCGCGCCAGCATCACGCCGACCTTGTCGGCAAAGATCTCCTCACCGGTGTTGTCGACCACGCCGCAGCGGTCGCCGTCACCGTCGAAACCAAGGCCGACATCGGCCTTGTGCTGCAACACCGCGTCGCGGATCGCGTGCAGCATCTCCATGTCTTCCGGATTCGGATTGTATTTCGGGAAGGTGTGGTCGAGCTCGGTGTCGAGCGGGATCACCTCGCAGCCGATCGCTTCCAGCACCTGCGGCGCGAACGCACCGGCGGTGCCGTTGCCGCAGGCCGCGACCACCTTGAGCTTGCGCTTGAGCTTCGGACGAGAGGTGAGGTCGGCGATGTAGCGCGCCGGATAGTTCTCGTGGAACTGGTAGGAGCCCCCGGCCTTGTTCTTGAATTCCGCGTTCAGGACGATCTCCTTCAGCCGCGTCATCTCGTCAGGGCCGAAGGTCAGCGGGCGGTTGGCGCCCATCTTCACGCCGGTCCAGCCATTGTCGTTGTGGGAGGCCGTAACCATCGCAACGGCGGGCACGTCGAGATCGAACTGCGCGAAATAGGCCATCGGCGTCACCGCAAGACCGATATCGTGCACCTTGCAGCCCGCCGCCATCAGGCCGGAGATCAGCGCGTATTTGATCGAGGCCGAGTAGCCGCGGAAATCGTGGCCGGTGATGATCTCCTGTTTGACGCCGAGCTCGGCGATCAGCGCGCCGAGCCCCATGCCGAGCGCCTGCACACCCATCAGGTTGATTTCCTTCTGGAACAACCAGCGCGCGTCGTATTCGCGAAAGCCCGTCGGCTTCACCATCGGCTCGGATTCGAAGGCGTAGGTGTTGGGCAACAATACGGATTTCGGCTTCGGGAACATTGAGTCGGTCTCGTGAAAGGGGGGGCGGGAGTTGCTGCAGGCTTAGCGAATGCCAAACCGCAGCGAAAGGCGGGAATGAAGGCTTATGGCCGATAATTGCGGCAGTTTGGTAACGAAGAAACGTTACCGGGAGGGCGGCCGGAGCAAGGATATCATCTTCTTGAAATTGGCGACCGCGCGATCGCGCGGGAGGCGCGCCTCTACTGCTCCAGCACCATCTGCCCGTTGGCGTACTCAAAACGCTTCAGGCGGGACAGAAAGGAGAGGCCAAGCAGGTTCTCCGACAGCGCCTCGTCTGGCAGGACCATGGCATCGACGTCGCGCACGATGAGACCGCCGACGTCGAGCATGGCGATGCGGGTGCGCGCGGCCTTGATGGTGCCGTTGGCGGTGGAGACGGTGGCGTTGTACTCGCCGCGCGAGGGACGGAGACCAAACCGGGCGGCCGAGGTCTCGTTCAGCGCAACGACGGAGGCGCCGGTATCGATCATGAAGCCGATGCGCTGGCCGTCAATCCGGCCCTCGGTCTGGAAATGACCGCGGGCGTCACGGGCAATGGCCAGGCTGCGGCCGCCGGCCGGCGCTGTGGCCGCGACTGCGACCGTCGTGCGCGGCACTGACGTGGCGGAAGCCGAGCTCATCTTGTCCGCCATCTGCGCCATGAAGGTGCCGAGGCCGATCATGACGGCCGCGATGATCATAATGTTACGCATCACACCACTTCCGAGCCGAAAGCTCGATTTCATCACGCGACGAGGCCGGCGGCGAGCGAAGGCACGCCGGGGCTCCTGTCATTTTGACGAAAAGGATGAGCGGAGGGTTAATGCCGGTTGCGAGTTCTCACGTCCCGCGCGGCTTCGCCCGCCTTGTCGGCACGGCGCTCGCGGGATCGTCGGGCCAGGGGTGACGCGGGTAGCGGCCGCGCAGGTCGGAGCGGACGGCGGCGTAGCTGCCGCGCCAGAAGCCGGGCAGATCGCGCGTCACCTGCACCGGACGCTGGGCCGGCGACAGCAATTCCAGCACCAGCGGCACCTTGCCGGCGGCGATCGAGGGATGGGTGTTGAGGCCGAACAATTCCTGCAGCCGCACCGCGATGGTCGGTCCCTGCTCGGCCTCGTAGTCGATCGCGAGCATAGTGCCGGTCGGCGCCTCGAAATGCGTCGGCGCCTCGCGGTCGAGCCGCGTGCGCATCTCCCAGGGCAAGAGCGCCATCAGGGCGTCGGAGAGATCGCCCGCGGAGATGTCCTTGAGCGCGATCTTGTCGGAGAGCGCCGGCACCAGCCAGTCGTCGCGCCGCGCGATCAGACCGTCGTCGGACAAATCGGGCCAGCTGTCGCCCTCGGCCTTGCGCAGGAACATCACGCGATCACGCCATTGCTTGGCGGCTTTCGACCAGGGCAGCCGGTCGAGGCCGGCCGCAATCAGTCCGTCGGCAAAGATGCGCGCGGTCTCCTCCGAGGGCGATACTGAAAGCGTTGCCTCAGACAGAGTGATCGCGTGCAGCACGCGCTTGCGCCGCGCCCGCAGCGCCATCGCGCCGCGATCAAAGGAGATCTCGTCGGCGGTCTCGATATGCTCGGCGAAATGTTGCTCGATCTCGTCCTCGGTGATTTGTGCAGCGAGCAGGATGCGTCCGCTCGCCGCCGTCCCGGTCATCTCACCGATCGCGATGTAGGGCGCACGGGCGAGCGAGGAGGTCTGCTCGACAGAGGCGCCGCGACCGTTGGCCAGCACGAAGCTGCCATTGCCGCGAGTGCGCGCGACGCGGTCCGGGAACGCATAGGCGAGCATCAGGCCGGTCGACAGATCCTCCTGCTGCGCCACCTTCTCCGACGCCGCGACCTGCGAAGCCCAGCGGTGCGCGAGATCGCGCGCGCTTGCCGCGCGTGGTGAGCGGTCGCGGTGGAACTGGTCGCGGCGGTGCTCGAGATCGACGCTGTCGCCGCCAAGGCCGCGCTCGGTGATGATGGCCGCGATCTCGGCGGCGGCCTGGCCCTCGCCGGCGCGATGCGAATCCACGATCATGCGCGCCAGCCGAGGCGGCAGCGCCAGCGCACGCAAACTCTTGCCTTCGGCGGTGATGCGGCCGTCGCCGTCGAGCGCGTTGAGCTCGCTCAGCAGGCTCTTGGCTTCCTTCCAGGCCGGCTGCGGCGGCGGATCGAGGAACGATAGAGCCGCGGGATCGCTGACGCCCCATTGCGCCAGATCGAGCACCAGCGAGGACAGGTCGGCGCTGAGGATTTCCGGCTGGGTGTACGGCGCGAGCGATGCGGTCTGCGGCTCGTCCCAGAGCCGGTAGCAGACGCCGGGCTCGGTGCGGCCGGCACGGCCGCGGCGCTGGTCCACCGCCGCGCGCGAGGCGCGCACGGTCTCGAGCCGGGTCAGGCCGATATCGGGCTCATAGCGCGGCACGCGGGCAAGACCGCTATCGACGACGATACGCACGCCCTCGATGGTGAGCGAGGTCTCCGCGATCGAGGTTGCCAGCACCACCTTGCGCGTGCCCTTGGGTGCCGGCGCGATGGCGCGATCCTGCACGGCGGCATCGAGCGCGCCGAACAGCGGCACGATCTCGACGGAGGCGTCCTGCACGCGCTCGGAGAGGAAATTCTGCGTGCGGCGGATCTCGGCGGCGCCTGGCAGGAAGGCCAGCACCGAGCCGCTATCGGCGCGCAGCGCAGATGCGATCGCATCCGCCATCTGCCGCTCGATCGGCGCGTCCGCCTTGCGGCCGAGATAGCGTGTCTCGACCGGAAACGCACGGCCCTCGCTCTCGACGACGGGGGCATCGCCGAGCAGCCTTGCCACCCGCGCACCGTCGAGCGTCGCCGACATCACCAGGATGCGCAAATCCTCGCGCAAGCCGGTTTGCGCATCACGCGCCAGCGCGAGGCCCATGTCGGCGTCGAGCGAGCGTTCATGGAATTCGTCGAACAGGATCGCGGCAACGCCTGTTAGTTCGGGATCGTCGAGGATCTGGCGGGTGAAGATGCCCTCGGTCACCACCTCGATGCGCGTCGCGCGCGAGATCTTCGAGCCGAAGCGGACCCGATAGCCGACGGTTTCGCCGGCGCGCTCGCCGAGCGATTTGGCCATGCGGTCGGCACTGGCGCGCGCGGCGATGCGGCGCGGCTCCAGCACGATGACCTTCTTGTCCTTGGCCCAGGGCGCATCGAGCAAGGCCAGCGGCACGCGCGTGGTCTTGCCGGCGCCGGGAGGGGCCACCAGCACTGCGGCGTTGCTAGCCTCCAGCGTACGCGACAAATCGTCGAGCACGGCATCGATCGGGAGGGGCGTGTCGAAACTGCGGGGCAAGATCTATCCACTCGTCATGCCCGGGCTTGTCCCGGGCATCCACGTCCTCGACCAGAAAACAGACGTGGATGGCCGGGACAAGCCCGGCCATGACGAATTTATGTGGAGCTGGGAACGATCAGCCCTGCACCGCCGGCCGACCGACGCTCTCGTAGACGAAGCCGGCGGCTTCCATGTCTTCGGGGCGGTAGATGTTGCGGAGGTCGACGACGACCGGCTGCGCCATGGTCGCCTTCAACCGGTCGAGATCGAGCGCGCGGAACTGGACCCATTCGGTGACGATGACGAGAGCGTCGGCGCCTTGCGCGCAGGCATAGGCGTCCTCGCAATAGGTGATATCGGGCAATTCGCCCTTGGCCTGCTCCATGCCGACGGGATCGAACGCCTTCACCTTCGCGCCCATGTCGATCAGGCCCGTTACCAGCGGGATCGACGGCGCATCGCGCATGTCGTCGGTGTCGGGCTTGAAGGTGAGGCCGAGCACCGCGACGGTCTTGCCGCGCAGATTGCCGCCGAGCGCCTGGCTCACCTTGCGCGCCATCGCGCGCTTGCGGTTCTCGTTGACCGCCAGTACCGATTCGACGATGCGCAGGGAGACGTCGTAGTCCTGCGCGATCTTGATCAGGGCCTTCGTGTCCTTCGGGAAGCACGAGCCGCCGAAACCGGGACCGGCATGCAGGAATTTGGTGCCGATGCGGTTGTCGAGACCGATGCCGCGCGCGACCTCCTGCACGTTGGCGCCGGCCTTCTCGGACAGGTCGGCGATCTCGTTGATGAAGGTGATCTTGGTCGCGAGGAACGCGTTGGCGGCATATTTGATCATCTCGGCGGTCCGGCGCGCGGTGAACATCAGCGGCGCCTGGTTCAGCGACAGCGGACGGTAGATGTCGCCCATCACCTTGCGGCCGCGCTCGTCGGAGGTGCCGACCACGATGCGATCCGGGAATTTGAAATCGCGGATCGCCGCGCCCTCGCGAAGGAACTCAGGGTTCGAGGCGACAACCACGTCGGCCTTGGGATTGGCCTCGCGGATGATGCGCTCGACCTCATCGCCGGTGCCGACCGGCACGGTCGATTTCGTCACCACCACGGTGAAGCCCTGCAGCGACTGCGCGATCTCTTTCGCGGCGGCATAGACGTAAGACAGGTCGGCGTGTCCGTCGCCGCGGCGCGAGGGCGTGCCGACCGCGATGAACACGGCATCAGCATCGGCGACCGGCTGCTTCAGGTCGGTGGTGAAGTCGAGCCGCTTGGCTTTCACGTTGTTCGCGACCAGCTCGTCGAGCCCGGGCTCGTAGATCGGGATCTCGCCGCGATGGAGTGCCGCGATCTTCCTCTCGTCCTTGTCGACGCAGGTGACGTCGTGGCCGAAATCCGCAAAGCAGGCGCCGGACACCAATCCCACATAGCCCGTGCCGATCATCGCAATTCGCATGAAAAATCCTGTTCCAGCTTGGTTAACGGACGTCCAACTCGGCCCAATCCGGGGCGGTTTAGCATTTTCCCGAGGCCATGGAACAGTCCGCATGCAAAAACCGGCCCGCGATTTGAACCGGTAAAGAAGTCGGAAACTACTGGGCTCCAAACTGCCCCAGGCCCGCACAGGCACGGGCGGAACGCGCCTCGAAAAGGGACACCATGGCACGATCAGGCACAATCGCGGCGGCCAGCCCCTCCACGGCCGCTTCGGGCGCGCGTATCGACTGGGTCGACTACGCCAAGGGTATCTGCATCGTCATGGTGGTGATGATGCATTCGGTGCTGGGGGTGGAGCTTGCCGCCGGGCAGACCGGGTTCATGCACGTGCTCGTAGCCTTCGCAAAGCCGTTCCGGATGCCGGATTTCTTCCTGATTTCGGGCTTGTTCCTGTCTCTGGTGATCGATCGGGACTGGCGAACCTATCTCGACCGCAAGGTGGTGCATTTCGCCTATTTTTATGTCGTCTGGGTGACAATCCAATTCGGCTTCAAGGCCCCGGCCTTTGCGGCCGAGACCAGCTGGCAGCATGTTGGCCTGCTGTATCTCGAATCCTTCATCGAGCCGTTCGGCACGCTGTGGTTCATCTATCTGTTGCCGGTCTTCTTCGTCGTCACGAAACTGACACGCAAGGTCCCATCGCTCGCGGTCTGGCTCGTCGCCACCGCGCTGGAGACCGCGCACATCACGACCGGCTGGACCGCCATCGACGAGTTCTGCGCACGCTTCGTCTATTTCTATTCGGGCTATTTGTTCGCGCCCTACGTGTTCGCCCTGTCGGATCAGGCGCGGAAGCATCCGGCGCTGGCGCTTGCAGCGCTCGCTGCCTGGGCGCTGATCAATGCCGGCCTCGTCGCAGCGGGCGCCAGCGAGTGGGCGATCGTCTCGCTCGCGCTCGGCTTCGCCGGCGCCTGCGCCATCATCGCGGCGGGCACGCTGCTCGCGCGGGCGCACTGGCTCAACTTCCTCCGCTTCTGCGGCGAGCATTCGATCGTGATCTATCTCGCCTTCTTCCTGCCGATGGCGGCGACGCGAACGCTGCTGCTGCGCACGGGCATCATTCCTGATATCGGCACGGTGTCGCTGCTCGTCACTATCGCCGGCGTGCTTGGATCGCTTGTGATCTGGCAGGCCGCGTTGCGACTTAATGCGCGCTTCCTGTTCGAGCGGCCGGAGGCATTCTGGATCGCGCCGAAGAAGCCTGGCGTGCGATTGCAGGCGGCCGAGTAGCGCTCCCTCCCCGAGGCCATCCCCATAGTGTGCAATTGCGCACGGGGCGGGGATCCATAACCCCAGGAAGCGGTTATGGCGGGAGATGGCAACCCCGAGTCTTCGCAAAACTACATCCTGTGGCTATGGGTCCCGGATCTGCGCGCGCTTAGGGCGCGCTTGTCCGGGACGACGATGGTGTGGGAATCGCGCCAAAAATCCGCTGCCCAAGGCTGTCAAAGCCCGCAAAAATTCATACATTGCGGCCCATGCCCAAAACCTCGCCGAAGACATCTCCGAAGACCAGCGCCAAAGCCGACACCACAGCCGCGCCCAAGGCGGCCACTGACACCAAGCCTGTTGCCAAAGCTGCGACAGCTGCTGCCAAACCGGTCGCGGCAAAGGCGGCCGGAAAGGGCGACCACGTCTTCCTGGTCGATGGTTCCTCCTACATCTTCCGCGCCTATCACGCGCTGCCGCCGCTGAACCGCAAATCCGACGGGCTCCAGGTCAACGCCGTGCTCGGCTTCTGCAACATGCTGTGGAAGCTGCTCCGCGAGATGCCCGAGGACAATCGGCCGACGCATCTGGCCATCATCTTCGATAAGTCGGAGATCACCTTCCGCAACAAGATCTATCCGGACTACAAGGCGCACCGGCCGCCGGCCCCCGACGATCTCATTCCGCAATTCGCGCTGATCCGCGAAGCCGTGCGCGCCTTCGACCTGCCCTGCCTGGAACAGATCGGCTTCGAGGCCGACGATCTCATCGCGACCTATGTGCGCCAAGCCTGCGAGCGCGGCGCCAGCGCCACCATCGTGTCGTCAGATAAGGACCTGATGCAGCTCGTCACCGATTGCGTCACGATGTACGACACCATGAAGGACCGCCGCATCGGCATATCAGAGGTGATCGAGAAGTTCGGCGTGCCGCCGAACAAGGTGGTCGAGGTGCAGGCGCTCGCGGGCGATTCCACCGACAACGTGCCGGGCGTACCCGGCATCGGCATCAAGACCGCGGCGCAACTGATCACCGAATATGGCGATCTCGACCAATTGCTGTTCCGCGCCGGCGAGATCAAGCAGCCCAAGCGGCGCGAGGCGCTGCTCGAGAACGCGGAGAAGGCGCGCATCTCGCGGCAGCTCGTGCTGCTCGACGACAAGGTCGAGCTGGAGGTGCCGCTGGACGACCTCGCCGTCCACGAGCCCGACGCGCGCAAGCTGATCGCCTTCCTCAAGGCGATGGAGTTCACGACGCTGACGCGGCGCGTCGCCGAATATGCGCAGATCGATCCCGCCAATATCGATGCCGATCCCGGCTATGCCAGCGGCGCCAGCGTATTCACGACGTTGCCGCCCTCGGACGTGGTGCCCACACCGGGCACGGGAACTCCGGCGCCGGCCCGGCCGAACCAGCCCAACAAGTCGGCAGGCAAGGAGGACAAGGCTGCGAGCCCGAAGGGGGCACCGATCTCCCTCGCCGCCGCGCGCGAAGAGGCGCTGCGCAAGCTTCCGGTCGATCGAGGCAAATACCAGACCATCAAGACGCTGAAGGAGCTCGACGCCTTCATTGCGCGCATCCATGACGCCGGCCATGTCGCGATCGAGACAAGAGCGAGCTCGATCGATCCGATGCAGGCCGATCTCTGCGGCATCGCGCTGGCACTGGCGCCGAACGAGGCCTGCTACGTGCCGCTGGCGCACAAGCAATCCGGCGGCGGCGCCGGCCTGTTCGATGCCGGCCTCGCGCCGGACCAGGTCAAGCATGACGACGCGCTGCAAGCGCTGCGGCCGGTGCTGGAATCGGCGGGCATCCTCAAGATCGGCTTCGACGTCAAGTTCACGGCCGTGATGCTGGCGCAGCACGGCATCACCCTGCGCAACATCGACGATGCGCTGCTGATCTCCTACGTGCTCGATGCCGGCCGCGGCTCGCATGCGCTGGAATCGTTGTCGGAGCGCTGGTTCGGCCATGCCATGCTGAAGGACAGCGAGCTGCTCGGCAGCGGCAAGGGCAAGATCACCTTCGACCAGGTGCCGATCGACAAGGCCGCACCGCTGTCAGCCGAAAGCGTCGACATCGCGTTGCGGGTGTGGCGCGTGCTGAAGCCGCGCCTGGTTTCCGAGCACATGAGTGCGGTCTACGAGACGCTGGAGCGGCCGCTGGTCTCCGTGCTTGCGCGTATGGAGCGGCGCGGCATCTCGATCGATCGCCAGGTGCTGTCGCGTCTGTCCGGCGACTTCGCCCAGACCGCAGCGCGCGTCGAGGCCGAGATCCAGGAGATCGCGGGCGAGCCGGTCAATGTCGGCAGCCCCAAGCAGATCGGCGACATCCTGTTCGGTAAGATGGGATTGCCTGGCGGCACCAAGACCAAGACCGGCGCGTGGTCGACCACCGCACAGGTGCTCGACGAGCTCGCCGAGCAGGGCCACGACTTCCCGAAGAAGATTCTGGAGTGGCGCCAGGTCTCCAAGCTGAAATCGACCTACACCGACGCGCTGCCGACCTACGTCAACCCGCAGACCCACCGCGTGCACACCACCTACGCGCTGGCTGCGACCACGACGGGGCGCTTGTCGTCGAACGAGCCGAACCTGCAGAACATTCCGGTGCGTACCGAGGACGGCCGCAAGATCCGCCGCGCCTTCATCGCCACGCCCGGGCACAAGCTGGTCTCGGCCGATTATTCACAGATCGAGCTGCGGCTGCTGGCCGAGATCGCCGACATTCCGGTGCTGAAGCAGGCGTTCCGCGATGGGCTCGACATTCACGCCATGACCGCGTCGGAAATGTTCGGTGTGCCGATCAAGGGCATGCCGAGCGAGATCCGCCGCCGCGCGAAAGCGATCAATTTTGGCATCATCTACGGCATCTCCGCCTTCGGCCTCGCCAACCAGCTCGGCATCGCGCGCGAGGAAGCCTCCGCCTACATCAAGAAGTATTTCGAGCGGTTCCCCGGCATCCGCGCCTATATGGACGAGACGCGCGATTTCTGCCGCAACCACGGCTACGTCACCACGCTGTTCGGCCGCAAGTGCCACTACCCCGACATCAAGGCTTCGAATGCCTCGGTGCGCGCCTTCAACGAGCGCGCCGCGATCAACGCGCGGCTTCAGGGCACCGCCGCCGACATCATCCGCCGCGCCATGACGCGCGTGGAGGATGCGCTCACCGAGAAGAAGCTCTCGGCGCAAATGCTGCTCCAGGTGCACGACGAATTGATCTTCGAGGTGCCGGACGACGAGGTCGAGGCAACGCTCCCCGTCGTGCAGAAGGTGATGCAGGATGCGCCGTTCCCGGCCGTGCTGCTCTCGGTGCCGCTGCATGTCGACGCCCGCGCCGCGAACAATTGGGACGAGGCGCATTAGCGCACTTCCTTACCTCTCCCCGCTTGCGGGGAGAGGTCGGATCGCCCTTCCGATCCGGGTGAGGGGGTGCAGGTCTATCGACGACCGCCCGTGTGGAGAAAGCCCCTCACCCCAACCCTCTCAGGGCGAGCGAAGCTCGTCCCGGCCCCGTAAGAACCGGGGCGAGGGAGCACACCGGCGCAAGACCTCGATTGTCCTCCGAGCAATTGCGCGATGGCAGCGCGATCCCGCGCGTATTAGAACCTTTGCATCTCCCGCACCGGTTCAACCATGCCCCACACCTACGCCTTGCTCGGCTTCGCCCTCGTCAGCCTCGGCCTCGTGCTCACGCCGGGACCGAACATGATCTACCTGATCTCGCGCTCGATCACGCAAGGCGGCGCGGCCGGCATCGTCTCGCTCGGCGGCGTGGCGCTCGGCTTCGTGTTCTACATGCTGTGCGCGGCGTTCGGTATCACGGCGCTGTTGCTCGCCATTCCTTTCGCCTATGACGCGCTGCGCTTTGCCGGTGCCGGCTATTTGCTGTGGCTCGCCTGGCAGGCGGTGAAGCCGGGCGGACGCTCGCCGTTCCAGGTGAGGAAGCTCGCGGTCGACAGCCCGCGCAAATTGTTCGTGATGGGCTTCATCACCAACCTGCTCAACCCGAAGATCGCGATGCTGTATCTGGCGCTGCTGCCGCAGTTCATCGATCCCACAGCGGGCAGCGTGCTCACGCAGTCGGTGGTGCTGGGCGCGATCCAGATCGCGATCAGCGTCAGCGTCAACGCGATGATCGCGCTCGCGGCCGGATCGATCGCGCTGTTCCTGGCGAACCGGCCGAGCTGGATGCTGGTGCAACGCTGGCTGATGGGCACCGTGCTGGCCGGGCTCGCGGTGCGGATGGCGGTCGAAGCGAAGAGGGTGTGAGGATGGTCTTCACCTCTCCCCGCCTGCGGGGAGAGGTCGAATTCGATCGCAGATCGAATTCGGGTGAGGGGGTACAGGTCTCTCGACCATCTCGCATGGGGAGAGAGGCCCCTCACCCCAACCCTCTCCCCGTAAGAACGGGGAGAGGGAGAAGAGAGCTCAATCCAGCTTCGCCTCCATCCCCCGCTTCACGGCCGGGCGCGCCATCAGGGCCTCGTACCAGCGCTTGACGTTGGGGAAGTCGGCCAGATCAACCTTGTGGCGAGGATGGCGCCAGGCCCAGCCCAGGATGGCAAAATCGGCAACCGAGAGCTCGCCGGCGACGAAGTCGCGCCCCTCCAGGCGGCGGTCGAGCACGCCGTAGAGCCGGCGGGTCTCGGCCATGAAGCGCTTCAGGCCGTAGGCCCGGTCCTGCTCGTTCTCGAGTGCGATGAAATGGTGTACCTGGCCGGGCATCGGGCCGAAGCCGCCCATCTGCCACATCAGCCATTCGTAGACCGGAATGCGCTGGATAAGCGATTTCGGCAGGAATTTGCCGGTCTTTTCGCCGAGATAGAGCAGGATCGCGCCGGATTCGAAGATGCTGACGGGCTTGCCCTCAGGCCCCTCGGGGTCGACGATCGCGGGGATCTTGTTGTTGGGCGAGAGGTTGAGGAACTCGGGCGCCATCTGCTCGCCCTTGGTGATGTTCACCGGGATCACCTTATAGGGCAGCCCCATCTCCTCCAGCGCGACCGAGATCTTGCGGCCGTTCGGCGTGTTCCAGGTATAGAGCTCGATGGTCATTCCGTGTCCTTCCCCAAGAGGCTTGCCCGAAGGCTTGCCCCCTCACCTACTCCAGAAGGTTGCGCCCTCACAACCTTTGGGCCGGGATGGCCGATCCCTGTTGACGGGAGACGCCCCCTCTGGAATGTCGCGTCGGTCGCGGATAAATTCCGCCCCCACCAAAAACGCTGTTTGAGGGACCGCCGTGTCGAAATCCGCCTCCCGCGCCCGCCTGTTCGAGATCATCCGCCGGCGCTCATTCGGCCGCGGCGAGGTGACGCTCGCGTCGGGCCGCAAGAGCGATTTCTACTTCAACCTCAAGCCGACCATGCTCGACCCCGAGGGCGCAACGCTGCTCGCCGAGCTGACTTACGAGGCGCTCAAGGACGACCAGCTCGATTTCATCGGCGGTCTCGAGATGGGCGCGGTGCCGCTCGCCGGCGCGCTGGCGCAGATCTCCTGGATCAAGGGTCATCCGATCGCGGCCTTCTTCGTGCGCAAGAAGCCGAAGGAGCACGGCGCGAAGCTCGCGATCGAGGGCCTGCCCAAGGGCGAGACGCTGGCGGGCAAGCGCGTCGTGATCGTCGAGGACGTCACCACCACGGGCGGCTCGGCGATGAAGGCGGTGGAATCGGTGCGCGAGGCCGGGGCCAATGTCGTGCTGGTGCTGACCATGGTCGATCGCGAGGAAGGCGCCACCGACACGTTCGGTGCGGCTGGCCTGCCGTTCCGCTCGCTGTACAAGGCGTCGGAATTCTTGAAGGGGTGAAGTGGCGGAAATTTCTCCGCCGTCATGCCTCAATGTGTCCCGGTAGCAACCACCCGTCCAAAGCTGCGCCCAGCCTTAAAGAGGCCACCGCCTCGTCTTGAAACCGCCTACGCTCAACTGCTCATTTACCATCCCGCTTTATGGTGAATCGTGTGCTGAGATCGCTCGGTCCCAGCCGATTCAGTAGCGTCGGGTGGAGTAAGCATTGCGTACAGTCATGTCCCATGCGCGCCGGCGGCGTCGCGCTTCGCTTGTGGCCGCCATGCTGGCAGCGCCGCTGCTGGCGGCGCCGACCTCGGTTGCAGCCGAAGGCCTGTTCGATTTCCTCTTCGGCGGAATGCAGCAGCGGCCGCAGCGCGAGGTGCCGCCGGCGAACTCCCACGTCGATCCCTTCAGCAGCCAGCAGAATGGCGCCACGCCGCAATATGTGCCGCCGACCCGCTCGGCCGCGGCCGGTGGCTCGGGACCGGCCTTCTGCGTACGCAGTTGCGACGGGAAATACTTTCCGCTGATGCGCGGTCTCGTCTCACCCGCGCAGATGTGTCAGGCGTTCTGTCCTGCCAGCGCGACCAAGGTCTATTTCGGCTCGTCGATCGACGGTGCCTATTCACAGACCGGCGAGCGCTACGCCGACAGCGAGAACGCGTTCGCCTACCGCAAGGCGCTGCGCGCCGACTGCACCTGCAACGGCCGTGAACCCGTCGGTCTTGCCCCGGTCGACCTTGCGCTGGATTCCTCCCTGAAGGCCGGCGACGTGATCGCCACCAGCGACGGCCTCGTCGCCTATACCGGCGTCCGCGTCGGCAACGACCAGGCTGCGGATTTCACCCCGGTTGCCTCCTATCCCGGCCTCACCGCGCAGGTTCGAGCGCGGCTCGGCGAGATGAAGGTGGCGCCGGTGCGCGCCGAGACGGTGTCGGCAGATGCGCCAGCGTCAAACGAGATCGTGCGCGAGCCGCTGCCGGACGTGACAGTGCCGAAGACCGCCGCGAAGCCGGCGAAGCGGGCGGGGTTGGATTAAGCCTCACCTGTAACCACACCGTCATTGCGAGCGTAGCGAAGCAATGACGGAATTTGCGGCACTACCTCCCGATGATCACGCCGATCACATTCGGCGCCGCCAGATATTTCTCCTCGATCGCGGCGCGCGCGGAGGCGCGGTTCTCCGGCGTCAGGAGGCCGCGCTTCTCGGCCAGGATCATCCAGCAGAAGCCCCACCAATCGGTCAGCATGCCCTGATCGCCGACGAGGTCATAGCCCTGCTCCGCCGCGAAGATGCGCGCATGCGCTTCGTCCAGCGTGTCGAGAAACAGATGATCCTCGGACGAGAACAGATCGTCGCTGACATCGTCGATGGTGTAGCCCCAGATCGACTGGCACACCGCGTTGAACTCGCGGTCGAACTGGTCGTCATCGACCCTCTGGCGCCGCGCGGCCTGATGCAGCCGTGACAGCGAGCGCGCGAAATCGGCGATCCGGGTGAGGGCAAACTGGTCGAAGGCAATGGTGGACATGTAGTCCTCGCAAAGTCGGACAGACGCTAGATATTGTATCGGCGAGACGCCGAATCACAATGATATATCAAAGACTTGCTAAAGTGTTCTTAATTTGTTCTGGGCGCGCGTGGAATCGAAAGGGGCCGCCCGAGGCGACCCCTTTGCCGGTTGCAATCTTGTTCGGGATGAAATCCAGCCCCGGCAAGCGCGGACGTTAATACCGACAGCGGGCTTTGCGCGATTCCGGAAAAATACCGGTCGTAGTGCTGTCCTAATGCAGCCGGCGCCTCAATGGCAGCGCGAGGCCGCAATGGCGTGGACGCGGCGGTCGCCGAGGAGATGGGCGACAAAGCCATTCGCCGGAAAGATCTTTGCGAAGGCTGGATCGCGGACGCTGAGGCCCCCCGCGTAAGCACCGAATGCCGGCATCACCGCCCGCATCCCGTCGCTGGCGAAGCAGCGGCGCTCCATCGAGCGGCCACGCGCCGAGACACGCGCCTTCGGATGCAGATGGCCGGCGATCTCGCCGTGGGCGCCGGTCGGCTCGTGGCGGAAGGTGATCGGGCCGATTGCGACTTCGTCCGCGATGGTGCCGCCGAGATCGCGCGGCAGCATGGGGTCGTGATTGCCGGAAATCCAGATCCAGTCGCGGCCGGTCTGGAGTGCGGCCAAGGCGTCGCGGTCCTCGGCGGACAGGCGCTCATGCGCGCTGCGGTCGTGAAAACTGTCGCCGAGCGCGATGACCACTCGCGGATCATGGCGGGAGATGACAGCAGCGAGCCGGCCGAGCGTCGCAATGGTATCGTAAGGCGGCAGCAATACGCCGCGCGTAGCGAAGCTCGAGCCTTTCTCGAGATGCAGGTCGGAGACGACGAGCAGGCGCTGCTCGTCCCAGAACAGCGCGCCGGAGAGATCGGCCGCAAAGGTCACATCGCTGATCGTGACTCTGGAAACGCGCATGTCCTCGACATCTCCCGAAATCAGCGCGCCTGCCGTCACGTCTTACCCGCTTCGATCCATCGCCTCTTTGACGAGCTCGTCGGCGGCTTCCGCCAAAAGCTCGTCTGCAGCTTCGCCATAAACTGACTCGCGGCCGATTTCCAGCATCACGGGCACGGCGAGCGGGGAGACGCGGTCGAGTTCCCGGTGCGTGATGCGGCCGTGGATGCGCATCAGCATGTCGCCGAGCCGGCGCAAATCGAGCAGGCCGGTGGCGGCATCGGCGCGCGCAGCGCGGAGCAGGACGTGATCGGCCTGGTGCTTGCGCAACACGTCGTAGACGAGATCTGTCGAGAACAGCACCTGACGGCGGCTCTTCTCTTCGCCGGTGTGACGGCGCGCGATCAGGCCGGAGATGATGGCGCAGTTGCGGAAGGTTCGCTTCATCAGCGCGGATTCGGCGAGCCAGGCTTCGAGATCATCGCCGAGCATGTCAGGATCGAACAGCGCGTTGAGGTCGACCCGCCCATCGCGGATCATGAAGGAGAGATCACCGAGCCCCCAGATCGCCACGGCATATTCATTGGCGACGAAGCCGAGCGGACGCGCGCGAGCGCGCTCCAGCCGGCGCGTCAGCAGCATGCCCAAGGTCTGATGCGCGAGACGGCCCTCGAAGGGGTAGCAAACGAGATAATGCTTGTTGGCCCGCGGAAAGCTCTCGACCAGCAGCTCGCGGACCGCCGGCACTCTGCTGACATCCTTCTGCAGCGACAGCCAGTCGCGCACCTGCTCCGGCAAGCCGCCCCAGGCGCGGCCATCATCGAGCAGGCGGCGCACGCGCTCGGCGAGATAGGTCGAAAGCGGAAACTTGCCGCCCATGTAGGACGGCACCTTCGGGTCCTTGTCATGCGCGCGCGAGACATAGACCTGGTCCTCGACCAGGGTCTCGTAGCGCACCACTTCGCCCGAGAACACGAATGTGTCGCCGGGGGAGAGGCCCTCGATGAAGGCTTCCTCGATCTCGCCGAGCAGTCGGCCGCCGCGTGCGATCACGCCTGTGGATCCTGCACCGCTGCCGCGCGAACGCACCAGCCGCACCTTCAGCATGTCGTCCTCGACGATGGTGCCGACATTCATGCGGTAGCTCTGCCGCACCTTGGGATTGGCGACGCGCCAGCGTCCCTCCTTGTCCTGCTTGATGCGAGCAAAGCGCTCATAGGTCTTCAGCGCATAGCCGCCGGAGGCGACGAAATCGACGACGTCGTCGAAATCCTGCCGCGACAGGCTTGCGTAGGGCGCGGCGGTGCGAACCTCGCCATAGAGCTCGTCGCTGAAGAACGGCTCGCCACAGGCACAGCCCAGAACATGCTGAGCCAGCACGTCGAGCGCGCCAGTGCGCAAGGGCGGCGTATCCTGCGCATTCTCGGCGATGGCGTCGATGGCGACGCGGCACTCCAGCACTTCAAAACGGTTGGCGGGCACCAGCACCGCGCGGGAAGCCTCGTCGAGGCGGTGATTGGCGCGGCCGATGCGCTGCATCAGACGCGAGGAGCCTTTTGGCGCGCCGATATTGACGACGAGATCGACGTCACCCCAGTCGACGCCGAGGTCGAGCGAGGAGGTGCAGACCACGCCGCGCAGCCGGCCCGCCGACATGGCGTCTTCGACCTTGCGGCGCTGGGCGACGTCGAGCGAGCCGTGATGCAGCGCGATGGCAAGGCCATCGTCGTTCATGCTCCAGAGATTCTGGAACAGCATCTCGGCCTGGCTGCGGGTGTTGACGAAGACCAGCGTGGTCTTGTTGGCCTTGATCAGCTCGTAGATTTCAGGGAGCGCGTGACGCGCGCTGTGACCGGCCCAGGGCAGCCGCTCGCGCGTATCGAGCATCTCGACCACGGGCGGCGCGGCGCCGCCGGCGACGACGATGTCGGCTGCCCGCTCCTTGCCGTCGGGCTGCGGCACCAGGAAGCGCGCGAGCTGCTCTGGCTCGGCTACGGTCGCGGACAAGCCGATCGCGCGCATCTGCGGCGCGAGGCGCCACAATCGCGCCAGCCCGAGGGAGAGCAGATCGCCCCGCTTGGACGTGACCAGCGCGTGCAGCTCGTCGAGCACGATGCGCTTGAGAGAGGAAAACAGGAACGGTGCGTCGTCGGAGGAGAGCAGCAGCGCGAGCTGCTCGGGCGTCGTCAGCAACACGTCGGGCGGATAGCGCCGCTGCCGCTGACGGCGCGACACCGGCGTATCGCCGGTGCGGGTCTCGACCTTGATGGGCAAGTCCATCTCGGCGATCGGACGCTCGAGATTGCGCGCGATGTCGATGGCGAGCGCCTTGAGCGGCGAGATGTAGAGGGTGTGCAGGCCGCCGCTGCGTTGCACGCTGCGGCCGGTGGAGACGAGGTTCTTCTTCGCGCCCGCGTCGCGCGTCAGCGGCTGCGTCGACAGCTCGACCAGCGTCGGCAGAAATCCGGCCAGCGTCTTGCCGGCGCCGGTCGGCGCAATCAGCAGCGCCGACCGGTCCTCGCGCGCCTTCTCCAGCAGCGCCAATTGATGCGCGCGCGGCGACCAGCCGCGGGCTGCGAACCAGGCCTGGAAGCGATCCGGCAGCAGCGCGGCCGGCTCGGTCGATGTTTGGAGGATACGGGGCGGCACGGCATGACAGGTAAGCCGTAGGGATGGCTTCGTCGAGGGGGGCTATGGCCTGCGACAGGGCGATCGCACACGCGCTGTCCATTTGAGGCACGATAGACTCGACATCGTCATGGCCGGGCTTGTCCCGGCCATCCACGTCTTACCCGCGGCACGAAGAACGTGGATGCCCGGGACAAGCCCGGGCATGACGACCGCTTGTGAGGTCCAAATTTCGGTCCTCTCCTCGCCTGCGCGACGAGGGCCAGCGCTCTCACGCCCCGGCCGGGACCTGATCGAGAAATCCGGTCACGCTTCTGATCCGGCCGTCCTTCAGCACGGCGAAATCGGTGCCCTTGATCGGGCTGTCGGCGCCGTCAGGGCCAAGTCCCCACGAGAAGCGGATGTGATCGCCGTAGCCGTTGGGCTCGCCGATCAGCTTGAATGTGAAATCGGGAAAGCGCTGCTGCACACCTGCGATCAGCGCCTCGATGCCGTCCTGGCCGTCGCCCTTCATCACGGGGTCGACGTAGCTCGCATCCGTCGTCCAGCTTTCGCTCAGCAGCTCGCGGCGGCGGCCGGCGGTGCGCTCGTTCCAGAGCTCGATGTAGCGACGGGCGATGGTGACGGGGTCGGTCATGGTTCTCTCCTTCGATGGCGCCGTGTTGTCCGGCTGACCGTGACTATCGAAGGTTCACGCGCGTTGATCGATTACCTCGGAGGTCATCAACGCGCGTGAGGTTTTCGCAAAAATTACTTCGCCGCCGTCACCATGATCTCGACGGTGTATTGCGGGGCGGCCAGCTTGGCTTCGACGGTGGCGCGCGCAGGCGTATTGCCGGGCGAGACCCAGGCGTCCCACACAGCGTTCATCTCTGCGAAGGTCTTCATGTCGGTGATGTAGATCGTGGCCGAGAGCAGCTTCGACTTGTCGGTGCCGGCCTTGGCGAGGTGACCGTCGATGGTCGCCAGGATGTCCTGGGTCTGCTTCGTCACGCTTTCGCCGGCCGCCTTGTTGGCGACGACACCGGCGAGATAGACGGTGTTGCCGTGCACGACGACCTGGCTCATGCGCGGGCCGGTTTCAAAACGCTGAATGCTCATCTGGATCTCCTGGCTGGAATGGCGGCCCTGTCTAGCCCAGCGGTTTGCACTGTGCCACCCCTTGGCACGCGTGCGTTGCCTGCCACGCATGCGTTGCCCGGCACGCATGCGTGGGGCAGCAACGCCGTTCACGGAAACCGGCTGAAGAACGTCCAGATCGTTTCGGCGCCGTCGATGTCGCCGTTCTGCGGTCCCAGCAGGTTCCTGGCGACCTTCGGGAATCGGGCATCCGGAGCAAAGCCTGGCATGCGGTGGCCGCCGTGGTTGATGCGATAGAGCACGACGTCGTGCCCAGCCGGACAGCGCGAGCTGATACGCGTGACCGTGGACTGGTCCGCGGGCGCCGCGTCGGGCATGTCGGTGATCCCGGCGTCGTCGGTCTCGCAGCCATTGAGCCTGCGCCAGAACGCCAGCGTCTCGTCCGTCGACCAGAATCCCTCTGCGGCAAAATAGCTCGATCCGCGCCCGCCCTCATAAGGGACCAGCGGATCTTCCGTCCCGTTCATGAGCAGCATCGGCAGCGGCCGCGACGGATGACAGGTGACGGCGGCTTCATCGTTGAGGTTCATGATCACACTCGCAGCCGCCGCAAACAGATCGGCCCGCGCGCAGGCCATGGTCATCGCCATGGCACCGCCATTGGAGACGCCGGCGACGTAGACGCGCTTCGCATCGGCCGTGCCGTCGGCCACCAGCTTCTCGACCAGCCTTGCGATGAAGGCGACGTCATCGGTGCCGACCGGTGGTCCGCGCAGGGCCGGCCCCGCCTTGGTGCGCGCGTCCGCCCATGCGTTGTTGAGCCCGTCCGGAAACACCACGGCGAGGCCCTCGCGCTTGGCGACCTGCGGCCAGGCCGTCCGTGTGACCATGTCGGCGCCGCGCTGGGTCTTGCCATGCAGCACGATGACGAGCGGTGCGGGCCGCTTGGCCGGCAGTTGCGCGGTGTAGGAGCGCTTCACCCCGTTGACATCGACCGTATCGGCGGACGCAGCCGAAGCTGCCGTCAAAGCAGCGATCAGCGTGGCGATGCGCATCCGCCGCCGCATGGTCTAGCCCACTGCCTTGGCGGCGGCACGGCCCGCATTGCGGCCCGAGAACAGGCAGCCGCCCAGAAAGGTGCCTTCCAGCGAGCGATAGCCATGCACGCCGCCGCCACCGAAGCCGGCGGCCTCGCCGACGGCGTAAAGGCCGGGAATGACGCGGCCCTCCTCCCCGAACACGCGGGAGTCGAGATCGGTCTCGAAGCCGCCCAGCGTCTTGCGGGTGAGGATGTTGAGCTTCACCGCGATCAGCGGTCCATGCGCGGGATCGAGGATGCGGTGCGGGGAAGCGGTGCGGATCAACTTGTCGCCGATATAGCGGCGCGCATTGTGGATGTTCATGACCTGCGCATCCTTGACGTAGGGATTGGCGATCTCGCGGTCACGCGCCTCGATCTGCATCCTGATGTGCTCGAGCTTGAGGAGATCGCTGCCGGCGAGCTTGTTCATGGCCGCAACGAGCTCATCGAGCTTGTCGCGGACAATGAAGTCGACACCATGGCTCTTGAACGCCTCCACCGGCGCCGGCGCGCCCTTGTTGGTGGCGCGGCGAAGCGTCATGCGCCAGCTCTTGCCGGTCAGGTCCGGGTTCTGCTCCGAGCCCGACAGCGCAAACTCTTTCTTGATGATGCTCTGGGTCAGGATGAACCAGGAATAGTCGTAGCCGGTCGACATGATGTATTTGAGCTGGCCGAGCGTGTCCGAGCCCGGGAATAGCGGCGCCGGCAGCCGCGTGCCTGTGGCGTCGAACCACATCGAGGAAGGACCCGGCAGGATGCGGATGCCGTGGCGCGGCCAGATCGGGTTCCAGTTCTGGATGCCCTCGACGTAGTGCCACATGCGGTCGCGATTGATCAGCCGTGCGCCGGTCTTTTCCGTGATGCCTATCATGCGCCCGTCGACATGCTCGGGCACGCCGGAGATCATGAACTTCGGGGGCTCACCGAGCCGCTCCGGCCAGTTCTGCCGCACCAGCTCGTGGTTGCCGCCGATGCCGCCGGAGGCGACGATCACGGCCTGCGCCTTCAACGCGAAGTCACCAACCACGTTGCGCGAGGAGCTCTTACCGCGCTCTGCATCATCAGGCGCAAGAACGACGCCGCTGACGCCATCCACCGTGCCATTGGTGACCGAGAGCGCATCGACGCGATGGCGGAATCGGAAGATCAATCGGCCGGTCTTCATCGCCTCGCGCGCGCGGCGCTCGAACGGCTCGACGATGCCCGGGCCGGTGCCCCAGGTGACGTGGAAGCGCGGCACCGAATTGCCGTGGCCCATCGCATCATATCCGCCGCGCTCGGCCCAGCCGACCACGGGAAAGAAGCGATGGCCCATCGCGCGCAGCCAGCCGCGCTTCTCGCCGGCCGCGAAGGCCACATAGGCTTCGGCCCATTGGCGCGGCCAGAAATCCTCGTCGCGGTCGAAGCCGGCGGTGCCGAGCCAGTCCTGCATGGCAAGCTCGTAGGAGTCCTTGATGCCGAGCCGGCGCTGCTCCGGCGAATCGACCAGGAACAATCCGCCGAACGACCAGAACGCCTGGCCCCCCAGCGACTGCTCGCCTTCCTGGTCGATAACGATCACGCGCTTGCCCGCATCAGCGATCTCAGTGGCGGCAACGAGGCCCGACAGTCCCGCACCGACGACGATGACATCCGTTTCTTCAACCATGCGCTTCCCCCTCCAAGTTCTTCTCCTCCTCAAGGGTTCCCCCCTGTAGTTGCCCGGATTGAAGCCAGCGGTTGCAACTGAGATCAAGGGTATGGCGCGCAAGACCTCGTTAACTCGTTCCACTTTGGGATGGAGACCGGCCGGGTGCAGCGCGGACGCAACACTGGATTTAATTTGTTTTGAGCCAGCAGGCCTGCCTAGACAAAGCCTCGGTTACGACCGACGCTAGCCGTGCATCATCACCTGACACACAGATTCGAATTCGACTGGGGCGGGGGAAAATGAATTTTCTGACGGGGTTGCTTGCGGCGGTTCTCTTGATCGCAGGCATGGGGGCTTCTCACGCGGTGGTTCGGATCGCGGATGACCGCGGCGGCCGGATCGGAACCTACGTCGACAAGTACCAGGACCTCAGGCAATCGGGCGAGACGGTCATCATCGATGGCCTCTGCGCCTCGGCCTGTACCATCGTTCTCGGTGCTATCCCGCACGACCGGATCTGCGTGACCTCGCATGCGACGCTGGGCTTCCATGCCGCCTGGGATTTCGGCGCCAACGGCCGCGCCATCACCAATCCCGAAGCGACCCAGATGCTCTATGCGATGTATCCCTCGCAGATTAGGCGCTGGATCGGCCAGCGGGGCGGCCTCACCCCGCGGATGCTCTTCCTGAGGGGCAAGCAGCTCCAGGCCATGTACAAGCCGTGCTACCTGGACGCGCAGGCCTCGACGACCAGGCCGTCGCGCCGGTCGCTCCCGCAAGCGGAGCCGCTCGAATCCGCCCGGGGCCAGCTCCTCCACTGACATCCACAGGCTGGCGGCGTCCTTTGGCGCCGCCGCGGCGTCTTGCCAGCTGGCGGAGCCTTGCCTGCTGGCGGCGCCTTGCCCGCAGCCGGCGCAAAGCCTATCTGAAAGCCAGGGAACCGGGGCCTTCGTCCCGATCGTTGTCATGGCTCAACCGCTGCACCCGGCACATCGGCTATCGGACAATTCGCCCACTGCCGGGCGGATGCCATCCGTGCTGCTGTGGGCGGGCGCTGCAATCGGCGGTCTCGCCGTGATCGGCGCGCTGGCGCTCTGGTTCCACTATGGCAGCCAGGTGTTCTTCGAAATGATCAGGACCGGCTTTGCCGCCTGCTTCTGACCTGCGACAGGAAGTTTTCCGCCCATGAGCTCCGCCACCCGTCCGCTGGTGATCGCGACCGCCTTCGCTACAAGCCTCGTCGTCGGGCTCCTGATCATGTTCTGGGCCATGGGCGGGGTCGGCAAGGTGGCACAGCCGGCCGCGATCGGCGGCCCGTTCCAGCTGACCGACCAGAACGGCAAGGCCGTCACCGACAAGAGCCTGAAGGGCAAGCCGACCCTGATCTTCTTCGGCTACACCCATTGCCCCGACGTCTGCCCGACCTCGCTGTTCGAGATCTCGGAAGTGCTGCGCGCGCTGGGCAAGGACGCCGACAAGGTCAATGCCATCTTCATCTCGGTCGATCCCGAGCGCGACACGCAGGCCGCGATGAAGGATTACCTGTCGAGCTTCGATCCGCACCTCCAGGGCCTGTCCGGCGACCCCGCCGAGACCGCCAAGGTGATCTCCTCCTACCGGGTCTATGCCAAAAAGGTCCCGACCAAGGACGGCGATTACACGATGGACCACACCGCGCTGATCTACCTGATGGACCGCGAGGGCAGGTTCGTCTCGCCGTTCAATTTGAAGCGGACGCCGGAAGAGGCAGCGGTTGATTTGAAGCGGTATCTCTGAGCTTCACGCTGGCCACAATCGGCGCTCGCGTTCCCGGCGGGATGGTCTATAAGGCCCTCCGATCCCGACGAAATTCATTCCTTCGGCCGATGGCTCCATCGCAACAGGCGAAATCGCTCAAATCTGTCCGTGGCTTGCTGGCAGGGCTGGCTGCTGGCCTTTGCCTGCTCGGCGGCCTCACCGAGGCGAACGCGCAAGCTCCCGCCAAGCGGCCTCCGGCTGCGCCACAGACCACCCCTCAGGCGGCGCCCCAGGCCGCCCCGCAGGCGGTGCCCGGGTTCTGGGACCCGCGCCGGCGCCCCGAACGGCCGGACCTGTCCCGCCTGACCGTGATCCGCTTCCTGACCGAGACCGACTATCCGCCGTTCAACTACACCGGTGCGGACGGCAATCCGGCCGGCTTCAACGTCGATTTCGCCCGCGCCCTGTGCGAGGAGATCAAGGTCACCTGCACGGTGCAGATGCGGCGTTTCGAGACGCTGGTCGATGCGCTCACCTCCAACCGGGGCGATGCCATCATCGCCTCCATGGCGGTGAGCCCGCAGCTGCGCGCCCGCGTCGACTTCACCGATCCCTATTATCGCGTGCCGGCGCGCTTCGTCTCGCGCAAGGATGCGGTGATGCCGGAGATCCGCCCCGAATATCTCGAGGGCAAGAAGGTCGGCGCCATCGCCGGCTCGGCGCACGAGGCGTATCTCAAGGCGATGTTCACCGACGCCGAGCTGCACGCCTACCCCAATGACGATGCGATGCGCGCAGCTCTGCGCAGAGGTGAGGTCGACTTCATCTTCGGCGACGCCATCTCGCTGGCGTTCTGGATCAACGGCACGGATTCGGCCGATTGCTGCGCCTTCTCCGGCGGCCCATTCGTCGAGAGCCGTTTCTTCGGCGAAGGCATCGGCATCGCCGTGCGCAAGGGTAACGACGTGCTGCGCCAGGCCCTGAACTGGGCGATGTTCCGGATCTGGGAAAAAGGCCGCTACACCGATCTCTGGCTACGGTATTTCTCGGTCAGTCCGTTCTGACCTTTCGCCTCTCCGCCTGCAGCGGGAGTGCGGACGATCGCAGAGATCATCACGCGCGCGTCATACCCATTCACCACGCCTGAAATTCCCGGTCCCGCCCGCCCGCGAATTCCGCTATTGAAGGACGCGGCAATCGTTCCGTCCTCTCCGCGAGCATTCCGCGTTCGTCGATCCGTCTCGCCGGTGCGCAGGTTCAATGCAGCTTTACCTCCCAATCGCCGATCTTCCGGTCAACGTCTTCCTGGTGCTCGCCATGGGCGCTGCGGTCGGCTTCGTCTCCGGCATGTTCGGCATCGGCGGCGGCTTCCTGATGACGCCGCTTTTGATCTTCATCGGCATCACGCCGGCGGTCGCGGTGGCCTCCGTGGCGAGCCACATCGCGGCCTCCTCCTTTTCCGGCGCCCTCTCCTATTGGCGGCGGCGCGCGATCGATCCGGCGCTGGCGAGCGTCTTGTTATGCGGCGGCGTGACCGGCACGACGCTCGGCGTCTGGACCTTCACCCAGCTGCGCGCGCTCGGCCAGCTCGATCTGATGATCGCGCTCTCCTACGTCGTGCTGCTCACCACGGTCGGCAGCCTGATGTTCTCGGAAGGATTGCGCGCCTTGATGCGGACTCGGCGCGGGGCGCTGCCGCCGCGCCGCACCCACAACTGGATCCACGGCCTGCCGCTGAAGATGCGGTTCAAGCGCTCGAAGATCTATCTCTCGGTCATCCCCGTGGTGATCGTCGGCATCGTGATCGGTTTCATCGGCGCCATCATGGGTATAGGCGGCGGCTTCATCCTGGTGCCGATCATGATCTATCTCTTGAGGGTGCCGACCTCGACGGTGATCGGGACCTCGATGGTTCTCACCGTCGTCACCATGCTGTTCGCGACCATGCTGCACGCGGCGACCAATCACCTCGTCGATGCCGTGCTGGCGCTGATCCTGATGGTCGGCGGCGTCACCGGCGCGCAGTTCGGCGCCCGTGCCGGCCAGAAGATCCGCGGCGAGCAGCTGCGGCTGCTGCTGGGCTTGCTCATCCTCTCGGTCGGAATCCGCTTCGCGATCGAGCTGGTGATCCAGCCCTCCGATCTCTTCACCATCCGTGAGCTCGGAGCGAGCCGATGAGGCGCATGCTTCTCGCGATCGTCCTCGTCCTGCTGCTCGGCGGCGCCGCGCGGGCCGAGCGGCTGATTGTGTCGGTCTCGAATCACCGGGTCACGGTGACGCCGAACTATTCCGGCGAGGAGCTGGTGCTGTTCGGCTCGGTCGAGAAGGATGCGACGACGCCCGCGGACCGCACGGCCTACGACCTCGTCGTCACCGTGATGGGCCCGCGCGCCGACATGGTGACGCGGCGGAAGGAGCGCACCTTCGGCATCTGGATCAACACCGACTACCGCCAATTCCTGCAGGTGCCGAGCTATCTCGCGCTGTTCGCCAACCGCCCGCTCGACGCCATCACCTCGCCCGAGATCGCGCGGCGGCAGCAGATCGGGCTCAACAACGTGCTGCTGACGCAGCGGGTCAGCGGCGACTTTGCCGACGTGGTGCCCAACGATGCGTTCCGCTCGGCCTTCATTCGCCTGCGCACCCAGCGCGGGCTCTACCGCGAAGACGGAAGCGTGGTCACGTTCCTGACGCCGACGCTGTTCCGCACCGGCATTCCGCTGCCTGCGGAGGTGCCGATCGGCACCTATGAGATCGAGATCAAGCTGTTCGCCAACGGCGCGTTCATCGGCAAGACCGAGACCGCGTTCGAGATCGTCAAGGTCGGCTTCGAGCAGTTCGTCGCCACCACTGCCCGCCAGAATGGCCTGATCTACGGCCTCGCCACCGTTGCGATGGCGCTGATGACGGGGTGGATGGCCTCGATCGTGTTCAGGAAGGACTAGCCCCCCGTCATTGCGAGCGCAGCGAAGCAATCCAGACTGCCTCCGCTGCGGCAGTCTGGATTGCTTCGTCGCAAGAGCTCCTCGCAATGACGATAGTGAACAGCGGGGCCTCCACCTACACCACCGCCTTCGCCGGCCGCGTCACCAGATAGATGCCGAGCGCGACCGGAATGATGCCAAGCAGGTCGCGCGCCTCGATGTGCTCGCCGAGGACGAGGAATGCGAACAGCATGCCGAGCGGCGGCATCAGGAAATGATAGGCGCTGGCGGCGGTGGCGCCACACGTCTTCAAGAGACGAAACCAGAGCCAAGAAGCGATGATCGAGCCGCCGAGCACGAGAAAGGCGAAGGCGCCGATCAGGCTCGGCGTATAGTCGATCGCGTCGACATCGGCGAAGGTGAGCGCGACCGGTGTCAGTACGATGCCGGCCGCGAGGTTCTGCACGCCATTGCCGATCCACAGGGATCCCTTCGGCGCCAGCAGCTTGAACAGGATGGTGCCGGCCACGATCGAAGCGAGCGAGGCCAGCGTGAAAACGATGCCGTGCAGCGAATCGGTGCCGACCGACAGGCGGTGCCAGACGATTGCGGTCACGCCGATGATGCCGAGCAAGAGGCCGCTCGCCTTGCGCCAGGTCATGCCTTCGCCGAGCAGCAGCGCGGCAAGGCCCGCGGTGAACACCGGATTGGCTGACACGATCAGGCCGCCGAGGCCGGCGGAGACCGATTGCAGGCCGGTGTAGCCGAGGCCGAGATAGAGCGCATTGTTGGCGATGCCGAGCAACGCGAAGATCGCGGCATCGCGCCACGACAACGACCAGGCTTCGCCGCGGATCAACGTGGCGCCCAGGATCAAGATACCCGCGAGCGAGAAGCGCGCGGCGAGCAGGATCAGCGGCGGGCAATGGGTGACGCCGATCTTGCCAGCGATGAAGGCGTAGCTCCAGAGCAGGCAGAACAGGCCGATCGCGAGCGGCAATGTGTTGAAGCGGCTGCGGGGGGCGGGAAGCGAGCTGGCGAGCGACATGAGGGGCATTCTCGGATGTTTTTTTCTGCCCTCGATCTAGGGAGGCCGCTTGCCATTTGGAAATTAAATGATTAACTCGCGCCCAGTGGATTTCTTAATGGAGGCGGCCGTGCTCGATCTCGAGCTGCTGCGCAGCTTCGTCTCGGTGGTCGAGGCCGGCGGCTTCACCCGCGCCGGCGAGCGCGTCCACCGCACGCAATCGACCGTGAGTCAGCAGATCAAGCGGCTGGAGGAGGATGTCGGTCAGGTGCTGCTGCACCGCGACGGCAAGGACGTGCGCCCGACCGAGGCCGGCGAGCGGCTGCTGTCCTATGCGCGGCGATTGCTCTCGCTGGCCGAGGAGGCGCGCGACGTGCTGCGCCAGCCTGATAGCGAAGGCGCGATCCGGCTCGGCATCCCCGAGGACTTTGCCGCGTACCGGCTGGCAAAACTGCTGGGCGCGTTCTCGCGCTCGCATCCGGGATTGCGGCTGGACGTGCGCGCCGACCAGAGCAAGCATCTCGCCCGCGATCTCCAACGCGGCGAGCTCGACCTTGCGCTCTACAAGCGCGAGGCTGGCGCGAAGGACGCGATCGCGGTGTGGCCGGAGCGGGTGCACTGGGTCACCAGCAAGAGCCACCCGGTCGACGTCAACGTGCCGTCGGTGCCGCTGATCGGCTTTCCGCTCGGCTGCATCTACCGCGCCGGCGCCATCCACGCGCTGGAAACGGCCGGCCGCGCTTGGCACACCGCCTACACCTCATCGAGCCTCGCCGGCATTCAGGCCGCGGTCGCCGCCGGCATGGGCCTTAGCATCCTGTCGGAGATGGCGATCCAGACCGACCACCGCGTGCTGACGGCGAAGGACGGCTTTGCGCCGATCAACAAGACCGAGGTTGCACTGATGGCTTCGCCGGATGCGAGCCCGGCGACGCTGCGGCTTGCGGACCGTCTCGCGGAGTTTTGCGATGCGGTGCAGAGCAAGGCGGCTTGAGCTCGCCAAAGCTCCTACGGCTCTCAATTCGCTGCGGATATCAGCTTGTCGCCGCACGCGCTTGCGTAGAACTTGCCGCCGCATTGGCGCTTGATCGCAGCGCAGCGGGCTGCGGGCGACGCCTTCTGCGGCGCTGTGAAGCCGCAGCTGAGGCCATCGGCGCTGCGACCGGTCGTGCCGGCGGCAAACGCCGCACTGGTGGCGCTGATGCAGACGACGAGCAGGGCCGCAGTGGCGATTTCGATCAGCAGTCTCACGGTCCGCTTCTCCACACTGATGGCTGAATCTTTCGTAATCTAGCACCGAATCTGGGTTTCTCCGTGCTCCTCCGGGTTCCCAATTCGGCCCATTCCTTGCATAAATTTGCGCCAGCGCAGTGCACGGCCACGCGGGCGACAGTTCCGGTGCAAGGGCAGACGCGTAGAGTTAAGAGTTGTTTCGACCTAGGAAGTAACGGCTTTGCAGGATTCATCGTTCCAGCCCAGTTATCCGGCCCCCGGGCAGCCCATCGACGAACTCGCGCTGGCCGAGATCAAGGGCGCAATCCTGGCGAAGCTGCGCCTTGCCATCGGCAAGGACGCTGGCATGGCGACCAGGCACGATTGGTACCAGGCCGCGGCGCTCGCGCTGCGCGACCGCATCGTGCATCGCTGGCTCACGGCCGAGAAGCACAGCTACGACGCGGGCCGCAAGCGGGTTTACTATCTCTCGCTCGAATTCCTGATCGGCCGGCTCTTCACCGACGCGCTCAACAACATGGGCCTGCTCAAGATCTTCGAGGTCGCGCTCGGCGATCTCGGCGTCTCGCTGCCGGAGCTGCGCAAATGCGAGCCGGATGCGGCGCTCGGCAATGGCGGCCTCGGCAGGCTCGCCGCCTGCTTCATGGAGAGCATGGCGACGCTGTCGATCCCCGCGATCGGCTACGGCATCCGCTACGATTACGGTCTGTTCCGCCAGATCATCAATCAGGGCTGGCAGCAGGAATATCCCGACGAATGGCTGAGCTTCGGCAATCCCTGGGAATTGCAACGGCCCGAGGTGATCTACGACGTCAATTTCGGCGGCGGCGTCGAGCATGTCGACGACAAGGGCCGCGACCGCTCGATCTGGCATCCTGCTGAAACCGTGCAGGCAATCGCCTATGACACGCCAATCGTCGGCTGGCGCGGCCACCACGTCAACGCGCTGCGGCTGTGGTCGGCGCGCTCGCCCGATCCGCTCAAGCTCGATGCCTTCAACAAAGGCGATTACGTCAGCGCCAGCGCCGAGCAGGCGCGCGCGGAGGCGATCTGCAAGTTCCTCTATCCGAACGACGAGAGCCCGGCGGGCCGCGAGCTGCGGCTGCGCCAGGAATATTTCTTCGTCTCCGCCTCGCTCCAGGACCTGGTGAAGCGGCATCTCGCCTCCGACGGCCAGCTGCGCAACCTCGCCGGCAAGGTCGCGGTGCAGCTCAACGACACCCATCCGAGCCTTGCCGTCACCGAGCTGATGCGGATCCTCGTCGACCTCCACAATTTCCGCTGGGACGAGGCCTGGAAGATCACGGTCGCCACCCTCTCCTACACCAACCACACGCTGCTGCCGGAGGCGCTGGAGACCTGGCCGGTCGAGCTGTTCGAGCGGCTGCTGCCGCGGCATCTGGAGATCATCTACCGCATCAACGTGCAGCATCTGGCGCTCGCCGAAGCGCGCTGCCCGGGCGACATCGACTTCCGCGCCTCAGTGTCGCTGATCGACGAGAAGAGCGGCCGCCGCGTGCGCATGGGCCAACTCGCCTTCGTCGGCTCGCACCGCATCAACGGGGTCTCGGCGATGCATTCGGACCTGATGCGCGAGACCGTGTTCCACGACCTCAACCATCTCTATCCCGGACGCATCACCAACAAGACCAACGGCATCACCTTCCGACGCTGGCTGATGCTGGCGAACCCGAAGCTGACGGATTTGTTGCGCGAGAGCTGCGGCGATGCCGTGCTCGACGATCCGACCCAGCTCTCGCTGATCGAGGCGCGCGCCAGCGACGTCGAGTTCCAGAAGAAGTTCCGCAGCGTCAAACACCACAACAAGGCCCAGCTCGCCCGCCTGATCGGCGAACGGCTCGGCATCAGGGTCGACCCGGGCGCATTGTTCGACGTGCAGATCAAGCGCATCCACGAATACAAGCGCCAGTTGCTCAATGTCATCGAAACGGTCGCGCTGTACCAGGCCATCAAGGACGAGCCCAACGGCAATTGGGTGCCGCGGGTGAAGATCTTCGCGGGCAAGGCGGCCGCGAGCTATCGCTACGCCAAGCTGATCATCAAGCTGATCAACGACGTCGCCGAGATCGTCAACAACGATCCGGCGATCGGCGGCAAGCTCAAGGTCGTGTTCCTGCCCGACTACAATGTCAGCCTCGCCGAGGTGATCATTCCCGCCGCCGATCTGTCCGAGCAGATCTCCACCGCGGGCATGGAAGCCTCCGGCACCGGCAACATGAAGCTGGCGCTGAACGGGGCCATCACCATCGGCACGCTCGACGGCGCCAATATCGAGATCCGCGACCATGTCGGCGCGGAGAATATCGCGATCTTCGGCATGGAAGCCGGCGACGTGATGATCCGGCGCAAGCAGGGGCTGGATGCTTCCGACGTGATCCGCCGGTCGCCGAAGCTGCAGCGTGCCATCAACGCGATCGGCGCCGGCGAGTTCTCGCCCGGCGACCCCGGCCGTTTCGAATCCATCGCGCACGCGCTGCGTTACCTCGACCATTACATGGTGAGCGCCGATTTCGATTCCTACTACGAGGCGCAGCGCGCGGTCGATGCGCGCTGGCAGGTGGCGCCGGCCTGGACCCGCGCCTCGATCCTCAATGTCGCGCGCATGGCCTGGTTCTCCTCGGACCGCACCATCCGCGAATATGCCGAGGAGATCTGGAACGTGCCGGTCAATCCGACCACGCCGCTGCTGCCGAACCTGCGCGACGCCGCGGGCTGATTTTCCGCGGCGTGGAAGCGGCCTTACCTGCGAGGTTATTGCATCCTTCGCGAGGGATGATGATATGATCGTCATCATCCCCTAAGCGGCGTTGTGACACGACGCCGCAACCTCAACCGCCGTCATTGCGAGCGCAGTGAAGAAATCCAGAATCTTTCCGCGGAGACAGTCTGGATTGCTTCGCTACGCTCAATGACGGCTGTGGAGGCATCGAGGACCAACAATGCACGCCAAGCTCCCGCATCCCTTCGACGAGGCCACGCGCGTCACCGCCGGTGACTCTAGCTGGCAGGGGCACACCAGCGACGATTACTGGGCCTTTGTCGGCCCGTTCGGCGGCGCCACCGCCGCGACCATTTTGCGGGCGCTGATCGAGCATCCGCAAGCCGCCGGCGATCCGCTCGCCCTCACCGTCAATTATTGCGCGCCGATCGCCAAGGGTCCGTTCGATCTCGACGTGCGCCTCGTCAAGGCCAACCGCTCCAGCCAGCACTGGAGCGTCGAGCTCAGCCAGGGCGGCGGCGAGGTCGCAACGCTCGCCACCGCCGTGTTCGCCGAACGCCGTCCGTCCTGGGAGCACAGGGTAGCGCAATATCCGGACGCCAAGCCGTTCGAGGAGACGCTGCCATTCCCGAAGATCTCGGCATCCTGGGCCAACCAGTACGAATTCCGCTTCGTCGAGGGCGAGATGCGGATCGGCCCGCCGCAGGCCGAGCCCGCCAGCACCTATTCGAAGATCTGGATCAGCGACCGCACGCCGCGCAAGCTCGACATGCTGTCGCTGATGTCGATGTCAGACGCCTTCTTCGGCCGCATTTTCCACGCAAGGCGCGAGCTGGTGCCATTCGGCACGGTGTCGCTGACGACCTATTTCCACACCGACGCCGAGGAGCTCGCGGCTGAAGACATCACGCGCGTGCTGGCGACGGCCGATTCGAAGATCATGCACAAGAGCTACGCCGACCAGAACGCCGAGCTGTGGTCGCCGAACGGCCGGCTGCTCGCGACCACGACGCAGATCGCGTATTTCAAGGCGTAGCTGCTTCCGCGAACTCGTCATTGCGAGCGCAGCGAAGCAATTCAGAGATCTTTCCGCGGAGGCGGTCTGGATTGCTTCGTCGCAAGGGCTCCTCGCAATGACGGTGGAGGGATCTCGCCACAAGCAAAAAAGGGCGGCCGCGAGGCCGCCCTCTTCGCATCCAAGACCGAGCGACCTTACTCCGCGGCCAGCTTCACGTCCGGGGCAGCCGCGCGCACCTCGGCGTCCACCTGTGCTTCGAACTTGGCAAAATTCTTCTGGAACATGCCGACCAGGGCGCGGGCGGTCTTGTCGAACTCGTCCTTGTCCTTCCAGGTGTTGACCGGGTTGAGGATCTCGGCCGGCACCCCCGGCAGCGCGGTCGGGACCGCAAAGCCGAAATACTTGTCGGTGCGGAATTCGACGTTGCGAAGCGAGCCGTCGAGCGCGGCGGTGAGCAGCGCGCGCGTCACCTTGATCGGCATGCGCGAGCCGACACCATACTTGCCGCCGGTCCACCCGGTGTTGACCAGCCAGCAATCGACATTGTGCTGGGCGATGAGGTCGCGCAGCATGTTGCCGTAGACGGATGGATCGAGCGGCAGGAAGGGCGAGCCGAAGCAGGTCGAGAATTCCGGCTGCGGCTCGTTGCCGAGGCCGCGCTCGGTGCCGGCGACCTTGGCGGTGTAGCCGGACAGGAAGTGATACATCGCCTGCGCCGGCGAGAGCTTGGCGATCGGCGGCAGCACGCCGAAGGCGTCGGCGGCCAGCATCACCACGTTCTTCGGCTGCGGCGCGCGGCCGGTGCGCGAGGCGTTCGGGATGAAGTCGAGCGGATAGGCCGAACGCGTGTTCTCGGTCTTGGAGCCGTCGTCGAAATCGACGACGCGGGTGTCCTCATCGAGCACGCAGTTCTCGAGCACCGCGCCGAAGCGGGTCGAGGCGGCATAGATCTCAGGTTCGGCTTCCTGCGACAGCTTGATGCACTTGGCGTAGCAGCCGCCTTCGAAATTGAAGACGCCGTTCGGGCCCCAGCCGTGCTCGTCGTCGCCGATCAGGGTGCGGTTGGGATCGGCCGACAGCGTCGTCTTGCCGGTGCCCGACAGGCCGAAGAAGATCGCGGTGTCGCCCTTGGCGCCGACATTTGCCGAGCAGTGCATCGGCATCACACCGCGCTCGGGCAGATAATAATTCAGGGTCGTGAAGACCGACTTCTTCATCTCGCCGGCATAATAAGACCCGCCGATCAGGACGATCTTGCGGGCGAAATCGATCGCGACCACGTTCTCCGAGCGGCAGCCATGGCGTTTAGGATCGGCGCGGAAGCTCGGCATGTCGATGATGGTGAGCTCCGGCACGAAGGTCGGCAGCTCGATCGCCTCGGGGCGGATCAGCAGCGTGCGGATGAACAGCGAGTGCCAGGCGAGCTCGGTGAAGACGCGCGTCTTGATCCGGTAGGCCGGGTCGGCGCCGCCATAGAGGTCCTGCGCGAACAGGCGCTTGCCTTCGGCGTGCTTGAGGAAGTCCTGGTAGAGCGTCTCGAATTGCTCTGCGGTGATCGACTGGTTGCCGGCCCACCACATCTTCTTGTCGGTGGTGGCGTCGCGCACCGTGAACTTGTCCTTCGGGCTGCGCCCGGTGAACTCGCCGGTGTCGGCGCAGAGCGCGCCGTCGGCGGAGAGCACCGCCTCACCCGCTGCCAGCGAGTATTGATAGAGTTGTGGCGCACCCAGATTCCAGTGAACCTGCTTGAGATTCTTTAAGCCGAATTTGTCGGCGCCGAAGGCACCGTTGCGCACGCCCGTCTCTTGCACGAAAAATCCCTCCTAGAACCCGCGACATCAAGCGCGGCCAAGTTTGGCGCCGTCGCGATCACCGTGAATATGGGCCGTTCGGCCTCGGCTGAACGACCTAATAATGATGAACGCAGGCGTTGCCAAGCTGATCCCGCAGGATTTGGTTTATTCAAGGACCGCGCCAAACGCCGCGCATGTCAGCTCTGTAAGGCCGCATCGAGAAAGTGCGGATGATCGCGCAACCAAATGCACATCTGCGCGTTATGTCCGGTTATTGCGACGCACAATCACTGCGTCAACACCCCTATCTTACCTCGCCCTCTCCGATCAACGCGAACGGTCCCCACATCGCGGGATAAGCGTTGCGCGGCGACGAGGCGTCGTCGAGATAGGTTAACATCGCGCGGCGCAAGGCTTCGGCGCGGCCGAGCTTTGGCTCGTTCTTCAGCAGCTCGAACGTCGACGTTGTCAAGCGGGTCGCAGCCTCCGAATCCACGGCCCAATGCGACACCAGGAGCGCGCGAGCACCTGCGTAGAAGAACGAGCGCGCCAATCCCGACAACGCCTCGGCACCGGGCTTGTCGCCCGCGATGGTGTTGCAGGCAGACAGCACAACCCAATCGGCATTGAGCTTGAGCTGGGCCACTTCGCTCGCGGTGAGAAGACCATCGTCGAGCTCCGTCGGCTGGTCGGGGATGGAGAGCGCCAGCGAGGGCTCCCCCAATCCCTTGACATCGCCGGCGACGAGGCCGTGGGTGGCAAAGTAGATGATGCCGTATTGGGCAAGCGCTGCACGCTTGAGCGTCGTTTCGCTGGCGTCGCGGCCGAGATGGATGTCAGCCTCGGCAGCGCCGACGTCCCTCGCCACCGCGTTCAATTCGTCGGCGGTATCGGGCAGCTGCGGCAGCGCCTGGGCCAGCCGCGCACGATCCACGCCCGCGCCGCGCCAGAAGTCGGCATAGGCGATCGTCGCGATGCTGCGTGCGGCGACCTTGCCGTTCGCGGCACGCCGGTCGGCAGGCCCTTCGGCTGCAGGGTTGAACACGGGATCGCCGAAACCGGTCATCGGCTTGACGCTTTGATCCCTGCGGGCAAAAGCGCGCAGCGATTTCAGGCTGATCACTGACGGCAGGACCGAAACGGCCTGACGCCGCAGCAGCCAGGCAGCACTGCGATAGCCCTCGAGCCGGTCCGGGATCGCAGCCTGTGGCTTCTCTGTGACCAGCAGATGAAACGGCAATGCGGTCAATGCCGCCGACGGCACGACCAGCAGGTTGCGCTTGTCCTTGGTCAGCGCCTCAACCGGGCCGAGCAGCGCGACATAGAGCTCGTTGGCAAGACCGAGGTCGAACAATCCCGATTTGCCGGATGCATCGCGCGCCTTGCCGACATCGAGCCCCCTGCGGAAGGCCGTGACCTTCTGTGCGACCGCGTCCGCTCCGAGCGGAATCTCCTTCCAGTCGACGCTCTCGCGCGTGATCGCGACGACATAGCTCCGCCTGTCGACGACGGAATAGACCACCATCGCCTCGTCGGACGCCAGCAGCGGCTGGATGTCCTTGACGGTCAGCGGCAGCGGGTTGGATAGCGAGGAATAGTCGGGAAACTCGACGGCGAGCGTCTTCTGCAATCCATTGCGCGCGCCCGCGATCGCCGCAATCCGCACGCGGCTGCGCTGCTCGGCCGCGACGTCGCGCTGCGCCGATGGCTTCGACACCGCAGCGATGATCGCCTTGTCGAGCGCTTCCGACTCGGCCGCGAGATCCTGATCCTTGCGCACGAGCTCGGCGAGCCGGTCGCTGCCGGCGGCGAGCCGCACCGCGAGCTTGTTCACGGCAGAAGCGGCAGAGGATTGCGTGCCGCGCTGGATCGCAGCAAGCGCATCGTCGAGCGCCTTCTCGCTCTCCAGCAGCGATTGCTGCCGTGCCGCGAACAGGATCGGCAGCACGACGCGCAGCTGCGCACGATTGGCCGCAAGCGTCTTCTGCGCCAACGGCAAGGCATCCGCCGTCCGCCCCGTCGCCTGCAGAAAGTCGGCAAGATTGCTCGTCGAAGTCGCAACATCAGGGTGATCCGGCCCGAGCGCGCGTTCGCGGATCGCCAGCGCGCGACGATACAGCGGCTCGGCATCGGCAAAACGCTGCTGGTGCTGGTAGAGCCCGGCGAGATTATTGAGCGAGCGCGCGACGTCGGGGTGTTCAGGCCCCAGCACCTTTTCGCGGATCGCGAGCGAGCGCTTGATCGGCGCTTCGGCACCGGCGTCGCGATTGAGGTCGCGCTCGACCTGTCCGATGTTGTTCAGGACCGTGGCGACCGCGGGATGCTCGGGACCGGCAGCCTTCTGATAGATCGCGAGCGCACGGCGGAACAGTGGCTCGGCATCGGCCGGACGCTGCTGCTTGGCGTAGAGCGTGGCGATATTGTTGAGGGATTGACCGACGTCGGGATGCTCGCGCGGCAGCGCCTTCTCGCGCACGGCAAGTGCACGCTTGAACAGCGGCTCGGCCTCTGCGAAGCGACCCTGCCGCTGATAGAGCGCGGCAAGATTGGTCAGCTCGGCCGCAACCAGGGCGTTGTCGGAGCCGAGCGATTTTTCCATGAGTGCGATCGCGCGCTTGTAGAGCGGCTCAGCCAGATCGTCCCGTCCCTGACCGGCATGGACCTGGCCGAGATTGTTCAACGCGCCCGAGAGATCGCGGCCGTTGTCCTTCTCCAGGCTGGCGACCATCGCCTGCGCCAACGGCAGCGCTTCCGAATATTTTCCGGCACCGATGAGCGCGGTGAGCCGCGCGCTCTCGGCGGCGAGACCTTTCTGCGCAAGGGCTGGCGTGGCGAGCAAGGTGGTGATGGCGAGCGCGAGAGCCGCCGTCCATGCCAAACGTTGACGCGTCATGACCCCTCTCGCTGCGAGCCCGAAAACCATCACGGTCATGGGTCGCGGCGATCGGTAGCCGCGTTCAAGCGGTTGCGCCCTGGTCCACCTTCGTGCGCGCTTCGCCAGCGAGACGGACCAGCATCTTGCGAAGCGCCGTGCCATCCGTCACCCGCTCCGGGAAGTCCAGCCGCAGCGTTGCCTGGCCGACCTGCATGTCGAGGCCTTCAGGATCACAGCCGGTACAGCGCCAGTCGCCCTCGGTGGCGCCGAGCAGCTTCGTGGCATAAAGATTGAGGGCGTCGCGATGGTCGGCGTTCATGTGCTCGACGGCGCCCTCCTCCGCCGCCAGCAGGTCCTCGGCGCCGGTGAGGTCCGTCAGGAATTGCTCCGGCTTGAGGTCGACGATCCGGCCAAAGCCGGCGACCAGATGTGTTCCCGTGGGCCGGATCCGGAAGAAGGAGAAATCCTTAAAGGAAACAAAGCCTTCTGCCGAGGGATGAGCACTCAGATACCGTCGCTGGAGCAGATCCTTGTTGGAATCGGCCTCCTCGGCCCGGCCGGACAGCATGATCCGGGCGCCTTCCAGGGGATCGCCGGCCGCGCGCTCGTCCAGCATCAGCGAGACCCTGGAGTCCGCGAGGACGTTCTTGGTGTGCACGGCGAGGCGCGAGATCAACAGGATCGGCGAGCCGTCGGGATGGCTGGCCAGATTGACCAGGGAACAATAGGGATCGCCGCTGCCGGCCATCAGCGTCGCCAGAGCCCCCTGCCGGGACCGCCTCAGCAGCGATTTGGCGAGCTTTGCGGGGTCGAAATCGGGGGTCGGTTGCATCGGCTTTCTCGGCTCAGGTGGTTGCAAGGAGGGTCTTTTTTCGGGTAAACGGGGGCCCGGTTATGGGTCGAGATGCGGCGAATCTGCCGTGTTTCGTGGAACTTGGTCACACTTCAGCCCAGCTTGCATTGCTCGGTGACAAGGTTCGAACGCCACTTCGGCACCCATGTATGCGGCGCATCACTGATTGCTCGCCGTTTCAAGCCACGACCCAAACGGAAAGCAGAAAGCAGAGAGGCTCATGCCCACAATCGCTTTGGTCGACGACGACCGCAACATTCTCACATCCGTCTCGATCGCGCTGGAAGCCGAAGGCTACCGTATCATGACCTACACCGACGGCGCTTCCGCGCTCGACGGTTTCCGTACCACCCAGCCCGATCTCGCCATCCTCGACATCAAGATGCCGCGCATGGACGGCATGGAGACGCTGCGCCGTCTCAGGCAAAAGTCCGACCTGCCGGTGATCTTCCTCACCTCCAAGGACGAGGAGATCGACGAGCTGTTCGGCCTCAAGATGGGCGCCGACGACTTCATCCGCAAACCGTTCTCGCAGCGTCTGCTGGTCGAGCGCGTCAAGGCGGTGCTGCGGCGCTCGGCGCCGAAGGATCCGACCGTTGCGCCGAAGGAGAACGACGCCAAGGCGCTCGACCGCGGTCTGCTGCGCATGGACCCCGAGCGCCATACCTGCACCTGGAAGAACGAGCCGGTGACGCTCACCGTGACCGAATTCCTCATCCTGCAGGCGCTCGCGACCCGGCCCGGCGTGGTGAAGAGCCGCAACGCGCTGATGGACGCCGCCTATGACGACCAGGTCTATGTCGACGACCGCACCATCGACAGCCACATCAAGCGGCTGCGCAAGAAGTTCAAGGTGGTCGACAACGAGTTCGAGATGATCGAGACGCTCTACGGCGTCGGCTACCGTTTCAAGGAAGCCTGAGGGCGCCTCCTCCACGGCGATCGAGAGCATCTCCGGTTCTCGTTCCATCGGGACGAGGATCGCTCTAGGATGCGGGGACCTTCGCACGGGCCGTCCTAACGCGGGCGTAAGCATTGCTTGACCGAACGCAGCCTGACCCTAACCAGAGCGCCGGGGATATCGCATCCGACGGCGTTCAGGAGCACGTTGCCGACAACAAGCCGCAGGGCTTCCGGCCGCTGAACTGGTTGAAACGCGCCGGGCAGTTCTTCTTCGCGCTGTCCTTCTCGAGCCTGACCCGCCGCATCGTCTCGCTCAACCTCGCCGGCCTCGTCGCGCTGGTGGCGAGCATCCTGTACCTGTCGCAATTCCGTGCCGGCCTGATCGATGCCCGCGCCCAGAGCCTCCTGGTCCAGGCCGAGATCATCGCCGGCGCGATCGCGGCCTCTGCCACGGTGCAGACCAACGCCATCACCATCGATCCCGACCGGCTGCTCGACCTCAAGCCGGGCGAGACCTATGGCGGCTCGGACGAGTATTCGCCGCTGGACTTCCCGATCAATCCGGAGCGCGTCGCGCCGGTGCTGCGCACGTTGATCTCGCCGACCAAGACGCGCGCCCGCATCTACGATCCGAACGGCAGCCTGCTGCTCGACAGCCGCAACCTGGAAAACGTGCTGCGCTTTCCGCTGCCGCCGCCGGCCGAGCAACCCGGCATCATCGAGCGCGGCAAGGTCGCGGTGCGCACCTGGCTGAACCGCGGCGACCTGCCGCTCTATCGCGAGCTCGGGCCCGAGAACGGCAACGGCTATGCCGAAGTGGGCGACGCCCTCCAGGGCCAGAAACGCTCGATGGTGCGGGTCAACGCACGCGGCGAGGTGATCGTCTCGGTCGCCGTCCCCGTGCTGCGCTCGCGTGCGATCCACGGCGCCTTGATGCTGTCGACGCAAGGCGACGACATCGACCAGATGGTCACCGCCGAGCGCCTCGCCATCCTGAAGGTCGGCGGCGTCGCCGCCGCCGTCATGATCATGCTGTCACTGCTGCTGGCGAGCACGATCGCAGGTCCGGTGCGCCGGCTCGCCGACAGCGCCGAACGCGTCCGCCGCCGCATCAAGGCCCGCATCGAGATTCCCGATTTCACCCGCCGCCGCGACGAGATCGGCCACCTCTCCGGCGCGCTGCGCGACATGACCAGCGCACTCTACAGCCGCATCGAGGCGATCGAGATGTTCGCTGCCGACGTTGCCCATGAATTGAAGAACCCGCTGACCTCGCTGCGCTCGGCGGTCGAGACGCTGCCGCTGGCGCGCAACGAGAACAGCCGCGCCCGCCTGCTCGAGGTGATCGAGCACGACGTCAAGCGGCTCGACCGGCTGATCTCCGACATCTCCGACGCCAGCCGCCTCGATGCCGAGCTGCAGCGCCAGGATGCGATCCCGGTCGATTTGCGCCGGCTGCTGACGACGCTGGTGTCCGTCGCCAACGAAACCAAGCTCGGCCACGACGTCGCGGTCGAAACGCGCTTCGAGGGCCGCAGCCCGACCGATACCTTCGCCGTGAGCGGCCACGATTCCCGGCTCGGACAGGTCGTCTCCAACCTGCTCTCCAACGCGCAATCCTTCTCCGATCGCGGCAGCAAGGTGCGCCTCACCTGCCGCCGCGTTCGCTCCGAGATCGAGATCGTGGTCGACGACGACGGCCCCGGCATTCGCGAGGACGCGCTCGAGCGCATCTTCGAGCGCTTCTACACCGACCGCCCGCATCAGGGCTTTGGCCAGAACTCCGGCCTCGGCCTGTCGATCTCCAAGCAGATCGTCGACGCCCATGGCGGACGGATCTGGGCGGAGAACCGCCCTGGCCCGCCGGACGCCGACGGCACTCCGACAATTGCCGGTGCGCGCTTCGTGGTCAGGCTGCCGGCGCTATGAACGAAGGCGGGCCCAGCGTTCACGCCTCTGCCGTCAAGGTCGGGCCTTACGCCGTGCTGATCCGCGGGCCCTCGGGGTCCGGCAAATCGCGGCTTGCCTTCGATCTAATCATGGCGGGGCGCTCAGGCGTCGTGGAAAGGGCCGTTCTGGTCGGTGACGACCGTGTCCATCTGGCGACACTCGGCCACGAAATTGAGGTCCGCCCCGCGCCTCGCTTGGCGGGCTTGATCGAGATCCGGGGCCTCGGAATCCGCCGCTGCGACTTCGTGGAGCATGCGACCGTCGGTCTCGTGGTCGATCTGGCTGCAGCCGACGCGGAGCGCCTGCCGCCGGCTGAAGCCCTGAAAACCAGCATTTTTGGTGTCGAAATACCGCGAATCCCTGTTGCCCGCGACTATTCGCCCCTTCCCCTGGTTGTTGCGGCCTTGACCACTACCAAGAGTTCATCTTCCGTTAACCCATCAGGCGATTGTTTGAAGGGAAATGGTAACCATATGAACCCCACTATCGCGACCGAATAGACCGGCGCAGCTCCCCTCATCCATCCGTCTAGATTCAGGGAGATACGCAACATCCCCTCTTGCGCGGGGGCTCTGGATGGTCAAAGTGGCGCGTTCGTGCGGTGCACCAAAAGCGCCCGCGAGGAGTTTTCCGATGATTGGTCTAGTACTTGTGACCCACGGGCGCCTTGCCGACGAATTCAAGGCAGCGCTTGAGCATGTCATGGGCCCACAAAAGCAAATCGAAGCGATCACGATCGGCGCCGAAGATGATTCCGATCTCTGCCGAAGCGACATCATCGAGGCGGTCAACCGCGTCGATTCCGGCGACGGCGTTGCGATCCTCACCGACATGTTCGGCGGCACGCCGTCGAACCTGGCAATATCCTGCATGAGCCGGCCCAAGGTCGAAGTGCTCGCGGGCATCAACCTGCCCATGCTGGTCAAGCTTGCCAAGGTGCGCGAGGAGCGACCGCTGCCCGACGCGATCGCGATGGCGCAGGAAGCTGGCCGCAAATACGTCACCATCGCCAGCCGGGTGCTCGCCGGCAAATGAGCGAGGAGGCGCCACAAGCCGCGACCGGCGTGCCCGCGGGCGCGATCTCCAAGGATCTCCTGATCATCAACAAGCGCGGCCTGCACGCCCGCGCCTCGGCGAAATTCGTCCAGGCGGTCGAGCGCTTCGATGCGCAGGTGTGGGTGACGCGCGGCGGCGAGACCGTCGGCGGCACCTCGATCATGGGCTTGATGATGCTCGCCGCGGGTCCCGGCACGACGATCACGGTGGCGGCGGCAGGGACCGACGCCGAAGCCGCGCTCGCGGCGATCACGGAGCTCGTTGAAAGCAAGTTCAACGAGGAAGGGGTTTAGGCCCTTCTCTCACCACGCGGCCAGGTGCGCTCCCTCGCCCCGTACTTGCGGGAGAGGTGACGAAATCATTTCCCCGGCGGCGCGAAGTAGATGTTCCAGCTCATCGACGGTCCGGCCTTGCCGTTGGTGAAGCGGCGCGTTGTCATCACGATGCGCTCGGCGTTGGGCGCGACGTCCGACACCCATTTCTCGAACGCGGGCAGGCGGCCGTCGGTCGGATCGAACACGCCAATGAAGCCGTACTTCCTGGCGTCGTCGCGCGAGGTCAGTCCGGAATCCCAAGCCTCCAACGGCAGCAGCGCGGACGGATGATCCGGGCTGTAGAACACCAGCGGCTGGATCTGCTCCATCGTGCCGGCAACGACGGCCCAGCGCGAGCCGAAGCGGGTGTGCCAGGCCTGGGTCAATTCGCGCGCGAGCTCCGAGCGCGCGCCATAGATCTGGGCATTGCCGGCATTGGCCGCCATCTCGCGCGCGGCGATCCAGGGCGAAGCGGCGAGCGTCGCGGCGCTGAGCACGAGCCAGATCGCGGCGATGTTGAACAGCGCGGCGCTCTGCACGCGCAGCGTCGGGATCGCGACCAGAGCGAGCGGCACCAGGAAGAACAGCGAGATGCCCCAATCCGTCTTCATGTAGATGCTGAAGGCGAGCGCGCCGAGCGGCGGGCCGACTGCGACGATGACCTGGACGATCCAGACATTCAGCGCCTGCGAGACATTGACCCCTGCATTGGCGCCGCGCGCCCAGGCGCGCGTGACGATGCGCAACGGCGCACGCAGCAGCAATCTGCCCCATGGCGGCACCAGCGCCATGGCCAGCGCCGCGAGCGCCACCGGCAATGCCAGCAGCGCGAAGTTGTGCAGCACATAGCCCGCGACGAGCTGATGCACCTGGGCCTTGTCCTGAAGGCTGTAGGTGTCGCCGGCATAGGTCAGCGGCACGAAATGCGCATCCGCCAGCCAGACGAGGTGCGGGATCATCGCCGCGACCATCGTGGCAATCGCGACCCACGGCGCGGGCGACGACAGGAAGCGCAACCGGTCGGGATGGATCAGCGCGGCGAGGCCGATCGCGCCGATCATGGTCAGCACCCAATATTTGGTCATCAGCGCCAGCGCGCCGGCAAGCCCGAGCAGGATTCCGGATTGCCAGCTCCGCTTCTCGAAGGCGTTGAGATAAGCGAGCACCAGGAGCGGCAGCGTGACGAGCTGCAGCAGGTCCGGGTTGTACTTGAAGCCCTTGAAATTGAAGATCGGGTAGAGCGCGATCATCACCACGACTAGGAACGCGCGGCGCGCATCCACCACGCGCAAGGCGATCAGCCAGCAGATCACCATGCCGACGCTCACCGTCGTCATCGCCAGCGCATAGGTCGCCCAGTCCGCCGCCGGGAGCGCCTTGAACCAGAGGCCGGCCACCCAGCCCGACAACGGCGGGTGCTTGCCATAGCCCCAGAGGAATTTCTGTCCCCAGCCCCAGGCTTCTGCGACGTCCATATGAACGTCCTGCGCCGTCTTAAGATTGATCAGGATGAAGGTCCAGAGCACTGCATGCAGGATGGCAAATTGGATCACCAGCCACAGGCGCGCCTCGGGGCGGACCGCACAGGCAACCAGGAAGGCCCGGAAGCGGTTGTAACTCAAGCGGGTCTTTGCCCGCGCTCCGGCAGTGGGAAGAGAGGTCGTGGACATGGCCGTGCGTAGCGCGTTTTGGCCCGTCATGGAATCAGCTTGGCGTCAACAAAGGCCCTGAAAATACAGCAATATGGTTGCCGCACGGGGATGTGAGTGGTATCCCGCGCCCATGACGACCGTCCCTATTTCCAACATCCGCAATTTCTCCATCGTCGCCCATATCGACCATGGCAAATCGACGCTGGCCGACCGCCTGATCCAGATGACCGGCGGCCTCTCCGACCGCGAGATGGCGGGCAAGGAACAGGTGCTCGATTCCATGGACATCGAGCGCGAGCGCGGCATCACGATCAAGGCGCAGACGGTGCGCCTCGCCTACCGCGCCAAGGACGGCAAGGACTACATCTTCAACCTGATGGACACGCCCGGCCATGTCGACTTCGCTTACGAGGTCTCGCGGTCGCTGGCGGCCTGCGAGGGTTCCCTGCTCGTGGTCGACGCCAGCCAGGGCGTCGAGGCGCAGACGCTCGCCAACGTCTACCAGGCGCTCGACAACAATCACGAGATCGTCCCGGTCCTGAACAAGGTCGACCTGCCCGCGGCGGAGCCCGAGAAGGTCAAGCAGCAGATCGAGGACGTCATCGGCATCGACGCCTCGGATGCGGTGATGATCTCGGCCAAGACCGGCCTCGGCGTGCCGGACGTGCTGGAAGCCATCGTCACCCGCCTGCCGCCGCCGAGGGGCGATCGCGACGCCACGCTGAAGGCGCTCTTGGTCGACAGCTGGTACGACGTCTATCTCGGCGTCGTCGTGCTGGTGCGCATCGTCGACGGCACGATGAAGAAGGGCCAGCGCGTGCGCATGATGGGCACGGGCGCGGCCTATGACGTCGAGCGCGTCGGCTTCTTCACGCCGAAGATGCAGCAGGTCGAGGAGCTCGGCCCCGGCGAAATCGGCTTCATCACCGCCGCGATCAAGGAAGTCGCCGACACCCGCGTCGGCGACACCATCACCGACGACAGGAAGCCGGTCGCCGAGATGCTGCCGGGCTTCAAGCCGGCGATCCCGGTGGTGTTCTGCGGCCTGTTCCCGGTCGACGCCGACGACTTCGAGACGCTGCGCGCCGCGATGGGCAAGCTGCGCCTCAACGACGCCAGCTTCTCGTTCGAGATGGAGACGTCGGCCGCGCTCGGCTTCGGATTCCGCTGCGGCTTCCTCGGGCTGCTGCACCTCGAGATCATCCAGGAGCGGCTGTCGCGCGAATTCGATCTCAACCTGATCGCGACCGCGCCGAGCGTCATCTACAAGATGAAGCTCACCGACGGCCAGGAGATCGAGATCCACAATCCCGTCGACATGCCTGATGTCGTCAAGATCGCCGAGATCGACGAGCCCTGGATCGAGGCGACGATCCTGACGCCCGACGAATATCTCGGCAGCGTCTTGAAGCTGTGCCAGGACCGCCGCGGCGCGCAGAAGGAGCTCACGTATGTCGGCTCCCGCGCCATGGTGAAATACGACCTGCCGCTCAACGAGGTCGTGTTCGACTTCTACGACCGCCTCAAATCGGTCTCCAAGGGCTACGCCTCGTTCGACTATCATCTCACCGACTACAAGCCGGCCGATCTCGTCAAGATGCAGATCCTGGTCAATGCCGAGCCGGTCGACGCGCTCTCGATGCTGGTCCACCGCACCCGCGCGGAAGGGCGCGGCCGCGCCATGGTCGAGAAGATGAAGGAGCTGATCCCGCCGCACATGTTCCAGATCCCGATCCAGGCGGCGATCGGCGGCAAGGTGATCGCGCGCGAGACGGTGCGCGCGCTGCGCAAGGACGTCACCGCGAAATGCTACGGCGGCGACATCACGCGTAAACGAAAACTTCTGGAGAAGCAGAAGGAGGGCAAGAAGAAGATGCGGCAGTTCGGCAAGGTCGACATCCCGCAGGAAGCTTTTATTGCCGCGCTGAAGGTCGACAGCTGAGGCGAGGCTCAGGACGGGCCAGCCGGGTCGCCGTGGCCGGCAAACAGGCGCTCTCCCGACGGCAAACAAAAAAGTGCGAAAACAACCCCATGCACAGTAGCCGCCCTCTTGGCGGCATTGTGCTTTTTCGATTTTACGAAGTCGGTTTGACCCGTCGGGCAAAACAGGGGTATGGTGGCATCATCGAACGCTTGCCTCTCAGCCGTGTATCTATTCCTCGCCCCTCTTCGCGATCCTGATGCCCTCGATGATCCGGTCGCTCGGGTGCAACACGACGCGATCACCTGCAGCTAGTCCGGAGAGAACTTCGGCCACGCGGTTATTCCGGTGGCCGATGCGGACCGGGACAGTTCTTGCACGGCCGTTCTCGTCGGCGAAAACCGCCCATTGGTCGCCTTTTCGGAACAAAGCGCTCACCGGCACGGTCAGCGACTCGGTCGCGCTCCATGTCGTCACGTGAACGATAACACGATAGTCGTGCCCGAGCGTGCCCCACTTCTCGGGCGGGTCGGTGAAATCGATGGTCACGCGGACCCGCTGCTCCTCGGTGCCGAGTGCGGAGACTTTCAGGAAACCGGCCGGGTCGACCCGGACCACCTTTCCCGCGATGGGCTGACCGCCCCAGCCATCGATCCGGACCGGCGCGCCGACCTTGATCTGGACCGCGTCAGTCGAGAGCAGGTCGGCCACGACCTCGAGATCGAACGGGTCGCCGATATCAACCAGCGGCGTCCCGGGCAGAACCGTCGTCTCGCTGTCCTGGATGATCTTCAATACCCGTCCGCTTGTCGGCGCCAGCACACGGATGCAGCAGGTCGGCTCCGCGGGAGGGATAGCGCTTGCCGGGTCCATCAGCCGGGCCGCCAGGCTGGTCCGCACTGCGCGGCGCATCTCGACCTGGGCCTTGGCACCTCTCAGGGCGGCCTCGTTGGTGGCGACCTCGAATTTCGCCTTGTCGTAGGCCTGGGCCGAGGTGGATTGCGTCCGCAACAGCGTCTGCACCCGCTGGAACTCGGTCCGCGAAAAATCCAGCGCGGCTTCGATCCGCTGCACTTCAGCTTCCTGCTGCTGGATCGCGGCGTCTGCGGCCAGGACCTCCGCCTGCAGCTGATCGCGCGATCGCGCATCGATGAAGCCGGGCAGCGTCGGTTGCATCAGGGCGACGGTCTGGTTAGCGACGACGTCGTCGCCGACATGGAGCGAAGGCCCCTGCTCGCCGAGCGGATGCGAGATTCTCAAGACCTTGCCCGCGATCGGCGCCGACACCGTGTAGACGTGGCGCACGCGGGTCTTGCCGTCGTCGTCCGCCGTGACCTCGATCGGCCCCTTCGCGACGGTCGCGAGATCGACCAGAACCGGTCGGGGCCAGGCGAACCAAGCGAGCCCTGCGAGGATCGCAGCAGCGAGCGCGGCGCCGATGATGCGTTTGGTCCAGTTGGCGGGCATGGCTAATCTCGCGTCTTGAGGACCGCAACAAGGTCCAATCTGTCGATGCGTTCTCGGATCACGGCGGCGGAAACGATGGCGGCCAGCACCACGACGGACGTGGCGATCACGTAAGTCGAGTGCTCGACGACGAGGCGGACGCGCATCAACTCGCCGGCAAGGTTCGTTTTCATTACCCAGGCGAGGCCGTAGCCCATCAGCCAACCGGGCGGTTGGGCGATCAGGGTGAGGATGGCGAGCTCAAGCAGCAGGATGCGCAGCACCTCGCCGCGCGTGAAGCCGAGCACGCGCAGGCTGGCCAGTTCGCGCGCCCGTTCGGACAGCGAAATGCGCGCATTGTTGTAGACGACGCCGAACGCGATCACGCCGGCAAGGCCCGTGTAGATACTCGCCATCGTGGTGACGAGCAGCGCGACGGTCTTGCGGAAGTTCGCCAGCGAAACGCGCTGCAGCGCCACGCCGCCGACCGTCGGTATGGACTTCACCGCCGTGTAGAAGTCCTCCGTCCGGTTCTCGTCGAGGCTGAGATTGACGCTAGTGACGACGGGCGCCTCGCGCATCAGCTTGTGCAACGCCTCGATCTCCATCATGCCCCTAATCCCGAAGTAGTCCTCGACGGTCGCGACGACCGGCACCGTCACGGATCGCCTGGCGCCCTCCAACAGATCGACCTCGACGCTATCGCCTGGTCCGACGCCGAGGATATGCGCGAGCATGCCGGAGATGGCGAGGCCCGTCTCCGGCAGGATGACCGGCCGAAGCTCGACGTCGATGATGCGCCTGAGGTGGGCAGCAGCCGGTCGGCCGCTGATGACGATGCGCCGTTCGACGTTGCCGTGGCGGATCCGGACCGGCACCTCGCGGAACGGCTCGGCGGCGAGAACGCCCGGAAGCCGGCTCACCTGCTCCACGACATTTGCGATCCGCTTCTCGGCAAAGCCGATGGTTGCGTCCTGCCGGTCGGCGAGGAAGTAGGTCACATCGGTCAGATGCTCCATGCTGTCCCGCGTGAACAGCGAGACGACTAGGATCGCGGTGGCCAGCGCCATGCCGAGCGCCGTGAAGAAGGCCCGTACCGGATGCCGGGCGATGTTGCGGATCATCATCAGCGTCGGCTGCGACACGATCCGGTCGAGCTGGATGCGCGCCGAAAGCAGCCGGCGATAGACCGGCGGGGCCGGCGCCTGCATGGCGACGGCCGGGGGCAGCTTCACCACCTCGCGCAACGCACGGAATGCGCCGATCGCCGCAGCCGCCGCGCTAAGCGCACCTGCCGTGAGATAAACGTCCGGTGCCCTCGCGAACACCAGGAACGGAAAGTGGAAGAAGTCGCCGAACAGCGCGGTGACGTGCAAACCGAGCCAGGTGCCCACGATGCCGCCCAACACGATGCCGACCACGACGATGAAGGCAACGAACTTGAAATAGTGCAGCACGATGCTGCCGTCTGAATAACCCAGCGCCTTCAGCAGGCCGATCTGCTCGCGCTCGAGCGCGACCAGCCGGGTCAAGGTGAGATTGACGAGGAAGGCCGCGACCAGCAGGAAGATCGGCGGCAGCGTGCGGCTCATGTTGTTGAGCATGTCGAGTTCATGATCGAGCCAGGCGTGCGAGGTCTGGTCCTTGCGGCCATGCGCCGCCTGCCCGCCATAAGGATCGAGCAGGGCGTCCAGTCGCCGGACCACATCGCGCTCGGAGGCGCCGGGCTGCAGCTTGACCGCGACCGCCGAGAAGGCGCCGTCGAGATCGTAGGCAGCGCTAAGCACCTTCTCCGACATCCAGACGATGGCATAGCGGCGATCGTCCGGCATCAGGTCGCCCGGTCCGACCGTGTAAACGAACTCGGGCGACAGCGCGATTCCGACGATGACGAGCTCGCGCTTCCTGCCGTTGAGGATGGCGGAGAACCGCGCCCCCTCGACGAAACCGTGCGCCCGAGCGAACGGCTCGTTGACGACGACCTCTTCAGTCCGTCCCGGCGCCGGGAACCGCCCGGAGCGCATGTAGAGCCGGTTGAGATGTTGCTCACCCGTGTCGGCCAGCGAAACGAACTGCGCGCTGGCCGGCGCGGAGAAACCGGGAATGTCGAGTAGCGCCGGCTTGGCGATACGGGTGTCGATGGCGGCGACTCCTGGGATCTCGCCGATCCTGTCGGTGAGCGCCTTCGGTGCCCGCTTCGCCTGCGCGAACACATCGGCAAAGCCGTAACGCTCGTAATAAGCGATCCGGGTCTCCTCCAGCGATCGGTGCGAGCCCACCGCGAGCACCAGCGTCGCAACCCCGCCGCCGACGACCAGCGCGACCGCGAGCACCTGCGCCCAGAGCCGTCTGACGTCACGAAGCAGCTTGATGTCTAGCACCTTCATGTCGTCACCAGGTGAGCTCGGCGGCCTCCCGCCGGGCCTCGTTGGTCCGGATGCGGAAGATGCGACCGTCGGCGAAGAACAGCACTCGGTCAGCGACCTCCTGGATGCTGGCGTTGTGGGTGATGATGACTGTAGTGGTCCCGAGCTGCCGGTTGACGCCAAGCAGCGCCTCGATGACGCGGATGCCGGTCTTCGAATCCAACGCCCCGGTCGGCTCGTCGCAGAGCAGCACCGCCGGCCGCTTCGCGATCGCGCGGGCGATGGCGACGCGCTGCTGCTCGCCGCCGGAGAGCTGGGCGGGAAAGTGATGCATCCTCGCTTCGAGTCCGACCAGCGCGAGGGCGTCGGCCGGCCGCATCGGATTCTTGGCGACTTCGGTGACCAGCGCGACGTTTTCGTAGGCCGTGAGGCTGGGCACCAGATTGTAGAACTGGAAGACGAAGCCGACGTGATCGCGGCGGTACTTCGTGAGTTCGCGGTCCTCCAGATCCGTTAGGTCCAGATCGCGGAAGAACAGCCGGCCGCTGGTCGGACGGTCGAGGCCGCCCATGATGTTGAGCAACGTCGTCTTGCCGCTGCCGGAGGGGCCGAGCAGCACGACCACTTCCTTCTCGGGAATGTCGAGGTCGACCTCGTTGAGGGCATGCACCATCACCTCGCCGGAGACATAGATCTTAGTCAGCGCCTTTGCGGTGAAGACGGGAACGCTCATTGACGTCCTTTAAAGCTAGCGCCGTTTGCAGGCATCTCCTCGCGAAGGTCAGCCGTGACGATAGCCGCCAGAAGAGCTATGACCGGATCGCCGGTTGAGATGGGGAATGAAGGCCGGCACCTGCGCGGCATACCGGGCATAGGCCTCGCCGAACTCGCTCCGGGCCTCACGCTCCTCGTCCCCGGCGAGCTTCACGTACATGACGGTCAACACCGGAAACATCGCCAAGGTCAGAATCGTCGGCCATTGCAACAGGAAGCCGAACATCACCAGCACGAAGCCGACATATTGCGGATGCCGGACGTAGCTGTAAGGACCGGTGGTGGCGAGGCTCCGGGTCTGCTGCGCCTCGTACAGCGTCCGCCAGGCGAGGGAGATCAGGATGAACCCGGCGCCGATGAAGATGAAGCTGAGGACATGGAACGGCCCCGTGTGGGGATTGGTCTTCCAGCCGAACATCATCTCGAGCAGATGACCGGCGTCGTGCGAGAACCAGTCGACGTTCGGGTAGCGCGACTGCAGCCAACCCGACAGGAAATAGATGGTGAGCGGAAAACCGTACATCTCCGCGAACAGCGCCACCAGGAACGCGCTGAAGGCGCCGAAGGAGCGCCAGTCGCGCGAGGTCTGCGGCTTGAAGAAGCTGTAGGAAAACAGGATGAACACCGCCGAGTTGACGGTGACGAGGCTCCAGAGGCCGTAAGCAGGCGGAATGTCGTGCATCACGCGCTCCTCGAATCGTTTGGCCGGCCGCCACCGTGACGGTGACCATGGTCGCCATGCATGAAGAAATGCATCAGCGGACAGGCAAGGAGCGGCAGCCAGACCAGGAGCCCCAGCACGTGAGCCCTGTGCTCGCTGAACAGCAGCACGCCGGCGATGGCCAGGAATCCGATCAGGACCAGGCCAGCCTTGGCTCTCATGGACATGCCCGCGGCATGCCGCTGTCGATAAGCGGAATGATCCTGCACCGGCATGGGCGCGCTCCTCTCGATCCGCGCAGCATAGGAGCACCGCCGCCATCGCTTTTGACGCAGATCAAAGGCTCGCGGGAGCTGAGCGCGCGAGACAATTAGCAACCGATCGTACCTTGAGATTCGTCAAGACCGACGTTGCGCCGATGCGTATCGTGGACCTTCGCAACCTGGAGGACCGAACATGATCACCAAGACGCTTCTCGCCACAATCGGCATTGTTTCCCTGCTGGCCGTACCCGCCACGGCTCAATCCACCGACAAGGAAAAGAACGGCCATCACTACAGCGGCGGACCCAAGACAGAAGTTCCGCACCACATGGGCAAGAAAGAAAAGACCGGCACCTCTGCCAACGCTCAATCAGGCGGTCATCACTACACGGGCGGCCCCGGCACGTCGTCGCCTCATCACATGGGCAACAAGAAATAGTTCGATCTTAGCGGCACGCGAAGGCAAGAAGAAGATGCGGCAATTCGGCAAGGTCGACATGCCGCAGGAAGCTTCATGGCCGCGCTGAAGCATGGCACCTGCATCGCAGCGTGTGCGATGCAGGCATCCACGTTCGCTGCTAATCGATCACGATTTCCTCTTTGCCTCGACGTATCGCGCAAAATTGTCGAGGATCGCCTGCCAGCCGCCCTGCTGCTGTTCGACCGAGTGCGTTGTTTCGGCGTCGAAGACGACACGGACGACAACACCCTTCGGGCCGGGCACGAACTCGACCTCGGCCTTTCGATCGCCGAACGCGTATTCGATCCGCTTGTGCTCGACGATCTTGGTGTAGATGCCGGCGAAGTCGAAGCCGATGCTGCCGTCCTTGGCCTCCATCCGCGACGAGAAGGCGCCGCCTTCCCGCAGGTCGACCGTCGCCCTGGTCGTATGCCAGTCGTCGGACGCGGCATTCCACTTCACGATGTCGGCTGGCGTCGTATAGGCACGCCAGACCTGATCGATCGGGGCGGCTACGCTGGCTTCGACGGTGATCCTCATGGGCATTGCTCCAGTTGCGACTTTGACGCTCGAATTGACGGAATCTCGCCACGTGTGCCGGGTCCATTTCCAGCACGTCCGGGACGTGTCGACCCGAGGACGATCGAGACCGGCCCATGCCGACATGGTCCGGCGTCAATGTGCAAAAAAGTTGGAGAAGTTGTGGTGTGGGCAAGCGAAGTGTGCCTGCGCGCACGCCTCGTCCTTCGAGACGACGCTGACGCGTCTCCTCAGGATGAGGCTCATTCGGCGTCGGTGCCTGTTGGAACTGCTGCCGCGGACTCCGCCCTCATCCTGAGGAGCCCGCTCAAGCGGGCGTCTCGAAGGATGGCGCAGGAAAAAACTCTCTAATGCGATAGCCCTGCCCGCCAGCTTCGCTCTTCGAGCTGTGGCGGCCAAGTCGCACTACCGTCCCGCGCTGGTCTTCAGATCGGCCTGGTCTTTCCTCGAATGGCCATTGACCGTTTCAGGACCTGCTGGGCATCGGCATAGCGGCCTTGATACTTGTAGAGACCGGCGAGGTTTTCCAGAACGCCGGCGAGATCCGGATGGTCAGGGCCGAGGGTTTTCTCGAAAGTGGCCGCCGACCGCTTGAACAGCCGCTCGGCCTCCGCGTTACGGCCCTGGCGCCCATAGAGCGCAGCCAGATTGTTCTGTGCCTGGGCGATGTCGGGATGATCCGGGCCGAACGCCTTCTCGGTCACCGCCATCGACCGCTTCAGCAGCCGCTCGGCATCGGCATAGCGATTGCGATTGATATAGGCGTCGGCCAAATTGTTCATCAGCACCGTGGCTTCGGGGTCGTCGGGACCGAGCGCCTTCTGCAGCACGGCGAGGCCTCGCTTGAACAGCGGTATAGCCTCATCGTATCGGCCCTGATGGCTGTAGACAGCGCCCAGATTGCTCAACGCCATCACGATCGATGGATCACCGCTTTTCTCGTGAATGGCGATCGACCGCTTGAGCACCGGCTCCGCTTCGGCGTAACGCTCTTCCGCACGGTAGAGATCGCCGAGATTGTTCAGCACCATCGCGACTTCGGCATGATTCGGACCGAGTGTCTTCTCGTCAATGGCCAGCGCGCGCTTGTACAGCGGTTCGGCAACGGCGTATTGGCCGAGATTGTAATGGATCGTGCCGAGGTCGTTCAGCGGCGTCGCGACCTGCGCATCATCAGGGCCGAACTCCTTCTCGCGAAGGGCCAGCGACTTCTGGGCCAGAGGCAGTGCTTCCATGTACTTCCCGGCCCGATAAAGCTGCTTCATCTGCCGGGCCAGCGTGCCCGCCTCGTCCTCTTCGGCATGGGACGGCACGCCGAACGACAGACTCAAGGCAAGCGCAGCAACTGCAACGCAGATCGATGCTGTCAAGGTCCTCATCGCGCCTTCCCTCGTCGCGGCTATTGGGACTTACGCGCCATTGGTGCTCCCGGCAGCCGGACAGGTTCAATGCAACCGCGGCTTTCCGACGCGACCGACCGCGCCAGCGCGGCTGTATGCCATTGGCAGGCATCAGCAATTGATCATTGCCCGAGCTGCTGCAGCACAGCAGACCACAACGCGAGCGGCTCCCTGAAGGCTCCGGGTTCGTTCGGCTTCTGGCGAACGGCCGTGTGCACCATGACGAGCTTGGAGGCGGGATCGACCAGGATGAGCTGACCGCGAATGCCGATGAGGGCAAATCGGCGCTGCTCGCCGGGGAGGAGCCACACCTGATAGCCGTAGCCGAAATAGCGCGTGGCCACGCGCGGAGCGAGATGACCCTCCTCTGGCCTGACGGTCGTGGCATCCAGCAGCCACTGCCGGGGGATCAGCTGCCGGCCTTCCCAGGCGCCGTCATGGGCGAGCAACCGGGCCAAGCGCGCATAATCGCGCAAGGTCGCGTTGAAGCAGCAATAGGCGATCTCCTGCCCGCTGCCGTCGATCACCCAGGAGGCGTCCGCCTCGGTGCCGATGGGGTCCCAGATCCGGTCGCGGAGATAGTCGGCGACCGGCGTGCCCGTGGCGGCGCGCAGGACCAAGCCGAGTATCTCCGTTTCAACGCTGGCATAGTGGAATTTGGTGCCTGGCGGCGCGGTCCGCGTGTTGAACTGCGCGACGATGGCGGCGGGATCTTTCGGCGGGCCGGCGAACAAGGCCCGCCCAAGCCGGGCGATGTCGTCGTTCCCGTCATAGACTTCCGAGAATTCGACGCCCGACGACATGTTCAACAAGGCGCGGATGGACGTGTTGCCATATTCCGTGCCTGCAAGGCCGTCGACATAGGTCGCGACGAGGTCGTCGATCGACTTGATCCGTCCCTCCGAGACCGCGATCCCGACCAGCATGGCTACCAGAGTCTTGGCCATGGACATCGAAACAAAGCGGTGGTGGTCGGTCCGTGCATATTGATAGTGCTCGTACAGGATGGTGTCGTCCCTGGCGATCAGGAGGCCCGTCGCCGGGTTGCGCTTGAGGTAGTCCGCAATGCCGAGCTTTTCGGTGCCAAGACTGTAGGTGACCTGTGGCTCCAGCGCGCGCTTGAATTGCCAGAGCGTCGTCGCGCGAGCGACCCGGCGCGAGGGATAGATCTCGCCGAAATGGCTGTAGCTGCCGACGAGCTTGTCGAGCGGGGGAGCGGCGCCGCGCGTGCCGACCGGATAGCCTTCAGCCGCGCCGTAGAGCTCGGCATCGGGACCGCTATCCGAAAAGACCGGCCCCGGCGCGGCGGGCGCGCTTCGGACGTCCTGCGCGCACGCCAGGGGCGACCAGATCGCGGAAACAAAAATGACGGGCAGGAAAAGCCGGCGGCACCCGCGCGGCCTAAACGACGCTCCCCAGTTCATTGCACTTGCCTCCCCGCACGTTGGTGGGTGTGCGCTTCACGAGAACAACATCGCAGGCTGGTGACGCGCGGCATGCTATCATTGCGGGCGGGCCGTGTCAGCCTGCGGTGGCAACCCGCCTTGCTCTCGCCCCGCGGATCAGTCACCATCCCTGCCGCGCACCATCAACAAGAGCAAAAGCGCCAAGGAAACGCATGAGCAAGCCGTCACGTTTCGACTATGGCTGGGTCGTTGTCGCCGCGGGGGCGCTGATGACCTGCATCGGGTTCGGCACGATGCTGTCGCTGGCGGTGTTCCTGCAGCCGATCTCGGAGGCGATGGGCTGGTCGCGCGCCGGGGTGTCGGCTGCCGCGACGCTGGATTTCCTCTTTATGGGATTCGCCGCATTCCTATGGGGCACGCTGTCGGACCGGTTCGGCACCCGCATCGTGGTGCTCTCGGGAAGCGTTCTGCTGGGACTAGGTCTCGTCACAGCGAGCCAGGCAGCAAGCCTGTGGCAATTCCAGCTTTGCTTCGGCGTGCTGATCGGGATCGCCGTGGGCAGCTTCTACGCACCGATGATGGCGCTCGCGAGCGCCTGGATCGAAAAGAACCGCAGCCTCGCGGTGGCGCTGGTCTCGGCCGGCATGGGCGTGTCCCCGGTGACGGTCGCGCCGGCCGCGAGCTGGCTGATCACGGCCTATGATTGGCGCACCGCGATGCTGACGATCGGCATCGCTTCGTGGGCGCTGTTGATCCCCGCCTGCTTCCTGGTACGTCCGGCGCCGCCAGCCGCGGGCTCCGCAACGACGGACGCGGCGCCAGAGGTCGAGATGGGCGCGGCGCAGGCGCTGCGCACGCCGCAATTCATCGCGCTCGCAGCGGCGCATTTCGCCTGCTGCGCGGCGCATTCCGGCCCGATCTTCCACATGGTGTCCTATGCGATGGTCTGCGGCATCGCTCCGCTCACGGCAGTGACGGTCTATAGCGTCGCCGGCGTCTCAGGCCTCGGCGGACGCCTGCTGCTGGGCGCGCTGGCCGATCGCATCGGCGCGAAACCGGTCCTTGTCGGCGGGCTGTTCGTGCAGGCGATGTGCATTGCGACCTATCTGGCGGTGGCGCAGCTCGGCGAGTTCTACGCGCTCTCGGTCGTGTTCGGCCTCGCCTATGGTGGGGTGATGCCGCTCTATGCGGTGCTGGTCCGCGAGTTCTTCGGCCCGCGCATTATGGGCACGGTGTTCGGTGCCGTGTCGGCCTTCGCCAGCCTCGGCATGGCGCTCGGGCCCTGGGCCGGCGGGATCGTGTTCGATACTTTCCAGCAATACACCTGGCTGCACGCCGGCTCCTTCGCGATCGGGCTTGCGGCGGTCGCGGTGGCGCTGAGTTTTCCGACGCGGCGCAGGCCATCGCTCGATCTTAGCCGCGCGACGGCGTGACACCGGACAGTGGCGAATACCGGATCTGACTTTGCATAAATGTAAGTTTGATGGATTTCGCCTCCCTCGGTCATCCTACTTCCTGCCTTCTGGCACCGATTATCTTCGTGTACCATTGCCCTTGTGATCAGATCGTTCTGGCATCGCGAGAGGCCAAATGAGGCGGCGGACGTTTCTGAGCTTCTTGGGAATGACGGCGATATCGGCGCGCGAAGCCTTGGCCCAAAAGCGCGTTCCGGTCGTGGGATTCGTCGGATTTGCCACGCCGGAAATCGACAATGCGGTGCTCGTTCCGTTCCGGAAGGCGCTGGCCGAGCTGGGTTACGTGGAGGGCCGCACCATCGTCATCGAGGCCCACTCGACGGCCGGCGATGTGTCGCGGGGCCTTGCATTGATCGACGACCTCGTGGCCAGACAGGTGGACGTGCTGCTTTCGCCCGGCCCGGCCGCAGCACGCGCGATCATCAGGAAAACCAATATTCCCGTCGTCGCCGTGGCGCTGCCTGCGGTGCAAAGCGACCCTGAATTGTTTCAGAGCCTCGCGCGGCCGGGCGGCAGTCTCACCGGCTTCGCCGCGTTCGGCGAGGAGATGTCGGCCAAGCGCATCGAGATGATCCGGGAGATCCTGCCCTCGCTGAAGCGGATCGGCGTCTTGAACAATGCGACGGACCCGACCTTCAGCGCCTGGGGCGCGCAAACCATCGAGGAAGCACGACGCGCCGGGCTGGAACCGGTGCGCCTCGGACTGACGAGCGCGTCGCCGGCGGCGGTTGCCGAGCAATTCAACGTGCTCGCGGGCGCCGGCAGCAACGCCGTGATTGTCATTCGCGACTACATGACCGCCGCGATGCAGGACGCAATTTGCCGTATCGGCATCGACATGAAGATCGCCGTCATCGGCCAGCAGAAGGAGTTCGCGCATGCCGGCGCTCTGATCAGCTATGGCGCCGACATCGGCGACCTGTTTCGTCGCGCCGCGGGCTATGTTGATCTGATCCTGAAGGGACAAAAGCCGGCAAATATGCCAATCCAGCTGCCAACCAAATTCGAACTGGCCGTCAATCTCAAGACCGCGCGGGCGCTTGGCGTGACGATCCCGCCCACCATCCTCGTGCTGACGGACGACGTGATCGAGTGACGGGTCGTTGAAAATCCGCCGATTGCCGCGCCGTGAGGCGGGCTCAAATCCAGTCATTCGCGAAGCTTCGGCGGAGCAGTTCATGGAATGCAGCATCCGGCCCGCGCTCGACGATGACGCCGCGGCCATCAGCGCGGTCATCTTGCGTGCGCTGCGCGAAACGAATGCGAAGGACTATACGGCGGAGATCATCGCGCGGATCGAGCCCAGCTTCGGCCCGGATGCCGTGCGCCGGCTGATCGGGCAGCGTACCGTTTTCGTCGCCACGATCGGCGGCCGCCTGGTCGGAACGGCAAGCCTCGACGGAAGCGTCGTCCGCACAGTCTTCGTTGCTCCGGACGTTCAGGCCCGCGGGATCGGCAAGCTGCTGATGGCCGAGATCGAGCGCACAGCGCGCGAGCGGAACATTTCGTCCTTGACGGTCCCTTCATCGGTCACTGCAGAGACCTTCTATGCGCGACTGGGGTTCAATGCCGTGCGCGACAGCTATTATGGGGACGAACGCACGATCATCATGGAGCGGGTGCTCATCGAGCGGACCTAGACCTGGTCCACACCATGGCAATCGCCGCGGAGAGCCCGACGCGTGGTGGTAGTTCGAGCTCTTGCGGAACCCATCGCCGACGGACGGGCGCGAGTATCTCGCAGTTCTTGCCAGTTCTGATTAGTAAGCACGAAGCCTGATGGTCCGGTCTCGATCTACCGATACGAGCTGAATTGCGCCAGTTGTGTTCGATGCGCGATTTGTAGCCGCAACGAAAGTCGAGTCGCGCTTCGAAAAGTGGAAATTAGTTTTGCGACATAATCGTAATGACTCCGACGCAAAAAAAGAAAATAGGGTGCAATCAACAAGAATATAATGGGAGGAGCAGATGGATACTGCGGGTCGCCTGCGCGCGATGGCATTATTGTGCCGTCAGACAGCCGCGCGTCATCCGGATCGAGGTTGGAAACTACTCGCGGAAGCTGAATATTGGGAGCACTTGGCCAATGATGCGCCGCTCGAGCATGTCGACCATTGCTCGGTTCGCTCACCGCTTCACCGTGAGCACGCTATGATACAATCGGCCACGGCCGACGCGAGGTGAGAGCGAAACAGAATAATTTGTTAGCTTCTGTGTGCCTAACCTGAAGAGTGCCGCCCACCGCCGATGCGGCACATTGGAATGGGAATGCCGGCCCCGGCTGTTACCCCATCCTGCGGCTGGGGCCGTTTTGAACTTTCGCAGCATCGTTCAAACCCGATCCACAACCATGCTCAGAAGCATCGCTATAGCGCTCTTCGGAAAAGGCATCTTGTCTCGGCTCGATCGAGCGCTCTCCCATGGTCGCAATACTGAGGCTGCGCCCAGCCTTGTGCGGGACATCGGCCGAGGCTTCGGGCTGTAGGGCGCCGTCCACGCGCCTCGTCGATCAGGCAGCGCCTGCCCTACCGGCGACTATTTCTTCAACAATATTCCTTTCGCTCGCGCCATTCGCCTGACTGATCCGGCGTGGCGGCCCAGTTCGGCGGCAATCTTCGATACCCCAATGCCCTGCCGGGCCAGCGTGACCAGCCGTCGAACCTCCTGCTCGGCCCATTGCTTCGGCTTCGGTGTCTTCATGGTGCGACCCCACGACCGCACGACTTAACGACGGCAGCTGACGGTCCGCACTTGGGAAATTTACGGGTGGCGCGCCCGGGCCATTATCCGTCCGAACCTCCAAACGGAAATTGACCGACGCCGCGCTGTCATGCGCCCCGGCCTTTGGCCTCGTTGTTGAGGCAGATCAAGGCTGCTGGCGCCGGGCAAGGCGGAGAGGCCGATGGGCGAAGCGGTACGTTCTTAGATATCGTGGAGGCGAGCGGTCACGCCACCAGCGCGGCGTCCTCGTTGCGGTCGATGCCGCGCTGTGCGGCCAGCAGGCTGACGATCTCCGCATTCGGCCGGGCCTTGCTGAACAGGAAGCCCTGGCCCTCATGGCAGCCTTCGGCGCGGAGGCAGCTGAGCTCGGCTTCGGTCTCGACGCCTTCGGCGGTGATGGTGACGCCAAGGCCCTTGCCGAGGCTGACGATCGAGCGGATGATCGCCTGGGCCTCGCGGTTGGCCGCGAGATCGCGCACGAAGGACTGGTCGATCTTGATCTTGTCGAACGGGAAGCTGCGTAGGTAGCTGAGGCTGGAATAGCCGGTGCCGAAATCGTCCATGGAGATGCGCACGCCGAGCGCGCGCAGCGCATGCAGTGTCGCCAGCACCTGCGCGCTCTTCTCCAGGAGCAGCGTCTCGGTGATCTCGAGCTCGAGCCGGCGCGGCGGCAGGCCGGAATGTTTCAGCGCGTCAGTGACCATCGAGAGCAGATTGCCGCTGCGGAACTGGAGCGGCGACAGGTTGACGGCGACGCGGACGTCGTCGGGCCAGGCCGCGGCGTCGAGGCAGGCCCGGCGCAGCATCAGCCCGCCGAGCGGATTGATCAGGCCGGTGTCTTCGGCGACCGGAATGAACTCGGCCGGCGACACCATGCCGCGCTCGGCATGCGGCCAACGCACCAGCGCCTCGAAGCCGGTGATGCGGCCGCTCGAGAGATCGATCAGGGGCTGGTAGTACGGCCGCAGCACGTCATTCTGGATCGCATCGCGCAGCTCGACCTCGATCTTGCGGCGGCTCTGCGCCTTCGCGTCGAGTGCGGCCTCGAAGAAGGCGAAGCTGCCGCGCGCGTCCAGCTTGGCGCGCGACAGCGCCATGTCGGCGCTCTTGAGCAGCTTTTCAGAATCCTCGCCGTCGCCCGGCGCCATCGCAATGCCGATCGAGGCGCCGATCACCACGGAATGACCGTTGAGCAGATAGGGATCGGCAATGGCCGCAAGGAGGCGCTTGGCCAGCATCACCGCGTCCTCGGGACGCGCCAGCCCGCTCTGCAGAACCGCGAACTCGTCGGAGTTGAGGCGGGCCAGCCCATCCTCGTCACGCAAGGTGGAGCGTAGTCGCTTGGCGACGCCGCGCAGCAGCTTGTCGCCGACCGCATGCCCCAGGGTGTCGTTGACCGCCTTGAAATTGTCGAGCCCTAGTATCAGCAGCGCGACCTTCTCGGAGCCGCGGCGCGTGTGCAGCAGCATCTCGTCCATCTGCTGCCGCAGCAGGTTGCGATTGGGCAGACCGGTCAGCCCGTCATGCTGGGCCATGAAGGCGAGTCGCGCCTCCGCGCGCTTGCGCTCGGTGATGTCCATCAGCGCGAGCAGCACCGCGGGCCGCTCGGCATAAGTCAATTCGCGGGAATAGATCGCAAGGTCGATCAGCGCGCCGTCGGCCTTGACGTGCTTCCAGGTGCGGCCGGCCTGATCCTCGCCGGTCCCATCGACGGTCCAGGGTGGCACGCTTTCGAACGCCTGCAAGGACCGGATCTTCAATCGCTCGAACTCGGCCCGGCTGTAGCCATAATGCGCGACCGCGGCATCGTTGACGCCGAGGATGCGCTCGTCGTCCAGCGCGCAGACGATCATGGGTACGGGATTGCCGTCGAACAGCAGGCGGAACGAGGCCTCGCGCTGCTTGAGCTCGGTGATATCGACGCGCAGGCCGACGACGCCGCCGTCATCGGTCAAGCGCTCGTCGATCAGGATGACGCGGCCGTCCGACAGCTTCTGCTCGTGGCGCGCGCCGGGCTTGTAGAGTTTTTGCAGGCGCTCTGCGATCCAGGCTTCTTCATTGCCGATGGCCTCGGGATAGTCGCCGCGGGCGACGCCGATGCGCAGCGTGTCCTCGAGCCGCGCGCCCTCCTCGAACAGATCGGCGGTCTTGCTGTAGATCTCGGCGTATTTCCTGTTCCAGAGGACGTAGCGGCCTTCGGCGTCGAGAAACACGATGCCCTGCGGCAGGATGTCGATGGCCTGGCGCAGGCGCTCATGCGACTTGCGCGCCTCCGCGATCGCGGCTTCCGCCTCGGCACGGCTGCGCAGGATTTCGTCGTGTTCGGAAAGGGCACGGTGCGCGCACGCGAAGCGCGGCTTGCGCGCCTTTTGGCCGGCGCGGGCAAGCGTGCTTTGCTTTCGCTTTCTTGTTTTTCGAGACCCCAAACTCAACTTCACTCGTCCCAGTCGCGTCCAGCGGTCGCAAGTTTTGAGGCAAGTGTCTGAAAAAAAAGTAATCTTAGCCAGCCGCGGTCCGCGCGCGGCGCGCTTACTGCCTGTTTGCGCGGCGTGGCGGGCGGCGGCAGGCGCCATCAGACTGAGTGCGGCGCCGCAATCAATGAGCGATCTGGCGCAAAATTGCGCGCGCGCCTGAATCGGTTCCGAAATTGCGCGCGATTGCATGCGAACCGCAAAATTTTCTGCGCGCTGCGCACGAATTTTGGTCAATGCAGGATACGGTTATTACACCCTTAAGAAACGGCGGGTCGAGACGCGATTCGGGGCGCGCTGCGATGAGCCGGCGGCGGGCTCGTCGCCTCGTTCTTAACCCTGGTGCAGCATTGGGTTATAAGAGCGTCAGCATGAGTCGCCGCGGCATCACCCTCCTCCTGCTCTCGTTCGTCTGCCTGGGCGCCGGTGGCGCGCTGGCCCAGGACCGTGGCAGCATCAACCCGAAGCCGCTGCCGCCGCTCGCCAATCCCAACGACCCCGATCTCGCCGCCAAGGAATTGTTCGCGCGCAAGCTGCTGCCATCGAAGGGGCCGGCCCACGTCATCGGCTCCTACACCAGGGGCTGCATCGGCGGCGCCGCGCAGATGCCGGTCAACGGCGACAATTGGCAGGTGATGCGGCTGTCGCGCAATCGCAGCTACGGTCATCCCGACATGATCGCGCTGATCAGGCGGCTTGCCGCGAAGGCGCACAAGGACGCAGGCTGGCCCGGCATCCTGGTCGGCGACATCGCCCAGCCGCGCGGCGGGCCGGCGCTGTCAGGCCATGCCAGCCACCAGATCGGTCTCGACGCCGACATCTGGCTGACGCCGATGCCGGACCGCCGGCTCTCGCGCGAGGAGCGCGAGGAAATGTCGGCGGTGATGATGGTGCGCCAGGACCGGCTCGACATCGACCCCAAGGTGTTCACGCCAGGCCACGTCCTGGTGCTGCGCGCCGCGGCGCGAGAGCCCGCCGTGCAGCGCATCTTCGTCAACGCCGCGATCAAGAAGGCGCTGTGCCGCGAGGCCAAGGGCGACCGCGCCTGGCTGTCGAAGATCCGCCCCTGGTGGGGCCATGACTACCACTTCCACATCCGCATGCACTGCCCGGCCGGGGCCGGCGAATGCGAGGGCCAGCCGTCACAGGCCGAGGACGAAGGCTGCAAGCCCGCCGATCTCGCCTACTGGTTCTCCGATGCGGTGCTGCACCCCAAGCCGCCGCCCGAGCCGCCCAAGCCGAAGCCGCCGATGACGCTTGCGCAGATGCCGGCAGCCTGCAAGGCGGTGCTGCATGCAGGGGATGTGAAGCCGTAAGGGCTCGCCCACGGACGTCGTCCCGGGGCGCGAAGCGAGCCCGGGACCCATAACCACAGGGAGTGATACTTGCGCGAAGCAGGTCACTCCGAGTCTTCGCCCAACGCAATCCTGTGGTTATGGATCCCGGGCTCGCGCTACGCGCGCCCCGGGATGACGAACTCGCCGGCCCGATAGAAGCTGGCCGACAAACGGCCGGCTTTGACCTGCGGCCACGGCCTGCTATGTTTGCACTGCGATATCCCCGCCGGCCGTAAGCCGTCGCCAGGGACCGTGGAACAGCGCTTCCGCCCGTCGCATCTGACCAGCCAACGCCAGATTTCGCGCGTGCAACCTTGCGCGCGCGAGCCCGCACGGAGCGCATCCATGTTTCGTCTGTCAGGACTTTTCACCGCCTTCGTCATTCTCGCCGGCACGGCCGTCGCGCCCGCCGCGGCCGAGGACAAGACCATCACCGTGTTCGCCGCCGCCTCGATGAAGAACGCGCTGGACGAGATCGACGCCGCCTACACCGCCAGGACCGGGGTCAAGTTCAGCGTCAGCTATGCCGCTAGCTCGGTGCTGGCCAAGCAGATCGAGCAGGGCGCGCCGGCCGACGTGTTCGTCTCGGCCGACACCGACTGGATGGACTACGCGATCGCCAAGAAGACCATCAACGAGCCTTCCAGAGTGAATCTGCTCGGCAACAGCATCGTGCTGATCGCGCCGAAGGATTCCAAGATCGACAGCGTGACGATCGCGCCAGGTTTCGATCTCGCCAAGCTCGCCGGCGACGGCAGGATCGCGACCGGTGACGTCAGGTCGGTACCGGCAGGCAAATACGCCAAGGCAGCGCTGGAAAAGCTCGGGGCCTGGCAGGCGGCAGAGCCGAAATTCGCCATGGCCGAGAGCGTGCGCGCGGCGCTGACACTGGTCGCCCGCGGCGAGGCCGTGCTCGGCATTGTCTATTCGACCGACGCCAAGATCGAGCCGGGCGTGAAGATCGTCGGCACCTTCCCGGCGGATTCGCATCCTGCGATTATCTATCCGGTCGCGGCGACCAGCATCGCCAAGCCGGAGGCGAACGGCTATCTCGCCTTCCTGCGCACGGCGGCGGCCAAGGCCATCTTGGAAAAATACGGCTTCAAGTTCCTCATCAGCCCCACAACCTGATTGTTGCGACCTGATTCCTGCAAACCTGATTTTGCAACCTGTTTCTGCGACCTGATATGACGGCTTGATGTTCGACATCTCTCCCGCCGAATGGACGGCGATCCTGCTTTCGCTCAGGGTCGCCGTCATTGCCACGCTGGTCGCGACGCCGTTCGGCATTGCGCTGGCGTGGCTGCTCGCGCGGCGTGATTTCTGGGGCAAGTCGGTGCTCGACGCACTCGTGCATCTGCCCCTGGTGCTACCGCCCGTCGTCACCGGTTATCTGCTGCTGCTCAGCTTCGGTCGCAAAGGCCTCATTGGCAGCTTTCTCGCCGACCATCTCGGCATCGTCTTCGCGTTCCGCTGGACCGGTGCTGCGCTCGCCTGCGGCGTGATGGCGTTTCCGCTGCTGGTGCGGCCGATGCGACTGTCGATCGAGGCGATCGACCGCCGGCTTGAGCAGGCTGCGGAGACCCTCGGCGCAGCGCCGTGGAAAGTGTTCTTCACGGTGACGCTGCCGCTGGCGCTGCCGGGCGTGCTCGCCGGCATGGTGCTGGGCTTTGCCAAGGCGATCGGCGAGTTCGGCGCCACCATCACCTTCGTCTCCAACATTCCAGGAGAGACCCAGACGATTTCGTCCGCGATCTATTCGCTGATCCAGACGCCGGACGGCGATGCCGCTGCGGGAAGGCTCGTGATCGTCTCGATCGTGCTCGCGATCGGTGCGCTGATCGCGGCCGAATGGTTCGCCCGCCGCGCCACGCAGCGGCTGCACGGGAATTGACCATGCTGCGCGTCGAGGTCGAAAAACAGCTCGGTGAATTCTCGCTGTCCGCTTCCTTCAGCAGTGAGGGGCGCGTCATCGGGCTGTTCGGCGCCTCGGGCGCCGGCAAGAGCTCGCTGGTCAACATGATCGCCGGCCTGCTGCGGCCTGATCGCGGCACCATCGCGATCGACGGCGAGATCGTCGACGACACCGCGGCCGGCATTCACGTGCCCACTTACCGCCGCCGCATCGGCTACGTGTTCCAGGATGCGCGGCTATTTCCGCATCTGAGCGTGGCGCAGAACCTCGACTACGGACGGCGAATGAACGGGCTTGCGCCCGATCCGGCGCAGCACAAGCGCATCATCGACCTGCTCGACATCGGCGCGCTCAGGGATCGCCGTCCCGGGAAGCTGTCCGGCGGCGAGCGCCAGCGCGTCGCGCTCGGCCGCGCGCTGCTGTCGAAGCCGCGCCTCCTGCTGCTCGACGAGCCGCTCGGCGCGCTCGACGAGGGCCGCAAGCTCGAGATCCTGCCCTACCTGGTGCGACTGCGCGACGAGGCCAATGTGCCGATGGTCTATGTCAGCCACGACGTCGCCGAGCTGCGCCAGCTCGCGACGCAGATCGTGATGCTGAAGCAGGGACGGGTGACGTCGTTCGGCGGGGTGAAGGTGCTGACGTGATCGGGCCAACCCCCGCTACCAGCCGCGGTCGACGTTTCGCACTTCGCCGGTCCGGGCATCCACATCGACCTCGATCCAGCGGCCGGCGCGGTCGCGGCCCTCAATCTGCCATTCGTCGCCGAGGAAGTTCGTGTGCGACACCGTCGCAACGCCAAGATCGGTCGCGACGTCAAGCGCAACCTGCATCGAGATCTGATCGCCGGTGTCGTAGGCCATAGCCGGCGCCGCTGCGCCCAGCACGAGGACAGTCGCGATCGGAAGGGCGAACTTTCGCATTGGCGTACTCCTGTCAGTCCAAAGTTCTATACAGCTTAGAACGAGAGGCAATGCGGAGCGTTCCGGATCCGGATGTCACGAAGCCGCGCAAAACTTCGGCGGTTGCGGCGATTTGGTGGCAGTTCCTCTTCGCAAGTCAAACTCCGGCGACCGAAGTCCAGACATCGGCGAGCTTCTTTCTCACCGCCTGCGCGCGGGTCAGCGGCGGCGGCGTTTCGTCTTCTTCCGGCAGACGCAGGCCGACGACGTTGACGCGGCCGCCGGAGATTGATCGTGCGACCAGCACGATCTCGTCCAGCGGCAGCTCGGCGCCCTCTTTCGGCGCGTGGTCGAGATGGACGTCGAAATAATCTGCCAGGGTCAGCTTGCCGTCGTCCTCGCCGACCTTCACACCGTAGATCGCGGCGAGCTCGGCGAGCGTGTGCTCGCCGGAGACCATGAAGTCGCCGAGCAGATGCGGATCGGGCGCGGTGCTCGGCTGCATGTCGACGAAGAAACGGTCGAGCGCTTCGGCCTTTTCCGGCGGCGCCAGCAGATAGATGTAGTCGCCCGGTGCGATCGGATCGGCCTCCGTCGGCGTCAGGATGTGCTCGTTGCGGATCACCAGTGTCGGCTTGGACCAGGACGGGATCAGGCCGCGACGGAAATACAGGCTCTTGGGCCGCACCGGATAGCCGACCAGCTGCTGCTCGAGCTGGCCGGGCAGATCGAGCTCGACGCGGCGGGGGCCGCGGTCGGCGCGGGGCAGCGCCACGTGCAGCTTGCGCGCGGCCGGCGCCAGGGTCCAGCCTTGCAGCAGAAGCGAGATGATGACGACGACAAAGGCCACGTCGAAATAGAGATAGGCCTTGGGCAGCCCGACCAGCATCGGGATCGAGGCCAGGAAGATCGCGACCGCACCGCGGAGTCCGGTCCAGGCGATGAAGATCTTCTCACGCCAGTTGAAGCGGAACGGCGACAGGCACACGAACACCGCGAGCGGGCGCGCCACCAGCATCAAGACCAACGCGACGGCGACCGCCGGCAGCACGCTGGAACCCAACCGGCTCGGCGAAACCAGAAGGCCGAGCAGCACGAACATCACGATCTGCGCCAGCCAGGTCGCGGCGTCGAGGAACGTCACCACCGAATTATGCGCGCGGGTCGGCCGGTTGCCGATGATGATGCCGGCAAGATAAACGGCGAGGAAGCCGGAGGCGTGCATGATCTGCGAGCCGCCGAAGATGACGAGCGCGGCCGTGGTCACGAAGGGCGCATGCAGGCCTTGCGGTAGGGCGACCTTGTTGAGCGCGATGACGACGAGGCGGCCGCCGATGACGCCGACGACGGCGCCCAGCACCGCCTCCTGGATGAACTCCATCAGCACATGGCCGGGCGAGCTGGTACCGACCGAGATGTATTCGACCAGCATCAAGGTGAGGAAGATCGCGAAGGGATCGTTGGTGCCGGATTCGGCCTCCAGCGTCGCGCCGACGCGCGGGCGCAGACGCAGGCCCTGGGTGTGCACCAAGAGGAATACAGCGGCCGCGTCGGTCGAGGCCACCACCGCCCCGACCAGCAGCGACTCCGACCAGTTGAGGTCGAGCGCGTATTTGGCGAACGGCGCCGTGACCAGCGCGGTCAGCAGCACGCCTGCGGTCGCGAGCACCACGGACGGCGCAAGCACGGTGCGGATGCTGGCAAAGCGCGTGCGCAGGCCGCCGTCGAACAGGATCAAAGCGAGCGCGACGGAGCCGACCAGATAGGTGGTGCGGACGTCGTCGAACTGGAGCTGACCTGGGCCGGAATCGCCGGCGAGCATGCCGATGATGAGGAAGACGAGCAGCAAGGGCGCGCCGAAGCGCAGCGCAAGCAGGCTGGAGAGGATGCCGGCCATGACGAGGACGGCGCCGAGCAATATGGCGAGACTGACGGAGTCGAGGGAAGCCATCCACCTTCCGGGTAAGAAATCGCTGGAATTTCATCCTTATCGTTGGTGGACTCGCGCGCCAACCCATTTTCGCGCTTCGCGGCAATCTGCCCGTGTTTTACGGCCTTAACGCGCTTCACTTCACGGTGTATCGATGGCCCGGCCGCGTCCTTTGTGGGATTGTCCGGCGCCCTCGAATCAATTCCTCCCCGCTTGCCGACGAGACCCGATGGACATGGACCTCAAAGACTTCATGGAGCTCGTGCAGACCACCGCACGCAGCGTCGGGGCAGAATTCTCCTCACCCTGGTTCTACCTGCAATTCGGCCTCATCCTGGCCGCCGCCGGCATCGCCTATGCCGCGGAGGCCGCCATTCGCAGCCGTGTCGACCTGACCTCGCTGGCGATGCGCTGGCCGCTGCCGCTCCGGCATTTCGTCCGGGTCATGGTCGCCAGCGCCTCGACGGCGGTGTTCACGCTGCTCGTGATCGTCTCGCGCGTGGTGATGTATCACGCGACCTGGCCGAGCCGTTCCTATCTCCTGATGGTCGCAGCCAAGCTTGGTTTCGCATGGCTCGTGATCCGGCTCGTGACCTCGGTGCTGCGCAACGCCTTCATCGTCAAGCTGGTGTCGATCACGGCATGGTTCATCGCCGCGCTCTCCATCGTCGGCCAGCTCGATGCGACGGTCGACCTATTGGATTCCTTTGCGATCGTGCTCGGCGGCCTCAGGCTGACCCCGCTCCTGGCGCTCAAGGCCGGCGCACTGCTGCTGATCGCACTCTGGCTCACCAACATCGCCAGCAATTTCGCCGAGAGCCGGATCAATTCGACCACCGACCTGACGCCATCGGTGCAGGTGCTGCTGGTCAAGATCATCCGCATCGGGCTGCTCACGGTCGCCATCGTGATCGCGCTCGGCGCGGTCGGAATCGACCTGTCGGCGCTCGCGGTGTTCTCCGGCGCGGTCGGCGTCGGCATCGGTATCGGCCTGCAGAAGATCGTCGCCAATTTCATCTCTGGCATCATCCTGCTCGCCGACAAATCGGTGAAGCCCGGCGATCTCGTCACCATCGGCGACAACACCGGCCGCATCAGCGCGATGAAGACGCGCTATATTTCCGTCGCTGCCGGCGACGGGCGCGAATTCCTGGTCCCGAACGAGGATCTGGTGACGCAGAAGGTCGTTAACTGGACCTATACCGACAAGAACACGCTGGTGAAGATCGCCTTCGGCACCAATTACGACGCCGACCCGAAGCTGGTTTGTACGCTCGCCGCCGAGACCGCCGCCGCTCATCCGCGCGCGCAGAAGGGCAAGCCCCCGACCTGTCTCCTGAGCGAGTTCGCGGAAGCCGGGATGAAGTTCTCGCTGACCTTCTGGATCGCCGACCCCGACGGCATGGACAAGGTCAAGAGCGACGTGATGCTGGAGCTGTGGGACGCCTTCAAGCGTGAGGGCATCCGAGTTCCCTATCCCGTCCGCGAAATCCGCATCCGCGGCGGCGCCCTGCCGGTGGAAACCGCCGTGGAAGTGCCGAATTAGGTCACTTTCACCCCCCAAGCAGGCCCTTCGGCTTGCATGAAGCCTGCCAATCATTAGATTGGGGCCTGAAATCAAGCCTTTCCACCGACATCGAGATCAGCCCGAGAAGACCTGACACGCATGAGCTACGTCGACGCCACCGAGACCTCCCTGCGCAAGACCGGACAGATCAAGCTGCACGGGCCTGCCGCCTTTGCCGGCATGCGCAAGGCGGGCGCGCTGGTGGCCAGGTGCCTGGACGAGCTCACCGACATCGTCGGGCCGGGCGTGCCGACCTCCAGAATCGACGAATTCGTCCGCGACTTCGCCTTCAGCCATGGTGCCTATCCGGCGACGCTGATGTATCGCGGCTACCGCTACTCGACCTGCACCTCGCTCAACCATGTTGTCTGCCACGGCATGCCCGGCGACCGTCCGCTGAAGGAGGGTGACATCGTCAACATCGACGTCACCTTCATCGTCGACGGCTGGTATGGCGATTCCAGCCGGATGTATGCGATCGGCCCAATCGCCCGCAAGGCCGAGCGGCTGATCGAGGTGACCTATGAAGCCATGATGCGCGGCATTGCCGCGGTGAAGCCCGGCGCCACCACCGGCGACATCGGCCACGCCATCCAGAGCTTCGTCGAGCCGCAGGGCATGAGCGTGGTGCGCGATTTCTGCGGCCATGGTTTGGGGCGCATGTTCCACGACGAGCCGAACATCATCCATATCGGCCGGCCCGGCGAGGGCGTGCAGCTCAAGCCCGGCATGTTCTTCACCATCGAGCCGATGATCAATCTCGGCAAGCCGCACGTGAAGATCCTGTCCGACGGCTGGACCGCGGTGACCCGCGACCGCTCGCTGTCGGCGCAGTTCGAGCACTCGGTCGGCGTGACGGCGACCGGCGTCGAGATCTTCACGCTATCGGCGCGGCACGGCGAGAAGCAGATCGGGTGAGCCCGGTGCGTCGGCTATTGCTATCGGCGGCCCCCTTTGGCGGGTGGCGATTCTGCCTTTGCGCACCAACGCGTCGAGGACGCGCTTACTGACCTAGGCCCGAGTCCGGGTCTCGGTTGATCGTCCCAGATCTTGCCTTCGCCAGAAGGCCCCCCACAACAGCGCTAAGACGCACGCGACGGGCAACAGGCGGCCGACGTCGAGGTGAAAGCACGTGCATGATAGGAAAAGCATGACCACAATCACGTCGGTTTCGCTGAGTGCGCAGGGAGTCGCACCTTTCCATGATCCGCCTCCGGTGTTCTAATGCAGGCGTCTTGACTGGGCATGGAGATATGGTCATGGCGGGTTCTGTCGAGCGGTGGCGGACGACATGAAGATCTACCTGCCGGACAACGAGCAGGCGCGGCAGCAAGCCCTCGAAACCTATCGCATTCTCGATACGCCGCCGGAGATCGCCTATGATGAACTGGCGGACTTGGCGGCGCAGATCTGCGGCTGCAGCGCCGGGCTGCTGACCTTCCTCGACGACAAGCGACAATGGCTCAAGGCCAAGTGCGGCCTGCCGCCTGACCTTACGCACGTGCCCAAGGAGATCTCGATCTGCCAGGCGACGATCTGCCATGACGATCTCATGTATGTGCCTGACCTCACGAAGGATCCGAGGTTCAGCGATTCGCCGTTGGTCGCCGGCGAGTTCGGGCTGCGCTTCTATTGCGGCATGCCGCTGATCAGCGAGGAGGGATACGCGCTCGGAACGCTGTGCGTCATCGATTTCGAGCCGCGCGAGCTCAGCTTCGAGCAGCAAGAAGCAGTGCGGCGGATCTCGCGTCAGGCCGTGGCTCAGCTCGAGCTCAGACGTAGACTCCGCGAGCGCGACGAGATGCTGGCCGAGCTCGACAAGGCGCGCGCAATGGCGGAGGCGGAGCGGAGCAAATCAGATGCGCTCCTGCTCAACATCCTCCCCCCTGCGATCGCCGAGGAGCTCAAGGCCAACGCGAAGGTGCGGCCGCGCTTCTACCAGTCGGTCAGCATCCTCTTCGTCGATTTCGCCGACTTCACCCGGCACGTCGAGGCGATCGAGCCGGCGCAGGTCGTGCACCAGCTCGACGAGTACTACAGCACGTTCGACGAGATCATTGCGCGCCATCGGCGCGAAAAGATAAAGACCATCGGCGATGCCTATCTCTGTGCCGGCGGCCTGCCCGAGATCAACCGGACGCACGCTGTCGATGCCGCGCTGGCGGCGCTCGAGATTCAGGACCTGCTCGCCAAGGCGAACCGTCAGCGCGAACGGCTGAGGCTGCCGCTCTGGATGGCGCGAATCGGCATCAACACCGGCCCGGTCATCGCTGGCGTCGTCGGAACGCGCAAGTTCAGCTACGATATCTGGGGCAACGCGGTGAACGTCGCCGCGCGTCTGCAGGCGGCCGCCGATCCCGGACGGATCAACATTGCCGAGGCGACCTGGAACGTGGTCAAGCGCGCTTCATCTGCGAACCGCGCGGCAGCATCGAGGTGAAGGGCAAGGGGCCCACCCCGATGTACTTCCTCGATCGTATCAGGCCGGACCTGGCTGCCGATCCCGCAGGCGTCGTGCCCAACGATAGCTTCTGGCGTCACCAGGGCCCATGATCGCCAGCTGAGACGAAGGGCGGGAAAAACGGTCGGCTGATCATCATCCGCTTCATGCCGGAAGCGCACCTATGCAAGGCGCGCGCAATTGACGGTTGCAAAAACCACCATCCCCGGCAATGCTGGCGGCCGATGCCCGCCAAGCCGGACCACGACAAGAGCAGACCTGACGACACGCCGCATTATCTTGGCCATCGCGAGCGGCTGCGCGAGCGCTTCTATAGCGCGGGCGCGGATGCGCTCAGCGATTACGAGCTGCTCGAGATGGCGCTGTTTGCCGCGCTGCCGCGGCGCGACACCAAGCCGCTGGCGAAGACGCTGATCAAGACCTTCGGCTCGTTCGCCGAGGTCGTTCATGCCCCGGTGGCGCGCCTGCGCGAGGTCGACGGGGTCGGCGAGGCCGCGGTCAACCAGCTCAAGCTGATCGCAGCTGCCGCGCATCGCGTCGCCAAGGGCGAGGTCAACAGCCGCAACGCGCTGTCATCCTGGAACGAGGTGATCGCCTATTGCCGCACCAGCATGGCGTTTGCCGACAAGGAGCAATTCCGCCTGCTGTTCCTGGACAAGCGCAACCAGCTGATCGCCGACGAGGTGCAGCAGACCGGCACGGTCGACCACACCCCGGTCTATCCGCGCGAGGTGATCAAGCGCGCGCTGGAACTATCGGCGACCGCGCTGATCCTAGTGCACAACCACCCCTCCGGCGATCCCTCGCCCTCGCAGGCCGACATCCAGATGACCAAGGCGATCATCGACATCGCAAAACCGCTCGGGATTGCCGTGCACGACCACATCATCGTGGGCAAGAGTGGGCATGCGAGCCTGCGCGGAATGCGGTTGATCTAGGCCAATCAGAACGCCTGGTTCTTGGCGGCTTTCAAGTGGTTTTCCGCGGCTGTGATGCCGGCGAATGCCTTCAGCGTCAGGGCGGTCGGTTGCGGCTTCCATTCGGCAACCATTTTCTCGGCCTTCTCGAGCTCAGGCTTGGACAACAGGGAAGCCATCTCGTTCACGTTCTTGGCCGGCGCCACCTTCGAGAGCTTGAAATAGGCATACGACAGGGACAGGTCCCTCGGCGTGCCCTTTCCTGCGGAATATGCGCGGGACAGGCTGAAGAGGGCGCTGGGGAGACCCTGGTCGCCGGCCATCTTCCACCACTTCAGCGCTTCTTCCCTATTCCCTTGCCGGTCATACATGAGAGCGACATCGTGCTGGGCACGCGCGTAGCCGGCCTTGGCGGACACAAGCTTGTACTTCAATGCCTGATCCGGATCCGTTGCGACGACGCCCACGCCTTGCCCGTCATAATAGCAGCCGAGCTTATAGGCTCCGAGCGGATCGTTGGCCGCGGCCGATTTTTGAAACCACTCGAATGCCTGGCTGCGATCCTGCTGTGTGCCGATGCCGTTATTGTGCATCATGCCGACATGATATTGCGCCTCCGCATCTCCGCGATTGGCCAACGCGACCATCGCATTGAAGGTGCGGCTGTCATTCGCGCTGGCGGGCGTCGCGACAAGCAGAAGGCACGAAAAGGCCAGGGCAACGAATTTCATGTCAAAGCCCGATCGAGTTTGAACGATTCCTTGTCTTGGTCTCTCCAGATGCGAGAAAAGTTCGAGCCGGCAATATTCCGGGGTCAAGGCGATTTTTGGCCCATCCGAGTTCGTCCCGTCAGGGCACGACCAAACGCCGCGCGGCCTTAGCGGTCTCGGCCGACGCCCTACTGCCGCAGCATGATCAGGGGATCGGCGGTGTCGGGGACGCGGCGCCATTGCGCGTTGTCGTCGGCCTCGAACTGCCAGGCTTCGCCGGATTTCGACATCAGGATGATCTGGCCGCGCTCGAGGCGCCATTGCGTCGGGTTGAACTGCGCGATCGTGGCGTCGCATCTCGGCTTGAGGAAAACCTGGAAATTGTCCGCATCAGCCTCGGTGTTGGTCAGCGTCAGCCCGCACACCGGCTGGCCGTTGCGGCGCACCATCGACCAATCGCCGATCATCTGGTCCATCGACTTCGCCATCGAGCGCGCGGCGGCGAGATCCTGCAGGATGTAGACGCCCTCGCCCTGGCGCAGGCCCTCGAAGATGCCGGCCTCGACCTCGGTGAAGTCGATCACGGCTTCGCCGGTCGCATCCTGCAGGCGCACGATGTCGAGGCCCCTCACGCTCCAGGCCACGATGTCCTTGGTGAAGGGCAGCGCGGTCTTGCAGGACGGCTCCAGCTCCAGCTTGAAACCCTGGCCTGCGGCGTCAGCCTTCAGCGTGACGACGCAGGTCTTGCTGCGCTCGGTGGTCGAGAGCTCCCACTGTCCTGGCATCTGCTTCTTCAGGCTCGCCGCATCCTGCGCATGCGCGATGCCGATCGCGGCCAAGGAGGCCGCGACGGCGCCGATCGCGGCCAGGCAGGCCGCAACGACATATGCGAGAAGGCGACGAGCGATCATCAGCGTCCCTTGACCGGCGTTTCCGCAACCGGCGTCAGCGGCGCCTTGCCGGCGAACCAGGCCTTGAGATTGTCGACCACGAGCTGGTCCATGGCGTTGCGCGTCACCACCGAGGCCGAGCCGATATGCGGCAGCAGCACGACGTTCTGCATGGTCTTGAGCTCGTCGGGCACGTTCGGCTCGGCCGCGAACACGTCGAGCCCGGCGGCGAGAATGGTGCCGGATTTCAGCGCCTGGATCAGCGCCGGCTCGTCGATCACCGAGCCGCGGGCGACGTTGACCAGCACGCCGCGCGGGCCGAGCGCCTTGAGTACCTCTTCATTGATCATCTTGTTGGTGCTGGCACCGCCGGGCACGATCACAACAAGCGTGTCGACCGCTTTCGCCATCTCGATCAGGTCAGGATAGTGCTTGTACGAGACGTCCTTGGAGGGATTGCGGGAGTGGTAGACCACCGGCACCAGCGAGGCATCTAACCGGCGCGCGATGGCCTGGCCGATCCGGCCCATGCCGACGATGCCGACCTTGCGGTCGCGCAGCGAGCCGACGCTGAGCGGATAGTTCTGGGTCTGCCAGAGCCCGGAGCGGACATAGCGGTCGGCCTTGATGAACTCGCGCAAGGTGGAGATCAGAAGGCCCATCGCGACGTCGGCGACCTCCTCGGTCAAGACGTCGGGCGTGTTGGTCACGATAATGCCGTGCTCGGCCGCATATTTGGCATCGATGTGGTCGTAGCCGACGCCGAAGCTCGCCACCATCTCCAGCTTCGGCAGCTGCGACAGCGAGTCCTTGTCCGCGCGCACGGTGTGGTAGGTCACCGCGACGCCGCGGATCTTGTCGCGCACCGCGGGCGTCAGCCGCTCGAGATCGCCGCGCGTCTCGGCCTTGTGCACGACGAAATGATCGGAAAACCCGTTCTCGAGGATCGGCCGCACCGGCCCATAGATCAGAAGGTCGATCTTTTCGGACGAAATCGAACCGGCAGCCATCAGTTTTCCTTTCCAAGCGCGCTCTCATGCCAGCGCCGTAAAACGAGGTGGGAAACTAGCGCCAGCACCCCATAGATGACAATCCCGGCCAGCGACAACAGAAGCAGCGCGGCGAACATGCGGGGTATGTTCAAGCGATAGCCTGACTCGGCGATCCTGTAGGCGAGCCCGGAGCCGGCGCCGGCCGTTCCGGCCGCGATCTCGGCCACGACCGCGCCGATCAGCGACAGGCCGCCGGCGATGCGCAGGCCGCCGAGGATGTAGGGCAGCGCCGCCGGCAGCTTGAGGAAGCGCAGGGTTTGCGGCTTCGATGCGCCATAGAGCTGGAACAGGCCGGCGAGGTTGCGGTCCACCGAGTTTAGCCCGAGCGTGGTGTTCGACAGCACCGGGAAGAAGGCGACGATGAAGGCGCAGACGACCACCGCGGTCTGCTGCTCCAGATAGATCAGCAAGAGCGGCGCGATCGCGATGACAGGCGTCACCTGCAGCACGATTGCATAGGGGAACAGCGAATATTCCACCCATTTCGACTGGTTGAACAGCAGCGCCAGTGCGATGCCGCCGATGCTGGCGGCGACAAAACCTTCGAGCGTGGTGACAAGCGTGGTCGCCAGCGATTGTGACAGCACCGCCCAGTCCTTGATCAGTGTCAGCACGATGACGGAGGGCGCCGGCAGCACGTAAGGCGGGATCTCCCTGATGCGGACCACGAGTTCCCAGGCAAAGAGGCCGGCTGCGAAGACGATGACGGGCAGCACGAAGCGCATCGCGCGTTGCGCGCCGGACGATTTTGCGGGCACGGGAGCTTGAGCGTTCATAGCGTCGACTGCCCCGAATAGGACGGCGCCAGCGCGGCCGACACGCGTCGGCAATAATCGGAATAGGCCGTCGAGGTGCGAAACTCCTCGCCCCGCGGCTCGACCGTCTCGATGCGGATGTCGGCCTGGATGCGGCCGGGGCGCGCCGTCATGACGACGACGCGCTGCGACAGATAGACGGATTCGAACACCGAATGGGTGACGAAGATGACGGTCTTGCGTAAGCCTCGCCACAGCGCCAGCAGATCGTTGTTGAGGCGGAAGCGCGTGATCTCGTCGAGCGCGGCGAACGGCTCGTCCATCAGGAGGATATCGGGATCGGTGACAAGCGCACGCGCCAGCGACACCCGCATCTTCATGCCGCCGGAGAGCTCGCGCGGAAAGGCATCGGCGAAATCAGCAAGGCCGACGCTGGCCAGCGCCGCGTCGGCACGCGCGCGCCCCTCCGCCTTCGGCACGCCGCCGAGCTTCAGCGGCAGGCGCACGTTCTCGCGGACATTGGCCCAGGGCATCAGGGTCGGCTCCTGAAACACGAAGCCGATGCCGTGACCTGGCTGTGGCACGCCCTCGTGCCGTGCCACTCGCACCGTGCCCGACGACGGCGCGCTGAGCTCGGCGATCAGCCGCAACACCGTCGACTTGCCGCAGCCGGAGGGTCCCAGCAGCGAGATGAACTCGCCCTTGCGGACGGCAAGGTCGAACGGGCCGAGCGCCATCACGCCGTTGTCGTAAGTTTTCGTCACGCCACGCAGGCTGACGGCGAGATGCGTCAGGCTGGCCTCGACGGCGGGCGCGGTTCTGCTCTCTGTCATCACGCGCTGAACATGGCGGGGCACGTCACCTCCCCCCAGCGGGGAGAGGTCGGCGCGCAGCGCCGGGTGAGGGGCCTCAGGTCCAACGAGGGAGCGTTACCCCTCACCCGCACCGCATCTGGCGATGCGATGCGACCTCTCCCTTCGGGAGAGGTGGGCGCCAGCCTCACCGGCGTGCCTGATCTCAACATTTACGGCTTGTTCGGGCGCAGCTCGACGCCGACGCCCTTGTTGACGAAGCGCAGCGTGTAGGATTTGCGGTAGTCGAGATCCGCCTTCACGACCCCGGCCTTGACCATCTTGTTGAAGAAGGAGGCATAGCGCTCGTCGCTCATTGCGCCGATGCCGTTCTTCAAGCTGTCGCCGGAATCGACGATGCCGTGCTCCTTCATCTTGACGACGGAATAGGCCAGGAGATCGTCGGTCATCTCCGGGTTGAGCTGCTTGATCAGGGCGTTGCCGGCGGAATTGTCCCGGTAGAGGTAATTGTACCAGCCGATCATGGAGGCATCGACGAAGCGCTGCACGAGGTCGGGCTTCTTCTCGACGATCTCGCGGCGGGTTTCGATCAGCGTCGAATAGGTGTTGAAGCCGTAATCGGCGAGCAACAGCACATTGGGCTTGAAGCCGGCGGCCTTCTCCACCGCAAACGGCTCGGAGGTCACGTAACCCTGCATCGCGCTCTTCGCGTTGGCGATGAAGGGCTGCGGATTGAAATTATAGGGGCGGACGTTCTTGTCGCTGAAGCCGTATTCGGATTTCAGCCACTGGAAGTAGCTGGTCATGCCTTCCTTGGAGACGAACAGCGTCAGCGGCTTGAGGTCCTCGAGCTTGGCGACCTTGGCATCAGGCTGCGTCAGCATCACCTGCGGATCCTTCTGGAAAATCGCGGCGATGGTGATGACGGGAACGTTGTTGGCGACGGCATCGAACGACATCAGCGTGTTCGCGGCCATGAAGAAATCGATCTTGCCGGCGATCAGCAGCATCCGGTTGTTCTCGTTCGGGCCGCCGGGGACGATGGTGACGTCGAGGCCGTATTTCTTGTAGGTGCCGTCGGCGACCGCCTGGAAGAAGCCGCCATGCTCGGCCTCGGCGACCCAGTTGGTGCCGAAGGTGACCTTGTCCAGCGTTTGGGCGCGCGCCGGCGCAAAGGAGGCGAGAGCGGCCAACAAGCCCGCAATTAACGCTCGCCGCAGATGAAAGGGGGTCATAATGGCACTCCGTCGATCGTGGCTGGCCCAATCGCGTCTGGTCCGGGTGAAGGCAACGCGATAGAACCGCATGACATCAGGGGATGCGAGCCGCCCGGGCCCGCATCCCCTCAAACCGCAAATTACGTGACAAATTCGGGCAAGGAAACCTCGATGACGCCCTCCCGCGACTGGATCGACATCGACTGGGCTGATGCGAGCCCCGGCGAGGTGTCGCGCTGGATCGCGGTTTTGCCGCTGGCGGCAACCGAGCAGCACGGCCCGCATCTGCCGCTGACGACGGACGTGCTGATCGCGGACGCCTACCTCGCACGTGTGCGCGAACTGTTGCCCGCCAGCATTCCGGCGAGCTTCCTCCCGGTCGAACGGGTCGGGATTTCGACCGAACATATCGACTATCCGGGCACGCAGACGCTGCCGACTGAAATCGCGCTGAGGAAATGGGCAGCGATCGGCGCGGACGTTGCACGCCGCGGCGTGAGGAAGCTCGTCATCGTCACCAGCCATGGCGGCAACAGCGCGGCGATGATGCTGGTCGCGCAGGATCTGCGTGCGCATCACAAGCTGTTCGTGGTGACGACGTCGTGGTCACGGCTCTCAGGCGTCGACAAATTGTTCCCGGCCGATGAAGTGCGGCACGGCATTCACGGCGGCGCGGTCGAAACCTCGATCATGCTGGCGCGCTATCCGGATCAGGTGCACAAGGATGCGATCGCCGATTTTCCCGCGAGCAGCATCGCGATCGAGCAGCAGTATCGCTGGCTGTCGACGCAGCGGCCGGCGCCGTTCGCCTGGCAGGCGCAGGATCTCAACACCAGCGGTGCCGTCGGCAACGCGACGCTGGCGCAGCCAGAGAAGGGCGAGCAGCTGCTCGATCAGGGCGCGACGGCGTTCTGCGAGCTGCTGGGTGAGGTCGATAACTTCGACGTGAACAGGCTTGCCAAGGGTCCCCTCGGCTAGGGGGCATCTTCCTGGATTCATTCAGGAAAGATCTATTCTTCGCGAGCGCATTTGCAGTCTTCGAACCGGACGCGAGCAGCCTCCGTCCAACTGGGCACGCGGGCCACAACGGACCGCCTCAACCCCGGATGGAGTTTTCACATGTCGATTAAGACCAAGATTGCCGCCGCAGCTCTCGCTGCTCTCACTGTTGCCGGCAGCATCGCGTCCACCACCAATTCGGCCGAAGCCAAGCAGCCGAAGTGGGTCTGGGGTGTCGGCGCCGGCATCGCTACCGCCGCCGTCGTCGGCTCCGCGATCGCTGCTACCAACGATCCCTATTACCACGGCTATTACCGCTGCGGCTGGGTCGCCCAGTACAACGCCTTCGGCCAGTACATCGGCCGCGTTCGCACCTGCTACTGATCTGAGTATCTGAGGCCGATCTCCACGTGGATCCCGCGTCCGACACGGGCGCCTCATCCACCCCGTGTC
>NZ_JADYVW010000049.1:0-868 GCF_020194135.1 Bradyrhizobium sp. BRP23 | reverse complement strand
TCGCCTCTGTCTGCGCAGGTGTAAAGCTTACGGCGCGAGATATAGCTGGGTCGGAGGCGCAAGCCGAATCGCGGCGTCTGGTCGCGTATGTGTCGGCTCCAGCTGAACTGGCGGAAAGCGATCTTCGGAAGTTTCTTGCTGAGGCACTCCCCAGCTACATGCTTCCGGAAAGAATCGTCCATGTGGACGATATTCCACTGACCAGGAACGGAAAGGTCGATTTTGCAGCGTTGCCTGACCCGGCCAGTGTTCGGCCGTTATTGTCAACGCCCTTCGCGGAGCCGCAATCAGACCTCGAAGTCCGGCTACGTCAAATCTGGTCCGGCATTTTGCGTATCGAGAACATAGGTGTAAATGACCAATTCATAAGCCTTGGCGGAGACTCGCTCCGCGCAATGCTTATATTGGGACAGTTGCAGACCTTGCTAGGAGTGAGAGCGGATTTCAGACTGGTCCTGAATGGCACAATTCGATCTCTTGCCGCTTCGATCGAGGGGCGCACTGAGCTCAATCCGTGTACGGCTTTGACATGCCGAAAGCTAAACCGATCACCTCTGACGCACCTCCAGGAGCACCTTTGGTTTTTGGCGCAGCTCGATCCATCTGCCCGGAACTACATCATTCAAGGCGGGCTGCGCATTAAGGGAAACATCAGTTTAGCTCGGTTCAATCGCGCCTGGACCGAGGTCATTCATTCCCACCAGGCACTTTCGGCGCGCTTTATCGACAAAGACGGTCCGGTTCAATGCTTTGATGCTCCGCCATGCACCAATCTTGAATTGATCGATGTATCTCATCTCACCTCCTCCGAGGCTGAGGAGCTCATCGCACAGTTTCGGCGAACGGAGCTGAAAGACAATTTCGATCT
>NZ_JADYVW010000048.1:0-905 GCF_020194135.1 Bradyrhizobium sp. BRP23 | reverse complement strand
TGGGCCTCGCCTCGCTGACCAGCGGTGTCGACTTCATCGACAACGCTGCCACCAACAAGGTGCTGACCAACCTCAACGCCGCCTCGAGCACGCTGCGCTCGCAGGCCTCGAGCCTCGGCTCGAACCTCTCGGTGGTGCAGGTCCGTCAGGACTTCAACAAGAGCCTGATCAACGTGCTGCAGACCGGCTCGTCCAACCTGACCCTGGCCGACACCAATGTTGAGGCGGCCAACAGCCAGGCGCTGTCGACCCGCCAGTCGATCGCGGTCTCCGCGCTGTCGCTGGCCAACCAGTCGCAGCAGAGCGTGCTGCAGCTGCTCCGCTAAGTCGCGGACGATATCGCAAGCAAGATCCGGCGGCGGGGCTTCGGCCCCGCCGCTTTCTTTTTGGGCCGGCGTGCGAGTGCTGCCCGGCAAGGTCGCAGCGGTGCATTCGATGCAGCCAATTGCTCACTCTCAGTTATGGTTGACAAGTCGCAAATGCCTCATCGGTGCACGGAAAAGCACCGTCCTATCATGACGATATGGGTGAGAACGCTGAGGCTCCGGATGCGCACATGGTGAATCGGTGGAGGGCCTGGCGCGACTCGCTTCATGCTTTGTTAGCCCACAACGTTCACCGTCCCGGCCATCGATTAATCCTAATCGAAGTTTTGTTGCGTTGCGTACCAGAAGGGTAACACTCAATGTCCGGTATCGTTCTCTCCGCGTCGGTTCGTCAGAACCTGCTCTCCCTCCAGTCCACCGCCGATCTTCTCGCCACCACCCAGAGCCGTCTGTCGACCGGCAAGAGCGTCAACTCGGCCCTGGACAATCCCACCAACTTCTTCACGGCCCAGTCGCTCGACAACCGCGCCAGCGACATCAACAACCTGCTCGACGGCATCGCCAACGGCGTGCAGGTGC
>NZ_JADYVW010000047.1:0-942 GCF_020194135.1 Bradyrhizobium sp. BRP23 | reverse complement strand
ATCCGTCCGAGTGAGACTTAGGGCATCGATCTTTGCCGCCAAATGATTGTTTAGGCCGTCGCGCTCGATCATTGCGCCCTTAGGCTGGCCCGTCGAACCAGACGTAAACAGAATATAGGCAAGTCCATCCGCGTTCGGGGATGGCACAACAGACGAGGTCTGCACCCGGCGCAGTGCCGCCTCTATAGCTACGAATTGCGGAGCTGCTTTGCTGCTCTTCTGGAATAGGCTGAGCGAATCCGGCCGGTCTCGGCCCATCAACAAAGCGCAGCGGCTCTGCTCGATCATGAATGATGTACGGGAAGCCGGCAGCGATGGATCGAGCGGTAGGTACGTTGATCCAGCTTTCAAAATTGCGATGACCGCCGTCGCCCAGTCGAGGTCCCGCCCTCCCCAATAGCCGACAACCGCGCCGCGAGCACCCTGCTCTCGTAAGGTCCTTGCAAGGGCATCCGATCTTGATCGTAGCGCCTCATATGTGAGTTCGTCTGCGCCGTGCCTCAGCGCAACTCTCTCCGGATCCGAATCTGCAAGCCGATCGATCGCCGTGACCGCGTCAACCGGTTGACGTTCCATAGACTGCTCCTTGCCTGATTGATTTTCCGTAGGCACGCGCCCCGCCATTCGTCGCCTTCTTCGGCGCCCAAATCGGAACGCCGGAGCTCGTCATCGAGGTGACATGCGCAGCCACCCTGATTCCGCACGTCGGTTTTGTCCATATGACCTTCTCGCTGTTCGCTTCTGGCTCGATGATCGGCAGAGGAACAGGAGGACGCTAGGACCCCGCGTCCACTTTGGCACCTACCTACTCTTGTAGTGGACCTGCCATCGTCTGCATGGCACTCGCGATCGACGCGCCCACAGGCTCGTTACGGCTTGTGATTAGCGTAATTGTCCGATTTCGCGGCACTTGAGCCGGCACCACCAACCCATCGAGAGCGT
>NZ_JADYVW010000046.1:0-1011 GCF_020194135.1 Bradyrhizobium sp. BRP23 | reverse complement strand
TGGACTTGCCTATATTCTGTTTACGTCTGGTTCGACGGGCCAGCCTAAGGGCGCAATGATCGAGCGCGACGGCCTAAACAATCATTTGGCGGCAAAGATCGATGCCCTAAGTCTCACTCGGACGGATTGCGTCGCGCAAACGGCATCGCACTGCTTTGACATCTCGCTTTGGCAGCTTCTTTCTGGGCTTTGCGTCGGAGCCTCTACATCAATCATCGATGATTCGACACTGAGATCGCCCTCATCGCTCCTTCAAGCAATTCAACGATGCGGCGCTACGATCGTCCAACTCGTTCCGTCGATGCTGGCAGTGTTTGTTGAATATCTGCAATCGCTTGCCGCGGCAGAGCGAGCCATGGACGGCTTGCGGATTATTTCTACGGTCGGAGAACCTCTAACGCCCGGATTGGCGCGTGCGTGGCTGGCCTTGTATCCCCGCGTTTCCATTCTCAATCATTACGGGCCGACCGAGTGCGCCGACGGCGTGACGCATCATCTGGTTTCCGTTCCGCCTGCGCTGGCTGAGCCTTATGTGCCGATCGGCAGGCCAATTCAAAACGTTGAGGTTTATGTCGCGGACGGACCACGACTCTGCAGTGTAGGAGAAGTCGGCGAAATCTGTGTTAGCGGCGTCGGTGTCGCTGCCGGTTACGTCAATGACCATGTCCGCACCAAGGATGCGTTTGGGCCGAACCCGTTCTCAAACGACCTATCTTTCCGGCGCCTATATCGGACAGGTGATCTTGGGCGCGTTCGTTCCGACGGGCTTCTGGAATGTCTCGGTCGACGGGATCGTCAGGTTAAAATTCGCGGGCACAGAATCGAGCTGGGAGAAATCGAAGCTCGTTTGTCCGCTCATCCCTCGGTGCATGGCGCCGTCGCAGTCGCCTCTGTCTGCGCAGGTGTAAAGCTTACGGCGCGAGATATAGCTGGGTCGGAGGCGCAAGCCGAATCGCGGCGTCTGGTCGCGTATGTGTCGGCTCCAGCTGAACTGGCGGAAAGCGATCTTCA
>NZ_JADYVW010000045.1:0-1048 GCF_020194135.1 Bradyrhizobium sp. BRP23 | reverse complement strand
CACCCACCGCGCCGAACGGCACGGGCGCGCCATGGCCATCCAGCAAGTACACACGCGTGTTGGCGATTGGGCGCCCGATCGGGACCAATGACCCATTAAAATCAGCCGGGCAAGTCCAGATCGTCGCGAATGTCGTCGTCTCGGTGGGCCCGTAGCAGTTAATGAGACGTACGGGGCCCTTTTCCTTTAACAATCTCAGAAACGAGGCAAGATCACCGCACTCACCCCCACAGAGGAGGTGCTTCAGTTGCGCCAACGTCGGAGCAATCGTTGATGTATGTTGGTTGAATAATGCTGTTGTTAGAAACAGTGTCGTCACCCGGTGCTGTTCAAGCGCGCGGGCAAAACTAAGAGTATCCCTGACGGTGGCGGCATGCATGGCAACAATGCAACCACCGTTAAGCAGCGGTGCCCATACTTCGAACGTGCTTGCGTCGAAGGCGGGATTGCCAGCCCATGCCACCCGATCTCCTGCATCGATCTTCACATACCCACTGTTGATCACGAGCCGGTTGACGGCACGATGAGGAACAACAACTCCTTTGGGAAGGCCAGTTGAGCCAGAGGTGTACATGACGTAAGCGGCAGTTTCAGCGCTCAACGCCAGCCCAGGATCGGAACTACATCCCGTTCCAGCTATGAGCGGCCCAATAGTACGAACAGGTATCGTCGCCTCAACCAGATCATCAGCGCAAAGCACCAAGCGTGCAGCACAATCGGCCCTCAGCAATTCTTGTCGTGCCGGCGGGAGGGCGCGATCGATCGGTACATACACGCCGCCGGCCTTCAGAATTGCCAGCTGCGCCACCAGAAGAGCGACGGAGCGGTCCAGCACTGTGGCAATGCGATCCCCAGGTTTGACCCCGAGGGCGATCAGGTGATGCGCCAGGCGGTTGGCCCGCGCATTGAGCTCGCCGTAGATCAGCCGCTCATCTTTGCAGACCACCGCCACCGCATCCGGCGCCTTGTGCACCTGCGCCTCGAACAGCTCGTGGATGCACCGCTCCGCAGGATACGGCGCCGCCGTCCGGTTCAGCTCCTCCAGCAG
>NZ_JADYVW010000044.1:0-1288 GCF_020194135.1 Bradyrhizobium sp. BRP23 | reverse complement strand
GTGACCTGCCACTGCATTTTCATCCAGCGGCAGTTAGAGTCTCGGGGTTTTTGTGCAGCGAGACCGAACTTTGGACCACCCGGAACTAGAGTTTTGCGCCTCTGATCACGTTGGCGGGCTGGTGGCGCCGACGTGATTTTGGAGCACAATCGGCGGCCGATTGCCGATCGCGCCGTGGGGGCGTTCTTCGTTATAGTATCTACGCCAAGTCTCCACCTTTTGCCGGGCATCCGCAAGCGACAGGAACCAATGGGCGTTGAGGCATTCGGCTCGGAAGCGGCCGTTGAACGCCTCGATGAAGGCGTTGTCGGTCGGCTTGCCAGGCCGTGAGAAGTCCAGCGTGACGCCACGCTGATAGGCCCACAGGTCAAGATCGCGCGACACAAACTCGCTGCCTTGATCGACGCGGATCGTCGCCGGGAGTCCCACTTCATTGCAAACCCTTTCCAGCACCTCCACGACGTCGGTGCCGCGGAAGGTGAGCCGCGGCTCCAGCGCGGGCGAAAAGCGGGAGAAGATATCGACGATCGTGAGCACCCGGAGCTTGCCGCCGGTGGCCAGCTGATCATGAACGAAGTCCATCGCCCAGGTCTCGTTGACCCGCGTCGCAGGCCGCCGGTCGTCGCGCAGCTTGGCCTTGACCCGGCGCTTGGGCGATTTATTGCGTAATTGCAGGCCCAATTCGCGATAGATGCGACGCGTCTTGTTCTGGCCGTGATGCCATCCGTCGCGGCGCAGCAGCACATGGACGCGGCGATAGCCGTAGCGAACGCGAACATGGCAGATCTCCTTGATCCGAGCTTCGAGGGTCGCCTGGTCGGAGCGACGAGATTTGTAGTGATAGGTCGACCGGTCGAACTCGAGGGCCGCACAGGCCTTGCGGATCGACACCTGCCACTCACCGCAAACCTCATCGACGAGCTTGCGCTTCCGACCAGGCTTCACAGCTTTCGGCGGATCACGTCCTGCAGCATCTCCTTGTCGAGTGACAGATCAGCCACCAGCTTCTTCAGCTTGGCATTCTCGTCCTCGAGCTGCTTCAACCGGCGCATCTCCGTCGGCAGCAGCCCGTCATACTTCTTCTTCCAATTGAAATAGGTCGCCTGGCTGATCCCGGCTTTGCGGCAGATATCCGCAACCGGCACCCCGTCATTGCCCTGCTTCAGGATAAACGCCTTCTGGGCGTCCGAAAACTTCGAGGCCTTCATCGTCGTCGCTCCTCCCAGTCGAGGGATTTACGCAGCGCCAACTCTAGCCAAAAATGGTCCAGTTTGCCGGCCTCAGATCA
>NZ_JADYVW010000043.1:0-1291 GCF_020194135.1 Bradyrhizobium sp. BRP23 | reverse complement strand
CGATCGATCTGGCAAGCGGCGTCAAGACGGTCTCGATCACCTCGGGTGCGGCGACGATCGCCACGAGCAACGGCCAGACCGCTTCGACCGTCGCTGCGGGCGCCGTCACGCTGAGGAGCTCGACAGGTGCGGATCTGAGCGTCACCGGCAAGGCCGATCTGCTCAAGGCTCTCGCCCTGACGACGTCGGTGGGCGGCGGCAACGCCACCGTGAACGTCAACCGCACCACCAGCGCGGCTTCGCTGGGTGCGACGATCACCGACGGCTCGACGCTGAACGTCAACGGTAAAGTCATCACCTTCAAGAATGCGCCGATCCCGGGCTCGACCGGTGCGCCGAGCATTCCGACCGGTTATGGTGCGAGCGGTAACGTCCTCACCGACGGCGCCGGCAACTCGACGGTCTATCTGCAGGGCGGTAGCCTCAACGACGTGCTGAAGGCGATCGACCTCGCCACCGGCGTGCAGACCGCGACGATCGGCGCCAACGGCACCGCGACGCTCGCGACGGCCTCCGGCCAGACCAACTCGTCGATCAACGCCTCGGGCCAGCTGAAGCTGTCCACTGGCGTCAATGCCGACCTGTCGATCACCGGCACGGGCAACGCGCTGAACGCGCTCGGCCTTGCCGGCAACACCGGAACGGCGACCGCCTTCACCGCGGCGCGCACCTCCGGCATCGGCGGCATCAGCGGCAAGACCTTGACCTTCACCTCCTTCAACGGCGGCACGGCGGTCAACGTCACCTTCGGCGACGGCACCAACGGCACGGTCAAGACGCTCGATCAGCTCAACACCAAGCTGCAGGCCAACAACCTGTCGGCGACGATCGACGCCAACGGCCTGCTGACGATCTCGACCACCAACGACTACGCGTCCTCGACCATCGGTTCGAGCGCCGCGGGTGGTGCGATCGGCGGCACGCTGACCTCGTCGCTGACGTTCTCGACGGCTTCCAGCCCCGTCCAGGACGTCGTCGCGCAGACCTCGCGTGCCAACCTGGTGTCTCAGTTCAACAACATCCTGAACCAGATCGACACGACCGCGCAGGACTCCTCGTTCAACGGCGTCAACCTCTTGAACGGCGACCAGCTCAAGCTGGTGTTCGACGAGACCGGCAAGTCGAACCTCAGCATCACCGGCGTGACCTACAACTCCAAGGGTCTGGGCCTCGCCTCGCTGACCAGCGGTGTCGACTTCATCGACAACGCTGCCACCAACAAGGTGCTGACCAACCTCAACGCCGCCTCGAGCACGCTGCGCTCGCAGGCCTCGAGCCTCGGCTCGAACCT
>NZ_JADYVW010000042.1:0-1465 GCF_020194135.1 Bradyrhizobium sp. BRP23 | reverse complement strand
TGAGAAAGAATGTATGGTCCGCACCGTCCGTGCAAGGGTCGTAACAGCGAAAATGACGCTTCCAGTTGCATAAATGTATCCGGCCTCTCGCGAGCGGACTGCTGTTGCAGCCAGGCCATGATGAGATCCGCGCACGCCGTTCCCAATAAATGGTTCGGGCACGAAGCCCGCTTTTTTGCACAGGGCTTACGGCATGTTGATCCACTGTTTCGTCATCACTGTTCCCGAGCCTTGCAATCTCGCCAGAAGTCGTCAGCTGAAAGCGGGATCCCTGCGTTCGTAGAGTGCTCCTGGCTTGTTCAAGACCACCCAGACAATGCGAGCCATCTTGGCGGCTAGTGCGACAACGGCCTTATTCGGATGCATCCGAGCTTGGAGCCCGTTGAGCCAGCTTCCAAAGCGATCGCGCGTTCGGTCCAGATGCCGGAAGCAGGATCGCGCGCCATGCACTAGAAGTTTTCTCAAATAGCGGTTGCCGCGTTTGCTGATGCCAAGCAACGTCTGTTTTCCGCCGGTCGAGTATTGTCTGGGCACCAACCCCAGCCAGGCAGCAAGGTCGCGAGCCTTGCGAAACTGCAACCCATCACCGATCGCGGCAAGCACAGCGGTCGCACCTAATGCGCCGATACCAGGGATTGTCATCAGCCGGCGTGTAACGTCCTCTCGGTTAGCGACCGCTTCGATCTCCTGTGTCACTTGGCGGATCCGTTCTTCGAGGCGGCAGAGATCGGCGTAGAGATCGCCGACCAGACGCCGCATCACCGGTGATATACCGTTTCCTTCGTCTTTCAAAGCGAGCGGTAGCTCGAGCTTGAATATTCCGGCCCCCTGACGCAAAGGTACGCCATACTCGAGGCAGAAAGCCCGCATCTGATTGATCAGGCGTGTCCTCGCGCCGACCATCTGGTCACGGATTCGATGCAGCGCTTGAAGATCGACCTGGTCCTCCTCCTTCACGGCGACGAAGCGCATTGTCGGTCGCGTCGTGGCCTCAGCGATCGCCTCGGCGTCGATGATGTCGTTCTTGTTTGACTTCACGTAGGGCTTCACGAATTGCGCGGGGATCAGGCGCACCTTGTGACCAAGTGCCTGTATCTTCCGGGCGAGCCACTGTGAACCGGCGCAGGAATCCATGCCAACTATGCTTGGTTGTGCGCGAGCAAAGAACTGAAGAAGAGTGTCCCGTCGAGAGCGAACTTTCTGAACAGGTGTGCCGTCGCAGCTCAGGCCAACGACGTGGAACAGGTTCTTGCCAATGTCGATCCATAGACAGCCGCAGGTCGCGGCAAATTGCGATGGGCCATGATACTCTTCTCTATTGATCTGACCTCCCCCATGATGAGGGAGGAGGACGGTGCGGACCATCCCATTAATGGTGACGCAAGCGGCCAAGCGGAAAGCTGTCGCCCATCTCCGTGGAGCCTTCGGGATGAGCGAACTGCGGGCGTGTAAAGTCATCGGCTGC
>NZ_JADYVW010000041.1:0-1541 GCF_020194135.1 Bradyrhizobium sp. BRP23 | reverse complement strand
CGATCCCGAGAACGGCTTCATCGTGGTGACGCAAGTCGGCAGCCAGACCTTTGGCATCGTCGTCGATGGCGTGTTCCACACCGAAGAAATCGTGGTCAAGCCGATGTCGACAAAACTGCGTCACATCGACATGTTCTCCGGCAACACCATTCTGGGCGATGGCGCGGTCATCATGATCATCGATCCCAACGGCATCGCCAAGGCGCTCGGCGCCGCCGGCTCCTCGGCCCATGGCATGGGTGACGAAGCGGCCGGCCATCACATCGGAAGTGGCGAGCAGACCACCTCGCTCTTGGTGTTCCGCGCCGGCTCGTCGCAGCCCAAGGCGGTTCCGCTCGGCCTCGTCACGCGCCTGGAAGAGCTGCCGGCCGACAAGATCGAGTTCTCGAACGGCCGCTACATGGTGCAGTACCGCGAGCAGCTGATGCCGCTGGTGGCCATGGAAGGCGTCACCATTGCGAGCCAGGGCGCCCAGCCGATCCTGGTGTTCGCCGACGACGGCCGCTCCATGGGCCTCGTCGTCGACGAGATCATCGACATCGTCGAGGAACGCCTCAACATCGAGGTCGGCGGCTCCTCCTCCGGCGTTCTCGGCTCGGCCGTGATCAAGGGCCAGGCCACCGAGGTGATCGACGTCGGCCACTTCCTGCCGATGGCGTTCGCCGACTGGTTCACCCGCAAGGAGATGAAGCCGTCGCTGCATTCGCAGTCGGTGCTGCTGGTCGACGACTCGGCCTTCTTCCGCAACATGCTGGCGCCGGTGCTGAAGGCCGCCGGCTACCGCGTCCGCACCGCGCCGACCGCGCAGGAGGGCCTCGCGGCACTGCGCGCCCAAAGCTTCGACGTGATCCTGACCGACATCGAGATGCCCGACATGAACGGGTTCGAGTTCGCGGAAGTCGTCCGCTCCGACAACAACCTCGCTGCGACGCCGATCATCGGCCTGTCGGCGCTGGTGTCGCCGGCGGCGATCGAGCGCGGCCGTCAGGCCGGCTTCCACGATTACGTCGCCAAGTTCGACCGTCCCGGCCTGATCGCGGCGCTGAAGGAGCAGACCGCGGGCGCCGCCGGCGCCTCCGAGCTGAGCCGGGCGGCCGCGGCTTAAACCTTGAGCGGCATGGACCAGGAGACCCTGAAATGAGCAAGAAGACCCAGTCCAGCGAAGGCGCCATGGTCGAGTACGTCACCGCGATGATCGGCGGCCAGCTGTTCGGCCTGCCGATCTCCCGCGTCCAGGACGTGTTCATGCCCGAGCGCGTCACCCGCGTGCCGCTGGCCTCGCGTGAGATCGCGGGCGTGTTGAACCTGCGCGGCCGCATCGTCACCGTGGTCGACATGCGCTCGCGCCTCGGCCTGCCCAAGGACGAGGACGGCAAGACCGCGATGGCGGTCGGCGTCGACCTGCGCGGCGAATCCTATGGCCTCCTGATCGACCAGATCGGCGAGGTGCTGCGCCTGCCCGAGGACGGTAAGGAAGAAAACCCCGTCAACCTCGACCCCCGCATGGCCAAGCTCGCCGGCGGCGTCCACCGCCTCGACGG
>NZ_JADYVW010000040.1:0-1736 GCF_020194135.1 Bradyrhizobium sp. BRP23 | reverse complement strand
TCAGCCGCTCATCTTTGCAGACCACCGCCACCGCATCCGGCGCCTTGTGCACCTGCGCCTCGAACAGCTCGTGGATGCACCGCTCCGCAGGATACGGCGCCGCCGTCCGGTTCAGCTCCTCCAGCAGATACGTGCGCTCGGCAGTCGAGAGCAGCTCAATCCGGTGGACCTCTTGCTGCGCATCGGCAACCATCGCCCGCAGCTGCGCCAGCAGATAACCACGCTGCCGCTCGATCGTCGCCTGATCAAACAGCGCCGTGGCATAAGCCAGTGTTCCGGCGATCTCCTCGCCCTGCTCACCAAGGCTCAGCTCCAGATCGAACTCGACCTGATCAATCTCCTCCCCGGCAGCTTCGACACTCAGCCCCGGCAGGTCCAATGACCCAACCGCATTGTTCTCCCAGGCCAGCATCACCTGGAACAATGGCGTGTGATCAAGAGCCCGGGGCGGCTGCACGATCTGCACCACCTGCTCGAACGGCAGGTCCTGATGCTCCTGCGCAGCCAGCACCGTGCGCCGCGTCCGCTCCAGAAGCTCCGACACGCGCGGCTTGCCCGACAGGTCCAGCCGAAGCGCCAGGGTGTTGACGAAGAACCCGATCAGCTCTTCGATCTCGCGGTGCCCCCGATTGGCGCTCGGCACGCCAATCACAAGATCGTCCTGCCCGGACAGACGCGACAGCACCGCCGCCCAGGCCGCCAGCACCATCATGAACAACGTCGTGCCATGCTGTAGGCTCAGCCGCTTCAGCTCCCGCGTCAAATCCGCATCGACGGTGATCGGGACCGTGGCCGCGGCAAACGACTGCTGGGCAGGCCGCGCATGGTCCGTCGGCAAGACAAGACGGGCTGTGCCTGCCAGGGCGCTGCGCCAATACTGCGCCTGCTTCTGCAACCGTTCCCCCGACAGCCATTGACGTTGCCAGGCGGCGTAATCCGGATACTGGATCGCAAGCGGCGGCAGAGGGTCGTCCTGCCCAGCCTCGAATGCCCGGTAGAGCTGGCTAAGTTCACGCAGCAGCACGCCCATCGACCAACCGTCCGAGACGATGTGATGCTGGGTCAGTAGGAAGACGTGTTCCTCGTCGGCGATGCGGATCAGCCGCCCGCGGATCAGCGGACCGCGCGCAAGATCGAATGGCGTGCGCCCCTCTTCATGGCACAGATCCAAAAATGCCGCTTCCGCATCCGATCTCTCCCGCAGATCATGCTCAACTATCGGCAGACCCGCGTCCGGCGGCAGAACCTCAACCCCGGGCTTGCCTTGGGTCGCGACAAACACACTGCGCAGCGCCTCATGACGCGCAAACAGACGGTCAAGGCTGCGCTGCCAGGCGCTGCGGTCGAGCATCCCGCGCAATCGCAAGGCCAGCGGAATGTGATAGTTCGTGCTGCCTTCGTTCAGCTGAGCCAAAAACCATAGCCGCTGCTGCGCAAACGACAGCACAAGCGGCTCATGACGCGACACGGCTGCAATCGACGACAGCTCGTGCGGACCGGAGCGGCTCAACAGCTCGACGATGCTTGCCGCCAGGTCACTCAGCACTGGCCTTGCGAACAGCGTCGACAGTGGCAGTTCGACCCCGACAGCCTGTGACAGCCGGCTCGACATCTGCACGGCCAAGAGCGAGTGGCCGCCCAGTTCGAAGAAGTGGTCGTTGCGCCCGATGCGCTCGACACCAAGGAGCTCGGCCCAGATCTGCGCCAGCGCCGTCTCGACCGCACCTTGCGGCGAC
>NZ_JADYVW010000004.1:690000-693932 GCF_020194135.1 Bradyrhizobium sp. BRP23 | reverse complement strand
GCGTCTGGCAGGGGGGCCGACAGCGCTTGGGACGGCGCGCCCCCCAGGGTGGCGGAGTGCGGAGGAGGGCCCCCGAGGGAGGCCGCCAGGGAGGGCTCCAAGGCGCCCTCCGGAGCCCGCCGGCGGGCAAACTTTTTTCAGATTTTTTGCCGGGCGGGCTCGTTCGATGTGCCCGGCGGCTTTCTAAATGGCTGGAATCGTGGGTGTTTTCTCGCTGGTCCGCTGTGCGACGATTTGTTGACGATTGGCGTTGACAGGCCGGAAGGTGGGGCCTATAACCCCAACCACTGAGCGCGGCGCCGCCGGGTCACTGACCAAGGCGAGCGAACGCGCCACTGATGCTCCTCACCTTGTTGAGTGACACAACAGCCGACACCAGTCGGTTGGAGTTCATCCATCGTCGGTAAGGGTGTCGGAACCCTTCCTCTCAGGAAGGTTGAGGCCTCCATGGCCTCGGGCTGTTTGACAAGTGAAGATGAAGAAAGAGAAACGTGGACGGCGGAGTCCTTGCGGGTCTCGCTTCCGAGAAGCTTCGGCTTTTCTGATCGAGACCGGACGAAAGACTTCGGCGGTACACGTTTTAAAGGAAACACCATCGTTGCCAGCGATGTGAATCGCGGGCAGCACATCGACTTCGGTCGATAATGGTGGGACCTCGTCAAACGTTGTGATCAGCCGGTTCAAAGTTCAAGTCCAACTTGAGAGTTTGATCCTGGCTCAGAGCGAACGCTGGCGGCAGGCTTAACACATGCAAGTCGAGCGGGCGTAGCAATACGTCAGCGGCAGACGGGTGAGTAACGCGTGGGAACGTACCTTTTGGTTCGGAACAACACAGGGAAACTTGTGCTAATACCGGATAAGCCCTTACGGGGAAAGATTTATCGCCGAAAGATCGGCCCGCGTCTGATTAGCTAGTTGGTGAGGTAATGGCTCACCAAGGCGACGATCAGTAGCTGGTCTGAGAGGATGATCAGCCACATTGGGACTGAGACACGGCCCAAACTCCTACGGGAGGCAGCAGTGGGGAATATTGGACAATGGGGGCAACCCTGATCCAGCCATGCCGCGTGAGTGATGAAGGCCCTAGGGTTGTAAAGCTCTTTTGTGCGGGAAGATAATGACGGTACCGCAAGAATAAGCCCCGGCTAACTTCGTGCCAGCAGCCGCGGTAATACGAAGGGGGCTAGCGTTGCTCGGAATCACTGGGCGTAAAGGGTGCGTAGGCGGGTCTTTAAGTCAGGGGTGAAATCCTGGAGCTCAACTCCAGAACTGCCTTTGATACTGAAGATCTTGAGTCCGGGAGAGGTGAGTGGAACTGCGAGTGTAGAGGTGAAATTCGTAGATATTCGCAAGAACACCAGTGGCGAAGGCGGCTCACTGGCCCGGTACTGACGCTGAGGCACGAAAGCGTGGGGAGCAAACAGGATTAGATACCCTGGTAGTCCACGCCGTAAACGATGAATGCCAGCCGTTAGTGGGTTTACTCACTAGTGGCGCAGCTAACGCTTTAAGCATTCCGCCTGGGGAGTACGGTCGCAAGATTAAAACTCAAAGGAATTGACGGGGGCCCGCACAAGCGGTGGAGCATGTGGTTTAATTCGACGCAACGCGCAGAACCTTACCAGCCCTTGACATGTCCAGGACCGGTCGCAGAGATGTGACCCTCTCTTCGGAGCCTGGAGCACAGGTGCTGCATGGCTGTCGTCAGCTCGTGTCGTGAGATGTTGGGTTAAGTCCCGCAACGAGCGCAACCCCCGTCCTTAGTTGCTACCATTTAGTTGAGCACTCTAAGGAGACTGCCGGTGATAAGCCGCGAGGAAGGTGGGGATGACGTCAAGTCCTCATGGCCCTTACGGGCTGGGCTACACACGTGCTACAATGGCGGTGACAATGGGATGCTAAGGGGCGACCCTTCGCAAATCTCAAAAAGCCGTCTCAGTTCGGATTGGGCTCTGCAACTCGAGCCCATGAAGTTGGAATCGCTAGTAATCGTGGATCAGCACGCCACGGTGAATACGTTCCCGGGCCTTGTACACACCGCCCGTCACACCATGGGAGTTGGTTTTACCTGAAGACGGTGCGCTAACCCGCAAGGGAGGCAGCCGGCCACGGTAGGGTCAGCGACTGGGGTGAAGTCGTAACAAGGTAGCCGTAGGGGAACCTGCGGCTGGATCACCTCCTTTCTAAGGATGATCCTTCAGCGAGCTCACGCTCACTATCGGATCGTTTTAGAAACATCAGTGGCCAACAGATCGCCAGATCGTTGAGCTGCATTGGCGGGATTTCGCCGTCTTCGTTTCTCTTTCTTCGCGGACGAACACGCGCTGGGCCTGCATCAAGCAGGATCCCACGGTCCCTGACGGGATATGCGTTAGGGGCTTGTAGCTCAGTTGGTTAGAGCGCGCGCTTGATAAGCGTGAGGTCGGAAGTTCAAGTCTTCCCAGGCCCACCACTTTCATCGAGTGAGCATTCGTCTTCTGGTTACGGGGCCATAGCTCAGCTGGGAGAGCGCGTGCTTTGCAAGCATGAGGTCGTCGGTTCGATCCCGTCTGGCTCCACCAGATGGTTTGATCACCGAGATCTTGCACCGTCGTCCGCGAAACATCACTTCGCATCCTGCTAGTCTGGATAGACAGCAAGATGCGTGTTTTCTGACATCGTAAAGAGGAGATCGATCCGAGTTGGGTCGCGCAGCAGATTGTTGCGCGAACCTTCATTATCTCCGGATCATTTTCGGCGCTCGCTTTCAGCCGTGAGGTTGAATGCGAGTTGTAAAATGATCCTTTTAGCGAAGCTTGACCGCCTCGCTATCGGAACGATCTTACGAAGCAAGCTGGTCTTTCTAGTCAATGTCCGGCTGCACGTAGCATTCATCGAGGGTGCGCGCCGTAAGGCAATCGTGCAGACAACATTCTGCCGAGTGTGTGGACATTGATAATGAGAGCAATCAAGTGCCTTAAGGGTGTTCGGTGGATGCCTTGGCGCTGAGAGGCGATGAAGGACGTGCTACGCTGCGATAAGCCGTGGGGAGCTGCGAAGAAGCTTTGATCCGCGGATTTCCGAATGGGGAAACCCACCTTCGATAGCCGGAACTCCAAGACCTTGTGTTTTGGTGTTCGACCAGAAATGATCGGGACCATGACCCTAGAGGTTTTGGATTTCCGGTTATCAAGAGAAGGTATGAGACTTCTGAATACATAGGAGGTTTCAAGCAAACCCAGGGAACTGAAACATCTAAGTACCTGGAGGAAAGGACATCAACAGAGACTCCGTTAGTAGTGGCGAGCGAACGCGGACCAGGCCAGTGATACATCAAAGACAATCGGAACCAGTCAGGAAAGCTGGGCCTCAGAGGGTGATAGCCCCGTACGAGTAATGCGATGATGTATCCACGAGTAAGGCGGGACACGTGCAATCCTGTCTGAACACGGGGGGACCACCCTCCAAGCCTAAGTACTCCTCAGCGACCGATAGCGAACCAGTACCGTGAGGGAAAGGTGAAAAGCACCCCGACGAGGGGAGTGAAATAGACCTGAAACCGGACACCTACAAACAGATGGAGCTCAAGATTCGTTCTGGGTGACATCGTACCTTTTGTATTATGGGCCAGCGACTTAATTTAACGAGCAAGCTTAAGCCGATAGGCGAAGGCGTAGCGAAAGCGAGTCTGAATAGGGCGCCAAGTTCGTTGTATTAGACCCGAAACCTAGTGATCTAGCCATGAGCAGGTTGAAGGTGAGGTAACACTCACTGGAGGACCGAACGGGTGCCTGTTGAAAAAGGCTCCGATGACTTGTGGTTAGGGGTGAAAGGCCAATCAAACTGGGAAATAGCTGGTTCTCCGCGAAAGATATTTAGGTATCGCCTCGCACGAATGCTTCGGGGGGTAGAGCACTGGATGGGCTAGGGGGACTTACCGTCTTACCAAACCC